>NHBV01000012.1 GCA_002167775.1 Crocinitomicaceae bacterium TMED16 | reverse complement strand
GGGCTATACTGGATTCGAACCAGTGACTTCCACCCTGTCAAGGTGACACTCTAAACCAACTGAGTTAATAGCCCTTTTTAATTAAGAATCAGGTTCAGATTGCGCTTTTGTCTCATTTTCATTGAGTTTATTACCCACAAAAGTACCTGATATAATTTGGTCTTGGAATGCTCTCATACCACCGGGAGAATGAGGCATTAAAATTGAAGAATTCTTGGAATTTGCCCCTATATCTTTAATGGTATCGAAATACTGAGTCATCAATACGAACTGCATGATCTCCTCATGGGTCACTGTATCAAGTGACTTCTTGAAATCTTCAACGGATTCTTTGAATCCACGAACAATCTCTAATCTTTGCTGTGCAATCCCTTCACCAGAAAGTCGTTTGGACTCTGCTTCGGCTTCGGCCTGTTTTACAATCATAATTTTCTTTGCTTCACCATCTTCATGAGCCGCTTCGCGGTCTCTTTTGGCCGCATTAATTCGGTTCATTGCGTCTTTTACCTTGTGGTCAGGATCAATATCCGTAATCAAAGCTTTGATAATCGCGTAACCATATTCGGCCATACTCTGAGAGATATTATTTTGAACCGCTATCGCAATATCCTCTTTCTTTGCGAAGACATCATCTAACTCAAGCTTCGGCACCTCAGCGCGCACATCATCAAAGACATATGAAGCAATCTGATTTTTAGCATTGTCTAAAGAGTAGTAAGCTTCCTTTACAAACTCTCTCCTTACACGATACTGAACAGAAACCTGAAGGTTCACAAATACGTTATCCAATGTTTTCGTTTCAATGGTTACATCTAGCTGCTGAACACGAAGGTTAACGGTTGCGGTTCGGTTATCAATAAAAGGAATGACGAGGGATAAACCAGATTTACGAATCGATTGGAACTTACCAAACCTTTCGATTACCGCTGCAGAAGCTTCTTTAACAACAATAAAGGTTTTTAGCAGCAAGAAAATAAATAAGCCAAAAAGTATAAGCTCTATGTAGTAAGGGAAAGACATGTTAGATTAATTTATTGAATGGTTAATTTTTTCTCAAGCTCCTCAAGATAATGTCTGAATTGCTTATCTGTTTCGGATAGGTTTACAACCGTTCGACAGGCATGAAGAACAGTAGCATGATCCTTACCGCCGCAGTGTGCGCCGATATTGGCTAAAGATGATTTGGTCATCTTTTTCGAAAAATACATAGAAATCTGACGAGCCTGAACTACTTCACGTTTTCTTGTTTTTGATTTAAGCATTTCAATTGGAAGATCGAAGTAATCGCAAACTACCTTTTGGATGTATTCGATAGACACTTCACGTGCCGTACTTCTTACAAACTTGTCTACCATTTGCTTAGCAAGCTCTAACGTGATTGCCTTCTTGGTCAATGAAGCTTGCGCCAAAAGTGTATTCAATGCACCTTCAATTTCTCTTACATTGGTATTGATTGAGTAAGCTAAATATTCAACAACTTCCTTGGGAAGTTCAATACCGCTTCCATACATTTTCTTTTGAAGAATGGCTATCCTTGTTTCAAGATCGGGCGTACCTAAATCAGCTGAAAGTCCCCACTTAAATCTAGACAATAATCGTTGTTCCATTCCTTGCATTTCAACCGGTGCTTTGTCCGAAGTCAATACAATTTGTTTTCCATTTTGGTGCAGGTGATTAAAAATTGAAAAGAATACATCTTGCGTTCTTTCTTTTCCTGCAAAAAACTGAACATCATCAATAATCAAGACATCAATCATCTGGTAAAAGTGAACGAAATCATTTGTTGATTGGTTCTTAATCGCATCGATAAATTGATGCGCAAACTTTTCAGACTGAACATACAAGACCGTCTTATTGGGAAAGTTTTCTTTTACCGAAATACCTATTGAGTGGGCTAAATGCGTTTTACCAAGTCCAACTCCTCCATAGATCAACAATGGATTAAAGGCGGTTCCTCCTGGCTTATTTGAAACAGCAAAACCTGAAGCCCGTGCCAACCTGTTGCATTCTCCTTCAACAAAATTATCAAAGGTAAAAGCAGGTATGAGATTAGACTCAATGTTTAATTTTTTCAAACCTGGAATTACAAACGGATTGCGGATTTGTTTTTCATTTCCACTGATCGGAACATTCACCGGCGAATTCTTTAATGAATTCGAGCTGTGTGCCGGAATTTTTACGGTGTAGGGATTTGAAGATTTATTATTATTCTCCATAACAATGCTGTATTCTAAACTACCATCGGCCCCTAATTGTTTTTTAACAACCTTGCGAAGAAGCGTAATGTAGTTTTCTTCCAACCATTCGTAAAAGAAATATGAAGGTACCTGAATCGTTAAAACATCCTTATCTAGTTTGACCGGAACAATCGGATCAAACCAAGTTTTAAACGCTTGCAATGAAATGTTGTCTTTAATTACTTTGAGACAGGACTCCCATGCACCTTCGTGGTTTTTACTCATAGTTAAAAAATTAATAGTTTGGTTTATCTTGGGATAAAAAATGTTTCATTTTCATATCCGCTTTGCACAGTACAAATGTTCTCATAAAAAAGTTAAAAAAAAACCACTAGGGGTATTGACTTTTTAAAATGTTTTCTTAAGAGAACTTTTCTTTCTATAAAAGTGATAGTTTAGCTTTTGTAAAGTAATAAATTTTTAGCTTTATTGAAAGTAAAATGGAAGGAAAATTAAAACACGTCACAGAAGTACGGGTGAGATATGGCGAAACTGATCAAATGGGTTTTTGCTACTATGGCAACTATGCACAATTTTTGGAGGTTGCAAGAGTAGAACTCCTTCGCAGCAAAGGTGTTTCATACAAAGCGCTGGAAGCTGAAGGAATCTTACTTCCAGTTCGAACATTTTCGATCAAATACATTGCGCCCTCAAAATATGATGATCTGCTCAAGATAGAAACTGAGATCATCAAAATACAATCCTCTAGAATTGAATTTAGTTATGTTATTCGAGACCAAAATTCAACCTTAATTGCTACAGCAAATACAGAACTTGTATTCGTTGATTCTCAGTCTATGAAGCCAACAAAAGCCCCCTCAAAATTCAGTGATATTTGCTGATGAAAAAAAAACATAAATGACCCGTCCGAATCAACCCTTTGCGCTCATTCAACCTAAGGTGAAAAAAGTTCCTTTTGTACTTAGCATTCCGCACTGCGGAACAGAATTCCCTGCTGAACTCAAAAACAACTTTGAATCGCATCTAATAGAAGCTCCTGACGATACAGATTGGTTCTTGGAGATCCTTTATGATTTTGCCGAAGAAATGGGAATTACAATAATCAAGGCGGTCTACTCAAGATGGGTGATTGATTTAAATAGAACACCTGAAAACCAATCATTGTACAATGACGGAAGAATCATTACCTCCCTCTGCCCTACTACAACCTTTTTTGGAGAAAAGCTTTATAAAAATGAAGCGCTACAGCCGAACAAGGAAGAAGTTGAAAGACGACTAAAGCAGTATTATTGGCCCTACCACAATAAAATAGATGAGCTACTTCAATCCTGTAAGGCAGCATTTGGAGAAGCTTTGTTTTGGGATGCGCACTCTATCCGCAGAAATGTTGAAACCATTCAAAAAGAGGATTTTCCTGATTTCATTTTGGGCAATGACGATTTAAAAACTGCTGGAAGCACTTTTATTGACGAGGCCATTCAGAGCTTAGGGTCAGGTTCATGTGAACTTAAACACAATACTCCTTTTAAAGGTGGATATATTACGCGGTCTAAAGGTAATCCAAACGAAAATATTCATGCACTTCAGCTTGAGATGTGCAAAGACCTATACATGTCAAATAATGAAACAAGCTATGAGCCCAAAAAAGCAGAGCGCATTAAAAAATTATTGAAAACTACTTTTGAAAATTTAATTTCTCATCTGAATGCCTAAATTTTGTTTTAAAGGATTATTACAAGCCGATGGATGGCATGAAAATGTCACATTATTAACCGATGAAGAAGGTATCATAACAGATATTTCAGCAAGCACAGCTACCTCAGCCCACCAGCATTATGCACTGCCAGGTTTTCAAAATGCACACTCACATGCCTTTCAATATGCCATGGCCGGATTGGCAGAGCTTCATGCCCCAAATCAAAAAAAGAATGATTTCTGGAGCTGGAGAAAGTCTATGTACACTTTAGCTTTATCTATGAATCCTGAGCAAATGGAATCTATAGCTGCAATGCTTTATCAAGAAATGTTAAGGCACGGCTATACCCATGTTGCTGAATTTCATTATATCCATCACGATCAAAATGGAAAACTATATCAGAATAAAGCTGAGCTGAGTGAACGCATTGCACGCGCAGCTGAAAAAGCGGGAATCAATCTAACAATTATTCCTATTTATTACGAACAAGGTGGATTTGGAATTCCTGCACAAACAGACCAAAAGAGATTTCTTTCTAGCTCACTCGATGACTACCTAGATCTTTACCATAAGGTATTAGAAATATCAAAGAAATATCCCAATTGCTCAGCTGGGCTTGGTATTCATTCTATGCGCGGTGTGGCCCTGGAGAATATCATTGGACTAGCTGAATTTAGACAACATAACATACCATTTCACATACATATTGCAGAGCAACTGAAAGAAATTGAAGCTTGTAAAGACTATACTGGCATGAGGCCTGTGGAATGGTTGTTACAAAATATCGAATTGAATGAGAATTTTCATTTGGTACATGCAACGCATCTCGATCATCATGAGGTTGCAGGATTGGCAAAATCAAGAGCCAATATCGTACTTTGCCCCTCAACGGAAGGTAATTTAGGAGATGGATTGTTTCCACTTGATTCATTTTTAGTGCAAAAAGGGAATTGGTCTATTGGAACTGATAGCCATATTGGCCTGAACCCGTTCGAAGAATTGCGCCTGCTAGATTATGGTCAGCGATTAACCTCTCATTGCAGAAATACTTTTGGAAATAATACTTCCGGAGACAACGGGGCTCTTGCCATTGAAGCTCAATTGCGGAACGGCAGGCGCGCGATGGGAAATGAAATGAACGATTATTTTGAATTGGGAAAACCGCTGAATGCACTCGTAATGTCATCTGAGCATCCCCTAATAAGTATGACAGGTAAACAAAACTTAACAAACACCCTTGTTTATGCCTCTGACCCAACAATGAATAAGGGAACAATAGTAAATGGTAGCTGGAAAATAGTAGACAATAAAGCTGAAAATAATTCGATTCAAGAAGAATTTTTAAAAACAATGAAAGCATTGTCAAATCGCTTCTAAATTTTTAGGCCATGGTATTTTTAAATTTGACTTTTCTTTAGTATCTTATAGTAATGCTTCAAAACCTAAAACTTGTTCGGGATTTCTTTCCATTTGTACTACTGAAATTTCATATTAAATACAATTTTTTTGGTTTACTCTATTGGGCACTCCTTTTTAGCATACTCTTCGGGTTACTTGGTTCAAATTTCGGCGTTCCCTACCTTTTTTACTCACCAGACTACCTCGGTGAAGTTGGTTTATGGTCTTTTGCGCTCTTGGGGTTCTCTGTGGGAGGCTTTTGTATGGCATTTAATGTCTACAGCTATATTAAGCTTGGGCCGAGATTTCCATTTTTAGTTGTTGTCTCAACCCCATTTTTTCGTTTTTGCATTAATAATTTCCTGATTCCATTCAGCTACATCATCACTTATTTGGTGAAGATGTCTCTATTTCAGCTGAATGAAGAGCTAGCAAGCACCAGCGATGTCCTCATTTATAATGTGTCCTTTTTCATCGGGTTCTTGCTTTTTATTTTTTTAAGCATTCTTTATTTTTTCCCACTCAGAACCAATAAGGACGCGGATGACTCAATCACAGAATCAAATCCTGTATCCACCATCACAAGCAAAGGGATTGGGCAAAAATGGTACAACTACTTTCGAGAAAAAAGAACACGCCCTATATACTATATAGGCCGAAGCTTTAAACTACACAAAAGCAGAAGCGTGGCCCACCTGGACAAAGGAGTTGTTGAAGGCGTTTTTTCTAAAACCAGAATCAATGCATTTATTTTTGAAGTACTGACTATTACTGCATTCATTAGTCTTAGCTTTTTTAGGAACTATTCTCTTTTTGAGGTACCCGCAGCAATGAGCATTTTGATGCTGCTGACCATATTATCAATGGTGATCGGCGCATTGAATTCATGGTTTCATAGATGGACCTATCCACTGATTTTCTTTATTGTAATTGTAATGTCATTGCTCTCCTCAAGAGCTGACCTTTTTCGCTATACAAGCTTTGCTTTAGGTCTTGATTATAAGAAGGAAAGCAAAATAAGCTATAGCCCAGAAAATATTAGAAAGAACCACAAGCTTGCGCTGTCAGACAGCAGCTCTGAAAAAAATATTATTGAAATTCTTGAGAATTGGAAAAAATCAACCGGTGAAGAAAAGCCCAAGCTCATCATCGTAAACACCTCTGGTGGAGGTTTAAGGAGCGCATTATGGACCTTTACCGTCCTTTCAAATGCAGACGAAAAGCTCAATTCAAAGCTGAGTAAACATCTTCAGATGATCACAGGTGCTTCAGGCGGGATGATTGGAGCAGCGTACTTTCGTGAAATAAATCTTCGGAAAAAACTAAACACACTTCGTGGAGATAACTCCTTTTTTAAATCGAGGCTCAGCAAAGATCTTTTGAATAGATTGTCTTTCTCAGCTTCAACAAGTGACCTTTTCATGCGGTACAAGGAGCTTACTTACAATGGGAAAAAATATACCCAAGAGCGTGGAAGCGAATTTGAAAAGGAGCTTCACCAGAACCTTCAAAACTACCTGGAACACCCTCTTGGATACTATGAAAAACATGAGCAAGCAAGTACCATTCCACTAATGATTTTTAGCCCTACCATAGTCAACGACGGAAGAAGAATGTTGATTTCTGCTCAAAACTTAAGTTTCATGATCGGAAATAATCGGAATACGAGCTATGAGAACATTGATTTTCAATCCTTTTTCAAAAAGAATAACCCGAATGAAATTAGATTTTCATCTGTTTTAAGGGCTAGTGCAACATTTCCCATGATCATGCCCATGATGGCCATGCCCACAAAACCAGAAATACAGCTCATGGATGCCGGAATCAGAGACAACTATGGAGGGAAGGTTTCAGTAGATTACCTTTTCGCACTCAATAAATGGATCGATGAAAATACCTCAGGTATCATTATTCTGGAAATCAGAGACACGAAAAGAATCATGAGTAATGAAAAATACAAAGAGGTTTCTTTAATCGATAAACTTTTTCTGCCATTTGGCAACCTACTTACCAATTTTACACGAACACAGGATTTAGATCAAGAACAGCTCATCAAGCTTTGTAAGAGCAGCTTCAGTTTTCCCGTAGATAAAATCACATTTAATTTGAGAGAAGATTACAATGAACGGATTTCTTTATCGTGGCATTTAACCAAAAGAGAGAAACAAAAAATTGAGACAGCATTTTCAAGTCCTGAGAATCAAATTGCCTTAAAAAAACTAGATATACTAACGGGAAATGAATAAAAAAAGGGGACCGAAGTCCCCTTAGCTTTATTAACCTGTAGCAAAGTTAATCTAAATACAATGTCGTTTAACGGAATAAAATCAAAATGGTTTCACACTGCAATTAACATTTTAGCATTGATAAACTATTTCGTGCCTTGATGAACGATTGACCTCCTTCAATATATTTGTCACATGAGTAAGGCTAAACCTTCCATTTCAGCACTTGTTAAACTAATCGATGACCCAGATGAAAATGTTTTCCTTCATGTGCGTGATGAAATCATAAAATGTGGCAGCAACGCTATTCCATACCTTGAAAAATCTTGGGAAGAAGACTATTACGGTTTGGTCTTTCAAAGTAGAATTGAAAACATCATTCATGACATCCAATTTGAAGAAGTCAAGACGGGTCTAGAAAAATGGAATAATTGTCCTGAAAAAGACCTTTTAGAAGGAGCAATCATTGTGGCAAAGTACCAATATCCTGGTTTGGATGAAGAATCAATACGAAGCTTTATTCAAACGATTAGACAGGATATCTGGTTAGAGCTCAATGATCACTTAACAGCCTATGAGCAAGTGAAAATTTTCAATCGAATCTTCTTCAAGGCTCATAAATTTCATGGTGATAGTAAAAACTACCATTCTCCAGTAAATTCATATATCAATACAGTATTAGAAAGCAAGAAAGGAAATCCCTTGAGTATATGCCTATTATATAGTATCATCGCACAATCATTGGACCTTCCCATCTACGGGGTAAACCTTCCCAATCACTTTGTATTGGCATATATCGATACGAGAGGGTCAGTTGCAATGATCAATGAAGAAAACGAATTCGGTGTGCTATGCTACATCAATGCATTTTCGAATGGGGTGATTTTCAACACCAACGAGATCAAACAATTTCTGGATGAACTGAAACTTCCTCACCGCAGAGAATACTTCGAGCCATGCTCTAATTCAGCCATTATAAAAAGAATGCTCAACAATCTTATATCATCCTTTCAACGTGTAGGAAACTCAGAGAAAGTGGAAGAGTTAACAGTTCTAAGAAACATCATTCAAGGCAATTAAATCTGAAGGGATAGGTTTCGTATATTTGAGGTATGAAGTATAAACATACCGTAGAAAAACGATTCATTAAATACGCGAAAATCGATACAACAGCGGATCCCAATTCAACGACTTTCCCATCCTCAGAAATACAAAAAGACCTGGGTCGTTTATTGGTTAATGAGCTGAAAGAAATGGGTGCTGCGGATGTTGAAATGGATCAATGGGGATATGTTTTTGCGACAATTCCTTCGAATTCTGAAAAATCAAATGTACCCACCATATGCTTTTGTTCTCACATGGATACTGCGCCTGATTGTATCGGTACGAATGTAAAACCGATCGTACACAGAAATTACCAAGGTGAACCTATTATACTTCCAGATGACACATCACAAGTTGTGACCAAAGAAAAGCATACCTATCTGAAGGGTAAGTACGGAGACGATATTATTACAGCAAGTGGTGAAACCCTTCTTGGAGCTGATGACAAGGCAGGTATAGCAATCATTATGGATTTTGCTCAATACATGCTAGAGCACCCAGAACTAAAACATGGTGACATCCGAATATTATTTACTCCTGATGAAGAAATTGGCAAAGGAGTAGACCACCTTGATATGGAAAAGCTAAACGCAGACTTTGGTTACACATTGGATGGAGGGCCAGAGGGCTCAATTGAAGATGAGTCTTTTTCAGCAGATGGCCTAAAAGTTACAATCGATGGATTGAGCGCACATCCTGGATATGCAAAAGGTAAAATGGTAAATGCAATTAAAATGGCGGCATTGCTTGTAGATTCATTACCAAAAGACACCCTAACGCCAGAAACTACATCACACCGAGAGGGATTCATTCATCCTTATGCAATTGAGGGCGCACTTGAAAAAGCCTCTGTCGAGTTTATCATTCGGGATCACCGAACAGCAAAGCTGGCAGAATATGAACAGTTGATTTCAGAAACGATGAAATCCATCGCAGAAAATCACCCGGGAATTGAATACAATATTGAAATCTTCGAGCAATACAGAAACATGAAGGAAATCCTTAATGACTTCCCTCAAGTTTGTGATTATGCAGGACAGGCAATGGAGAAAGTTGGTGTGAAACCAATATTTAATATCATTCGAGGGGGTACTGATGGCTCAAGAATGTCATTCATGGGTATGCCTTGTCCAAACATTTTCACAGGCGAAATGGCCATTCATTCAAGACAAGAATATGTCGTTGTTCAAGACATGGAAAAATCAGTTCGGACCTTAATTGAGCTGATACAAATTTGGGAGAATAGGCATGAATGAAAAGCTAATTCTTAAAGAAATTGAAAATAAATCTTTTAAAACGATTTATTTCCTCCATGGTGAGGAGCCCTATTTCATAGACCTCATCACAAATGCACTCATAAAAAATGTTCTTCAAGACCATGAAAAAGAATTCAACCAAAGCATTCTTTATGGCAAAAGCACAGATTTGAATGTGCTCATTAACGAGCTAAAGTCATTTCCTATGGGAAGTGAAAAACGCTTGGTTGTTTTAAAAGAAGCGCAAGATTTTAAAAAGTTAGAGGCACTCTGCCCTTATTTTGAAAATCCCAATCCATCTACAATATTTGTGATTTGTCATAAATACAGAAAGTATGACTCCCGCAAAAAATCTCTGAAGCTCATCGTAAAGAAAGGTTCAATTTTCCTTTCTGATAAAATTAAAGAATATCAGCTTAACGAATGGATTCAGCGATATGTAACTGGAAGAGGATTTAGTTTGAATTCTAAAGCAACTATGCTACTCAATGAATTCTTAGGGAACGACCTAGGACGCATTGTCAATGAAGTTGAAAAACTCAGTATCATTTATCCAAAAGGAACGGCACTAGATGAAAAACATATTGAGGAAAATATTGGGATTTCTAAGGACTATAATTTATTTGAATTAACGAATGCCGTTGCAGCTCAAGACATACATAAAGCCTATAAAATCATTCACTATTTTGAGATGAACCCAAAAGCAGTGCACCTTACACAAATTGTCTCCTCTCTTTTTACATTTTTCTCTAATATCCTCAAAATACACTTCTTAAAATTTTCTGCTCGAGAAGCGATTGCAAAAGAGCTACGTGTACATCCGTTTGTTGCAGGAGAGCTCAGTAAAGCAAAAGCAAAATTTAGCCCAAAAAAAATCGCTTTTAATATGGAAGTGCTGCAAGAATATGATCTCAAATCAAAAGGATATGGCAATACAAGCTCTAGCCAAGCAGACCTTATGAAAGAAATGATTTTCAAATTATTGAACCCATGATTTTCTATGCGCCTGACTGCACGATGCAGCATTCCGAATACACACTATCTGAGCTTGAATCAAAACATTGCATTAAAGTATTAAGAAAGGTGAATGGAGATGAAATTGAACTAGTGAACGGAATGGGCGGGCAATTTGAATGTAAGATCATTGATGACCATTATAAAAAGTGTAAGGTCAAGATTATGAAACGCACCCATCACGAACCCGCAAAGAAAGAGCTCCACATTGCCATGGCAATTCCGAAAAGTAGTGACCGCTTGGAATGGTTTCTGGAAAAGGCAACAGAGCTAGGTATAACAAAGCTTTCTTTAATCAACTGCACAAATAGTGAACGCAGAACAATTAATCAAAAAAGACTAGAAAAAATAATAGTCTCAGCTTTGAAACAGTCAAAAAGGTTTTATTTACCCAAGATCGAAGGCCCTATTCCTTTTTTGAAATTTATTGAAAATGTACCCAATGGTTACATCGGTCATTGCTACAAGACAAATAAAATACATGCGAAATCAATTTCAAAAGCTACTCCCATTCTTATTGGGCCAGAGGGGGATTTTACTTTACAAGAGGTTGAGCAAGCTACGCATTCTGGCTACATTGAAATCGAACTAAGTGAGAATAGACTGCGGACTGAAACAGCCGCACTAAGTGCCGTTTTTTATTTAACGAACGTATAACGAAAAACTTCAAAGCTATTTTTGTGGCGGTCGTCTATCTCCTGTCTGAACACCAATTCTTTCCTCCACTCACTATTATCAAATTCTGGAAAAAAAGTGTCTGCGTCATAATCTCCATCAATATGTGTAATAAACATTTCATCTACCACTCCCTCTTCTAGAGCTAGGGTATAAATTTGGCCTCCACCGATAATGAAAATCGTTTTTTCAGCCTCATTGGCATATGCGCTGAGCGCATCACCTAAAGAATTAAAAACATCACAGTCCTTGGCCTCGAAACTAGAATTTCGAGTAAGAATAATGTTCTTTCTATTGGGTAGAGGTCTATATTTCTCTGGTATAGAATCATAATTCTTTCTTCCCATGACTACAAGATGATGTGCAGTAGTTTCTTTAAAAAACCGCATGTCATTTGGTAAATGCCACATGAGGTCATTGTTTTTACCAATGCCCCGATTCTTATCCATAGCAACGATCAAAGAAACCTTCATTATATGGCCACTGCAGCTTTAATGTGAGGATGCGGGTCGTAGTTCAACAATTCAAAGTCTTCAAACTTGAATTCAAAAAGATCTTTCACATCAGGATTTATTTTCATTGTAGGAAGTGGCCTAAAATCTCTTTCTAGCTGAAGCTTTGCCTGTTCAAGATGATTGGAATAAAGATGTGCATCTCCAAGGGTATGAACAAAATCTCCCAATTCTAAATCACACACCTGTGCAATCATCATGGTCAAAAGCGCATAAGACGCTATATTGAAAGGTACTCCCAAAAAGGTATCTGCACTCCTCTGGTACAATTGACAGCTCAACTTATTATTTGCCACATAAAATTGAAAAAAAGCATGACACGGAGGTAAAGCCATCCGGGGTATTTCGGATACATTCCAGGCCGAGACAATAATTCTTCTCGAATCAGGGGTCTCTTTTATTTGTTTTAATATTTGTTTGATTTGATCAATGCTCTCTCCATTACCTGTAGGCCAGCTGCGCCATTGGGATCCGTAAACAGGACCCAAATCTCCATTTTCATCAGCCCACTCATCCCAAATAGAAACCTTGTTGTCTTTTAAATAAGCAATATTGGTATCTCCTTTAAGAAACCACAGCAGTTCATGAATGATTGAACGCAAATGGAGCTTTTTCGTCGTCACACAAGGAAATCCCTCATTTAAATCATAACGCATCTGGTAGCCGAAAACAGAAATTGTACCGGTTCCCGTTCTATCCTCTTTTGTTGTTCCATTATCTAAAATGTGCTGGAGCAAATCATGGTATTGTCTCATGTTTCAAAAATAGAATTTTTTAGCACAGAATTCTCAGGTTAGGACAAGGATTTTTTAACAAGTTAATAACTATTAAAAGACGCAGAATTGTATTAATTTTAATTCTATGAAAATGGTTTTGCTTGGCTTCATTCTTATCTGCTCATTTGGCTTAAATGCACAAATTAAAAAGAAGGATCTTGGTCGCTATGCAGGCACAATAGAATCCTATAAGATCAATAGTGGTCAGGAATTACTGACAGTTGAAGCCTGCCCTATTTCAATTAACTTGAATAAAGAAAACCTATTGCTAAAGATTGGATCGAAGGAATATACGACAGCATATCGAATAAAAAAGCTCGACAGAAGAAGCTATATAATTACTGTCGACATGCCCTACTCTGATCTTGAAGAATCTTTCAGCTTGAATGGCAAAAACAGAGAAATGCTGCGAAAAGGACTTTTTCCTCAGCCAGATTGTATACTCAAAAAAGCGTTATAAAGGAAGCTTCAACGTAAAGGTAGTGCCCTCTCCTATTGTGCTATTAACGGAAATCTTACCCTTGTGACCTTCAATAATAAGCTTCACATAGTATAAACCAAGTCCAAACCCTTTGACATTATGCACATTTCCCGTTGGGACTCTATAAAATTTATCAAAAATTGCTTTTTGATGTTCTTTGCTAATACCAATCCCCTTATCTGAGAATTCAATGACAAGATATGGCGAGGAAACCTTTGTTTTAATTGAAATTTGAATATCTCCTTCGCTATACTTCACAGCGTTGTCCATAAGATTATACAAGACATTAGTGAGGTGAACGGGATCTGCTAAAAGGATATGAGAGGTCTCGGACAGATCTAATTTCAATGTACTAGTTGTTTCAGATTGAAATGCTTCAAAATTCTCCTTTAACTGACCCAAAAGTTCTTGTAAATCGAATTCTTCTTTATTTAAGACAAGTTCATTCTTATCAAGTTTTGCAACATTAAGAACCCGCTCAACTTGCTGCTCCAATCGCTTATTTTCCTCATAGATGATTCCCGCATATTTAGTGACCTTTTCAGAAGAAGTTCCCGAATCTTGCAACAACATTTCAGAGGATAAACTAATGGTTGAAATAGGTGTTTTTAGCTCATGGGTCATGTTATTGATGAAATCATTCTTTACCTCTGATAATTTTCTCTGTCGAAAAATAATTACAAGAGAGTACATAAAAAAGAAGGCGACCAATAAGACAATTATGCCGATATAAATCCAGGGAGATATAAACTTAACTGGCACGATTGGTTCCGCTCTGATATTTGGAAAAAAAACGGTGAAATAATGACCGTCATTTCGAATGGTAACATTTTCAGAAGTAATGCCTTCCTGGTTTTTAGAGGAGGGTTCATATAAGGACTCCTTTGAAAACTTAATTAAATTTCCATAAACAATAGAATCCGTAAAACAATCATAAATTCCATAGACAAAATCCTGATCGATGTTCTGAGCATAAAAGGACTTTTTTAAGAGTGTCTCAAGGTAATACGGTTGAAGTTCTTCGTTGATATCAACCATAAATCGATTAGAACGAATTTGCTTCACCGCACCATATAACTCTGAGCTATCGGCAAGATTCGTATTAATTTGCTCTAATACATTTCTTAATGCAACGTGACTTTGCTCCGAAAACTCCTTGATATTAAGACTATCTTCTTTCTCTTGAATTGCAATGTTGATGTTCTGAAGCTCCATGGTCTTGCGGACCCATACCAATTGCACAACAAGAATACTGGCAATGGATAAAACACCAAATAGAATTAATGTATTAAGAGAATAGCGACCCATAGGTATTTATCTAAGAGGCTAAAGATAGGGAATTCAAAATTTTAAAATCCTTGAACCCCATTCACGGTTGTATACTTCAATATGTTTTTCTTATCTGGATGAATCCGAGCAAAAGCAGATTGAACGGCAAGTGTCCCTTCATGAAACCCGCACAATATAAGTTTGAGCTTATTGGTATAAATGTTTACGTCACCTATCGCATAAATACCCGGGATATTCGTTGAATAATCTGTTGTATCGACCTTAATTGCGTTTTTTTCAATCTCCAATCCCCAATCCGCGATAGGTCCTAGTGATGGTTTTAAACCAAATAGGGGTATAAAATGGTCTGTCGACTCCTCAAAGCTACCTTCCTTTTGGTGCTTTATGGTCACACTTTCTAGTTTTGATCCACCATTCAAGCCAATAACCTCGGCTTCCGTGACCAATTTTATTTGTTTTTGATCCGCTAAATCAATGACCCGTTGCACCGAATCAAGATGTCCTCTAAAAGAGCTACTTCGGTGGACCAATACAACCTCTTTGGCAATTTTCTTTTCAGCCAAAAAAATAGACCAATCAAGGGCCGAATCGCCTCCTCCGGCAATCACACATTTTTTACCTCTGTAAAACTCAGGGTCCTTTATAATATATTCTACTCCTTTGTCTTCAAAATCATTGATATTGGAAATAGGTGGTTTTCTTGGCTGAAAAACACCAAGACCTCCTGCAATCATAACTACAGGTGCAGCGTGCTTCACGCCACTTTTGGTCGTGACAATAAAAGAATCATCATCTTGCTTATCAATAGAAACCGCCGCATCACCCAAAGTAAAGCCGGGCTTAAAGGGTTCAGCCTGAACCATAAGGTTATCCACAAGCTCACCGGCTAGCACAGATGGGAAGCCTGGGATATCATAAATAGGTTTCTTCGGATAGATTTCAGCACATTGCCCACCCGGAATGGGAAGTGAGTCAATCAAATGACACTTCAGTTTTAAAAGACCTGCTTCAAAAATTGTAAATAAACCAACAGGGCCCGCTCCGATTATGATAATATCTGTTTTAATCATCTCTTCATTTAAAAGTTGTACAAAATTAAGGAATTCTATAAATCCATAAAGGTATACATAAGGTATTGTCAAAGACAACAAACTCAACATTAGGAAGTTCGATGATTTTGCTTAAAAATAAGTTCCTTTACGCCATATAAACTCAAGAGGACCTTGTTTGTAACGTTTCATCACCCAGTTTGATAGAAGTAAAATAAGCAGCCAAACAAATACAACAACACCCCATTGCTCTAGACGATTGAATTGCGCAAAATAACCTAGACCGTGTCCATAAAAAATAAAGGTACAAACGACAGAGCTGAATATATAATTAGTAAAGGCCATGCGACCCACTTTTTTAAGGAGATCTTGCAAGCGACGACCACGGCTAACTGTTGACCAAAAAACCAAAATAGAGATGTATGATAAAGCCATGAAAAAAGAGGCGATATAGGTGAATTGATGTCCCACTGTCATGCACCAAGCTCCCTCCCATAGCCGCTCATAGGAGAGATACAAACCAGAAGCGGAAATAACTAAACCTGTAATTAAAAACACGAGCCCAAAACGCAAATAATAAGCCCCACCTTTAATTGCTTTGAACCATTCCAATCGAAAGAGAAGAATACCTGTAATCATCATCGCAGAATAGCGCCATAGACCTTCTGAAAGGAACTGGGATGTCTCAAGGTAATAGGCCCCTTGCGATCTTGCTTCCATTTGCCCAAGGTAGGAGCTTTGATACGCTTGAATTTCGTTGCTTGATTCAGCATTCCAGATTCCACCATAAATTTCACCTAATTCTCTGGGAGACAATGTACAATAGATCAACAAGTTCATAACAACTGGAATCATAAAAAGAACAGAAGCCACAGTCACCAGGGCCTTTGAGCTCCAATTTCGAATAAGAAAAACCAAACATCCACAAATTGCATAGGGAACCAAAATATCCCCCATCCAAATTAGGTGTGCATGAATGAGACCAAAACCCAACAATAAGAACATTCTTTTATAGTGGTACTTAAAGGGTTTCAATTCTTTCTGCTCAATATTTTGAACAAATAACATCATACCGGTACCAAATAATACGGAGAACATACTCATGAAACGCATATCGGCAAAAAGGAAAGCAAAGGAATAAATCCATCCATTGATACCATCAATGCCAGCGCCTAGCTTAGGGTTGAGATATGCCATACCTATTTGCGAAAAAGAAGTAATATTCATTATAAGAATACCAAGTATGGCGACCCCTCTAATTAGGTCTAGCGAATCAATTCTGTTCGTGATTGGAGCTGCTTTCATTCTTTGGTTTTGTTAATGTAGAGATCGCACTGTTTTTTTCTTTTGTTGATTTTTAATTACGCCGTTTGCAATGACCACAAGAATGATTAAGATTGATCCGATGTAAAAATTGGAGCCAAGCTGCTCGTGCTCTTTTAAAATAAAAATAGCCAAGATAATAGTGTAAACGGGTTCGAGATTGATGCTTAAGGAAACCGTAAATGCGCCAAGCCTTTTCACGATATCTATGGTCACCAAAAAAGCAAATGATGTACAAATAATCGCTAAAAACAAAAGCCAATAGAAGTCGGACATAGACATCGAAAACATAGACGGGTCGAGCTTATGAGTAAAAGCCATGAAAATGGTCAAGCCAACAAAACCCATGGCAAGCTCATACATACTGATGTGGGTAGATGGCATTTCTTCCACAAATTTCGCATTCGATACGGCAAAAAATGCAGCTAAAAAAGCAGAGACTCCCCCGGCCAATACAGCCCAATATTCATCGGTAGAAAAATCTCCCGAAACAAAATAAATTCCGCCTACGACTAGAAGGCCAAGAAGAAATTCTGTCCATGAAAATTTCTTCTTCATAATGATTGGCTCCAACCAAGCAACGTGAAGTGTAGTCGTCGAAAGGCACAATATACCAAGGGAGGCAGTAGATAGTTGAATTGAAGTATAAAAAGTAACCCAATGTGCAGCTACCACAAAACCAACAAAGGAAACCTTCAGAAGCTGAGATTTCGGGATGCGCAAAGACCTCTTTTTATAAAGGAGGTATAGAAATATAACAAATGACGCAATACCCACTCGATACCAAACAATATATAAGGCCTCTAAATCAATAAGCTTTCCTAAAATACCTGTAAAACCCCAAAGGAAAATAATGAAATGGAGTAAAAGATGGTACTTGTATTTTTTCAGCACGTATTATTTCTTTTTTGTCCATTCAATAATAGACTTTTCATTCATGTCTATGTATCGAGAACTATCGGATTTTTTTGCAGCTTCTAAAGATCGCTTTGCAGCTTCAATTGCTTGATCGTATTTTCCAAGATTTGCATATAGCTCTGCTTGAACCCTTGTCATCCAATAAGCAGATTCTCCACGCATCTCAATGGCTTTTGTAATCCAAACCAATGCTTTTTCTGCATCCAAACCTTCGGTTAAATAATATTTTGCTGATTTGTAATAATCAGATGCGCTTGGACCAGACATCACTGATGCTATATTTTTTACGACTTGGTCCTCCGTTTGAAGTGCAAATGGATAAGAAACCTTTACCTGGTCCCAAGCAATGTTTAGTGTTGCGGATTTCGTACCAATATCATCAATGGCAATCGTCATGGTTTCTAATGGAGATGTCAAAGGGGTTATTTGAGACTTTAATCTGCAGGCTACTTTTGATTCGTCCCAAGTATCAGGTGTTCCCCAATTACTTGTTTCTTTATAAAAAACAAGCTCCCAACTTTGCTCGCCAGGGATTGCAAACAATGCATATTCACCCTTAAATAGGGTATCCGCACCAAAATAAATATCGTCTGAAATATTGATTGTTGAATTTTTATTTGCGCCCAAACGCCATACTTTATTATACGGTACAACATTCCCAAATACAATGCGGTTTCTTTTGGAAGGACGTGAATAGTCAATGGCTATATCTGTTAAGCCAACTGTCTGTGTGAAATTACATCTCGGACTAAGTTGAGGTGTTTCGACCTGAGAAAAGCCGGTGATAGCGAGTAAAACAATAGAATAAACAGTAATAAGTGATTTCCAATTTAACAACATAGGTGTTTTAATTTATAGGTTTTTAAAGAAATTAAGTACTGTAAATGTAAGACCAATCGAATAGATATTAACAATCTAGTATGGTAAAAATTATTTTCGTTGATTTTATTCGCCATGTAAATCTTTAAATTTAAGTACTTAAGTACCATGCTATGGACGAACTTGGAGAAAATAGAGAAGAGTTGGATGAAGAATTAGAGCGATTTATCACACTACTAAATCAGCTACTTCCCCATTATCATTCCCTCTTGAAAAAAGATGAGCTAGATACAGAGGAAAAAACGCGTCTTGGTGAGATCGAGCATTACCTAATTGGCGTGAATTCAAAAATAATGGAGATCAAAGGGAAGCTTGAACAGGATGTATTTGGGCGTTCAATTGACAGGTATTACAAGCTAAAAGATTTAGCCTATGGCGGTGATCCGCATTCAAAATTAAAACTTGAAAAAATGCGCGACGAACTTACAGAATCATTAAAAGCCGGAGCGCTAATCAATTTTAATTAAAGTCTTCCTTTCAAGATTATACTAATTTTACAGCATGGAAACAGGTCGTAATTCACGTATCCTCATTATTGGCGGTGGAAGCTGGGCTACTGCACTTATTAAGATTCTAAGCCAGAATCAAAATAATGTATCTTGGTGGATGCGGGACGAAGCTGCAATTGAGCACTTGAAGCTGCATTCGCATAATCCAAAATACCTTCAGTCCGCCGAATTCAATACGCAAAACATAACCATTTCCTCAGATCTAAATGCACTAATCAAAGAAGCAAAAACAATTGTAATAGCTGTCCCTTCTGCTTTTGTTCATGAAACTTTTAAGGACATAACAAATACCTCATTTCAAGATAAAGTTGTTTTCTCCGCATTAAAAGGAATGATCCCCGAAATGAATGTGATTCCGGCGCGTTACTTGCATAAGAACTTTGGAATACCTTATTCGAAAATTGGTATTATTTGCGGTCCTTGTCACGCAGAAGAGGTAGCAATGGAAAGGCTTTCCTATTTAACAGTGGCTTGTTCCGAATTGACCGTAGCGCGTGAAATGGCCAAGAAATTAGAATGTAGATACATCAGAGCTTCGGTATCTGACGACTTATTTGGTACCGAATTCTCTGCAATCCTAAAGAATGTTTACGCACTTGCTACAGGTATATCAGCAGGCCTCGGATATGGAGATAACTTTCAGGCGGTATTAATTTCTAATTCAATTCGGGAGATAGAAAGCTTTATAGATGCTTTACATCCGATACATAGAGACACCAAAACAAGTGCTTATTTAGGAGATCTTTTGGTTACAGCCTATTCTAAATTCTCAAGAAATAGAACTTTTGGTTTCATGATAGGAAAGGGGTATTCGGTAAAAGCAGCCCAACTAGAAATGAATATGGTAGCAGAGGGCTATTATGCAGTTAAATCTTTACATACCATCAAAAAAGAATTTGACGTGGATATGCCGATATTAGAATTTGTTTACAATGCACTTTATGCAGGTAAATCTGCTAAAAAAGAGCTCAACAGCTTAACAGATAAATTAGATTAATGAAGCCAACGAACGAATCGATTCTCGTTTTTAAGTTTGGAGGAGCGTCTGTAAAAAGTGCTGCAGCCATAGATAATGTGATCGATATTTTAAAGCTATATGCGGATCGAAAAATCGTAGTTGTGGTATCGGCAATGGGTAAAACCACAAATCAGCTAGAAAGTTTATTTGATGCTGCCCTAAATCAGGAAAAGGACTTGTTCATTTCCCGAAAAGAAGCACTTCATGCCTTCCATATTGAAATTGTAAAAGCACTTTTTTCAGATGATGTTTATGAAACCATCAAAAATAAAATAAACCTCGTCTTTGATGAAATAATTGACTTTTACAATGAAAAAAGTGACAAATCCAGAGGTCAGCGTTATGACTCCTTTGTTTCATTTGGAGAGCATTTATCTAGTATGATCCTTCAGTTCAAAATAAGACAAGATTTAAATAAAAGCCTATGGTCGGATGCCCGAAAGTTGATTAAAACAGATGATCAATTTCAAAGGGCGAATGTGGATTGGCCAAAATCCATTGCATTGATAAAAAATCACTGCCAGGAAGAATTAGATTTGAATAGAATTATTGTCACACAAGGATTTATCTCCTCCAACGCTTTAGAAGAGACCACTACATTGGGAAGAGAAGGTTCAGATTACAGCGCCGGTATTTTCGCACATGCATTGGATGCCGAATCTGTAACAATTTGGAAAGATGTACCCGGAATGCTAAATGCAGACCCCAAATTTTTCGAGAATACGCAGAAATTAGATCGCATATCATTCAGAGAAGCCATTGAACTCTCCTATTACGGGGCAAGTGTAATTCATCCTAAGACACTCAAACCTCTTCAGAATAAGCAGATACCGCTTTATGTTAAGTCATTTATGAATCCTAAAGATGAGGGAACGACAATCGATGTTGACACATCAAATGACCACATGATTCCATCCTTTATTTTTAAAAAAAATCAGGTACTTTTTTCAATCACACCTAAAGACTTTTCGTTTTTGATTGAAGCCAATCTAAGTGACATATTCCTTAAACTTTCAAAGGCTAAAGCAGAAATAAATATCATGCAGAACTCAGCATTGAGCTTCTCATTTTTAGTAGACCACAACGCCAGCAAAATCAATTCTATTATTGAGCAACTGAGTCCATCCTATGAAGTAAAATACAATACTGACCTCGAACTTGTAACAGTTCGGCACTATGATCAAAAAACAAATGAATTTGTTTGTAAAGGGAAAAAAATCCTACTTCACCAAAGAACAAGAAGGACAGCAAGATTCGTTTTGGGTTCCTAAAATACCTTTTATTAGGTATATAAAATATTTATATATAGACTTATATTTGCTGATTCTATGCAAACAAACCTAGCAGACTGCGCAATTGGAGAAGAAATTGAAATACTTTCTATTTCAGACGACTTTATTGCAACCAAGCTCATTGAGATGGGATTAACAGAGAATTTAAAGACTAAAGTAGTTTTAATCGCACCTCTTGGAGATCCAATAGCAATCGACATAAAAGGCTTTATACTATCAATTAGAAAGTCTATCGCCAAAAAAATATTAGTAAAAAAGGCGGACCAAAAGTAAATTGTTAGACAAATGAAAATCGCCCTTTTAGGAAATCCAAATACTGGAAAAAGCTCTATCTTCAACCTGCTCACCGGATTAAGGCAACAAATAGGGAATTTCCCAGGCGTAACCGTTGAAAAAAAATCTGGTTCTTTCACAAATAATGAACAACGCTATGATATCGTTGACTTTCCTGGGACATATAGCCTTACCCCTCGCAGCTTAGACGAAGAGGTTGTTGCCAACATATTAAGAAAAAAAGATAGTAAAGATTTTCCCGATCTCATTATTGCTGTGTTAGATTCATCGCGTTTAGAAAATAATTTATTTCTCTTTACCCAATTATATGAATTGCAATTGCCAACTATTTTGGTCCTAAATATGTCGGATTTATCAAATAAAAAAGGGATCATCACAGATGTAGAGGCTTTACAAAAGAAGTTTCCGGATATCAATATCGTTACAACAAACGCAAGGGTCGGTATCGGTAAAGAAAGAATTTTAGCAGCAATTGATAAACCCAAAACTCGTAATGGTAATTTCTTCTTACAAGACGATCTTGCTCTCGGCGACGAATTGACAGAAAAGGAGAGACGAAAAAATGCTAGAGCCCGTAAAGACAAAATTGAAACCCTTGTAAACGAAGTTCAAACCCAAAATGAAAAAAAGCAAGGTTCACGACTCGATCAATTCTTTGTTCACCCTGTATCAGGATACCTGTTTTTTTTAACCATTCTTATGGTTATGTTTCAATTTATTTTTTCATTCGCTAGTTATCCGATGGATTTCATTGACGGTGCTTTTGGAATGCTTTCACATTGGTATTCAAGCAACATGCCTGAGGGGGTTTTAACAGATTTAATAAGTGAAGGAATTATTCCAGGGGTTGGTGGTGTTGTCATTTTTGTTCCACAAATCGCATTGCTTTTTTTTTTCATTGGCATACTTGAAGAAACAGGCTACTTGTCAAGGGTCGTTTTTATTATGGACCGACTTATGAGACCAATAGGCCTTAATGGTAAAAGTGTTGTTCCATTGATGTCTAGCTTGGCGTGTGCCATACCAGGTGTGATGTCTGCGAGGACGATAGGCAATTGGAAAGAACGGCTCATTACAATATTAGTAGCACCTTTGATGAGTTGCAGCGCCCGAATACCGGTATATACATTGTTGATTGCGTTAGTCATTCCTGAAGGGTATCTTTTTGGCTTCTTAAACATTCAAGGAATCGTTTTATTTGGCCTTTATTTGATGGGTATTATAGGTGCATTCCTTGTTGCTTTAATTCTGAAGCTACTCATCAAAAATAAATCAAAAGGATTCATGCTTCTAGAACTACCTACCTTAAAACCTCCGAGATGGGGAAATGTGTTTATTGGTGTTTTAGAAAAAATTAAAATCTTTTTATTTGATACGGGAAAGATCATCATTTCAATATCAATTATTCTTTGGTTTTTAGCAAGTTATGGACCTGGGGAAAAAATAAAAAACTCGAGATTTTCTGTCATTTCATCTGACGCATATCAAATGGCCTCTGAAGAAACAAAAGCAAGTATGACTTCTTCCTCTAATTTAGAAAACTCATACATAGGGCATCTTGGTAAATTTATTGAACCTGCCATCGAACCTTTAGGTTACGATTGGAAAATTGGGATATCACTATTAACCTCCTTTGCCGCTCGAGAAGTTTTCGTGGGCTCATTATCGACTATATATGCTGTTCAAGACGCAGGCGATGACCCAAAACGTTTATTAGAATCGATGAAAAACGAAAGACGTCCAGATGGTACACCGACCTATTCATTTGCTTCGGGGGTATCCTTAATGGTATTTTATGTCTTCGCAATGCAGTGTATGTCAACTTTGGCTGTAGTAAAACGGGAAACACGTTCTTGGAAGTGGCCACTGATCCAGCTCTTATTTATGGGTGTTATGGCATATACCTTTTCATGGATTACCTTTTTGTTTTTGCGTTAATAAAAAGTAACTTTGAATCCATGATACAGGAAATATTTGTCGGCGTTTTAATTCTTGGAGCAGTGTCATTTGCTGTAATGAAAATCTTTAGACTCTTTAATAAAAGTGAATCATGCGAGAGCTGTGCCTTTCACAAAGCCCAAAATGAAAATTAACNTGTATTGTTAATGTTCTGTTAATTTTTTTTTCCTCACAAGTCTTCTTCGTATTTTGGGAGTATAAAAAAACATAAAATGAAAAAATTACTTATCCTATCTATCCTATTCATTGGCGCGCTCGCTATGAATGTCAAAGCACAAACTGAAGTTCAAAATGGTGCGAAAATCGAATTNACCAAAGAAGTACATGACTATGGTAAAATCAAATATAANGGTGACCCGTACTGCATGTTTGAATTCAAAAACACAGGAGACCAGCCTTTGATTATTTCTAATTCTAAAGGATCTTGTGGATGTACTGTTCCAACTTGGCCAAAAGAACCGATTGCACCAGGAGCTACNGGAAATATCAAGGTGAAATATGATACCAAAAGACCTGGGCCAATCAATAAAAGTGTTACCATTACTTCCAANGCTGTAAATGCTTCGACTAAAGTTCTTAGAATTAAAGGAGAGGTGGGACAAGCGCCTAAAAGCGGTGCNCCTGTAAATAGTTCAGGTGCCCCTGCAAAAATGTAATTTGAGAAATACAATTCTTTTATTTATAATAATCAATACCGCCGTTGTTTTTGGACAATCGGCGGTTTTTTCTGTGAAATACAAAACGATAAAATTCCCTCCTACTCAGGAAGGCGAGGTTCTTAANTTTAGCTATGAGGTTAAAAATACAGGGAAGNCCCCTTTAGAAATATATTCAGCGGAAACTGAATGCTCATGCACCGAAGTAATCCTTCCTGTAGATAAAATTCTTCCTGGACATTTTGGAATCGTTAAAGTTGTTTTTGATACAAAAGGAAAATACTATTCGCAGAATAGACTCATTTATTTAAATACCAATAGTAGGCGACAAAGGGAATTGGTAAGGTTCAAGGTATTTGTGGAACCCTCACCAGAACGTGAGCTAGAAAAAGACCCTTAATCATATTTAAATACCTTTACAATACGATCCCCATCTGGTGTTGAGAAATGAAGGAGATATGAACCAGTGCCAAGAGCGGGTAAATTCAAATCAAAAATCCAACCATTGAACGTTTCTATTTGGGTCATTTCCATTGGAACTACTTTCCCATTCAAATCCTCCATATAAATATTAAAATCATCAGATAGATAACCGTCAACANTCAGTCTAATAGCATCATAAAAGGGATTTGGAAAGGCCTCTAAGTGAATTTCGTCATGATGTTTCTGGCCACAAATCGCCTCACTAATTAATGAAACAAATTCATCGGGTGCTACAACCCTNACACCATCATCCAAAAGTGAATTCACATACAAAAGACTATCCACTGAATTCGACCAAGCATGCACAGCAACCAAAGNATATCCATCAACGGAATATGGGTCTTTTAAGCCTGCATTTAATTTTTCAGCAAGACTCTCNCCTGTTTCAAAACCACCCCAAAGATTATATTTTGCAGATATAACTGGCTTCAAACCATAACAGTCCATACTTCCTTTCATCCTGCTATAATTGGAATAATCATAATAAAATAAACCATCAACCTGTTCTTGCCTAAGGTATTCTNTTAGCTCTGGCTGATAAACAGAATCNTTGTATGCATTACCTAGAATATTAACGATACTGAGATCAGACTTCTCCAGGTATCCGTTCATTAATGTGCAAGAGGCCTCTAGNTCAGGAAACAATTCTGGGAAGTGATAGGTGTGTCCGGAAGGACCGGCAACAAAATAATCTTTGCCTAAGTCTGTTGAGGCAGCCATCGAATATATTTTAGCCATAACAGTAGGTGCGATCTCAGAAAGAGATGGAGGAATCGTCCAACCAATATCCATTAAACCTCTATTGTCTGAACCAAACCAGCGACTGTCTTCAGCAAACAAATTGAGCATCCATTGAATGTTATCGCCATCCGACATTAAAAAACAAACCGTATGCGTGTTTTCTTCAATTGCAGGTTCCTCAGCGCTGACATGCTGTTTCGTTTGTGCATTAAAATTAGTGAGTGTAGAAATATTAAATCCCCAATCAGCAGGGTGCACGCCAATTGAATATTCAGACGCTTTTGCTACTGTTTGATACTCATCATCTCCCCATCCAAAAAGAACAGAATTAGGGTTCATTCGGGCAAACGCATTTTCANTGGTAGCACTATGAATGTCATCATAGAAATGTAANGCGTTCGAAAGTATGGAATAATCTCCTAGAAACAAACATTTATCCTCTCGCTGATATGTAATAATATGATCATCCATCAATGAAGCGTAGTTATCAATTGCCCACTGCTCATCCTTATCTCGAACATCTAAAATTTGACTATACCCTCTGCTCTCGATTAAAGCTTGAAGCTCTGTTGTCACAGCCAAGGCATTTAAGGGTCCGCATAACGAATTGGCAACATTACTTGAATTATCGTCAATATTGCATANTATATAGNCCGCAACATTNCCTGGAACAAGTGATAGTACAGTATCAATATTCCCATCCATTTCACCGGAAACATNAACCCCATAAANCGTCTCTATATCGTCAATCCATATNGAGCTACCGCTCCCTTTNTCCCGATATATTTTTGGATCTGTTTTGGCGCATAGGCCCTGAATACTTTGTAAGAGCAAAAGCTCTGAATGTGTAAAAAGATCATCCGTAAAAACATAGAGTGTGTCCGGCTGGGAACTCGAAGGATAGGGACTGTTTTCAATTCTATCAATTGCTGATTGACTGAAAGAGTTCAATCCAAACTGTAATAGCATTAAAAGAAAAACCAAGGGCTTCATCAAAT
Source organism: Crocinitomicaceae bacterium TMED16 (assembly GCA_002167775.1). Classification (GTDB taxonomy): domain Bacteria; phylum Bacteroidota; class Bacteroidia; order Flavobacteriales_D; family Crocinitomicaceae; genus UBA952. Next base: position 71,342 of record NHBV01000012.1, on the reverse strand, counting down.
TCAAATTTTNACACCCTAAAAGTACTTGTAATCNNCAAGCATGAGACAACATACCTGTTTTATTTACTTTACTTAGCGTAATTGACNGCCCTTTTCTCGCGAATAACAGTAATTCGAACTTGACCAGGNTAGGTCATCTCAGTCTGAATTTTCTCTGAAATTTGGAAGGATAACTCTTCTGCCTTTTNATCTGAAACACGATCAGACTCGACCATAACTCTTAATTCACGTCCAGCCTGAATAGCATATGCACTAGCAACCCCATCNAAAGACATCGCCAAAGCTTCTAGATCCTTAATACGTTTCACATAGGCTTCAACAATTTCTCTCCTGGCTCCTGGTCNCGCACCTGACACTGCATCACAAACCTGTACNATAGGAGAAATAAGTGTCGTCATTTCAATCTCATCATGATGGGCACCAATGGCATTTAGGACATCTGGTTTCTCGCCGTATTTTTCGGCAAGCTTCATTCCTAGAATTGCGTGAGGCAATTCAGGTTCGTCTTCCGGAACTTTTCCTATATCGTGTAATAGACCTGCTCGTTTGGCTATTTTAGGGTTTAAACCAAGCTCAGAAGCCATAGTAGCNCATAAATTCGCTACTTCTCTGGAGTGCTTCAATAGATTTTGGCCATAAGAAGATCTATACTTCATTCGACCTACCATTTTCATTAGTTCCGGGTGCAGCCCATGGATGCCAAGATCAATACATGTTCTTTTACCGGTTTCAGCTATTTCCTCGTCAAGTTGTTTGCTGGTCTTTGAAACAATTTCTTCAATACGGGCAGGGTGAATTCTTCCATCAGTGACCAGTTGATGCAATGCCAAACGTGCAATCTCTCTCCGTACTGGATCAAAACAAGAAAGCATAATGGCTTCAGGTGTATCGTCAACAATAATCTCTACGCCGGTTGCGGCCTCCAAAGCACGAATATTTCGTCCCTCACGACCAATGATCCTTCCCTTGATTTCATCAGAGTCAATATTAAAAACCGAGACCGCATTTTCAATGGCTTGCTCNGTAGCTACACGTTGTATAGATTGAATTACAATTTTACGCGCCTCTTTATTAGCGTTTAGCTTAGCTTCCTCAGTAATTTCTTTGATTTGAACCATCGCTGCAGTCTTTGCCTCGTCCACGAGCGCAGTCATTAGCGACTCTTTTGCATCATCNGCAGACATGCCACTTATTTTAGACAATTCCTGAACTCTTTTTTCTTGTGTCTTGTCTAGCTCTTTCATTCTAATTTCAATGCCTTTATATTTGACATCATAATCAGATTTTATTTTTTCAATTTCCTTTTCCTTACGCTGCAAATCAGNNAGCTTGTGCTCTAATTTATTTTCTTTTGCTTTGGCTCTATCTTCAGTGGATTGCATGCGTCTTTCACGTTCTTTGACTTTTGCTTCATGCTCCTGCTTTAGCTTAAGAAACCTTTCTTTTGCCTGAAACATTTTATCCTTTTTNATGGACTCTGCTTTGAATTCTGCATCGCTAATAATTCTTTCAGCTTTACTTTTAAGGAGCATTTTTTGGACGAATAGGCCTAATCCAAGACCTACTGCAAGGCCACCAACAATATATACTATTTCCATTTCTACACAATTAAAGTTAATAATCGTGTTACCCTACACTAAGCTTTACTATTGGCTTCATCAAGTTGCTTCGAAAGAGACTGAAGGGCNTGGTCTATAGGTCCTAAATCTTGAGCAGTATTATTTGATGAATTCTGGTTTGAATCTTTCTTTATAATCAATTGAAGGGCTGTCATTGCAATTAAATCCTGAGGATCTTTCACGGCATAATTCTTTTTCAAGTGTTCAATGGCCGAGTTAATATTTTCCACAGCAGCCAATACACCTTCCTTTTCATTTTCATTAATTGTCAANGGGTAGCTCCTACCTGCGATATTTACTTTTAAGGATATCTTAGCCATTGTTAATTTTTAAGCTCTTCTATACAGATTTCAATTTCTTTCACTAGTGCATCTATCTCCTTGTTCTTTTCCTCTAAGTTTTTGGAGCTAGACTCGGTAACATGTTTTTTTGTAGCCAGAATTGATGATTCTANNTCTTGGCGATGCTTNTTGCCTAAATTCGTTAGCTCATCCTCCTTCATTCGAAGTTGTTGAGCAAGATTTTNATTCTCGATTTTAAGCGCCGNTAGAGCTTGAACAAGCACGCTAACTTTTTCTGAAATTTCAGAAATACGATTTTGAATTTGGTCAACCATTTCAGACTACTTTAATACAAAGTTAAGATAGTAACTAAATTTAAGCAGTCAAAACACATTTATTTTCAAAAAAAGTAGCTACGATAATTATTTAAGTNTTAATTCCAAATTGTTTCAAATAGAGCGGTTTGCAAGAAGAAAGATTGTCAAAGGTTTGATTCAGATATCTCGTCAATGCAAGCTCANTTTGACCAGTGGCACTTATTTTTATAGATGGATCAAAGGTCGCTTCTCTATTTCCCCAGAGGGTTTGTAGCTTTTGTGCACCATCACCAAAATAGACAAAAGGTTCATCATTTAAAAAGGTATCCTCTTCAATCACTAAAGCTTGAAGCTCTNGAATTACTGAACCCTCAGAATTGTTGGATTTTGTGTACACTTCCATTCTTCGGGCATCAAGCATCCCGCAAATAATTCGATCAGGGTGTTTCANATGTCCTTGTGCCAATAGGCTGTCTAAAGTTGGAATACAAATTATAGGAATATCTAATCCGAAACATAATCCTTTTGCCGTAGACAAACCTATTCTCAGTCCGGTGTATGATCCAGGACCAATAGAAACTGAAATTGCGTTTAAATCTGTTTCTTTCAAATTGGNCTTTTTCAAGACCTCCAAAATAAACAAGGTCAAAGATTCTCCATGAATATAATTATCTGTCTCNTTATCAATCAAGGCCAACAAGGAACCTCNTTGAGATACGGCAACAGAGCAAACTTTTGTAGCAGTTTCAATATGTAAAATGATTGGNTGCATTATTCAGGAATTTCAAACTTAAAACCAACTCCATGCAAATTTGAAATCACGATTCTTGGGTCCTCCGCAAAATATTTCCTNAGCTTTGTTATGAATACGTCAAGGCTTCTACCTACAAAATAGTCGTCTTGACCCCAAACACCTTTTAAAATAATTTCGCGAGAAATAACTTGATTTTTATACTTATANAGCAGACGTAATATTTGTGCTTCCTTTTTCGTTAATGTTTTTTCCTTACCAGAAATGGTTAAAACCTGATTCTCTTTGTCATAGGTATACAAACCAATGTTGTATACTTTTTCATCTTCTGTTTTGACCCCTTGAACCCTTCTAAGAAGAGCCTTTACCCTGAGCTGAAATTCTTGTATGCTAAATGGCTTTGTAAGGTAATCATCACCCCCCGCCTCAAAACCAGTTATCTTGTCTTCTGTCATTGACTTTGCGGTAAGAAAAAGAATAGGAATTTCTGCATTTACTTTTCTAATGTCTTTGGCCAAAGAAAATCCATCAAGCACAGGGAGCATTACATCTAAAATGCANAAATCAAATGCGCTCTCNTTAAATTTAACCAAGCCTTCCGCTCCATCCTCAGCACAAATCACATCNTAGTCTATGGACTTCAAGTGATCGGCAATCACGAGCCCTAAATTTAAATCATCCTCTACCAATAAAATCTTGATTTTCATAAAAACGAAGGTACAAAAAAAGAGCTCATTTTCAGAGCTCTTCTACTAAATCAACCTAACCTACCGTACCNTAAATNTAAGGCTTAATTCNGCTGTTTCAGCACAATGCTCGTTTGAATTATACACATGTTTTACACAATTCACAATATCGTTACACTCTAGAATACTATATTTGTAATATGTTGAAAAAATCTATCCTTATTGTNGATGATGAAGAAGATATAAGAGATCTTCTATCCTACAATCTTGAAAAATCAGGTTTTAATGTTGACGTTGCTAGTAATGGGATGGAGTGTCTGTCAAAANTTAAAAGCAATAAACCCGATCTAATATTACTTGATGTAATGATGCCTGAAATGGACGGTTTGGAGGTCTGTGAACAAATCAAATCAGAAAGCACTAATGCANACGTTCTAATATGTTTTTTAACGGCTCGAGGAGAGGATTACAGTCAAATTGCAGCCCTCGAATCTGGAGGTGATGATTATGTAACAAAACCAATTAAACCGAAAGTTCTTTTGAGCCGAATTAATGCAATATTACGTAGGACAGAAGCTAAAGGAATTTCCCAAATAAATGGAATCCAAATTGACTATGAAAAATACATTGTATACAAGAATGGAGAGGAGATACTTTTACCCAAAAAAGAGTTCGAATTACTTTCCTTATTAATGTCTAAACCCGACCATGTTTTTAGACGCAATGAAATCCTGAATTCTGTTTGGGGCACTGAAATAATAGTTGGAGACCGAACCATTGATGTACATATTAGAAAGCTGAGAAGAAAACTTGGTGATGCCCATATATCTACAATTAAGGGTGTAGGATATAAATATAACACATAGAAAAAGAGATAAAAAAAACACTACCCGGAAGTAGTGTTTTTAGTGATTGAGTTAAAAGTCTTAGTGTAATGAAGACGTAACTCTTTTTCTTAAAGTTGCATCACTAATAATTATTTCTTCAGACATGAAGCTGTTCATCTTTGAGATCAAATAAATATTCGACTTTATCATTAAGTAGCCTTGCCCTTTTTATCCTTATGTAGGAGGTATAATTGCTGCAGACCCATAAACATACCTATGCCGAATAAATTCCATATGAATCTGAAAAAACTAAAAACCTTACCCATAGACCAGTGAGCTAATGCAACAAATAAGGCAAAAATAGCTCCATCAATTAACGCTCTAAGAATTATTCTTCCGCTTAAATTTTTCATCTTTTTATTTTGTTTTAAAAACTGATTATCACCTAAAAAAAAACACCATCCGAAGATAGTGTTTTTAAGTGATTTGAGTTATAGTCTTAGTGTTGGTATGACGCACGATTATTTATAAAAGTTGCATCAGTCAAAAAAAATAAAATAAGTGAAAAAGAGTGGATACCAAAAAACACCGCCCTAGAGCGGTGTTTAGTATCCTTGAATAATAGTATTAGCGTTATTGAGACGTCAATAAATTTCTTAAAGTTGCATCCCTTTTTAATAAAAACCAGAATCGGTATAATAGATAATGCCCAAAAAAAGAAACATTTATATTTTGAATAAAAAAGAGCTGTATATAGAAAAGCACTGCCAAGGCAGTGCTTTCGATAAGAGTAAAATGTTTAAGTTTTCGTAGTCTATTATAGAGACGCCTTTCAATTAAAAAAAGTTGCACTGAAAATATTTTTTCTCTTAAAAAAGAACTGATTTTTAATTGAAGTGTGCACACAAGACAAGCTTCCCTATGAATCTAAAAAAACAATTTACCCAAAAAGACAAAAACACCGCTCGTTTGCGGTGTTTTTGCTGATAAGAGTAAAAATGTTTTAAGTTTCGTAATAAGAGACGCGAGCGTATTTATAAAAGTTGCATAAGAAAAATAAATCTTTTCAAACACATATAATTATTAAATTTAGAACATGAAAATTCTATGTTTCATAGTTGTTTTAACATCTAGCTTCTTTGCCCGATGTCAAAAGGAATCACCAAAGAATGTTATTGGAATTGTTATCGACCAAATGTGTTATGATTATTCATGTCGCTTTGAAAAAAATTATTCAGAAGATGGATAATAAAAAATTATTTGTGAAGCATCTAGGACAGACCACCAGACACCCTTTGCTTCTTGAAATTGATTATGCAGACGGGATCTACATATTTGACAAAAATGGCAAACGCTATATGGATATGATTTCCGGTATAGCTGTAAGTAGTTTAGGGCATGGTCATCCAAAGATTAAACAAGCGCTCCAAAAACAAATAGACAAACACCTTCATGTAATGGTATATGGTGAGTTTATTCAAGAAGCTCAACTCGAACTTTCGGAAAACTTAAGAGCGCTTTTACCCACTGAACTTGATGGACTGTATATTGTAAACTCAGGAACTGAGGCAAATGAGGCTGCTATCAAACTTTGTAAGGCTTGTACAGGAAGAACAGAAATTGTTTCCTTCAATGGAGCTTACCATGGAAGTACAAATGGTTCTTTGAGTATTTCGAGTAATGAAAAAAGAAAGAAAAGCTTCAGACCATTGCTCCCAAATATAGAATTTATCGACCTTAATAGGCTAGATAGCCTTAGAACAATAACAAATAAGACTGCAGGAGTATTTCTTGAAACCATACAAGGTGATGCGGGTGTGCAAATTCCGAGCACAGAGTTTATGACTGCATTGCGAGAAAGATGCACGGAAACAGGTAGTCTTTTAATTCTCGATGAAATCCAATGCGGATTAGGTCGAACCGGCAAAAACTTTGCTTTCGAACATTATGGAATTTTACCTGACATTCTTACACTGGGAAAAGCACTTGGCGGAGGACTTCCCATAGGCGCATTAGTGGCTCCACAAAAAACATTAGCTAGATTCAGTAATAACCCAGAGCTTGGCCATATCACGACCTTTGGTGGGCATCCTTTGAATGCATCATCAGCCGCTGCGTTTTGTGCTATATTGGCTGATGAAATTAATCTATCAGAAGTTGAACGACTTGGAGAAATATTAGAGACAACTATCAATAAACACCCTGCAATTATTGCTTCAAGAAGAAAAGGAATGCTTTTTGCCTTTGATATGGAAAGTAGTGCGCAGGTAGCAAAGGTTGTTGAAGGTTGTCTTGAAAATGGATTGATTTTATTTTGGTTTCTTTCCAACCCGAATAGCTTTAGAATTTCACCCCCCCTAAACATTACCGAGAATCAGATTGTTTCTGCAGGAAGAATAATCTATAACGCCATTGAAGAAAGTATTTAAGCTTATTCAAGGCTCAAACCTAGGTATTCTTTATTTTTACACTTGAAAAAATGATATGAAAGTAACTGACTATATAAAAAACGTGAATCAAACTTTATTTTCATTTGAAATACTTCCACCACTAAAAGGGAAAAGCATTCAATCCATTTATGATGGTATTGACCCTTTGATGGAATTCAATCCCAAGTTTGTGAATGTAACCTATCACAGAGAGGAATATATTTATAAAGAAAAAGACAACGGATTACTAGAAAAGGTTTCCATCCGAAAAAGACCTGGTACTGTTGGTATTTGTGCAGCCATCATGAACAAATATAAGGTGGATGCTATACCTCACCTAATATGTGGCGGCTTTAGCAAAGAAGAAACTGAAAATGCATTAATTGACCTTCAATTTCTTGGTATAGACAATGTTTTAGCACTGAGAGGTGACCCCATTAAAACAGAAAACACCTTCAAAGCTCATCCAAAAGGGCATCAATATGCTTCTGATTTGATTCATCAGGTAAATGATATGAACCATGGTAAATATTGTATCGACGATATAAAAATGGCGCCAACCGATTTTTGCATCGGTGCGGCGGGTTACCCGGAAAAGCATTTTGAAGCTATGAATCTAAAAACAGATTTAATTCACCTAAAAGAGAAGGTAGATGCAGGAGCCACCTACATTGTTACACAAATGTTTTTTGACAATAAAAAATATTTCGACTTTGTAAAGGCTTGCAGGAACTTCGGAATTGATGTTCCGATTATACCCGGAATGAAGCCTATAAAAACCCTTAACCACATTACGTTTTTGCCAAAGTTTTTTCACATAGATTATCCTGAAGAATTGTCTAGTGAATTATTGAAATGTAAAACGAATGCAGAAGTTGAAAAGGTTGGGATTGAATGGGGTATTGAGCAATCAAAGGAACTTATGAAAGAGGGAGTTCCATGCATTCATTATTATACCATGTCAAACTCAGATGCCGTAAAAGCCATCGCAAATCAGATATTTTAAATGAAAAACTATACAGTTATTTTTCTATTGGTTTCCATTTTGAGCGCATTTCAAGTCCAAGGCCAAGGAACTTCAAAAACACTAGTAATTGGTCAATTTGATAAGCCTGATGAGCGCTATGCCATTGAAGTAGCCATAACAGATTTGTTTACAAGAAATGGTGTTCCATCCGTACCATCTCTGAATGTAATCAAACAAGGAGCGGATCCGTCAATATTGGCTCTTGATAGTATTCAAGGTAAGCTTAAGCAGGCCGGAATAGATAGGATTGCAATTGTCAATGTTCGTGGATATGACCGAAGATTTAAGGTTAGTGATAAAGAAACTAGTCTGAAAGATATCTTAGGAAGAACAAGTATATATCATATCTATAGAGAAGAGGCCACCTCTGTAAGTTTCGAATTTACATTTTATAAAGAAAATAAGATGGTCTTTAGAGATATTTTAAAGTGCGGAAATATCTCAGATAGAGATTCTGTAATTAAAAGAATTAGAAAAAAACTACCCAAGAGAATGGCCAAAAAATGGTCGCGAAATTAAAAGTTTCCTGAACGGAACTTCTTGTCAAAATTCATTTCGCTTGGATCCCCATACGCCCCGCATTTAGGAACACGCTCGAATAGCTTCACAAATTTAAGCTTGAATAGAATAGGCCAATACTGAGAGGAGAACCAGTTCCATTTTGCATTCAAACCATTCCATTCATGGATTCCAATTAATGGAATTTCCAATGTTGGAATCATCATCCATGCACGGTTAAATCTTACGCCCATTCCCAAGCTGTAATGAAACTGGAGATTATATGGCGCTTGGAATTTTTGAGGCAGCGTATAGGCAGTAAAACCATCATTATAACTTGTATCAGCTGAATTAGGTCGATATTCAAAGTTTAGTCCAAATGCATTGTCGATAAAATGCTTTCTTGCCTTGTCTATTTTTTTCTTTCCAAAATAAATTAATGAATGAGCAGAGAGCCTTGCCGAAAACATGCCTAATTTAAATGAACCTATACCTTCATTTGAAGAAATCGTGAGTCCGGTCGGATCTAATAGATTTACTTTTGTCGTCTCTTTACCAGAAAAAACTTTGTATCCTAATCCCCAATCGAAATAATCCCATATTCTACTTTTCCTGAGAAACTTAATAGGGATTCCTTTCCACTTTGGAAAATGGGCAAAGCCGAGCTCCGCGGCATAACCCAACCTACCTTGAGGAACGATTGAATAAGATTCTCGATTACCGGTTAATAGATCATTTTCACCATTGACTTCTGCGCTGGGAGCAAGGTAAGTTGCTGCAATAGAAAACTGTATTCCATCATTCACAACAACGATGTAGTCATTTCCTTTTGCTGACTTTTTAAACCCTCCTTGACCAACTGTATTTAAAGAAAGAAGCAACAATAAAATGAAGACTATTTTTTTTCTCATAATTCGAAGTTAAAGGACTTACTTTCTTCTGCTATTAGTTCCATGACCTCATTGCTATCCCAATTTGATTCAATATCTGGGAATTTCATCACACGGTCCATGATACCATCTTGGATTTTGCCTTGTTTGTATGCCACACTATATGGAATTGTACTGAAGGTTACCTGAGAGTATAACGGCAACCATTTTTTTGGATACAGCTTTGTATATTTCGCCTCTATTTTTTTTCTAAGTAAAAAGCTCTCATCTGCAACATAATCACGCATTTCATGGTAATTATCCAAAGAAAGGTCTTGTAAGGCATCACCATCTTGTTTTCGAGTAGCATTATATTCCTTGAAAACAGCATCCCAATCTTCATTATGCTTCAACATCAAGTCATTCAATACAGTACAATCTTCGAATCCAGAATTCATTCCTTGTCCATAAAAAGGAACTGTAGCATGGGCTGAATCTCCCATTAAGGCAACTTTTCCATGGGTCCATGGGTAGCAGCGTATAATGGCTAAAGAAGCCAAAGGATGGTCTTCCCATGCATCACCAACATTGGGCATCATTTCATAAAAATCTGGGAATACATCCTTGAAGAAAGCGTCTACATCTTCCTTTGTTTTCAGTTTGTCAAAAGAATATTTATGGTTTTCATGTGGCATAAATAAAGTACAAGTAAAGGAGCCATCCTCATTCGCCAAAGCAATCATCATAAAACGACCACGGGGCCAAATATGCAGTGCATTTTTATCCATTAGATATTCTCCGTTTGGTCCAGCAGGAAGCAATACTTCCCTATAACCATCTTCTATGAAGCGTTGGCTGAAATTAAAACGAGGTAGCTTTTGCATTGAGTTATATCGAATGGCAGAAAAAGCACCATCTGCTGCAAAAATCAAATCAGACTTTACTTCGAATTCCTCGTTGGTTTGATTGTTTCTAATATATGAGATTGAATTTTCGAAATCGACTTTGTAACATTCATGATGGTAATGAATATTGGCATTTCCTTTATTTTCGGCAATATCCATCATGCGTGCATTGATATGGCCTCTTGAGACAGAATAAATAACTTGTCCCTCAGCACCATATGGCTGATAAGTAAGCTCTCCATCTTCAGCGTGCATGACCCTTCCGTGCATAGGTATCGCTATTTCACGAACAGAATCTCCCACTCCAACATCATCGAGCGCTTTCCATCCGCGGACAGACAGTGCGAGATTTATGGACTTACCTGCTTGAATATCTGCTTTTCTTATATCAGACCTTCTTTCATAAATATTGACATTATATCCTGCTTTTGACAGATAAACTGCCCATAAAGAGCCGACCAATCCAGCTCCAATAATCGTTGCGTTTTTTTGACTTGAATTCATTGTTATTTTCTCCAGTGTTTCGAATAAGACGATTCAAAATATGTGCTTTTAAATCTGTTTTTGTTTTTTTTATTTTGATACGCGATTATAATTCTCCAAAATAAAATCCCAGCGATGAGAATGCCAATGGTTTGAGCCGAAATATTCACGTAGTCTCTGAGCACAGAGATAGACCCGGTATATTTTGTTTGGATGAGTTCTTGAGGCGTCATATCGATAGCTTAAACACGAATGTAATGAGTTTGTTGTCATTACAATCGAGATAAACTAAAGAATTATTCACAATGTCTATTTAGCATCGGTATTTACAAACCGTAAATTACGTTTGAGGCCATTAAACTTTGTTCTTTTCATTGGACTTCTTTTCAAAAGCTCGCGGTATGTCTCTTCATTTAGGTCCATCCAATCTTTTTTTGTAAAGTCTAAAAGCTTTGGGTTTTCTAGGCGGCTTTCTTGATGAGGTTTCGAAAAACGATTCCATGGACAAACATCTTGGCAAACATCACAACCAAAAGCCCAATTATCCATTTTACCTTTAAACTCTGATGGAAGAAGTTCATCTTTAAGCTCTATTGTCAAATAAGAAATACATTTCGAACCATCCACTACATATGGCTCTATTATTGCATCCGTTGGACAATCATCAATACACTTTGTACAAGTCCCACAATAATCCTTCATTACAGGATCTTGGTCAAACTCTAAATCAGTTATCAGCTCTGCAATAAAAAAGAAGCTTCCTTCTTTTGGGTGAATTAAATTTGAATTTTTTCCGATCCAACCCAAGCCTGATTTCTTGGCCCAAGCTTTATCCATTACAGGTGCAGAATCTACAAATGCCCGTCCTTCCACAGCTCCAATAGATTCATTCAGAAAATCAAATAATTGGACCAATTTTTCTTTGACAATATAGTGGTAGTCCTCTCCAAAGGCATATTTGGATATTTTCGGTGCATCAGGGTCTTTTTGAGAAGCCTCTGTCGCATAGTTAAAAAGTAAAGAGATGACTGATTTAGAACCAGGAACTAACTTTGTAGGGTCCAGCCTTTTGTCAAAATGATTTTCCATATATGACATTTTTCCTTGATGATTGTTTTTTAACCAATTTTCAAGTTTCGGCGCTTCTTCTTCTAGAAAGCCAGCTTTGGAAAAACCACAATAAAAAAAACCTAATTCCTGAGCTTTGGATATTATAGAATGCTTATGTTTATTAGCATTCATTTAAAACAAGCCTCCTTGGCTAAAGCCCATATCAACACCAAGATGTTTGTAGGACTTCTCAGTTGCCTTTCGTCCTCTAGGCGTTCGCATCAAAAACCCTTCTTGGATTAGAAAGGGCTCATACACTTCCTCAATGGTGCCAGCATTCTCTCCAATAGCAGTTGCAATTGTGGTCAAACCAACAGGACCTCCTCCAAATTTTTCAACGACAGCCTTTAAGATTCGTAAATCCATCTCGTCAAGTCCATTGGCATCAACATTTAATGCCTTTAATGCGATTTCAGTGATGGCCTCATCAATTTTTCCGGAGCCCTTTATTTGTGCAAAATCTCGTACCCTTCTCAATAAAGCGTTTGCAATTCTTGGCGTACCTCTACTCCTACTTGCAATTTTTATTGCTGCACGTTCGTCAATTTCAATTTCAAGAAGACCTGCAGAACGCTGAATAATTGCCGTCAAGGTTTCCGTATTGTAATATTCTAATCTTGAATTTATTCCAAAACGAGCTCGCAAGGGACTTGTCAATAAACCTGAACGCGTGGTCGCCCCAATGAGCGTAAATGGATTTAAGGTAATTTGAACCGTTCTGGCGTTAGGACCCGAGTCAATCATAATATCGATGGAATAATCCTCCATTGCGGAGTATAAATACTCCTCAACAACTGGGCTTAAACGATGAATTTCGTCTATAAAAAGCACATCACCTGTAGCAAGGTTGGTCAATAAACCTGCTAAATCACCTGGCTTGTCTAAAACAGGTCCGCTCGTCACTTTAAAACCGACTGCCATTTCATTGGCTATAATATTTGCCAAAGTGGTTTTACCTAGTCCTGGAGGGCCGTGCAGTAAAACATGATCAAGAGGTTCATTACGAAGGGTAGCCGCCTGGACAAAAACTTCAAGATTTTCAACGATACTGGGCTGCCCCGCGAAGTCAATTAATTTTTGGGGACGTAGGACTTTGTCAAATTCCTTTTCAGAATTATTCTCGGCTTCTTCTTGATAATCAAATGAATCTTCCAACGGATGTCTTTCTAACAAATTTACAAAAGAAACAATACCATATTACGAATCCTTGAAAGGAAAATCAATGAAGAACTATTCATGCTGTATCTCGTTCAACATTTCAGTCATATCCTCAAAAAGATAATCGGCTACATTGAGTTTCACATTTGTTTCATGAGTTTTTTCAGGAATACAAACAACATCCATCTTTGCTGCTTTACCCGATATAACGCCATTGAAAGAATCCTCAATAACAAGACATTTTGATGGCATTACAGAAAGTGCTTTTGCCGTTGAAATATAAACTATGGGGTGTGGCTTTCCAAAAGATTCCTTCTCAGCAGAGTGTACAAAATCAAAATAGTCTTCAATCTTCAAAGCGGTCAATACTGCATTAAGGAGACGATAGGGAGAAGACGTAGCCAAGCCAATTTGGATATTTAATTTTTTTAAGTGCGCAAGTGTTTCGTGTACCCCTTTCAATGGAATTGGGTTTTCATGCACCAATAGAATCATCTGATCAATGATTGCATCTTCAACAGCTTTTTCATCTTGAATCCCAAGATTTTTATGCTGGTTCCAAAATGCAATGACCTCATCAATGCGCAGTCCGACAGTTTTTTGAAAATCTTTTCTGGCCATTTCTAAACCAACAGATTTAAAAACATTTTCCATTGCAATTTTCCACTGAGGTTCAGAGTCTATCAAAACACCGTCCATATCAAAGATGACTGCTTCATAATTGGCTATAGAAAGTCTAGCATTCATAGGTTAATTATTTTCATCTTTTGTTTACCTAAGCGACTTTTTTCAGCCACGATTCTTACCTTACTTTCTGATTCAACAGATATCCCCTCCCATTGTTGAAGCCGTCCCAGGTTCTTTATACGAAGCAATGTAAATTCACCTTTTCTCCGCTCATATATATACAGGCGTTTGTAGGTCAAAACGTACAATTTATTGTTCAAATAGTCACACCCCGTTACCGAACCAGTTATCCAAGAAATACCTTTTAATTGAATCTCTTGAAGCAGGTTTATCTGAGGTGGGGTATTTGTTAGGTTTACCTCATAAATTTTACATAAACCCTTGTAAGGCTTCGACCTATCTTTGGACAAAATCAATAATTTTCCATCCGCACAGGTCAGCGCCTCTGAATCAAAGTTCATTTGGCTCATCTTGGGTGGAAAACTCATTTGATCCGGATAATTTAATGGATAATGTTCGGCTACAATAGTATCAGGAAAATTATGATTGAGTTCTCCATCGATATAATATGGAAATAAATCATTTATCGGAGCGCGATAAACCATCAAGTTCTTTCTTTGATTTCGATTGTTGCCAATATCACCAATGTATAAGAAATCACCATCGGAGGATAGGTCCTCCCAATCTACATTTTTAGCTCCCGAAACAAATATTTTATGAAAAACAATACCATTAGTGGTCATCAGATATACAATTGGTTCGTCTCCGCTATCGTTTATCGCGAAGAACATACCTTTATATGGGTTTTCAATCCCGGAAATTTCACTTAGCTTGCTCGATATGGAATAGCTAGAGGCACAGGAGCTGAACAAGAATAAAACGAAGATGATATAAAAAAGTCTCATGACTTAAGGTAAACACTGACGATTTCAATTCTACGGTCTGTCACCTCTTCAACAACGAAAGAAAAACCATCTGTTTTCAACTTAGAGTTTTTCTCTGGAATATTTGCTAGCTCAAATAAAATAAGGCCTCCCAGCGTTTCATAATCTTCTGATTCAGGAATATTTAATTGATATTGCTGATTTAAATAATCAATCTCTACTCGCGCAGAAAATCGAAAATGCGTTTCGGATAATTTCTCTTCAACAAGATTGTCTTTGTCGTGCTCATCTTCTATTTCACCAAAAATCTCCTCGATTACATCTTCCAAGGTCACCATCCCTGCTGTTCCACCGTATTCATCAGATACGATTGCAATATTCCCGGATTGCTCAGTGAATTTTGAAAGCAACTCCTCCCCTGTTGTTACGGACGGTACAAAATGAATAGGTAATAAAATTTGTTTTATCGATTGTGGAGATTTAAACAAATCATAAGAATGAACATAACCAATAATGTTGTCAATAGAGTCTCTGTAAATAATCACCTTAGACAATCCTTTCGCAATAAAAAGCTGCATAACAGTATCCAAAGAATCATCAATGTCCACCGCAATTATTTCAGTACGGGGAATCATACAATCGCGCGCTTTCACATTCGAGAAGTCCAGTGCATTCTTCAAAAGATTCATATCTTCGGAAGAAACCTCTGCGCTATCCATTCGCTCAGATATATCATCAACAAAATGTTCAAGGTCGACCTTAGAGAACACTTTTTGATTGGTTTTTTGATCATAACCAAAAGCCTTTAGCACAACCCAACTAATCGCCAGTATAATATGGGTAGGGACAAAGAGGATTAGATATAAAATAAACAAGGGAAAGGTTCCAATCTTCAAGAATCTATTCGGGTTATATTGCACAAGACTCTTGGGAATAAACTCTGCTGCAACAAGCACAAGTATTGTCGAGAATAAAGTTTGTAAAAGAAGCAATCCTGCTTCAGATTCAATTCCCCAACCCATCAAAACAGGACCTAATAATTTCGCAGCTGAGATACCATACACAACCAAAGAAACATTGTTTCCAAGTAGAATAAATGCAATGATTTTTGATTCATTCCGATAAAAAATCGTTTGTAATTTACTGAGTAAGGTCCCTTTTGTTTTATCAACCTCAATCTTTAGGCGATTTGAGGCCAAAAATGCAATTTCCATTGCCGAAAAAAATGCTGAAAAAACCAGTGCGACAAAAAGGAAAAAAATTGCGTTGAACATAGTGTACAACAATGTAAGGATTATTTGATTAAATCAGAACCTATATCCTTTCTGTAATTCATACCGTCAAAGCTTATTTTCTCAATAGCTTCATACGACTTTTTTACAGCAAACTCAATGTTTTTACCGTAAGAGGTTACCGCTAAGACTCTACCACCAGAAGTCACTGATGATGGACCATCAGAAAGTGTTCCAGCATGAAAGCAAAGACTGTCAACCACACTATTTAAACCATAAATCTGCTTGCCTTTTTTATAGGCCTTCGGATATCCACCAGAAACGAGCATGACTGTTGCAGCGCTCTTATCATAAAACTGAATATCTCTCTCAGAAAGTGTATTCGTTGCGATGCCTTCAAACAAGTCTAAAATGTCTGATTTCAAACGAGGAAGCACAACCTCCGTTTCAGGATCTCCCAAACGGCAATTATATTCAATCACGTATGGATCACCTTTGACATTAATCAAACCAAAAAAGATAAACCCTTTGTAATGTATGCCCTCGGCCTTCAACCCTTTCGTGGTAGGGACGATGATTTGATTGTGAACTTTATCCATAAAGGCAGCATCAGCAAACGGGACTGGACTTATTGCGCCCATTCCACCTGTATTCAAACCGGTATCACCTTCGCCTATTCTTTTGTAGTCTTTAGCTTCAGGCAAAAGCTTAAAGGATTGACCATCCGTGATCACAAAAACAGAAACCTCACGACCATCCAAGAATTGTTCAACAACTACCTTTGCACTTGCATCACCGAACTTAGAATCCATGAGCATACTTGTAAGCTCTCGCTCAGCTTCTTCAAGATCATTTAGAATAAGAACACCTTTACCAGCGGCAAGCCCATCTGCTTTGAGTACATAGGGAGCGTTCATTGCTCTTAGGAATGTAATCCCTTTTTCAAGAGAATCTTTGGTAAATGTACCGTACTTGGCAGTTGGTATATTGTGTCTCTTCATGAAGGCCTTTGCAAAATCTTTGCTCCCCTCCAATTGTGCGCCCTCAGCATCAGGACCTATCAAGGAGACTTTAGATAGCAGTGGTTCGCTATTGAAGTAATCTGCAATACCATTTACTAATGGTTCTTCAGGTCCCACAACGACGAGTTCAATATTATTTTCAAGCACAAAATCCTTCACTGCTGAAAAGTTATTTGGATCAATGGCAACGTTCTTCCCGTGTTTTCTCGTGCCAGAATTGCCTGGGGCGACATATAGTTCGTCAAGAATAGAGCTTTGGGCCATTTTCCATGCAAGTGCATGCTCTCGACCACCTGAACCCAATAGTAAAATTTTCATTAACAATGTTTTAATAATGACTCAAATAACGATGCCCCATCTCTATTTTGTAAAACGGGATCTGAGGATCTTTCAGGGTGCGGCATCATACCAAATACATTTTTATTTTTATTCGTAATACCGGCAATATTCAAGATTGAACCATTCGGATTGTAGGCTTCACCTTGCGCTCCATTTGCATCGCAATATTTAAACAATACCTGGTCATTTTCTTGAAGTTTTGTAATTGTATCCTGAGCGGCATAATATCGTCCCTCACCATGTGCAATAGGCACAGAGTAAGCTTTATCTTGATTTAATCCTTTCGTTATTGCCGCACTTTTGGAAACCGGATTCAAAAACACATTTTTACATATGAACTTTTGATTATTATTATGAAGCAATGCCCCATCTAAAAGACCCGTCTCAGTCAAGATTTGAAAACCATTACAAATGCCTAAAACGTATCCTCCTTTTTGAGCATGAGCGATTACGTCATTCATAATTGGCGAAAACTTGGCGATTGCGCCAGAACGCAAATAGTCTCCAAAAGAAAATCCTCCTGGTAAAACAACCATATCTACTCCTTGTAAATCTCTCTCTTTATGCCAAAGAGATACTACCTCTTGGTTCAGAACCTCCTTGAGAATATAAACCATATCCTGATCACAATTTGAACCAGGAAATGTAACTACACCAAATTTCATCGCAAATATCTTTAGATTGCGAAATTAATCAATAATACATTTTCAATCTATGCGAAAATGAAAAACTTCATAACAGAAAAAACGATCAGCATATAAAAAGCCCCACTTGCAGCCATTCCCATGGATTCGCTTCTAAAAGCGAAAGGTAGTAGAATGGATATCGGTAACAATAAAAGACTGAAGAAGTCAATTTGTTGAAAACTTAACAAATGAATGAAGGCAAGAATTAAAAAAGTAAAGAAAAGAACCAGCAACATTTGAAACTGTCTTTTTGAACGAATCGCACTTTTTTGCCATTGGCTCAGAAAGGTAACAAAACCCATTATAGATGCTACAGTGAGAACGCCAAGAACAACGAGCCAATCCCCATTTAGGACGTTTTCAGTATACCGAAAAATAGTTGGCAGATCTGGATATCCTAAAATATAAAATGAAGCGTATAAGTATACAAAAGGCAATGCTTCAGCGATCAATCCAACAAGTACATCTCTGAAACTCAATGGCCTTACACAACGAATGGTGATTAAAAATAAGGGGGTCGCGAAAATAAGAGATGGAAGAAATGTAGCAGCTGCACCTGCTAAAAACATCACATTAAATATGGTAGATTTTGCATCATCATTCTGGTTTAATTCGAAGAGCTGCTGAAGCATAAAAATCAATAATGTATGCGCTACCAGCATTCCACTGAAGGTAAACCCAACCTCAAAAAAAGTCATTAAGACTAAATAGAATGGCGCAATAAGATATGTGATTCTGTCAAAAAAATTAGACCTATTAAACAACCTATTGAGTACAATCCCATTCATCAAAATCAACGGCGCAGAAAACGAATTCAACCCATTGGATGACGCATGAAAAAAGTCGTTCCAGGCACCGAAATTCAATGCGGTATTGGCATAAAATTCATTGGCATAATTTAAAAAGTGATAAAGGAAAAGAAAAATAGGCAATAGCAATAATACAATGGTTCTATTTCCTGAAAACAACTTTAACACTAGGGAGGATTTAAATGCTTTGGAAAAGTATAAAATTAATGGGATTAAAGTCAAAATTACGCTAAAAAAGAATATAAATATTATTGAATTTTTGGTGGTAGAACGCTAAAAATGATATCTTTGGGCGACTAATTTCTTTTCATTTCAAATCTTAGTCTATGGCAAAGCAAAAAAACAGATATTCAGATAAAGAACTGCAGGAGTTCAAGGATTTAATCTTAGGCAAAGTAAAAGAGGCACAAGATGATTACAACTTGTTGGTTGGTTCCCTATCGCACAATGATGACCATGGCACAAATGACACAGGAAGGACCTTTAACATGATGGAGGATGGATCAGAAACCCTATCAAGAGAGGAGCTTGCTCAGCTTGCTGCACGTCAAGAGAAATTCATCAATAACTTGCAGGCCGCTTTGGTAAGAATTGAAAATAAAACATACGGTATTTGCAGGGTAAATGGGACACTCATTCAAAAAGAAAGATTAAAATTGGTTCCACATGCAACAATGAGTATTGATGCAAAGAATGCCCAAAACAAATAAGTGAAAAATAAGCTAACAGTTCTCATTGTTCTTATTCTTTCCTTCCTAGTTATTGATCAACTCATAAAGTTTGGTATAAAAATTAATTTTGTTGAAGGACAGAGCCAACCGCTTATTGGAAATTGGTTTGTCTTGAATTACATCGAGAATCCAGGAATGGCTTTTGGAACTACCTTTGGAAGCTCTATATGGGCGAAACTAGGTTTAAGTATATTTAGAATAATAGCAATTTTCGGCATTGGTTATTACTTATGGACTGAATATCGAAAAGATTCAAGCATGGACTTTCTTGTCGCTATATCCCTCATCTTTATAGGTGCATTGGGGAACCTTCTCGACTCAATGTTTTATGACTTTTTTTTCTCTTTTGATCCCTGTAACTACTATAATTACATGGAAGGCACTGGTAACTTTGAAAACTGTGTTCAATCCATACATGGCCAAGAATATTCAAGAGCCGTTGAGGTCAGGCACCACGGATTTCTTTTGGGGAATGTCGTTGATATGTTCCAATTTAACGTTCAATGGCCAAAAGCGATACCATATGTAGGCGGAAAACAAGTATTCCCGGCTATTTGGAATTTTGCTGACGCCTGCATCACAACTGGTGTAGGATTGATTTTAGTAAGAAATAAAAAATACTTTCCAAAGGAAAAAAAGCAATCTGCTGGTTAAAAATCCCATTTCATATTGCGCTCATCTAGAATGGCAAAAGATATTTTCCAATCCGCGCGGGTAGGAGTTTGATTCCCTGTTGACAATACCCCGTATATACCAACGCGCAATCTTCTCCTTGAAAGCTTGAAATTTCTTTCCAGACCAGCTAAAACCTCATAGTGTAACCAGTCTTGTTCTCGAACGTAAAGCGCTCCTCCACCCACAACAAGCCCTATTCTCGTTTTTTTCATAAAAGGAATCTTATTTATAATCGCACCATTATCATGGTGCACAAAATGAACCTCAAGCGAAAGGTCATCGGTGCGCAGCAGGGTATCAAGTCCTTGAAAAGAATACAATGGATTGGAGAACCAAATAGGATCGCTCCTTCTTTGAAATTTAAAATCAGGATCTCTCAAATTTCTAGCGCTTAGGAATTTACCTCCTTGAAAACGATAAGTGGAGGTACCTATGGTTCCTATTTTAAAGGTCTGATCAACGCTAATTTGCAAATATTCATGATCAATATCACTTCCAAATAAATTTGGGATACCCCTTTCATAATTGATACTGAAGGTAGGCCAAGCAGACCCCAATACAACCTTTCTGTATGGCTCACGCATATATCTCTGTCTTGGAACAAACCAAAGCGTGAAATCTGCAATCATACCCTGATAAGTTTGAAAAGAAGAGGGCTCATTATTGGGCAATACATCGTCTGCTGCATCGATAAAATCATATCCCTCAATACTTCTTCTTTCACAAAACTCCCCTGCCAATTTAGCATAAAATCCATTGAACAATTCATATTCAATTGAGCTACGTAATTTGGTGGCTTCAATAAAATTTTCTCTTTTATAAATTTGGGTAATTGCATCAAATCCTCTGATTACGTCGAAATCATGATTAAGTGCAATTCTTACTTTTCCCTGTCTGAAAGGATCAAATTTATATTTCCACCAGGTATCCCCTTTGATATCATTATTCAAAAATCCATAGGAAATTTGTGTATACGAGTCCAAAGAACGTTGATCATCCCATTTTTTAAAAAAATCAAAGTTGGGAGATATTCTAGGTCCCGCGATATATACAGGTCTAATCGTTGTGACTAAGGAACCGATCGTCCATTGGTGTCTTTTGTCTCTATTTCGGTGGTCCACACCCCACCAAAGTACCTTAAGTGCNGTTACTTTATTAAAAACCTTATCNACGCTNTCAAGGTATTCTTTCCTGGTGATGTAATCCCGAATACTATCCTGTCGAATGATAAAAGCAATTTCCCCAGCCGTCAATGGGTCTTGCCTTTTTTCGGTCCAAAAAGTAGAATCTTTTTCATAAGCCTCTTTTTCTGTCACTGCAAGCTCGCGGTTGAAAAATTTCGCTTTAAAATTTGGATCAAAATCATAATCCGAAAAAATGGCTGTTGTTTTACATGTTGATGATTCTCGTTTGTATTTGACCCCATAATCAAGCACTTGCTTCTTTAAAACGCATAAAGAATCCCCATAATGATCATACTCCTGTGTGATTTTAAAGTAATCGTACACCAACAAGTTACCTTTCTTCATTTTTAAGCTCAGTTTTTCAACCAGCCAAACTGAATCTTGTACCCAAATATATCCTTGAAGAGTTGACGTTGCTGAATTTCTCGCCTGGATTTTGATTTTTGAAATCATTTTTCCGTCCTCCTCATACTTCTCAACTAGCCTGTATTTATAAGAAACTATACCAGGAATAGATATAGGCGAACTCACAGGGTTCTCGTGCAGGTCATCTAAACGCAAAAGGTTTTCGAAAAAATTGAAGTTTGATTTAACGGTTGTTGTGTAATATAAATTCCGTTTCGAGCCTCTTAAGGTATANGCATTCCTGTACTCCTTTACTTTATTTCTCGGGGCGAAATTGCGTTCAAGCTGAACCTCCAATAAATTCATGGTATCNCGCAATGGACGACGCCCGTCAAAAGTATCATCAATATCGTCTAGCTCCTCCGGTTGATTTTGTTTCTTGTGTACATCCTCTCTCGCCTTGATGTAAACATTNACACGATGTGGATAATTCCANTGNTTAATTTGCTCGCGGNGCGCAACCACTTTTTTCATGATTTCACGTCCTGGGTTGGACTTTTTTGTCGTCACATTAACCGTCTCAAGGTCCTGAATACGACTTGGNAAAAGCTGTATTTCTTTGGTGATATTTTTTGTGTTTATTGAAACGTAGGACTCACGTGTATCAAATCCTGTTGAGCTAAATACAAGGAAATACTCCCCACGGGCAAGGCTAATTTGATATTTACCATTAATATCGGCAACGGTCCGCTGATTAGGTGCATTTTTTACAAATATTTTGGCAAAGGGAATAGGCGCAAGCGTTTCATCATATACGACTCCATTTACGAAATATTGAGCCAAACCAACCAAGGGCGATANGAGCATTAAAAAAGATAATAANGCTAAACGTGATTGAGCTATGAAGAGATGTTTAATCAAATGAAATTTGTAATTACTTTTTTTGATTTAGAGTTTCTTGTTCTTTCATGTAGGCGATGTGTCGNTCCATTCTTTTCATCATCCAAATTTTAAAAAAATACATTCCGACCGCAAGTAAAACAAATAGATAGTATACCGCCCATCTTTCAAATCCTTCGCTAAAACATTTAAAAGTCACAAGTAGAAATAATATGATGGCAAAAACCAACCAAAAGACCTTCATTATTTTATTGTACAAATCCATCATTCTTTATTTAAATTAATTTTCCCTGTAGGTTCAAGGATTTCGAAAAAACTAAAATCTTGCTTTGTGATAAGTCCTTTCCCTTTTAAAATTTCCTTTGGAGAACGAACCAAAACATTTCTATCCGTTCTGATTGTGCTATCTTTCTTATTCCAAATCAAATATTCTGTCTCCAACTGCTGCTCTTTTGCATAATTAAAAAGACGAACAGAATCTTGAACTTCAACGACTCCTTCATCATGGTCAAAGACACCTGATAAAGCCACCAAAGTAGATACTTTAGCGCCAGATTTATCAAAAAAATCAACCCTAAGGTAATCTTTGAAATTTGTTACATGCTTTGGCTCATACGATGTATGAGAAACTTTGGCGTANAAATTTACTTTAGTTTGACCAGAATCATTATGAAACATGTTTAGGTTTTCTGTGTATTCATCAGGAGCATTTTCAAAGTGGGTAACCCTTTGAATTTCGCCTGAGTTATTCTCACAAGCCNATAAAATTCCCGTTAACAAAANTGAAATGGAAACAAGAACTCTAAACATGAAAATGATCGTATTACTTAACGTCTACCGTTACACCCCAGCAAGACAATGTCACTTGTTTTGGGCTATTGTTNCTAAATATCTCATCTGAAGAAGGACANCTTTGAAGGTATTTAGCCGCAAGCGATGACTCTCCAGCATTTGTTGCCAATTGCGCCGCGTAATAATAATTACACTTTCTATCGAAAGTACTAGATCCACAAGTATTGGCCAATCTTGCCACACAATTAGAGGCGACCATTAACGCTTTAGACCTATTCAGACCGCTAATTGACATTGCAGTATTGTACGCGCTTTTAAAACTGTTAAGGTTGTTGTACTGAATTTCCAAAATGCTCAATTGCACATCACCTTTTAGGGTATCATTATCTGCCATATCTANCGCAGTTCTATATACCTCAATAGACGCTTTATACTTCTTCTTTACCTTTAACAATTCTGCTTTTGCCAAAACCGCGTCTACCGTATTGTCAATGGAGATTATTGTATCAATAAGCATTGCATATTCATCACTCTCTGTACATTGCTTTTCTTTTAATAAGTTCAGAAAATTAGTGACTGCTTTTTTCTTTTTGTCCTTCTCTTGAGGCAAATCAGACATAAAACCTAAAAGCTCGGGAAGAATATCATCACAGGTGCGAACTACTGTATTGAAATAATTCGTCATTGTTTCTAAGGTTCTTGCTTTGAAACCTTCATTTTCTATTTTTCGCGACAATGAAAAATAATCAGAAATCATTCTTTTTTTGTAGAGCTCTTTTTGCGCATCCTTTGCTCTGCTATACATCGTATAAAGATTGTAGTAATAATAACTCAATTGTGCATCTTTAAATGTATTGCCCTGCTCAAAAGCTACCGTGAACAAAGAGTCAGCTTTCTCACGATCAGGTGCTGAAGACTGCAAAACGTACAAACCTCTTACCGAGGCTTCAGCTGGGTTAAAGAACCCTTTCTGCTCAACCCGATCATAGGCACTTACCAATGTATCAATGTATAGTTTTTTCCGCGCCTTGTCTTTTTCCGTTGCCACAGTATTTCTCATGGTCTGAATCATGTTCTTATACTTCTTGGCATCGTAGTTATTACAAATCTCTTCTCCTTTTAAATAGTACATCGTTGCACGTGCGTAATTCTTGAGCTTAAGCTCTTGACCTACAAATAGCTGCATTCTTTTACATTCTCTTTCTTCTAATGAATCCAATTGAGCAAACGTCAATGAAACCATAAAAACAAATCCTATTCCTAATCCAAACTTCTTCATATCTAATCTAATTTTCTTTTTCTAAACCATTTTTCAAAATTGGAAGGGGATAATACCATTCCAAACTTAAATCCTATATACCGTTCTCTTAATCCTGAATCTAATNCGGTACCTTTCTCTCCAAGAACAAATGCCAAATTCAATGAGGATAAAGACATTTGAGCTAGTATCGGAATACCAATTCCAAATGTCGTGCCACGATCCAAATAAGCAGTACCTTCAACGGAAAACGGCAACTCTCTTTGAAAGTAACCCAGTCGATAATTCAGTTTTTCTAAAAGCTTTAAGGTTGCTACATTCTCAAATAATCGCGTCTCAGGAGAATAACTTAAACCCAAAGACCAGCAGTTCGATGGTCCTATTTCCCAATCTTCACTTCCTTCANAGGAAGACTCTATTCCTTGGCTTGCACTGTAAGAGGCTGCAATAGTAATATTTGGTCTTCTTGTTGTTGCTTTTCGTTTTGTCTCTTTGAAGAAATATTTATACTTCAATCCGACCTCATATGAAGTCAATACCTTGATAGAACCAGNAGTGGTATTTGAAAATACAGTATCGTATATAGATGGCGCATTTATATTCGCCGAGGTATAAAGACTATTTTCAATGGAACCATTAAAGTCTTGTTCTGGNTCAATTGTAAAACCGACCAGGAGTAAATGTCTTTTCCCCATTCGTTGCTCATAGTGTGCGCCAAGTTCATAATGAAAGGACGACAATCTTGTCAAATCCAATGATAGTCCTCCAGGACTCGAATCAGCGTTCAGAAGTTCACTTTTCCGTTCATTAGAAACAAATCCAAATAAGTAAGATATATTCGCGCCAAAAGATAAATTTGACNTTGAGGAAGAAATAGGCGCATAGGCAAAACCAGCATAAGCATCCTGCAAGTTACCGCGACCANCATAGGTGTAGCGTATAGAATCAATCCCTGTGAATAGAGACTGACTGAATTCATATCCTACATTCGAATAGGGCTTTAAACCAAAGGCGAACCCACTTCTTTTCGAAGCNTTGAATGCCAAGGAAAAATGATCAAACATTGTTGATGTTTTGAATTCAGAAACATCGGCTTGCTGATAAAATGAAAATCGTGAGTCCAGACTGAGCGACATTANTGTATTCCCTTTACTGAGTCGAGAATATGAAGATGGATTAAAAAAATTAATATTCGTTGAATCAATCCAAACACNATTTACATTTCCAAGGGCAGATGTAATTGCATTTGAACCCATATTGTAGGCACCAATTCCAAAGGAAGACAATGGATGGCTAGATGTCACCTGGGCAATAGAGAGCTGAGTTAAAAGACCCAAAGCAAAAGTTAAACTATAACGCATTAATTTCATATATCTCAACAATTCCTTCTAGTGTCAAATTTTTGTTTGCAAAGATGTTACTTTTTTGAGGGAAATCAAAATATGAAGCATCACCTCCAGTGATTAATATTTTTAATTGGCCAAAGTCTTTCTGATAACGCANAATCANACCTTGTATTTCATACATTATNCCATTCATCACACCAGAATATATCGAGCTATTGGTGCTGTCTCCTATAATCGGNGCATTTCCCTTAATATCAATCAAGGGCAATTTACTTGTATGCTCATGAAGTGCCTTATATCGCANGTTTATGCCNGGTGAAATAGAACCTCCNAAGTATACCTTTTTTGCCGAAATGAAATCAAATTTAACACAGGTCCCAATATCCACAATTAAGCAATGCTCAGATTCGAAGGTCTTTGCAGCTGCCGCAGCATTGCACAGTCTATCAATNCCGATGGTTTCCATTGAGCTATATGCACTCTTAAACGGCAAGNTTGATTGATGAGTGATTTGATGAAAGCGTCCTCCATTTTTNATTACAAGTTGCTTAAAATCTTCATTTAAAACAGAAGCACAAACAACAACGGTATCTGAAATAGAGCTTACGGCATCTGAAATATGGTCATAGCGTTTTACACTTTGTATNTNGCTATTTTTTACTTNAGCAACTTTGATCNAGGTATTGCCTGCATCTACAATTACAAAAGACTTTTCGCTTGTTGGCATTGTACAAAGATACAAGTAACCCTATATTTTTGATGATTATTTGCATACTAAACCAAAATATTCATATTTTTGCCACCGCTATGGCTGGNACCTTAGCTCAGTTGGTAGAGCAATGGACTGAAAATCCATGTGTCCCTGGTTCGATTCCTGGAGGTACCACATAAAAGAAAAGCCCCTCAGTTTCCTGAAGGGCTTTTTTTGTTTCCAAAATAAGGAGAGCCTTATTACGAAAACAGGAGAGGTCTTTTAATTAGCAACGAGTAATGTTTCTTTTGCGATGCAATTTCGTTTGTAATAATAACCAACATAATAAACGCCTGCTTCTAGATCGCTTACAGTTAGCTCCTTGTTCAAATCACCTGCTAAAATGGTTATTGCGTTATTAGAAGCTTTTAGCAAAATCACCTTATCTAAGCTTTGAGAGGAAGACCATTCAAGATTAACGGTATAAACCTTTTCACTATTGGTCTTCCGGCTTTCAATTAGAGAGCTACCTATATTAGCCTCATTGCTGAAAGAATTAAAAAATATGTCTTCGTGAAATTGTTTTGGTTGTGAAAATGTAAAGTTGTGTATGATAACGAGACATATTATTGTAACTATTCGATTCATTTTTTTATTTGCTTTTGTTATTTGTTGGTACAAATGTACGGTGCCAATAGAGCATCAATCGAATAAAAAAAGGAAGAGAAAGGTAAAATACAGATGTATATATAGGAATGTCTAAGTAGTTTTTGGTAGGTCTACAAAGAATGAAATAAGGTTANAGCGGATTGAGTAATTTATTTAATTCATGAAGTGTAGCTATGGACGCTGGGTATGGATCACTTTTTAATCACCCAACCATACATCAAAAGCTTTGGTGCAGTCAATAGCATTGATGAAAGAAATATTAAAGAAAATACGAGGTTTTGAACCATAGTTTGAAAAATAAAAACGAACCCACCTAAATTCAAGGATATATTATCATCTTGCGAGAGCAACAAACCAAGAAGAAACACCAGGCAAAATAATATTAGATGGGTCGTTTTCATTTGTTTGATGTTTGCTGTATGGGTCAAAAATAAATACACCGGTTTGATTATGTTTCGTTTTTTCTTNTTCGCTGAAACAATTAGGGGTTTGGAAGTAGGATAGGCTAAGTGATAATACTTAGGCCCGAAATATTCGAACTAAAAAAAGGCCCGAAGGCCTTCTTATAACTAAACTATAAACTATGAAAAAAAATGTTTAACCAATGACTTTTAATTTTCGCATTCCTAGAATCTCATTCTTATGAATGAATCGGACAATATATACTCCTTCTTGAAGGTTTGAAGCAGTGGCATGCGTCTGTCCCTCTTCAACGTTAATTATTTTCATTTCATTTGTACTGGCATGCACCATTTGTATTTCTGTCACCTCAGCCCAATCTGGCCAGTTCATTTTCACTTTTCCAATAAGTGTGGGATTGGGATAAATATTGGCCCTAAACAATTCTGAAACTGAAGGGTTCAATAGGTTTCCCGAAACTGTAGACTCAAGGCCAAAAGGTTGCTTTTGAACTGCGTTATCTTGACTCATTACCGAACCAGAAATTAAAATAAACGTGCCTAAAAAAATGTTTGTAATTGTTGATTTCATTTTAGTGTTTTTTTGTTGTTTGAATATTTGTTTTTGTTTTACAGGTCAAAGATGAATACTCTGCAGATGTATTCTTTCNTAAAAGCAAGGACTTGTGTTACAATTAATCGATTGCACCCAAAAAAAACTAAGTGGTACCACTTAAAGCCTTATGGGTAGTGTTGAGAGAATAAAAAAGTAAATANGAAATCAACTACCTATTAAACAGATACTTACATAAGAAAACCACGTAGAAAAACTAAGGATTAAAAATTATTGGCTCAAGAGCTGGTTTAAATCTAAATGTAAGGAGGATATGCGCTCTTGATAAGTACTTCTTGTTTCTTGAGAAAGATTTGGAAGGGCTAGAAGCCGCTCATATGCTTTTCGGATTTCTANAGTATCTCTATTGGATAAATTAAAATCAAGAATAGCGGCATTCTTTTCTAGAACTAAAATTATGTTTGAAAATTCCGGATATCGCTCTGCAATGGTATCTCCATAGGCAACAGCTTTTAAATAGGCACCAGAGGCATCATACAACTCCTGCACATCCGCCAAGCAATAAGCTGATAGCGTATCCTCGGGAAAAGTATTGTAAAATTTCAAATTCAAATTAATGAGCTCCATTCGCTTTACTGAAAGGTCTGTCTTAAACTTGATTAGCTCCTCCGAGCTCAGCGTGCTTGTTTTACGACCCGTTTCAAGAAATAACTTTAGCATTTCATTATTGAGCGATTTAATATCGTCAATTTGGCTTTGCTTGTTTTGGGCTTCGGGTTTAACGTTTACAGTACTATCCGAACCACAAGATGTCATAAAAAGCAACAAAATCAAAGAGAGAAGAGTATATTTCATTTTTTTACTTTTTTTGGGAAACGCATTTTATAATCGATTTCAATTTCTCCATTCGTTATNTTATTCAACTTTTTCTGAATCAGTTTTCTTTTGAGCGGGCTCAGGTAATCCGTAAAGAGAATTCCTTCTATATGGTCNTACTCATGTTGGAAAATTCGGGCAGCATAACCAGAATAGCTTTCTTCCTGTAATTCCCAGTTTTCNTCATAATATGAAACTGTTATATCTGGCTTTCGCGTTACATTCTCTCTAATTTTAGGAATCGACAAACAGCCCTCTTGAAAGGGCCATTCTTTTCCATCTTCCTCCTCAATAATCGGATTGATAAATACTTTTTTAAAGTGCTCAATCCCTTCCGCTCGCGGATCGTCTTCTTCATCTTCATCTTCATCGTCAGCAAATGGACTACCATCAACAATAAACAACCTAATGTTTTTTCCAATCTGAGGCGCAGCGAGACCAACCCCTTTGGCCTTGTACATGGTTTCAAACATATCAGAAATCAGCTGTTTGAGGTCAGGGTAGTTTTGATCAATCTCTTCACAATCTTTTTTTAAAATTGGATCACCGTAAGCTACAATAGGTAAAATCATGGNATTATTTTGTGCAAAAATAAACTTTTCGGCTAACTTTTTGAATTTAGATAATCCTGAAGAATGATTGTTGCACTCATCTGGTCTATCANACCTTTTTGTTTTCTTTTTTTCTTGGACGCTCCNTGAATTAGNGTNCTTTGAGCAATTTTAGAGGTCATTCTTTCATCAAATAATGCAATTTGAAGAAGCGGAAACTGTTTTTCTAAGGCCAACTTTAAGAGCCTAACATTTTGGGTAACATCCGTATCTGCGCCATTCAAACCCAAGGGGAAACCCAATACCATTGTTTCAACATTTTCGGAAAGAACCGTGTCTTTAAGAAATTGCATAAGGTCTGAAGAAGAAACTGTTTTCAATGGGGTGGCAATGATCCCTAATTCATCTGAAATAGAAATACCAGTACGTTTTAAACCAAAATCAATTCCAATTGCTTTACTCATGAAACAAATGTATAAAATAGATTAGAATCAGTTTNTTACACTTTTTACACTTTTAACATAATTAAAGTTTCCATAGTAACTATTTTTTATATTTTTGCACCGTGAATTCGAAACAAATAGATTTATTGGAGCGTTCTGCGAAGCTTTTTATGAAGCTTGGTATTCGAAGCGTGACCATGGATGAAATAGCAAATCATCTAGGCATATCAAAAAAAACACTCTACAATCACTTTACAGATAAAAGTCAGCTTGTAAGAGAAATCATTAGGNTAAGAATCGCCCAAGACCAGGCAGTNTGTNCATCTTTCGCAGTTCAATCCATCAATGCAATTGACGAATTAATGCATATCTCAAAATTCGTGATAGAATCCCTTTCNTCTATTAATACGACTGTTTTTCATGACCTGAAAAAAAGCCATCCAGATGCTTGGAAAATGCTNGAAGAACATCGTTTTGGATTTGTGTACAATCAATTTTTTGACAATCTGCAACGAGGAATAGATGAAGGGCTTTATAGAAAAGAAATACACAAAGAGATTTATGCAAAACTTCATGTCGTTAACATCGATGCCATCATCAATGGNACCATCTTTCCTTGGCCTGAATTCAAGTTTGAATCTGTATTTCTCGAAACCTTTCGCATTCACATTCGAGCAATAACAAATGATCAAGGCTTAAATTATTTTAAAACCCACCTATTAAACAATTATAAATGAAATCTCTTGTAACAATTTTAATGATTGGACTCATTTCAAATGTCAATGCACAAATTGGGCGCAGCTTTTCATTACTAGAGGCAAAAGAATACGCCCTGAAAAACCATGTAAAAATTACAAATGCTTCCTTGGAATATGATAAAGCAGTGCACCAAAAGAAGGAGTATTTGGCGGCGGGTATGCCCGAGGCAAATATTACCGGTGCTTTTAATCAGTTTTTAAATTTACCCGTTCAGGTGCTACCGATNTCCTTTTTTAACCCAGGAGCTCCTGAGGACGAAGTGATCGCATTTAGGGCAGGAACTGAATTTAATTCGAATGCCAGCCTTCAGGTAAATCAACTTTTATTTGATGGCTCTTACTTCGTCGGAATCGAAGCTTCAAAGCTACTCATTGAGCTGCAGAATATTCAACAAACTCGAACCAANGAAGAGGTGTTATTTGCAGTAATAGACGCTTACCATATTGCATGCGTTGCAAAAGAAAACCTTGCGTTTGCTGATTCTATATACCAAATAACNGCGGATCTTGAAGCCAAGCAAAAATCTTATCTAGCATTAGGGGTAGTAACAAACGAAGAACTAGATCAGATGACGTATGCAGTGCTAACCGCTAAAAATGCATTTGAGAATGCTGAGTTACAAACTAGTAATGCATTGGCATTATTAAAGTATTCCATGAGCTTCCCTCAGGACTCTGTGCTAGTATTGTCCAATACCTTGAATGAGCTGGACAAAGAAGCATCACAGATTTCTATTGGGTCAGTAGAGGACAATTCAGTGTTACCGCTGCTTCAAACCCAAATAGATTTATCCCAATGCAACGTACGAAATAATAAAGCAGGTTTCTTACCTTCTTTTTCAGCATATTTTCAGCAAAGCTACAACGCGTATAGAACATCTTTCGATTTCTTCCAGGACAAGCCATGGTACTCACAAACAAATTGGGGCCTACAAATGAAAATTCCTGTTTTTTCAAGTGGAAAAGGACGCGCAGTCGTGAAACAATCTGAAATCCAACTGATGCAAGATGAAAACAACTTTGAATTAACCAAGCAAGGGTTAAAGCTCCAAGAAGTTCAACTTAAGAACACACTTTCTGCGGCGCTTAAAAAAAGAAGTCTTCAGCAAGAAAACAGCGCTTTGGCAGAAAAAATTTATCGAAATGCCATTAAAAAAGAAGCGCTTGGNAATGGAAATAATGTAATGGTTACCCAAAAGCTAAGCCAAGTAATGATTGCGCATGCAGAATATACTGCAANCCTGATTGAGGTATACAGAAGTAAAATTGAACTTGATAAACTTTATAATAAANTGAATTAAAACCAACATCCTGATGAAAAAAACAATCATTTTCGGAGTCCTTTTGTTTTCTCTTTTTTCTTGCGGTTCGGCGGACAAAAATGAAACGAAAAAAGAGGACAAAACTTTAAAAAATAATACAATACTCCCTT
Source organism: Crocinitomicaceae bacterium TMED16 (assembly GCA_002167775.1). Classification (GTDB taxonomy): domain Bacteria; phylum Bacteroidota; class Bacteroidia; order Flavobacteriales_D; family Crocinitomicaceae; genus UBA952. The sequence continues at coordinate 39,100 of NHBV01000012.1, read as the reverse complement.
TAGTACAAACTAGCAAAGCGAAGAAAAAAAGCTTTATCCATAAAATATCAATTCAAGGAAGTATTGAGAGTACCCAAGACATTTTATTAAATACTGAAATGTCCGGAATCATAAATGAAGTCAATGTATCTTCAGGAGACAGAGTGAAGGCAGGACAAGTTTTAGTATCTATGGATGCAGCGCTCATTAATGCAANTATTCAGGAGCTACTTTCTCAGCTCGAATTTGCGCGTTATACAAGAGATAAACAGGTGGCATTATTCGAGCAAGAATTGGGGTCTGAATTCGATAAAAAAAGTGCAGAAAACCAGGTTGCATCTCTAGAATCGAAGCTCAATACACTTAACATTCAACAGTCNAAAATGACTGTCAAAGCTCCTTTTNACGGAACAATAGACCNGGTGTATGCCAAGAAAGGTCANCTCGCAGCTCCACAGATGCCATTAATGAGACTTGTGAACACGGANCAAACCGAGGTCGTCGCATCTGTATCTGAAAAACATTTTAATAATATCAAAAAAGGAACTNCCTTAAAAATCAACTTTCCCAACTATGACCTTTCACCAATTNAGTCAGTTGTGAGTAGCGTCGGTAGCTTTATAGAACCGACCAATAGAACATTTACGATCCGAGCTAAAACCACCAATAAAGTGGGGCTGATGCCAAATATGCTTGTGGAGCTTGAAATTATAGATTTCCAAGTTGATTCAGGGTTGGTAGTTCCATCAAAGAGCATCTTGAAAAACGCAAAAAATGAAGATTATCTATGGACCTTAAATTCAGCAAANAACGGCAGCTATAATGTCAAGCAGGTGTTTATTAAAAAGCTTAAGGCNTATCAGGGTGAGGCGCTCATCGAGAAAAACGANGATATTAAGGAAGGCAATCTAATAATAGAGGGCGGTGCGCGCGGAATTACTAAAAAAGATTTAGTNCGAATCAAGTAAAAATAGAGATATGAGCAACTTTAAAGGATTCGGCCTTACTACGTTATCTGTAAATAATACCAAAACGGTATTCTTAATTGCGATCGTTATTGTCATTGGAGGAATGCTGGCATACCAATCAATGCCAAAAGAGAATTTTCCAGAATTAAAAATACCCGAAATATATGTCGGTATTGCCAAACCTGGTTCATCGCCCAAATATATGTCCGANAAAATTTCTCAGTCAATTGAGAAAGAAATTGGAGGTATAAAGCTGGTAGATGAAATCAATTCAAATTCAGTNCATGGCTATACGACTATTCGCGTAAAATTTGACTTTAAAATGCCTGTAGATGAGGCTCTCGGAAAGGTAAAAGATGCAGTGGATCAAGCGCGAACGAAGAGTGATTTCCCCCAGCTTCCTGCGGAACCCAATATTTTTGAGCTTGACCCTTCTAAAATGCCCATCTTAAATATTAACATGAGGTCAGANAATGCAGCTGTGCTCAAAGAAGTTTCCGAAGAGCTTGAAAAACAATTAGAGGAGCTCCCCGAGATAAGTGAAGTTGATATCCGTGGGCTTCCTCTCCAAGAAATGAGAATTGAAGTAGATCCGGTAAAGGCTCAGGCTGTAAATGTAACGCTAGGTGATATTGAAAATGCCGTAAGTGCTGAGAATCAGACGATACCAGGAGGAGAAATTCTAATGGATGGGATTCGCAAAACCATTCGAATTGAAGGAGAATACAAAAGNGCTGACGAGCTCAAACGGACGGTTGTTCGACAGGATGACTTTCTGCCTGTTTACCTCGAAGATGTAGCCCAAGTTTATTTCGGAAATGCGGATACAACCTCATTCGCACGAGAATTTGGTACAGCNGTTGTCATGCTAGACGTTAAAAAACAAGGCGGAGAAAACCTACTTGTTGCTTCTGATAAAATCAACAACATCATCNCGGAGTCACAAAAAAATGGAACCATTCCAAAAAGNGTAGATGTATCACTAACAAATGATCAGTCCAATGTCACCAGAGACATGGTCTCTAACNTAGAAAATTCTATTATNCTGGGTATCATCTTGGTTGTAGGGGTTCTACTATTTTTTCTAGGGTTGANAAATGCAATTTTTGTNGGCGTGGCAATTCCGCTATCCATGCTTATGTCATTTTTGATATTAAACTCTATGGGAATTACACTAAATGTAATGGTCCTCTTCTCACTTGTGATTGCCCTTGGAATGCTTGTNGACAACGGAATCGTTATTGTGGAAAACATATACCGCTACATGGATGAGGGCAACACAGCATATACAAGTGTGGTTCAAGGTGTAGGAGAGGTAGCATGGCCAATTATATCTTCAACTGCAACGACCGTCGCTGCTTTTGTTCCNTTGGCTTTATGGCCAGGAATTATTGGAGAATTTATGAAGTTTTTACCCATGACCTTGATGATCGTTTTGGCATCCTCTCTGTTTGTGGCGNTGGTAATAAATCCAGTNCTGGCTGTCACTTANATGAAAGTAACACAGAGCCAACCCAATAAAAAGAAGATCATAATCACTTCATTGTTCCTGACGACCTTAGGTATTTTCTTTATCGTTTTTGGTTGGGTAACCCTTGGTAACTTTACGGCCTTCATTGGTATTTTAACACTCGTCAACTTATTTCTTTTTATGCCCGGCACTAAGCTGTTTCAGAATAGATTTTTNCCACGTCTAGAACGTTTTTACGAGCGATTTCTTCGTTTTGCAATGCATGGTAAAAAACCGATTTTGTTTTTGGTAGGAACCATAATGCTGCTAATATTTTCTTTGGGTTTATTTGCTGTATTTCCACCAAAAGTTGAATTTTTCCCCAATAATGAGCCGCAATATGTAAANATTTTTATTTCTCATCCNATAGGAACCGATATTGGCGTGACAAATAAAACCACCTTGGTTGTTGAGGATGATTTAAATAAAATACTCAGTCCTTATATGGATGCGGATGATACAACAGGGATACCTCAGGACGAANGATTGATTAAATCAATCATCTCTCAGGTAGGAGAAGGCACAAGTGACCCNGCCCAAGGTGTATCTATGGGAAACACGCCTCACAAAGCAAGAATAACCGTNAACTTTTGTGAATTTCAATTCAGAAAAAAAACCAAAACCTCAGATGTATTGAAAGAAATTCAGTCAGGGTTAAAAGGAAAATACAACGCTGATATTGAAATTACAGCAGCCAAGAATGAATCAGGCCCACCTCAAGGCGCACCAATCAATATAGAAATTACAGGAAGAGGTGAATACAAAGAACTGATTGAAGCGGCAGAAGGCATCAAGACATACCTCGACAGAAAGGGAATTGATGGTGTAGAAAAATTGAAGCTAAATGTAGATGCCAATCGACCTGAGATTCCTATTAAAGTNGATCGTGACCAAATCCGTAAACTAAATGCCTCAACATACCAGGTTGGAATGGCAATAAGAAAATCTCTTTTAGGACAGGAGGTTTCGACTTACACGATTGACGAAGAATCACATGATATTGTCGTAAGGTTTGATGGCAATAATCGATACGACTTCAATGCNATTTTGGACCAGCGCTTGGTTTTCAGAAATAACAAAGGAAAGCTAATGAACATACCGGTGAGATCGGTAATTGAAACTCCAGAAGAAAGCACAAGCTATTCTGCTGTGGTCAGAAAGGACCAAATTCCACTGGTTACCATTACATCAAATGTAACTGAGGGCTTTAATGCGAACGAAGTTGTAAAAGTCATGAAAGAGGAATTAGAAGATTTTGAGAAGAAGAATACGCTTTCCGAGAATATAAAATACAGATTTGCAGGTCAGCAGGACGAGCAAGCGAAAGAAATGGCCTTTTTAGTTAAAGCGCTTCAAATTGCATTGTTCCTAGTCCTCCTAATAATTGTCTCACAATTCAATTCATATTCGGCACCTACGGTCATATTATTGACAGTGCTGCTCTCTTTGATTGGTGTGTTTTTAGGGCTTGTGATATCAGGCCAAAATTTCGTTGTAATCATGACAATGATTGGNATCATTTCTCTTGCCGGAGTTGTTGTCAACAACGCGATTGTCCTCATTGATTATACCAATTCATTGCGCAAAAGAAAGAGAATCGAAAAAGAGCTCAAAGACAATGAGNTTCTAAGCAATGAAGACCTTCTAGAATGTACCATTCAAGGTGGAAAAACAAGGCTTCGACCAGTCCTTCTGACAGCAATCACAACCATTCTCGGATTGATTCCGATGGCCATNGGTTTTAACATTGATTTCGCCGGTCTATTCACATCTTACGCCCCGAATATCTTTTTAGGAGGAGACAACAACATGTTCTTTGCACCTATGGCTTGGACCATTATTTATGGACTGACTTTTGCTACTTTCTTNACGCTCATTATTTTACCTTCGGTTTATCTTTTGATGTACAAATTTAAAATTTGGATGTACCGCGTTTTAAGTTGGGAGATAAAGAGTAACTTTTAAATTACTTCAACGTTGAACACCATATGAGAACTTTTTCTTTCTTTTTTTTCGGATTGCTTTTGCATGCATGTGTTAATGACCGGGATGCTTCGATTCACCCTGAAATAGATAGCAATTATTTTAGAAGCGATTTTAAAGAGGGAGAAATGTTCTTCGATTTAAAAGAAAGCATAGAGCGATCTGAGGGCATCAACGATGCCAAAAGCCTTGAATTTATGAGTGCTGAAGGAGCGCTTTTAAATGCAACTGCGAAAATTGATTCATTTGGTGAGGTACTTATGCTCATACTAGAACATGAGTTTGAAAACAAACTTAAAAACGAGCTTTTCTTTTANAAGAATGGTTTAAAGCGTGTAAGTCTCGAATCCCTTACGGAATTCAATGAGGAGTCCAATTTTTATTCGGAGATCATCTCTTTTTATGGTGATTCTGGAAATGTAATTTACACAGGAATCAGAAATGCTANAGATATTGACTCTTTATATTGGTTGCGCTATACAGGAGTTGATAAAAAAAATCATTCCGATGAATTCACGCTTNATTTACTAAAAAGAGAAGGCCCATTTCAAACCAATTTTTTAGGAACCGCATATTCAAAGGAACAAGAAAAGCTATTTTTAGTCGTAGGACCGGAAAATCGCGCCTACACCTCTACCCTCGCGGTTATTGAAAAAAGTGACTTTCTCAATCAATTAATTAAATACGAAAATAAAAATATTGGAAGACCTTTAGATATCGACTTTATACATACCACGCAAACAGATGGATTTTCCTATCAAACTTTACTAAATGTGTCTGCAGCGCAAAAAAGTCAATAATGAAGCCGTATTAAACTTTATGCATTTTTATTCGTCTTATTACTTGTGGTGCCCAAAATAAAACAGCTATGTTAAAAAAATTATTTCTTGGTTTGTCTTTTATGTTAATGAGTTCAGCTCTTTTCTCACAAACCATGAAGGTAACAGGGACCGTTTACGATACAACNGGTAACACCCCTCTAGAAACCGTTTCTGTCATTGCCGTAAGGCTGAAAGATTCTTTGCTTTTGGGATATACCAGAACCAATAAAAATGGATTCTTTGAATTGAGTGGATTCNCGCCAGACACCTTTGACCTGATGATCGAATATCCTGGGCTTGATGAAAAATCNTATTATATATTTGGGAACGAGGTGAATAATGAAATAGATATTCCCGTCGTCAAGCTCAACCCAAAATCACAAGATTTAGAGGAGGTCGTTATTTTCGCCAANAAAAATCCAATTTTTTTCAGAGGTGATACGCTTGTTTATGTGGCAGATTCATTCAAAGTTGCAGAAAATGCAGTAGTTGAAGACCTCCTAAAAAAGCTCCCAGGAATTAGTGTAGACGAGAATGGTGCGATTACCTCTCAAGGACAAGATATAGAACAAGTATTGGTAGATGGAGATGAGTTTTTTGGTTCTGATCCAACAATTGCGACGAAAAACCTAGGCGCCAAGGGTATCGAAACTGTTGAGGTNTANGAAAAAGAACGTGAAGGGGCCTCAATCGGAGACGATGACAAAATGCAGGTATTGGACCTTAGATTAAAAGACGATGCAAAAAAAGGATACTTCGGAAAAATAACGGGTGCATCAGACTTTGCGCTTTTCGAGGACAATGCATTTTACGAAGGTGAATTTTTGTATAACAACTTCAACAAGAAACGTAAAATTTCAGTCTTTGCCCTAACCTCNAATACCCCTAAATCAAACATAGGTTTTGGAGACGCTTCAAAGTTTGGCCTTGACAATGAACGGAGCGGGAAATGGTGGGATCAATCTACGCAACAAAATACGAGTGGTATTCCGCGAACTCTTAAGTCTGGCCTTTATTACTCGGACCGAATAGGAAAAACGGGAAAGCTTAATTTTAATTATTCCTATTATGAGGAACAATTGAATGCGGTNTCAAGNAGCAGGTCATCTTATTTTCTGCAAGATTCTAGCTATAGCACATTTGATAANATTACGCAAACCGATACGAGNANNTCTCACNGAATNAANTTATCNTATAAAACNAANTTGGANTCNNTAACNTCAATNGAAATNAAACCTAGCATTCGATTTGACCAAGCAAATTCAAGTAGNTTAACAGAAAATGAATTTCGCACAAGTNAGGACTCAACCTCATTAGCGACCTCAATTTTAAATGGCAACGATTCAAAAGGTTTTTCGAGTACCTCAGAATTCAGAATAAAGAGAAAATTTAAAAAGCCGAAAAGAGAGCTGAAAGCCGAATATGTCTTGAGAACACAGAACAATGAGACGGAAAGTATACTTGAAAATAATTCAGCATACTACCTTCCTAACGCCTACAATGAGTCAACGCTCCAAGACAAAACCAACGCAAATAGCTATATCAATCAATCAAGTAAGCTTACCTATACAGAGCCGTTAACGGAGAAGTTTAGACTTCAGCTCGAATACCTGTTTCAAAACAACCGATCTGACCAAGAAATCCTGACCACAGATAGGTTAAATAACGATGTCCAAGTAGATGACTTGTCAAACAACTTTGACAACCTTAGAATACAGCATCGGGGAACGGCAGTGCTGAGCTATGAAATATATAAACACCTTATTCAGGCGGGTATTGGCTACAGAAATATTGCCATTGATAATAACAATCTTGCTACAGGAAATATTACCAAACAAGACATTAGCAATTATTTACCTCAATTTAGATATCAATATAAACCTTCACGATCCAAGCGTTTCAATTTCAGGTACAACACGCAATCTCAACAGCCGTCTATCAATGATTTGCAGCCTGTTCAAGATAACTCTAACCCCAATGCTATTCAAATAGGGAATCCCGACTTAGAGCCAAATTATCTGCATTCAGTAAGAATAAACTTCAATTCTTGGCAAGCACTTTCTGGAAGGTATATTTGGAGTGGTCTGAATGCAACATATATTGATAATGCATTTGCAAGTAGCACNAGTTTTGATGAATACGGACGGACGATTTCTGAAACTAGNAATGTCGATGGTAATATTTTTGCAAACCTATTTGCAGGNGCAGGNTTTCCAATTCTNAATAGAAAAATTGAATTTGAGCCAAATTTAAATGCAAGCTATAATCGAAATACAAACTACATTTCTGATCAAGAGAATATTACGGAAAACACCTCAGTTTCAGGAGGCCTCGGNATCGAATTTAACTTAGACTCCCTTGAATTTAGTATCAGAAACAGTTATGCTTATGTCAATCCTAAAACATCCTTGTCCGCATTTGCCAATCAGCCNTANAGCACGCAGGAATACACTGCAAGGCTTGAATGGAGAATCAGAGGCGGATTCATGCTAAAAGCGGATGCTAGGTTTANCATTAACTCAGGACGTGCAGATGGATTTAATAATNAAATTTTAATCGTCAATGNTGAGCTGAGTAAAAACTTCCTAAAAACCCAAAATCTCATTCTTTCCATAAACGGAAACGACCTACTCAACCAAAATGTTAACCTCTTGCGTCAAGTTAACGGTAACGTAATAACAGATAATTTNACTCAGATCATATCAAGATACTTCTTGATGAGACTTACTTATAAATTTAACAACAATAAAACCAAAGAAGATGATTACAAACGTTGGGGTTAAATCCGTGAAACTAATTGCCATCTTTATTTTCTTTTGCAGCTCTAATCTCATTGGACAGTATCATAATTATGGGAAAATTACCTTTGAAAGAAAAACAAATCTTTTAAAAAAATACAAGGATAAGTCGAGAATGATGCGTTTTGTTACNGAGGAGAACAAAATTAAAATTGACAAATTTGAACTTTTATTCAACGACACCTCATCCGTATTNAGACCCATACAGCAAGTTGATGAAGGNAGAATGGGTTGGCTTACAACCAAGAACTACTACTATCAATACCTACAGGAAAACGCACAGTTTATTATCCTAGGACTTTTTGGCCAGAATGTTTACCTNAAAGATTCTTTNCCTCAACGTAAATGGAAAATCACAAACAGTACGCGAAATATCAGCGGTTATAAATGTAGAAAAGCGCTCTATGAAAAAAATGATACCACACGCATCTATGCCTGGTATGCCTCAGAGCTAACCACCTCCATTGGACCAGAAGGTTACTGTGGACTACCTGGGGTTATTTTAGGACTAGCCACTGAAGATGGNGGCATCGTATATTTTGCCAAGTCGGTTGAGTTTACAAAACCCACGCAAGAAGAACTTATTCCTGATGTTGGGAAAAACAAAGTATTTACGATTGAGAAGCTGAAATATAAAATTGAAAAAGATTACGGAAACACTCCCTGGGGTAAAGGTATGTTTGACGACCTTTTCAGGTGGCTTTAAGCAATGCTATCCTTTGTCTCTATGTCAAAGTAAATCTTTACTTTTACACTCCTTCGAGAACTGACAAGTATGTGGCAAGGAATTGCAAATATTATTTTACGTAACCGTTTCCTTATTTTAGGAGCAATTGCTTTGATAACCGTAATGTTTGGTTACTCTGCNCTCACCAACCTGAAGCTTGATAATAAATACGGAATCGTTCTTCCCAAGGACTCCCCTACAACGACAAATTACAACAAATTCAAGAAATTATTTGGTGAGGATGGAAACGTATTGGTTTTTGCCGTTAAAACAGATTCTCTTTACACCGAGAGCAGGTTCAAAAAATGGAAGCAGTTAGGNGATTCTATTTTAAAATTTAAAGGTGTTGAATCCGTTACTTCTGAAGCCACCTTAATCACCTTAAAAAACGACAAAGAAAATAAGGAATTTGTTTTTGAACGNATCTTTGAAGAGGACGACACGCTTTTTAAGAAAAAAAGCATCCAAGTCATTAAGGAGGAGGTACGGACAAATCCATTCTATAGAGGTCTTCTGTATAGTGATAGCGGAAACGTATCTGTAATGATGATTGGCATATCTGAATCAACACTTGCCGATCAAAAAAAATCTAAAATTGTTCTTCAAATTGAGGACCTNGCACGTTCTTATGAACCGGCATTTGGCCCAATGCATTTTGCTGGACTGCCACACCTAAGGGTGGTGATTGCCACAAGGATTCAAAATGAAATGTTTCTTTTCATTATGGCTTCAATGCTTGTAACAGGCGTGCTACTTTACCTTTTCTTTCGGTCTTTAAGAGTTGTAGCTATATGTCTTACCGTAGTGGCCATCGCCGTAGTCTGGGCACTTGGAAGCATAGGAGCAATGGGGTTTGATTTATCGATTCTTATGGCGCTGATTCCTCCTTTGATGATTGTCATTGGTATACCAAACTGTGTCTTTTTGATGACCAAGTTTCATCAAGAGGTAAAAGAGCATGGCAATAAAGTCAAAGCATTATCGCGAGTGATTCAAAAAATTGGTACGGCAACCCTATTGACCAACTTTACTACCGCNCTAGGATTCATGACCTTCGCATTNACAAATTCTACGAAATTAATGGAATTTGGAATCGCTGCATCGATTAATATTATGCTGGTATTTGTTATATCGATATGTGTACTTCCGATCATCGCATCGTTTTCTAAGCGNCCAAAAACTAGACACCTCAAACACCTTGATAGAAAAATCGCGACAGGNATGCTGGACTTNATCGTNTATAATACAGAGCATCGTAGACCATTAATCTATCTTACAACCCTNTTGCTAATTANAGTGAGCTTCATTGGTCTATATANAATGGAGGCTACGGGAAATCTCACCGGTGACCTTCCTGTGAACGACCCAATAAGTAAAGATGTGCGTTTTTTAGAAAAGCACTTTGGGGGGTCTATTCCTTTTGAAATGATGATTCATTACAATGANAAGGATTTGTTCAATTTCAAGGAAATGAACTCTCAAAAAATCAACAACACGCTAAATAAATTAGCNCGAATTGATGCTATTCAAGATACGCTGAAAAATGATTCTCTTTTTTCTAAAAGTATTTCGATTGTAGACTTCATCAAAGCGCTAAATATGGCCTATTATTCGAATGATGCCACCAAATATAAACTGCGTATTCGACAAGTTGGAATGGCCAAAACTTCGAGCAGAAGACAGAAAGAGTACTTTAAAAAATTATTCCAAGGGGATATNTANAACGGTGGGTTTTCAATTAANGAGGTTCTAGATACAAACTCTCAACATATTCGTGTCAGAAGCCAAATGAAGGACCTNGGCTCATATGATGTTGCACAAAAAGTAAAGTATTTAAAAAGCACTGTTGATAAAATACTTAATCCTAAGAAAGATGATCTCGAAGACTATTATGCAAAAATCAACTGGCCGAAAGATGAGGAAGATTCCTTAAGCGCTGATTACGTCGACTCAATTTTTATACTCGAACCAGCAATAAAACGNTCACTCATTGACAGGGTATCGGCTNGCAATATTGAACAAAAGAATAAACTTTACGAAGATAAAACCTATTTATATGAGTCCATGGATTCAATCGGATTTCATTCTTCAATGTATAATGCCATTGAAAAAGAATATTTTGAGGTCACCTTTACNGGCACCTCCGTTGTCGCCGCTGAGGGAACCAAATATCTTGTAAAGAANCTCATCACGAGTCTTATTTTTGCTATTATTTCCATNGGAATTCTAATGGCTATACTCTTTAGATCATGGAGAATGGTCATTATTTCAATGATTCCTAATATCATCCCCCTACTNTTTACAGGAGGGATTATGGGNTGGTTTGGNATACCTTTAAAACCTTCTACNTTATTGGTATTTAGCATTGCCTTTGGAATATCGGTAGATGATACGATACACTACTTGGCAAAGTATCGACAAGAGCTTAANACGAATGAATGGAATCTAAAAGCTTGTATTAATAATGCAACGAGAGAAGCTGGACTAGGGATGTTTTATACTTCTATTGTACTTTTTTCTGGTTTCTCAGTATTTACATTTTCTCAATTTGGAGGAACCCAAGCATTGGGTATGCTCGTATCCATCACTTTATTAATTGCCATGCTCACGAANCTNATGGTTCTTCCCTCACTACTTCTTTCACTCGATAGGCTCATCACAACAAAATCTTTTAAGGAGCCGTACTTTGAGGCATATGAAGATGAGGATGAGGTAGAATGGAATGCGCTTGCATTAGAAAAAGAGGAAGAAGAAAAAGAAGACAATTNTTAANAAAGTAAGGAATTATGAAAGGAATTATTTTAGCCGGTGGATCAGGCACAAGACTTCATCCGCTGACATTAGCGGTTAGTAAACAGCTCATGCCGATTTTCGATAAACCAATGATTTATTATCCTTTGTCGATTTTGATGCGCGCAGGAATCAATGAAATATTNATTATATCTACACCACATGACCTACCTAACTTTGAAAAGTTATTGGGGGATGGAAAAAAATATGGTTGTTCTTTTGAATATGCTGTTCAAGAGGTNCCAAATGGATTGGCACAAGCCTTCATTATTGGTGAGGATTTTATTGGGAAAGATAAAGTTTCATTGATATTAGGCGATAATATTTTTCACGGTGGAGGATTGAATAAACTGCTCCATGAGCACAATGANCCNGATGGAGGTGTNATTTATGCCTATCACGTAAAAGACCCAGAACGCTATGGTGTTGTTGACTTNGATGAGCACATGAATGCTCTGTCNATTGAAGAAAAACCTATTGCTCCGAAATCCAATTATGCAGTACCAGGCCTTTATTTCTATGACAANTCNGTCATTGAAATTGCAAAATCGATTCAACCCTCTGCGAGAGGAGAATACGAAATNAGTGATGTNAATGCGGAATACTTGCGAAGAGGTAAATTAAAAGTTGGCGTGCTTGATAGAGGCACTGCGTGGTTAGATACNGGAACCTTTTCCTCTCTCATGCAAGCCTCTCAATTTGTCCAAGTCGTGGAAGAAAGACAGGGTTTAAAGATCGGTTGTATCGAAGAGATTGCATTCAAAAAAGGATTTATTTCAAAAGAGCAATTGCGCAAGCTTGCAAAACCATTAGAGAAAAGTGGTTATGGNACGTATCTATTAGAATTGCTTGAANATTAATGGACTTTCTTAAAGATTATACAAAAAAGATAAACAAGGCACTCGCGGACATAAAGCTCCCTGAGCACCCTAGCAATTTATATGACCCATTGCGCTATTTTTTTCAGCTCGGAGGAAAGAGAATTAGACCTATTCTTACACTTTTAGCAGCTGAGAAATTTGATAAAAGNGCATTGAACGACCCTCTAAACGCTGCCTTGGCAGTAGAGATTTTTCATAACTTCTCGCTCGTTCACGATGACATTATGGATGAAGCTCCAGTACGCAGAGGACAACAAACCGTGCACAAAAAGTGGGACCAAAACATTGCCATACTGTCTGGAGATGTGATGCTCGTTAAAGCGTATCAATACTTAAATGGCTACTCNCCTCAAATCTCACAACAANTAATTGAGGTCTTCAATAAAACCGCGATAGAAGTGTGTGAAGGTCAGCAAATGGATATGGATTTCGAAAAGATCTCTAAGGTGACNCAAGAAGAGTACATTCAGATGATTACACTAAAAACATCTGTTCTTTTGGGATGTGCTTTACAAATGGGAGCGATTGTTGGAGGCGGTGATGTACAAGAACAAACTGATCTTTATGCCTATGGCTTAAATATGGGAATCGCTTTTCAAATTCAGGATGACCTTCTTGATTTATACGGCGATCCAAAACTAGTTGGAAAACAAATAGGTGGAGATATAATCGCCAATAAAAATACGCTGCTCATGGTTATCGCAAAAGAGAGCGCAAATGAAAAACAGCTCAAAACCCTTGAAAAACTTTCATCTGAAACTAATATTGGAAAGAAAATAGAAGGAATCATGGCCCTTTTCAAAACACTGAAAGTTCAAGAAAAATGTCATGATCTCATGGGTNATTTCTATAAAAAAGCTGAATACCACCTCAATGAAATTGATGTAANTAATTCTGAATCAGGACTTTGGTTGCTAACAAAGCAATTACAGAAAAGGAGCTATTAAAGACCTTTTTTATTTTTTGAAACAAGATTAAATCCCTATATTTGTAGCTCAAATTAAATTTATTACAATGAAGAAAATCTACAGTATTATTTTATGTTTGTCTGTTTTCGGATCTGTTAGCGCTCAAAAAATAAACAGAGCTGAACAACAAGTGACGAAGCAAGACAATTTTTCAACTACAGTTAAGCCATCGGCGCAGACTGAAAGTAAAGGAGCCCTTCTTTGGGAAGATAGCTTCGCAGATCAATCACTTTGGAACATCACTATTGATGGAGTAAATCCTGCTGGTTGGGAGTTCTCTACTGACCCTGCTGTTATACCTGTTGGTGCATTGTCTCCAATGGCTTCTACNACAGCAAGTGATGGTTTCTTATTCGTAAACTCAGATGGGAACAACTCTACTGACTTTGAAGGAACTCCAATTGTTACAAACGCAACTTTGGTAACTCCTATCGATCTTACAGGTTCTGAATTTGTTAAGCTGTCATTTCAGCACAACTACAGATGGTGGCAAGATACTAGAGGTGTAAGAGTATCTGGTGATAACGGAGCTACTTGGACTGAATACCAACTTACATGTGGTGTTGATGATACTGGTAACTGCATAGGATGTGAGGAGACTGACAACTATCCTGGAGACCAAAGTGCTGGTAACCCAGTATATGAGAGTATTGACATTTCTGCGGTAGCAGGAAACCAAGCTCAAGTTCTTATCCAGTTCTACTATAATGATAATGATTATTGGGCGTGGTATTGGGCTGTTGATGACGTTAGAATAAACGAAATCGATGACTTTGATGCTGAATTAAACAATGTAATCGTAGGTTCTACAGGAGCTTGGGGAGAGCCATTGGCATACTACCAAGTACCTACAACGCAAGTTGCACCTATTTCTTTCGCTGGTGTTGTTAGTAACCAAGGTGTTGCTGATATTAATGCAACATTCTCTGCGACATANACTGGTGTTTATACAGGGACTTCTGATCCATTATTATTGGCGCAGGGAGCACAAGACACTTTGGCTTGTACAGCTGAGTTAACTCCTCCTGCAACAGCTGCAGTTCACACAATTGAATTTAGTGTAGCAACAGATGCTGCGGAAGTTGAAGAAGATTTAAACAACAATGTATTTGAAAGTTATACTGTTGATGTGAACGAATACATCTACGCTAGAGACCCAGGTACAGCAACAAATGGAACATTTAACAGTGGAAATGAGTACGAAGTTGGNAACATCTTTGACATGTATGCTGACGCTATGATTTATGGAGTTGATGTAACAGTTTCTACTTCATCTGTAGAAGGTGCTGAGGTTCGCGCAAAATTATACAGTATTGACGCAGAAACGGGAGATTTTATTTTCATCACCGAATCTGATATCTTNTCACTTGACGCNGGGGACTTAGGAAATGTAAAATCATTTGTTTTACAATCACCTACGATGTTGACTGCAGGTCAGCCTTACCTTGTTGTTGCNGCGACTTATGGTGATGGTGGTGTTTCTAACGACCTTGTAGTTGCAACTTCTGGTGTATCTGCTCCACAAACGTCGAATTATTATGATGGTACAGATGCTACGTGGTACTACACGACTTCTACGCCAGAAGTAAGAATGAACTTTAACGAAAACCTAGCAGGAATTGAAGAAACTACAAACAATTCGTTTGAGGTTTATCCTAACCCAACTAGCGATGTTGTGAACATCAAGTTTACTGATGCTACAAATGCTTCAATCAGCGTTATGAGCTTATCAGGAAAAGAAGTAATGACTTCAACTGTGAATGGAACACAAGCTTCTTTCTCAACGGAAGGTTTGTCTAACGGAGTTTACATGATTAAAGTAAGCAACGGAACAAATGTTCAAATGACGAAAGTTGTTGTAAGAAAATAATATGTTCNAAACATAAAGAAACCGCTCCTTAGGGNGCGGTTTTTTTATGCACTAATATTTCATTTAGCGCAATAAAAAAGCAAGAACGCTCTCTAAAAATTCTTCGAAANAATCGGCATGCACCCAATGTCCAGCATCGGTGATNGANTGGATTTCACTATCCAAAAAAATATTTTCGATCGCTTCGAAATCCTCTTCCAAAATATANCTGGAATTAGCCCCTTTAATAAATAGCNTAGGGCCNAGAACTTCAGTCTCTGGCAAAGCATCTAAAATTAAAGGCATATTGGCCTCCAAAACAGCTATATTCATTCTCCAAGCAAGCTTTCCTCTTTCTATCCAATATAAATTCTTTAGTAAAAACTGTCTTACACCCTCCTCTGGAATTCTATTCGACAAAAAAGTATTGACCTGGCTTCGAGCTGTAATTGTGTCAATTGGCACTGCTTTAATCGCTTCAATTAAATCTTGATGATGCATTGGATAGGCTTTTACACCCATATCTACAACTACTGTTTTCAATANTCGCTCAGGATAAGACTGAGCCAAATGCATCGCAACTTTTCCTCCCATGGAGTGACCAATAACATGAAATTGAGACANGGATAAAAAATCCATGGTTTCAATCACATCANTGGCCATAGATTCATAGCTGTGAAGATCAGCCCATTCTGATCGACCATGATTTCGAAGATCGACCACAATTACCCTGAAATAATTNGCGAGTACNTTTGCCTGTGACTTCCAATTATCGGAGAAACCAAATAAACCATGTAAAATGACTACAGGTTTTCCTTCACCATATTCTTTATAAAAAAGCTGCAAACGAATTTGTTAAAATTAATTTATNATGGATTGTTCAGAGACTCTGATTTAGTGGTCCCAACCCTAAATTGTCCATCATTTATTTTTTCCAATTCAGCGTAAATTTCTTTTTCATTATGAAATCTAGAATTGTAAAAAACACGTATGATTTGTTCTTCACGATTTTCTTCATAATCTACAGCAACTCTACTNACCCCTTTTAGGCTTGTGAGCTCTTTACGAATAGCACCACCGCAGCCCATTTTACAAACCATTCCTGATACTTTGNCAACACACTGATAATCTGCTTCAGGCTTTTTCTCATCAGCAAGCTCNTCTGACTTTTGAACATCAGNATTGGCATTATGAGACGCATCACTTTGACATGATACAATAAACAAGAGCATGAATGGGTAAATAAATTTCATCTTTTTTCTGTAAAATTAAGAAATCTAACTTCATAAAATTGATTTCAATGACAAAGAATACCGTGCTCATCATTATCCCAATAATGAACGAACTATGCAACATAGCTTTTGAAAATTGGTGAATTCAGCAAGCGTGACATCCTTGTTTTGCATATAATTTTATAGTACATTTGAAAAAAAACCATCATGAAATACCGCTTCCTTTTTTCCTTAGTTATTGTGTTCCTGCTCGGCGCTTGTAATAAATATAGCGAAGGCCCCGCTTTCTCTCTTTTGACAAGAAAAGCAAGAATTTCTAATGACTGGACCTTACAGAGCTATACGAAAGACGGCACTGAGCTATTTGATGTAAATGCTGAGGAACAAAACCTTTCAATTGAAAAAGACGGCACCTATTCGGGAACGACCATTACGAATGTTCTAGGACAACTACAATCAACATCGACAAATGGTACATGGACTTTTGAAAATTCTCAGTCCGATGTCAATTTTTTAACTTCAGGGTCATTATTAGGTGTGACATATGAAATAATTTTACTCAAAAACAAAACAATGAAAATTCGTCAAACTGATTTCAACAACGCAGTTTATGATTGGACATACATCGCAGACTAGATCGAACTAGGTAAATCGTGGGTCTGCCTCCATTACCTCACCAGAGACAGGACATGTTCTCAATTTTTCGTCATTGTAAAACTTCTTAAAAACAGGTATAAAGTCCTTTTCAATGTTTGTTAGGTGAAAATACTCTTCATACAAAAGGGCGTTTTCTTTATCCGAAAACCACATCAATCCATCCTTGTGATGCGCTTTTCTTTTTCTTTCAATCACCAGACCGATCGAGTTTTCGGGTCTTATCGGAGAATGAGGAACCTTTGCAGGCAGCAAAAACATCTCACCTTCTTTTATTGGGACCTCTACCGCTTTACCATCTACCTGAATCTTTACGCATATATCGCCCTCAACTTGATAAAAAAGCTCTTCCGTTTCGTTGTAATGATAATCTTTTCTTGCATTCGGACCTGCTACGACCATTACAATATAATCCTCAGAAAGAGGATACATGTTTTTATTCGCAACGGGCGGCTTAAGCTTGTCTTTATTGTCTTTGATCCACTGATCAAAATTGAAGGGCTGCATCATGATCTACTTTTTTAATAAAGATAAGTAAAATTGGTTTTTGAATGCAGGATGCAAATAGAAACTATCTATATGCCCTATTGAATAATATGCTTGATTGTATTTATAAGGTTTTCGCCACGATAGCAGGAGATATAATACACTCCCGGTGCTAAAGCNTCCTTAAACGTCCAAACATTCATTCCTATTTGACTTTGAACAAAAGCGCTTTTAACCAATCTACCTTGACTAGAAACTATTTTAAAGACCATGTCCTGTTGTACATCCATTGTGTAAAACANTTGAAACAGACCTCCATTACTCGGACAAGGAGCGGTGTAAAATAAATCATTCGTGAGTGAATTACAATCAACNGCGATAATGTCATTGTCAAAAACTTCTGTAGTACCATCAAAATCTNTCTGTGACAGGCGATAATAGTTCATTGCTGAATGAGGATAATCATTGCAACTATACTGAAGAAGTTCATTACTAAAACCAGCAGAACCTAATTGAGTAATCTCATTCCAAATGTTNCCGTCATCAGANCGGGAAATACTAAAATAATCACTGTTNTGTTCTGATGCNGTTTGCCAANTTAAGGANACTACNCCCTCAGANCANTCTCCCGAAAAAGACAAGAGCTCNACT
Organism: Crocinitomicaceae bacterium TMED16; assembly: GCA_002167775.1. Lineage (GTDB taxonomy): Bacteria > Bacteroidota > Bacteroidia > Flavobacteriales_D > Crocinitomicaceae > UBA952. The sequence continues at coordinate 20,803 of NHBV01000012.1, read as the reverse complement.
GGCAAAGGCTCAGAACCTTTACCCGCGNCAAAATAACTGAAACCATTTGTNATAGANGTTATTTCAAAATCACTTATTGTACCAATTGTTGATATNGNGCTCAGNCCGGACCATATAACATGGTTCAATGATGCGCTATTTGATCCTGAACTTTTCAATATTCGCGTANAATTAATATCNGATAGATCCTGCATGCCATTCATNTGAAGCCTTATTGTATAATTTGGAGAGCAAATTGAGCTGCTATAATCCCCGTTCGTAGGTTCTATTTCCCAATATCCTGCAGCGCTATAATCACTAATCTCTTGACCCGAGATAGAAAGTGGCAGACCATTGGTTAAAGCTCCTCCTCCATTCCCACTTTGAGGAACTGCCTCTTTAAACTCCACGGTAAGAAATTGATCTATACCAGGAGAAGAGAAATTAAAATCAACCAAGGCATCCCTTACAAAAGAGCTCGTTCCAACAGGAAATAATTTTGAGCCTGTGGCGTTTGCAAAATAACGTTTTAGCTTACCCGTAATAACACCTGAGGTGTAGGCAATGCTTCCTGGGTTTGTACTGCCCGTACCTATGGTAATAACTTGGTTTCCATTCTCAAGAATACCTCCCTTCATGTCCAAAAGGTTTGATACCTCAATTGGATCACTACACACAACTGAATTCGTTCCATTTGAAACATTCAGATTATATAATTGGTTGGTGCCGCCACCTCCAATGTTTTGATCGGTGGTCCCCATTAATCTCAATTCACTATTAGAAAGTCCAACAATGATACCTCCATTGTCAATATCTCCAGAAACCTGAACAATACCACTTAAATCGGCCTCTGCAGCNCCTCCGATGGTTATAGAGGATAAACTTCCTGTTATTTCTGCGATATGATTTGAATCAATACAAAAACCTGCTTCCGTATTACTCAAAATAAATAAATCACTTGCATTATTAGGTAACTCGGAACTTGATTTTTCCCAATACGATCCGGTCCATTTATACCAATTCAAAACATCAGTATAATTCTCACTATTTAATCCTCCCCAAAGCCATGATTGATTCGCGNCCAAGTCACCTGAAATTGATGCTGAATTTGGTTGATTGAATCTGATTACAGCATTGGCTACAGAACCCTCGCATACTCCTTCATTCACATTAGAGGTCCAAAAGACATTAATGTCTTGGTCAAATACACCTAGCGTCGTATATGAATTATTTGCCTCACTCAACAAACTACCAAAAACACCTGAGGCATCTGTGTCCCAAGAACCATTTCCATCTGAAGCGTCCACTGAAATAGGCCATGTAATCAAGCCACATGTGGAATTGTCCACTAAAGGAGAAACCATCGTAATTTCGGGGTTCTTGATTACGGCCACGGAGTAATCCTCTATTTCGCCCCAAGCGACATTATCACAAGCGGTAGGATAACTACCGTTCGTACCAATAAAAGCGACTACAACACGCATTTTGACGGTTGAAATAGCGGCATCTGACGGAACTAAAATGGTTTTAGGAGCATCTGTTGCACCATCTGTAACATTCGTCGCATAACCTAAAACATATGCTTCTGACGCTTCTTCATAAACATCATTATTGTTCCAATCTATCCATGCCTTGGTCAAGACAGTATAATTGCCTCCAGTATTGACTCTNACNTTAAGGTCATAGCTTCCACCTCGGCACACATCTGTGGTGATACCTGTATTCACAATCGTGGAAGTTGCACTAGAGGTATTGTCAATATTATTAAACGAAACATAGGTTATACCCGTATTATCGGCATTAGATATTCCTGGAGTGCTTAGAGCAGAGCAATCAGGCGGCGTAAAAGTAAGACTCAAAGTTACGCGCACTGCGGCATACCATCTCGTAGAAGGGTCTGGGGAAGCAGTTAACATTTTCATGGAAAAGCTTTGATTGGGGTTCTGGCCATTGAACACATCTGTAGAATAACCATAATTTCCATTTGAACCCGTTCCTGCATTCACGATACTTGTTCCGNCAGAACCATATAATATTGGTTTTGTGGTTCCGTCAACAATACAAACCTCATAGTAATCAAACCATAACANTTGATTAGTCGTTGTATTTTGTATTGCTAAAAAATAATCGTTGTCAAATGGAACACTGTAATCAATCGAAGACCCAAATACTCCAGAAAAAACAACCTCATCAACTTCATTTATAATATTAAAAGAAACTTCTTCAGGGGCGGTTCCGGATGTCCATGAAGCAGTAATTAAATCTCCATGTCCAACTGTAAAAAATCGAGAAACGGTCGACCCAAAAGGCAATGTNGTACTCAGTACTTGACTTCCATTGGCAAATAAAGAAATACCGTTTCCATTCCATCCATTGGCCCCTGAATCAAACATCTCAATCGAATAGGTTACATCGGAGGGAACAATAAATCGAGGTGTGATATCAATTGATACGTCATCAATGGTAGAGCCCACAGGTGCGGATGGAGCAGAAGTNAGCAACATGGGTTGGTACTGAGAGGGCCAAGTTTGGTCCGTGATGTAGCCGATTTTAGTGCCAAACACAAGATCAGGATCAACAATGATGGGATACGTTCTCTGAGGAGAACGAAGCCAAGACATATTGATCTTTGTTCTTAAAATATATGTACCATTNTGNTCCTTTAGCGCAAAAAATATTAGTTCCTGNCCATGAAACTTATNAGGTTCCTTNGGATTGGGCGACTTTGAGCATAATCGACGNGNATTGGGCTCTATTAGAATCGGTAAATCATAGCTNGCAACAATGGAGTCTTTTCCCTCCATGAACAAAATCATACCCGCCTCTAACTTGGCTTTCCAAGAATCTGGAAGCTGAAGCTCTTCTTCAAAAACCAAATATTCCGCCTCTATCGGAAAGCCATCAAGTGCATTTGGNGATTGAATAACATAATCTGTTCTTCTGCGTCCAAAGTCCGTCTCAACAGAAAGATTGATCAAATCGTAGACATTTTCAAATAAAGCTGTGTTTTCTTTAAGCTCGATAATNGAAGCTTGCATTTTTTGCTCTCCAAAGACATTACCATCCTTCTCCGCATATATTCTTGGATTAATTAAGTCCTTGAAATATTTTCCCGATGCAAACTCAGCTAAAAAACCTTGATTTATATTTTNGGGNAAGTAGCTCTTGAAGCTATTTGTTGCATTCACATATTGGTAATCAGAAAACCTAACATTATCATTATTTGAGATTCGCAAATCAATCGGTAACAACCCGTCCTTACTTCGATAATTTACTGGATGAGAATATGAGGTAGTTGTAAAAGAACCATTGTCATTCGCGGTAGTATGAGCATATGTCGTCCTCATCACGGGAATATCAGTTCCATGCTTTGGTTTAATTTTTTGGCCATACGACGAGGTCATCGGCACAAGCACCATCATAAATAGTAATAGCTCCACAAGTTTAGATTGTGCAACCATTTTAAAGAAAATCATTCTTTAATTTGAGTTTAGTTTTAGCCTTAAAAAAACAAACTACAGGGTTGAAGGCTGCATTTAAAAGAAGGTCCGAATAAGCCTAGACACCTCTAAGAAGCTAACAAATGAAGTATAGTTTTTTAATTAAACTATTCGCATAGTTTAATTTGAGTTACNCAAAGATAAGAAATATAAAGTTTAATATGTAAAGNCTTCATATTNTTTTGATTAAGGAATAAATTANAATAACAAAACCAATCTTAGAACAANGACCCTTTGCTCAGAAAAATGGAAGTAAATAAAGTCTACTATTTAGTAAATAGTATGCTTGATTACTTTTTTGTTATCNTCACCAAGTTGAATGTGAATGTAATAAACTCCAGGTGGTATGAAACGATCAATTGAGTATAAATTAGAGCCTCCTTTTACCTCGATAGTATTTTCATAGATTAGCGAGCCTTTAGGGTCGACAATAAACAATATAGCAGGTCCCTCTGGTGCATTTTCCAAACTCAAGTTGAATTGATGAATACTCGGGTTGGGATAAGAAGAAAAGTGAGTCGTATTATTATGTTTACAGCCTACGTTTATAACAAAATCATAATACGAATGTATATCTCCATCAATATCAACTTGATTCAATCTATAGTAATTACTACCAGCAACAGCTTGTTTATGCNNATATCCGTAAGAAGTAAGGGTATTACTATTACCCANAGCAGTTTCAGAATGAATCACCTCCCATTCTTGGCCATCTCGAGAATATTCAACATCAAAATAAGCACTATTGAATTCTGAAGCTGTTTGCCAATCTAAATCCACCAAGCCATTTACACATTCGCCAGAGAATGATATTAGCTCTACAGGTAAGGGGTTNGAATCATCATCTCCACCTGCACCGAAGAAACTAAACCCTGTAGCTGAGGCTGTAACAGTAAAATCTGAATTTGTGCCAGCAGAACTNTCATGTGTCATGGCAATCCAATTAATATGGTGGGCACTAGGCGTATTTGAACCTGGGCTTTTAATAATNCGCACTTTATTGTAGTCGGATGCTCCANTTAAATTATTCATATGCAGCGCAATACGATAAGGCTTACTATTTATAGATGTTGAATAATCATTATTTGTAGGTACAATCTCCCAAGTACCTTCATTATCATAATTTTGAATCAATTGACCATCAGCAGTAACCAAAGGTAATCCACTATAAAAATCAGCACCATTTAACTGAGGAACGCCTTCATTATANGAAACGGTTAAATATTGGTCCAACCCAGGAGAGCTTGTGAACTCAACATTGACATCTCGTAATACATTAGATGTACCCACGGGAAAGAATTGAGAACCCGCAGAGCCAGTGAAGTACCTTCTAAGCTTACCTTTAATAATTCCTGAAGAATATACAATAGAACCAGTATTTAAACTTGAAGAACCAATCGTTAAGACATTGGTTCCATCAACTATTATGTTTCCTGAAGTCATTGTCAAACTACCCAGAACATTAATNGGCACAGAAATAGTAAGGTTAGATGCCGTTTTATTAAGAACCAGATNATTTAATGTTAATGNGGTTCCTCTAATANATTGAGGGTTCCCTCCAGACATTGATAAAATACTGCTCGAACCAGCATTCACAGTTCCATTATTTGTAAAATCACCTGTCAATGTTGTCGTTCCCGNTAGGTCAATAGTCGCATTACTCGCAACAACTAAATCTTTTATTGATGTATTCGTCAAAGTCGCATTATTGGAATTACTTACACACAAACCACCACTACTATTTGGCAAAACATATACCTTATCTGATGAAGAAGGAATNTCACTAGTCTGACGAATCCAATACTGACCATTATATGCGTACCAATTATCNGATGTTGACCAATCAGAGTTTGATAAACCTCCCCAAAGCCATGAATCTGTTGAAATTGATATACCACTCAATGCAGACGTATTGGGTTGATTAAATTTTGTGGTAATCTCGGCGACAGCATTAATACATTCACCACTTAGTTGGGTCCATGTCAAGGTAATTGGAGTATCATATGTATTCGTTTGAAATNTAGTACTTTGATCCGTGGCAGAGGAAAACAANCCTGTTGTTCCACTTGAATAGGTCCATTCACCAGAGCCCNTATTCGCATCAACGGATATAGAAAGATTTGATATACCGCATGTAGTCTCATCTACTATTTGGGATGAAGATGTTATTTGTGGATTTGCAATCACTATGGTATAATCTTCAATCTCACCATATATGGTATTGTCACACGCAGATGGATAGCTAGAAGACTCAGCCGCAACCACACGCATGGGAATCGAACCAAAGGCAGCATCAGANGGAACNGTTATCGTTTGAGGATCAGAAACAGCTATATCTGTGCCATTGCGAGCTGTACCCAAATTATACGCCTCAGTACTTTCTTCNAAGGTACCATTGTTGTTCCAGTCTATCCAGGCCTTAACACGNACTGTCCAGTCACCTGCAGTGTTAACTTTTGCGGACAATGGATAGGACAAGCCGCGACAGACATCTGTNCTTATTCCCGTTGATACAAGTCCCGAAGTTCCTAATGAAGAATTGTTAATGTTATTGAAAGTGACATTTGTCAAGCCCGTNTCATCTNCCATATCAATAGTCGGCGTTGATGATGCAGAACAATCTGGAGCAGTGAAAGTGACTTCTATTGCATAATAAGCTGCAATTGCCCACCAAAACTGAGCTGAAACCAATTCAACACTCCAATCTTGATTTACTTCTTCTCCGTTAAAGACATCAGTTGAAAGCGAGTATTGACCTGCAGAACCAGTTCCTGTAGCTGTAATATTTGTTCCAAATCTAGAACCTGTAAGTTTTGGGGATGTATATCCCGCTGTAACAGCATAGGTGTTATAAGAATACAGATTCGAANCATTTNCTAAAAAAGCATCATCACCCGTGAAAGCAGAATAAACATAAAAATTNACNCCATCGATAATTGATCCGTTTGGTGCTGTTGNCGCAAAAAGGTCTATAGATTGAACATAACTACTCGGGTGATTTTGATCATACAAAGCCGCAGGGGCAGATCCACCCGTAATTAAATCAGGATCTATGACGATCGGAAAAATACGCTCTTTTGATCTAATCCATTCCAGATTTATCTTCGTCAAAAGTTTAAAATTTGTTCCATCCGAGAACAATTCAAAGAATATATCCTCAGTATTTTGCTTGTCTTGAAATTTTATATTTTGTTCTTTCAAATGATTCTTTTGTCTATTATCTTTTAAAAGTGGCACATCATANCCCGCTTTAATAGCACCTTCNGCATTGATGAAATCAACTCTATTATCTCTGAGAATTGCCGTCCAGTTTTCTGGGAGTTCAATAGTTTCTTCAAAAACTAAAAAATCTGCCGACGCCGGAATCTGNTTCAGAAACGCAGAGGATTGAATAATATAATCGGCCTTTCTACGACTTTCATTGATTGTAACTTCGACATCAACGCCTTCATAAACATTATTATAATTTGCTTTATTAGAGGAAAAAATTGGATTACTTGAATGCATAGATTCAGAGGAGATCACNACTCCATTAGATTCAAAATACATTTTTCCAAAAAGNAAATCTTTGATGTATTCATGCTCAGAAAACTGACAGAATAAACCGTCCGTAATGACCGAAGGGAAATATGTTTTAAAATTATTNGTCGCGTTCACCATTGAATAGCTATCTCTATTTTCATCATTATTGGATTGAATAGAAAGATCAATAGGATGCCAAGCTCCNTTATTCATATANTGAATGGGTTGAGAATATGTAGTACTCGTAAATGTACCGTCACTATTTGCTGAAGTACGTGAATACATTGTTCTCATCTCCGAGATGTCACCCGCTTTGTTGAAATGTTTTGTGTCTTGCCCAAATATGATTATTGACATATAAAGACATGGAAATATTAGTGCATATTTCATTGAGTCTAGTTTGAATCTAAGAGAAATTCAATAGTGCAAAAAGGAGTTATTGAAGCTCTATTAGAGTTTAGTTTTAATTGAGTTTTAGTAAAGTTNGTGCAAAAATAAGCATTTATAAAAGATAAACAAACACTTAACTTATGGAAAATGAGTGAACTAACGCTATTTGTAATTATTATAAAGAAAAACAAATAAGCCTCGCGTATCAATTTGAGACCACGANTATTTTCGTAATTAATCTGTACGCCGTTTGAGCTGTTTATATTTGATTTATTGAGCACAGGTCTNANNTAGTTTTAAAAAAGACGTATACCTTTTTTAAAAAGTTGCATTAATCANAAAGCTGTAAATAGACTGAAACGACCTTTTCTTTGAACGCATTGCAGATTGTACATCAACTGAAAATTATTTAAGGGAATTGGGTTAATCAAGCTGAACAAACGTATTTAGATTCTTACACCCGTTTTCGAAGCTAAATTGGTGCACAAAAAAAAGCCCCCGATACTCATCGAGGGCTTCGTAAAGTTATTTTGTTTAATCTATCGAATGCTGTGCTTTACAATAGTTGTTGTTCTAGAACCATTCTCCACATTGATGTAGTAAATACCTGGAGCAAGCTCCTGCTGTATTACATACATGTTGATGCCCGAATTCACAACAATCTTCTTCGTAAATACTCTATTACCTTTCGTATCAGTAATATTCAAATTGGCAGCTCCTTCAATCTCCGGATTGTTCATCACAACCTGGAAGCTTCCTGAACTTGGGTTCGGGAATATGGAGAAGTATCCATTTGCCGTTGACTGACACGACGCATTGATAATTAAGTTTTCATAAGTCACAGATGCACCATCAATATCATTTTGCGTCAATCGATAGTAATTGTCTCCTGAAATGGCTTGCTTGTGCTCGTAAGTATATGAAATCAGCTCTGTACTAAATCCTGCAGCAGGTTCAGTATGAATCAAATCCCAATCTACACCATCACGTGAATAGGCAACTTCAAAGTCCTCACTGTTATTTTCAGAAGCTGTTTGCCAAATTAAGTCAACAACTCCGTCATTACAAGATCCATTGAATGAAACAAGCTCTACAGGAAGTGCATTATCATCGTCTGTACCTGCCCCGAAGAAGCTAAACCCTGTTCCGGACCCAGTGAGCATAAAGTCTGCATCCGTTCCAGAGACAGAAACATGCGTAAGTGCCTCCCATGAAGTATGCCCAGGACCAGCACTTTTGATTACTCTTACTTTTGTTCGATCCATATTAGTAACATTGTCAGCCCCTGTTAAGTTATTACAATGTAGGCTTACATTGTAAGCTTTGCCATTAATTGAACTAGAATAACTATCACCTGTTGAAGAAGAGCCAGGAATAATTTCCCAATAACCTTCATCGTCATAGTTTTGAATCAGCTGACCATCAGCTGTGGTCAATGGTAGTCCAGAATACAAGTCCGAACCATCATTGGCTTGCGGATGCCCTGCATTATATGATGCCGTCAGATATTGATTTGCTCCAGGAGCACTGGTAAAGTCAACTGTAACATCTCTCATAATTGTCGAGTTTCCTATTGGGAACAACTTTGAACCTGTCGCATTCTCAAAATATTGTCTCAACTTACCTGTCACAATACCCGAGGTGTGGCTTATAGATCCCGCACCCGAAGAAGAACCAACTGTAAGTATATCATTAGGATTCACGATATTACCAGATGTCATATTCAATGTGCCATTCACACCAACAGCTTCATTAAGGGTAAGACCAGAGGAATTGTCCACTTTAAGACTGTAGAACGTCTCTGCCTCGTCAATTGTCTGTGCACTAGTTCCGTCATATACAACAGTACCTGTAGCATCGTCCAACGACCCAAAACTTGTGACTGTAGAATTGGAAACATATAGCTGTCCATTTCCGTTGTTAAAGTCAATTGTACCAGTAGATGCATCAAAGGTTCCGTTAGCGTCATACGATCCAGCGCCAATTTTCAACGTTCCCGCAACCGTAGTTGAACCAGCAACGCTAGGATTGTGCGTATCAACAACCAATGTTCCATCGATTATATTTACGTTTCCTTGGATATTTTCATCCCCTCTAAAGTAAGCATTCTTAGCTGGGAGATTTACAGTAAGGTTACCTATAGAGTGACCTCCAAAGTTGAAATACATGTTTTTTGCAGTTGAATTTGTACCTATGTCAATAGTATGTCCCGTCGTTATATTAGAAGTAACTCCAGTTTCATCAAGATTAATACAATTGTAGGTGCTCGAGGCCTGCGATTGCAAATACAATGTACCACCAGAAAGATTCAATGAACCAGTAGCCATGTCAAATTTATTTGCACTAGATCCACTGCTATTATTCGTTGCTGCATCTACGTAAATCGCTCCTCCTGTCTGATTAATCGTTCCTGATCCTACATCCAATTCGTCGTTAATACTAATGCTACCAGCGCTTACCGTTAGGGTACCACCGTCAACATTCAAATCACCACCTGTATTAGATGAGGAGTTCCCAGTAAAAGTTACTGTTCCGCCGCTAACCGTTAGCGTACCAGCGTCAAGCTCGTTCGTCGTCTCACTTGTAGAGTTGATGATTAAGCTACCTGATGAAACCGTCAAATCACCACCATCCATCTCTAAGTAACCACCTGTAGGATTGATAGTAACGGTTTCACCATCAATTGTAAATGTTCCGGTTGAACTTGACAGTAGGTCTAAGTACTTGCATATAATATCTCCCGAAGTAGTTGCATTGGCTGAATTAGCCAGACGAACACCAATATAATCAGAGGATATACCTCTAATGTCTTGGTTAGTACCATCTCCACTAATCGAAAATATGCTCGTTGTACTTGCCGTTATTGTTCCTGTTCCGAGTACACTACCTTTGAGTGTAATAAACTTACTGCTTGAACCGGTATTATAATTAAGAGATCCTTCCGTCAAGGATAAATCACCGTTTACAGTGATATTACCTGCAGGTAAGGTTTTTATTCCCGACCCATCGATTTCAAGATTGAAATAAGTGTCCTGAAAAACATCTTGAGCCCCTCCATCATATTCTACTGTTCCCACTGAGTTTGTCATCGTTCCAAGATCGGTAACAATGCCTGAAAGCTGCAATCTACCGGCGTCAGAGAATGTGGTATTGTTAGGTGAATTAAATGTACCATCCACGTCTAATATTCCAGTAGAAATTTTCAAATCATCATTCGTAAATTCTGCATTACCTGCCACATTTACGGTGAGACTTGATACATCAATATCTCCATTGGTCGCCGTCAAATTACCTAAAATATCCGTATTTGTTATGAACGTTAAGTCATGCCCAGCTAGGTCAAAGGTTAAATTTCCTATATCGTTAGAAGCATCTCCCATATCAATGTATCGATCCTCGTCTCCTGAGGCATCATTAGTAGAGAGAGATATAGTATGTCCTGAAGTTGAAGTTGTTGTGACTCCTGGTGCGACGGACATGGAGTAGTTAGATGCGTTGTTAACCTCACCTAATAAATTCATCGTTCCACCAGTTAAATTCAAAGTCCCTGCGTCCATATCAAACTTATGATCGCTGTCACCATTAACACTAGTATTTGTTTTTACATTAACAATTCCTCCAGATTGTGTAAAAGTACCTGTTTCGATATCAATACAATCAGAAACATTTAGGGTACCACCAGAAATATCTAGTGTTCCCCCATCTATATTTAAATCGGTTGTGTTATCTGAGGCACTACCAAAAGAAACCGTTCCGCCATCTATATCTAAGGTACCACCTGTAAGCTCGTGATTAGTACTCGTATTTTGAGTAGTGGTTAACGATCCGGTGACTACATTAAGTATTCCACCAGCAACCTTAATATACTGATCAACTGTTAAGTCATAATCGTTATCAATCGTAAACGTACCAGAATTGTTTGATTGCACCCAAAGATAGTTGGCAGAAATATCTCCTGTAATTTCGACATCTGCTGATTGCTGCACTTTAATACTCACGGAGGGAGCAGTAAATCCACAAAGTGCTTGACTAGCATTTTGCGATGAAGTCGCTTTCAGCACTAGGTAACCGTTTGTGCTACTGCTATTTACAAGAGCACCTGAAGTTTTTGTAATATCTCCAATAACATTTAAATTCCTGTTACCATCAAAATCCAATTCACCATCGGTCAGCGTTATGTCTCCATTCACAGTTGTATTTCCTGCAAGCGATTTCGTTCCCGTACCATCAATATCTAGGTTATAATAATCACCAGCAAAAACAGTTTGTGCAGAGGAACCATCGTATTTAACAGTACCTGCTGTAGTAGTTAACGTTCCAAAGCTAGTTGTTGTACTAGAAACTTGAAGCGTACCTGCGCCAGAGAAAGTTACATTACCTCCTGTTGCATCAAAGTCACCATCAACGTCTAAAACAGCACCAGATGCTATGGTTACCGTACCAGCAACATCAGCGTCTCCCGAAATACTTAAGGTGCCTGAATTAACTGCTATTTCTGTACCAGAAGCAACATTTAGTGAAGTTGCAGTTGCTGAAGAAGCATAAATTGGTGTATTGGTTGCATGAATACAATTGTTGTCCGTAGTTAGTACATTCAACTTATCCGTTGATGCACCGGGCGGAGAAGACTGTCTCTCCCACATGTCAACACCAGTCGAGGCATTCCACTTATACCAGTTGTCTCCAGTCGTAATATCAGTACTCGTTAGTCCACCCCATAAATAACAATACGTGTCTGGGTTAGAAATTGCGGTCGGTTGGTTAAATCTTATTACCTTACTGATAGATGAACCATCACACGCCTCACCTCCATCAACAGTCCAAATCATCGTAATATCCGTATTTACATCAGAAGGAATTGGTCGAACAGTGATTGATGCATCTGTCGATGAACCTGATGTGAACGCTACGGTTCCACCAGAATACGTCCATGCACCGCTACCACCTGTACCACTATGAGAAATACTCAGCTCAGTTACTCCACAAGTATTTGCCACCGTCGTTAAGTCCGTCGTCGTTGTGATTGTTGGAGCTGCCGAAGCCACTCCTGTTGCAGCAACTGAAACTGAAGTCGCAGCTTGAGCTGAACATACAATATCACCTGAAACAGAACCGGTACTTTGACCGGCAATAATTCTTACATATACCGTGGTTGAAGGTACTGTTCCATCTGAAGTGGTAAGGTTTACTGTACCAGCGTATGTAGCATCATCTAAAGAAAGCTCCATTCCGGAAGGCGCAGTTACAAGGATACCACTGTAACCCGCAACACTGGAGGCTGCTGTATTGGCATCATTCGCAATGTATGAGCCTTCCACTGTAAATGTTTCACTAGAAGAAGCGTCTGCACCTGAACAAACGACAAGGTCCCCTGAAACTGCAGATGCAGTAATTACAGGTCTTAATAAGGTCACATCAAAGTCTGTCGCAGCTTGAGCTGAACAGCTACCTGATCCTGTTGTAACATAGCGCAAGGTTAATGTGTTATCTGCTTGTGACCCAACATTATCACTCCAAGTTGCAGGATTCGTATTATTCTGCCACTCACCATTAAATGATGAACCACCATCCCAGCTATATTCCCAGTGATAAGCATCACCAAAGGCATCTGTTGGTGCAGTCCAGCTAATGGTGCTGTTGACTGTCATGTTTCCGCCGTCTGCTATTGAACCTGCATCACTAGTTGATGCAGTAATCGCAGTGGTCCCGCCATAACATGTTAACCAGTCGACGGCCACGGGGTCAGAATAGGCTGCATTAGAACCACACATGGCTTTCGCTCGAACATAAATCGTTTGGTTTGGATTGACTCCTGACTGGCCTGCTCCCCAATTCCACGGATTGGTTGTTGCACCCCAATTGTCAGCATAGGCACCCGAGGTTCCACCCCATTGATATTCATAATTAGTGAAAGTACCTGTCGCGGATCCAGAGGTATAATTCCAATAGATATCATTACCTGCTTGAATCAATTGTTGCGAAGAAGCATAAGTCGTTCCACCATCAACTGAGGCTTCAATAGTGCCTGCCGTTACAGCGTTAACCGTAGTTGTAATTCCTGAACTCGTAACATCATTAACCGTTTGACAGGTATTGTCAGCAGTAACTGTTACTGTTACCTCATCACCATCTGCCAATGTTGTTGTTGTGAATGTAGATGCTGTTTCACCTGAAACAGGAGAACCACCAATGTTCCATACATATGCTGGATTGCCGGCATCAACTGCAGTTGCTGTAAAAGTAACAGCGTCACCTGAACAAATGTCGTTATCCGCATCACTGGATGCAATCGTGACAGTTGGAGTATATAGTGGATTCACTGTTGCATTAGCTGTTGCAGATGTTACACAACCGTAGTTATCAGTGAAAGTTACCGTATATGCTGTTGTTGTCGTAACCGATGTCGTTGGGGAAGCAATGGCTGCATTATCCAAACCTGTTGTTGGGGTCCATGCAATTGTATATGACCCCACAGTGAATGCCTCTGAAGCCTCAATTTCATTAGCAGTTTGGTCCCAACTACTTGATGCATCATTAGTATTTGCATCAGATGGGCTAACCCCACTGTTATTGATAACAGTGGCACCATTTAATGACAAATCATAAACAGCACCATCCCAACCGTCTGAATACTGATCATATGCATTTAAATATAATGTCTGGCCCGCATACGCCGACAAATCAATGGATTCAGCTGTTAATAACCCAGAACTGTTACCTATAGTACCATTACCTTGAGCCCATGCTACTGTTCCTGTACCATTAACTCCTGTGGTAATATTTACCCACTTCTCAGAGGTATAACTACCACCTGAAGTGGTAAGGGAGTATACATGAGAAGCTCCTGTCAATGAGCCAGTAAATTGTTCACTTGAACCATCGCAATAAGTTACATCAGTATATGATAACGAAGTTGTTGGGCAAGCAACTGTTACTGTAATATCATCAGAATCTGGACATGTCGTGCCTCCGACTGCGTATGTGATTGTAGCTGAACCTGCTCCAACACCTGTAACGACTCCTGTTGAAGCATCTACAGTTGCAACCGCAGTATCATCTGAAGACCATACACCTCCCGTCGTTCCATCTGAAGAAATCGTTGTTGTTTCGCCGGGTGTTATTGACGTAGTACCAGATAATGTTCCTGCAGATGGGTTACTCACTGTTGCAACAAGACTACCCGAACCGGTGCATCCTAATGAACTTGTGACTGTAACCGTGTAGGTCTCTGTCGTAGAGTTTGAAGCAGTTGGAGATGCATTCGTGGCATCATCTAAATCACCTGAAGGACTCCATGAATAAGTGTATGTTGGTGCTGATCCAGGAACAGTACCTCCATCAGTCGTTGAAGTGTTACCTGAACTTAAAACGTTAGAACTCGCATCCGCAATGTTGAAGGAAATCTCACTAGGGTACGAACCAGCGGTCCATGATAGAGTAACTACAGACCCTGGGTTTGCAGTGAATGTAGTCGTAGCTGAAGAAACTGCTACTGTAAATCCTGATTCTACAACAGTACCGTCAACAGAAATATCCACGGCACCTCCGTTCCATCCATCTCCATAAGAATCGATACCCGTAAATGTGTATGTAATAGAAACATTAGGATCAGTAAAAGTACCGGTTAAAGAAGAACTACCCCCTTCGCAGTGTTCTACATCATCATACGTCACTGTTAAGTCTGTCGCACAAGCAACTGTTATGGCAATATCAGAAGCATCAGGACATGCCGTGCCTCCTACTGCATAGGTTATATTCACCGATCCAGCCATTACCCCTGTAACGACTCCCGTTGAAGCATCCACGGTGGCAACTGATGTATTATCAGATGACCAAACACCTCCTGATGTACCATCAGAAGAAATTGTTGTGGTACCTCCAGGAGCTATGGACTGCGTTCCAGATAACGTACCTGCTGTTGGAGAATTTACAGCAACCTCTACAACGTCAGTACCCGTGCAGCCCTCTTGATTCGTTACTGTTACCGTATAGTTTGTTGAAGATGTAACTGAACTTACTGGTGATGCACTCGTCGCATCGTCTAAATCCGTTGTAGGAGACCATGCATATGTATATGTTGCCGTTGAATAATTTGGAGTACCTCCATCTGTATCATTCGGAGTTCCTGAACTCAATAATGAATTATTCGGTAATCTTATGTCCCATGAGATTTCTGAAGGATAACTCCCAGGAGTCCAAGATAATGTAATAGCTTGTCCTGGACCAGCAGGGAAAGTAACTGCGTCTGCTGAGACAGCAACAGTAAACGCGGACACCACAACAACACCATCAACAGAGATATCTACAGAACCTCCATTCCAACCATCACCATATGAATCTGCACCATTAAAAGTATATGTGTAGGACTCATCAGGATTAGAAACAGTTCCACTCAATGTTGAAGTATTACCCCCACAATGTTCGGCATCATCATAAGTTACAACTAGATCAGAAGCACAAGCAACTGTAATTGCAATTGTGGCTGTTTGTTCTGGACATCCCGCTGGCGTAGTGTAAGTGATAGTTACCGTACCCGCAGTAACACCGGTAACAACGCCTGTTGATGCATCAACTGTTGCCACCGCATCGTCACTAGAAGAAAATGTACCTCCAGTTGTTCCATCTGAAGAAATTGTTGTTGTTCCTCCAGGAGCTATAGATTGTGTACCAGATAAAGTACCTGCAGTTGGATTTGATACTACGACCGCTACCGCGTCTGTACCCGTACATCCTTGACCATTGGTTACAGTAAGTGTATAATTCGTTGTTGATGTAACTGAACTTACTGGTGATGCACTCGTAGCATCATCTAAATCAGTTGTAGGACTCCAAGAATAGGTATATGTTGCCGTTGAGTAGTTGGGAGAACCAACCGTTACATTACCATAAGTTCCAGAGTTTAGCGTGGAATTATTTGGGAATCTAACATCCCATGAGATCTCAGAATTATATGATCCCGAGGACCAAGCTAATGTTATTGGCAAACCAGGACTACTTTGAAAAGTTGTTGCAGCTGCAGATGCACCAACAGTGAAATTTGTCACCACGACAACACCATCGACAAGTATATTTACAGACGCTCCATTCCAACCATCTCCGTATGAATCCATACCGTTGAAGGTATATGTGTAAGACTCTCCTGGATCTGAAACTGTTCCGCTCAATGTTGATGTGTTACCACCACAATGTTCAGCATCATCAAATGATACTGCTAAATCAGAAACACAAGTTATCGTAATGGACGCTGAAGAGGTCTGACTTCCACAAGCTGAAGAGGTTGTGTATATAATATTTGCAGTTCCTGCAGAAACGCCTGTCACGACACCTGTAGAAGCATCTACGGTAGCAACAGCAGTGTTATCTGAAGACCATGAACCTCCTGACGTGCCGTCCGTTGATGCGGTCGAAGAGGCAGATATATTAATACTAGAAGATGATAGACTAATAGTTCCCGCATTACAAGCTATGGTTAAAAGTATGTTATTCGTATAAGTCGTTCCACTACATTCCGGCGTCGTATAAGTAATTGTGACATCGCCTGCAGTAACACCTGTGACAATTCCAGTTGTTGCATCCACGGTTGCAATGGCATCATCACTTGAAGAGAAAGTACCACCTGTTGTTCCATCGGTTGAAACAGTTGAAGTTTCTCCAACTGCGAAAGTTGTTGCAGAAGCAGAAAGAGTTCCTGCAGATAATTCAGTAATGGTTAAAAGAACATCATCGGTAATAGAACAAGACAATTCATCTGTTAGTGTCAACGTATATGTTAAATCTACCGTTGACGAAGAAGTTGGTGTTGCTGCTGTAGCATCGCTCAATGAAGTGGTAGGAGACCATGAGAAAGTAACACCATTTCCAGTGTATGTTCCATTCAAAGTACCATCCACACCCGTGCAAGTAGAAGCGTCAGGGTAAGATGAAGTCAGTTCACTTACGTTGGCTATAACTGCAACTCGAGTTGCTGGACAACCACTTGAGGCGGCATAATACGTTGTTGTTACTGAGGGTGACGGAGAATAAGGAGAACCTGTGGCCAAAGCTGTTCCTCCCGATGCATCGGCATACCATTCAACATTAAACGTAGAACTATGAGATGAAGTTGCTGCAAGGTTTATAGCATCACCTGGACAGACTGTAATGTCTCCATCTGAAGTTATTGTTGCAGCTAATTTTTCTAAAACATTGGAGTAAACCGTTTCTCCACTATTCGAACAAGTAGTGCTGTATCTCCAGTAATAATCATCACCAGTGGAATAAATAGTTGTATTCGGTAGGCCAGAAGAGATCCATGTTGCTTGGTCGAGAGAGGCCTCCCAGTCGTATGTTATACCTGAACCTGATTCAATACCTGAAACAGATAGCTCCGCCTGAGTTCCTGAACAATTGTCTGCCAAAATAATTGATGCTGTGGGTGTTGCTGGAGTTCCAGAACATGGAGCTACACAAGAAACCGCAAATGAGAATCCACTGAGGTTGTAACTAACATCTGAATCAAAGACAATAGTTAGTGCACCGTCAACATTTGATGCAGTATAATCAACAGTAACACCACCACCACCTGAAAGTCCTCCTGCAGGAGTCAATTCGGTAGCACTTGTTGAAGTACCATCATAGACAAAAAGTTCATCGTAATTAGTTTCGGAAGTTAAAGTACCTACAATGTTCACAAACTGTCCTGCTGTTGATGGGTATATTGTTACTGTACCGAGCGCATTCGTACTGTAATTCGCTGTCCCACCACCATCATCGTACAATGTAGCTGAACACGTTGTAACGCTTATAGCGTCACCATTGGAAGGCATGTATATATCACTACCGACAGTCACATCTATGGTTGAGGAAGATGAAGTACATCCTGCTCCTGAGGCAGTATATGTAATTGTTACTGTCCCAGCATCAACACCCGTTACTACACCTGTAGAAGCATCAACAGTGGCGATTGTTAGATCACCAGAGGACCAGCTACCTCCTGCTGAACCACTTGAGGAAAGTGTTGTTGATGTACCCATGTTAATTGAAGTAGTTCCGCTTAGCGTTCCAGCGTCAGGAACATCCAAAGAGGTAAACGTTACAGATTGAGCTGGTTGGCAATCGGAGGCGTTTGGCGTATATGTAATTGTTGCTTGACCAGCACCATAAGCTGTTACAAGACCAGAACCGTCAACAGTGGCAATACTAGCATCACTTGAACTCCATGTTCCTCCAGAGTTCCCTGACCATGAAAATTGCACTGAATTTCCACCACAGGCCGAAAGATCACCAGATATTGTAGCTGGGGCGCAATGAATTCCGTATAATATGTCTGCATTAGAAGCACCATTAGAATAAGTTGGACTTGTATAAACAGCAGTACCATCCATATTAATCGTGTAAGAAATTTCACTTGTCCAATTGTCTACGTCGCCAATAAATGTTATTGCATAAGAATCACCACTTTGAAGGGTATATGAATCTGTCCCACTATTACCACTACTAATGGTCCAAGTTTCAACTATTGCACCGTTTACACAGAGTTGCAACCCATTACCTGCCCAGCCATCTCCATAGGAATCAGCCATGACAACGTCTAATTCAACTCCGTCGGCATTTGTTCCGGTTGTGTGGCATGGATCGAGAGACCACAATACACCATCAGTTGCGGCAGTTAGACCTGAACTTGAACATGTGGTTACCAACCTGTAATAAGTCGAGGCTGAAGGTGTAAATGTTGCAGAAGACATAGTAGCACCACCTACATCCGACCAACTTGCGTTGTCAGAAGACTCTTGCCATTGGTAAGAAAAGAAACTACCAGATTCAATGCCTGATGCAGAAGCATTCACGGTACTTCCTGCTAACCCATTTGAAGGGGATAAAGAAGCTGTTCCTGCCGTAGGTGTACCAGAACAGCCTGTTGGCGCTGAAATAAGCAATAAATATTCTTCTACATCCCCATAGGATGTAGTACCACAAACTCCAGATATACCATTAATGGTTGTACCATAGGCATTTGATGAAGTATGCAGACGGACTCTGACAGGACCTTCGGTTGCATCGGCTGGTACTGTAATTGTTCTTGAAACTGTTCCGTTGGCAGAAATTGTTCCAAATCCTTGTTCAATTTCATTAGCATCATCAAAATCACCGTCATTATTCCAGTCAAAACCTACACGCATGTACATGGCGTAGCCTCCACCTATGGTTGCTGAAAAAGAAAAAGACTGCCCCTGTTCCAAGGCTGCTTCAAATGAACATGTGTAATCAGCATTTGCAAAGCCCGTAGAATTATTGATTGAACCTAGAACCACATTGGTTATTCCCATACAACATTGGCTTGAAGCTGAAGCAGAGCAAGAGGCCGTTGCTAACAGCGTACAAGCAGGGGGGTCGCAACCTGGAGCATTGGAAACATCTGAAGCAAACTGACCAGCAGACGGAGCTCCGCCCGAATAAACTGTGGTGCCATCTGGAGCAACGATAGAGAATGAAACTTCAGAATCAAAAGAACCAGAATTCCATGTAAATGTGACATTTGCACCATCTGTAGTCGATACATTTGCAGTAGCACTTGAACCACTAGCAACTGAAGCAGACGTAGTACCAATACCTGGAACGTTTACGTCTATTGATGCGCCATTCCAACCATCTCCATATGAGTCGGCCATGGTAATCACATAATTACACTGCGAAGAGGCAAAAAGTGAGGTTAAAGCAAAAATTGTTAAAAAGTAAAATTTTTTCATATTCTTGTTATTTAAAATGTATAATTTTTTATTTAATGGCTTTGACCGATTTAACATCACGTGCTATGAAACGATATATCTCTTTCATTTCACCAGGATGTTTAATACAAATTGATTCTATTGAACTTCTTTCCATACTCGACAATATTTCGAATGACGATACAATAGCTTTAAGTTTATTTTTCCGCAAATATTCATTGAAGGATTTTTGACACCGAACAACTTTATTTTTATCCAGATTATTTAAGTCATTAAATAATGATTTGAATTTTCCACAAAGAAGCTTTGTGTTTTCGTAAGACTTCTTCTGGATTGGAACTGAGGACTCCCTAGCTGCACTAACTTTTAAGTCTTGGACTGCTAAGGGTTTTGTTTGACCAAAACACATGGTGGTAAAAAAAACAACCACAAGCGGGATAAAAAAATGTTTTTGAAATTTGATACGAAACATACTATACTTTTTAATTAAAAATTAATCAAGCATAATGTTCAAGATTTTGGAGAGAGCACGTTGCACGAACTTTATTCACTGCGTTGTGTTCAAAAATAAGGGAGAACAAAATACTTTTAAACTACTTATTACCATGAAAATACATAAGAGGACGCTAAATCCCCGAGTCATTGAATATCCACCAACTAATATTGAACATTTATCATAACCTATTGAATATTATATTTTAACAAAAT
>NHBV01000011.1 GCA_002167775.1 Crocinitomicaceae bacterium TMED16 | reverse complement strand
AACTGCTGAATCTGAACAACCCCCTGTTAATGAAGAAACGACCAATGAAACTTCAAACGTACCAGGTAATGAATAAATTGTTGAAGGATTGGATTCTGTTGACGTTTCACCATTGCCAAAATACCATTGATAGCTAGAAGGATCAACATTATTGCCCGACAGATTTGTAAATGTAACAACAGACGGTGGATTGAAACAAGAGGAACTGTTTGGAGTTCCTGATGCCGCAGCAAAAACATCAAAAACATCAATCTGCATTGTCGTATCATCGGTGCAACCTAAGTTGTCCGTAATTGTCAAGGAAATTGAACCAATGCCTGTTTCATCGAATAAGAAAGACCCTGGGTTAGAGTTAGAACTCGTTCCAGGTATTGCAGGAGAGACCGCAGTGGATGCAGTCCAATTATACGTAGGAGTACCAAAACTAATTGAATTGTTATTGGTAATTGTTACTTCCTCGTCGTCACAAATAAAATCTCTATTCACAGAAAAAGAAGCTAGAATTTCTCTCACCACTATTGTTTGTGTAAAGGTTCTTGGACAACCAAAAGCATCCTCTGCTGTCATAGAAATAGTATAAACTCCAGGAGAAGAAAAAGAATGAGTCGTGTTTTGAATATTACCACTAAGATCAATCGTACCATCACTTTCCCAATCCCAATCCCTTGAAATAATGGAGGTTAATGGAGCAGTAGAGTTGTCATCCACATTGAACACCTCTCCAACACAAACTGTATCCGGAACAGTGAAACCTCCTATAATTCCGTGAACAGTAATATCATTATATACCGTATCATAACAATATGTTCCATTATTGTTTGCCCTATTTCGCATCGCAACAGTATACACACCTGGCTGCCATGGTATATTTCCAGACGTGGAAAGAGATTGCTCCGAATATAATAGATCTTCTGGGGACCCCCTAAATTCTGAGGATGTAAACCACGTTGTTCCGTTCGCGGTAGTCCAATCCCATTGAGTATCTTGAGAGTTCGTAGATGGATTCGTATTTTGAGGAAGTGGCGTTGTATTGAAGAAAACAAGCTCATCACCCAAACAAACCTCTGAGGTCTGTGTCGTTTGTCCAAAATCGGTATACGTTTCAAAACTTGCTTGGTCATTCGGAAATGCCAGAATATTTTGAGTGGAAGTACTTGGAGGGCAACCCGTTAAAGGATCTTCAACAGTTAGGGTTACTAAGTAAGGGATTGTGTATGACGGAGAATAATCAGAAAAAGTATATGTCGTAGATGTACCTGCTGGAATCGGAGAAACTATAATAGTACCATTCATACCCATTCCTGCATGAGGATCGCATTGATAATTATACGTTCCAGGTATATTGAATTGGAAATTTTCGGTCCAACCTGTACCAACCGCGTTTCCAAAACTCGCAGGGTTTGCGGGAAATGTAGCTTGAGTTCCATTGACATTATGATTGCCACCGGTATTCACAAATACAACAACATCACCCACGTTTATATTTAATACATTTGGGACGAAGGTAAATCCCGATGTGATAACGGTATCACTCGATAAATCATTAAAATCCCAAGAGTATTGAGTTGAACCTGAGACACCTGAACTTGTGCTTGTAAATGTTCTTGTCAGTTGATTCTCGCAGTCAAGAGGACTCACGGTAAAAGATGATACAGGTCCAAGTACTTCATATGTGAAAGTTGAAGGGAACCCTGAACATCCCAGCACAGAACCCACGGTGGTATAGGGAACCATTGTAACTGTGTAAGAACCAAGAGAAGCATATGTGTGACAAACAATATCATTTTGGTCATGCAATTCTAAAGGACTTCCATCGCCAAAGTCCCACTCAACAGTATCTGCACCATTACCAGTGTAGTCAAAACAAAAGCTATTTCCGTCCAAACATTGCTGTATTGGCGTAGTGGTTGTAAAACTTGACGTAGGGGGAAATCCATTTCCAATAACAATCGCAGCAGGGAAGTCCGTAACCGTTTCGCATCCTTGAGCAGAAACATTTGTCATCTGGATATCATAAATCCCGGAGCTATTGTAATCCACAAGAATAGGTCCTGAGCCTGCACCGGTGGCCGGAGTTCCTCCTGGAAATGACCAAGTGATTGAACCTGAAGAAGTAGAAGAGTATTCCGTTGTAACGGGTGAGCTACATGAGTTAGTTATGGTTGAACTATAGGCGTTAGATGGAGCTGAAAAGACAGTGATTGTCTGACTGAAGGGGTCACTTACACAGCCATTATCTTCGTATTCTACAACATAAACTGTGGTTGAATTCGGGGAAACGTCAATAGAATTTCCTGTGCCGCCTGGCGTCCAAGTAAAAGTTCCTGTGGCTGTTGATGCCGTCGCAGTCAAAGTTACAACATCCGAACCCTTACACATAATACCATCATCAGGGGCTAAGCCCGAATTTTCAGTTAGAGAAATACCCGTTATTGAAGGAGAGGCAATTTCTGTAACGATTGCATCAACTGAAGCACTAGCGCAAGATCCAATTGAATAACTCACGGTGTATGTCCCTGGTGCGTTAACACTTATTGTTTGCGTTGAACCCGCTGGTATCCAAGAATAAGTTCCTCCCGTTTGTGATGGAGTTGCGGTCAAGCTTGTCGTTTGCCCCGCGCACAAAACAGCATCATCCACGGTAACAATTGGTAAAGCTTGTATGGTTAAAATAACGTTTTGAGTACTTTGACAACCCCCCGGAGAAGTTGTAGTAACTTCATAGGTAACCGATTCATTAGCCGTAGAAACTGTTGTTAAGGTTTCTGAGATATTTCCTACGCCTGTTGTTGGCGCCTCTATGACATCTGGATTTGGAAGCCTGACCCAGCTGAAGGTACTTCCAGCGATTGAAGATGTTGGTGTATAATTAAAATTTGTTCCACTACATATTGTGTTTGGATTCAAAGGGCTTGTTAGAGACGGGAAATCTGAAACAACAATATTGGGTAGATCAGCTGATGCAACACAACCGTTGGAGTTCTCAATAGATATATTTATCGGATATGTACCAGTAGAATTATACGTGTGCTGAAAATCAGCAGTTGTATAAGGTGTCCCATCTGTAAAGGCCTGATAATTAATTATCGTACCCGAACCAGCAGATGAAATACTTGTAAAATCTACAACCGCAGGTGCACAATAAGGGGCTGCAGTGACTGTGTAATCAACAATTGGGTTTGCAAATACCTCCAAATAACCTACTTCAGTAGTGGAGCTTGAGCCTCCACCATCAGTTACGGTCAGGGTAACATCGTAAATAGCCGCATTTTCTAAAACGAATGCAACTGGGTTTACGTTATAATTCGATGAACCTCCACCCTGCTCTGTAATTGTCCATAAATAGGTGGACATGGAGTTATCATCTGCAGTAAGTGTGAATAGATTCCCTGGACACTGACTATTGGTGCTGGCAGAAAAATCAGAATTCTGCGCCATAACACCAGCGGTTCCTAGAGAAAAAAGCAATACAATGAGCGAAAATTTAAACATACTCTTCTTTTAAGATCAAATTTAATTGAACAACATACTCTTAACTTCAGCAAACACAAACAAAACAATAAAAATACCAGCAAAGTATTTTACTATACAAATTTAGGTAATTAAATACACCTAATTGTGTTACTTTAACGAGAGTTATCAAGAATAGTTGCTTTATTTATTTGCTGCTAATGAATTGTTAATTTTGAAACCATATAGAGGATTTGGAGGATATTAGAATACATTTAGTTGATTTATTGTCGGAGGTGTCAATCTTTCCCTCAAAAGACCTGCTTGTTAATGTGCTGAATAACAAATGCATACATTTTGATGAAGCTGGTATGCCTAACAATGAAATACTGCAATCAATCCTCAGAGAATCACGCGCTACAGAGCGAAAAACTGGAGTCTCCCCGCTTTGCTTAGCCTATGGCGTATACAAACATAAACTCAACGGAAATGAGATTGAAACCCCATTGTTTTTAAGGAATGTTGAACCGAATTTAACCAATACTAAAATCCTACAATTTGAAAGCACTGGAGCACTAGAGCTAAACCCTTTTATAAAAACCTTATTACGAGATGAACAATCTCTTATCCATATAAACTCATTTGAACAACTCATTCGTACAGCGCTAATAGATGAAGAGAAATTAGACAACTCAAGGGTGCTTTTGGGAAATTTCGACCCTAAGAGATTTGCTTTTATTCGAGAAATCAAATGCCTTTTAGAAAAAGAAAACAGCTATTCAAGCGCATTGATGGAAATCTATGGAAATGAGGTTGAAAGCACAGTGACCATAAAGCAAAAAGAGAATGGCCTATTTCAGCTAGATAGTGCTCAAGGAAAACTTATAGAAGCAATCAACAAACAATCAACGCTTATTCAAGGACCTCCAGGAACGGGAAAGTCACAAGTTTTATCAAACTTTTTAGGCCAGGTGCTCTTTAATCAAAAATCGGCATTAGTTATTTCTGAAAAACACGCCGCAATAGATATCCTTTGCTCAAAACTCGACTCGTTGGATTTAGCACCTCTTTATTTTAAAATTCCCTCAAAAAACTCAAATAAGGCATGTGTTGAAGCGTTGAAAGCAAGCTGGGAAAAGCTAGATAGCTCATCACTATTCTTCAATAAGCAGTGTTTTAAAAATTTAAAAGAGAATCGTGACAAATTTAACCTCATCAAAAAAGTTGCAAATAAGGAAAATTGTGCTCTACTAACACTCATTGAAACCATAGAGAGGCCAACTGAAACTTATAAAGAAGAGGTCCTTACGAACAACATAACATTCGATGACCTGAACGGCATACATGACGCTTGGAGCTCCATCCCAAGAGGTAATGGGAAATTGCTAAAACATCTNAAAAAAGAGGGTGTTGAGATGGGATTTAATCCTTTAGAAAAAGAGGTGCAAAAAGCAATTTCCGTATTAAAAGCATTGAAAAATNTTAAGAATTGGAATGATGCTAAAAAACACCTCGCCAAGTCATTGGCTTATCATTCTTTTATGTCAGAACCATATACTACCTATGGAAAACACCTAGTTCTTAAAGCTGACTTTTTTCTAAAACACCAAAGTGAATATCAAAAATTAAAAAGGAAACTCATTGTTTTAAATGAACATGAACATCATTGGAAAAATGCCCCAACAAAGGATGAATTAGACTTTCTAAATGACAGATACATTCATAAAAAAGGATTTATCTCATCGATTTCATGGTGGTCAACATGGAGGAAATATACACGGACACCTCAACTCGATCCGATAGAACAAATTAAGAGGCGGAACACCTATTTTAAAGTCCTCAAAAAACTCAAAGCTATTGAAGAAAAACTTTACTCAGCTGGAATAGAGAATATAGAAATTGAGCTGCCAATAATTTCGAAGCTAATAAATTCAACGAATTTAGATGTTTGGAGTGAATTTCAAAAAGAAGATACAACAGTCGATCATAAGAACATCTACAATTGTCTATCGTCTATTAAACGGAATTTTAAATTCTCAGATGAAGACCAACCATTGCAATTTCTTGAATCCTTTATTGGCAATAAAAACTTCTTTTTAGAACATTGGTCCTCTATTCAAAAAATACCTCCTCNCCTATTTCCTNTGTGGAACGATGACCTTCCTTATTTTGTATCAACGGTCAAAGCATCATTAAAAAGAAGAATCTTAATGGAGCATCCTGTTCTATATGGTTTCTCTAAAAAGAAACTTTTCGAAGAAACCAAGGTCGTGAATAATGAATTTAGCTCNGAGGCTANGAAGCTGAGTCAAAACATTATTCATCTCTGGAGTGCTGCCTTTAAAAATCTTGACGCACTCACCAGAAAAGACCCAAGAAAATTATCTCCTGAAGAAAAAGACTTTCGAAAAAAATTAAAAAAAGGNAGGTCAATTTTGACAAAAGAATTTGCTAAAAAAAGAAGCCACAAACCAATACGTGAGCTTCTTTGTTCCGAGGCTAAACCATGGATAGAGGTACTCAAACCAATATGGCTTGGAAANCCATCATTGTTGGCGGATCACTTACCGATGGAAAAGGAAATGTTTGATTTTGTTGTCTCCGATGAATCCAGTCAGCTCCTTCTAAGTCATTCTATCGGAGCCTTTCAAAGAGGGAAGAAAAGTGTGATTTGTGGTGACCCNAAACAAATGGTCCCTAGCTCATATTTTAAGAAAAAGCAAGTGATAGAGATGAGTCTTCTANAGCACGCTTTCTATCACCTACCGAAAGTTTTTCTTTCCAATCATTACAGAAGTAAGCACCCTAGATTAATTGCATTTTCAAATGCAAACTTTTATCAAAACAGACTTAAATCATTTCAAAATACGAAGGCTATGGAAGANCCAATAGAGCATCATCTTGTTGCTGGAGGGGTTTANCATGAGCGAAAAAATGAAAAAGAGGCAAATGCGGTTGCTCAAAAAATAAAAATTGAAATCGACAATAAATTAAAAATAGGNATCGTTGCTTTTTCAGAAACACAGCTACAATTGATTCATGAATGCTTAGAAAGTGAAACANGTNTTAAACTCAACAAGAGAATTGAGGAGAAATCAGCATTTGCGCATTCCCTGGAGAATGTACAGGGAGACGAATGTGACCTTTTATTCATTAGCATGGGTTACGGATTCAATAAAGAAAAAAAATTCGAAATGCGTTTTGGACCCGTTAATGTTCATGGCGGACACCATAGACTAAATGTACTTTTTTCAAGAGCAAAAGAAAAAATTGATTTTTTCTCATCAGTTGAGCTAAAAGACTTCTCTCAATCAAACAATGANGGGGTTCGTCATTTAATGAAATGGTTCGAATTAATGAACGAAAAGAGTGCACATAGTCAGCCTAATGAAAATGTAAAATTTGATGAGATTATTCGCCTCTCNGATGGATTCGACGACATACTTTCCTATACAAATGTNTATTTANANGGGGGATATTCTATTCATCTTTNATCCTCCGCGGGACAGGNTCGTGCCCATGACTTCCCCCTGGTCGGCATGATATAATTCGTCTTATNCTAAGGTANAATCCTTTGAACAAACCCCATTCTTTCAGTGCCTCAATCGTATAAACTGAACAAGTTGGCGTATGTCGACATGATGGAGGGAATAATGGAGAAATGATCCATTGATAAACGNGAACCATTANAATTAAAGGAGCAACAANAATTCTTCTCAACATAACTCAGATAAATGTAACTGTTTTCACATTTAATTGTTCTTAACTACATAACTATTTTTTAATAACCAAAAGTAAGAAACCTTATATTTCAATTATGAAATTAACCCTACTGACTATATGCATCATTTTCTTTACACAACTTGTGCGCGCCCAGAATCACAACTCATGGGAACATGAGAAACTTTGGATAGCTGATAATAACAATTCAAACCTAATTCTAGAAAGTGAACAAATGTATACTGAGCGATGGAATATACTTCNCCAAGCCCTGTTTTGGAAAAGAATAATGAAGCTTTCTAGCGACTCATGTCTGGTAAATGTGGCCAGCACAAGACAAATACTTCANAGTATAGATTCGAAAGAATGGTATGCNCTTAATAAAACGCAAAAGCTACATTTCAGAGAAGAAATGCGCATAAAATATAATATTGAGATAGGCGAAAGCATATACGTTACCTCAGGGAAAAGTGACTTCTATAAATTCGAAGAGGTATACCCCACCTTGCGCGAAGGAATCACGGTTTTTGATGAAATGTGTGTAGACCCATGGTATGCTCAGTCGGTTTTATTAATTGAAAGCCCCGGACAGCTTAAAAAATCTGTCTCAGGAGCCTACGGTGCATTCCAATTAATGCCAAGTGTTGCAAGAGCGCAGGGATTAATTGTGAACAAAACCAANGATGAACGTAAAGATTTTGAGAAATCCGCTACCGCTGCTGCAAAACTGATTAAAAACATTTGCATCCCTGAAGCAAAAAAAATACTAAAAGCCCATGAACTTCAGTNTAGTGAAAATGACCTTTGGTTTAGGTTTTTAGTCCTTCATATCTATCATGCCGGAGCAGGAAATGTCGCTGCTGTTCTCAAAGTAATCAATCCTGAGGAAGGGAGCCAAGAACTCATAAANTCAATGTGGCAAAACAAAGCGGCAGGTTTCGGAAATTGTTCTCAAAACTATAGTCAATTAGCGATCGCATCTCAGCTCATTCTTCACGAAATGGTCTATTCTAATTGTGAAGATGTAATTTCTTACTCGTCACGCTGAGCTGGGACAAACAAGATAGAAACGGAATTAACNCANTGTCTNGTGTTTTTAGGTGTAAGGTTTTCCCCCTTAAAAACATGACCAAGGTGCCCTGCACAATTGCTACAAACAATTTCAATACGCCGACCGTCTGCATCGNGAACTTTCGTCACATTACCTANAAGCTCGTCATCGAAACTGGGCCACCCACATCCCGAATCAAATTTATCTGCACTAGAATATAAAGGANGCTCACANCGCCTGCAGACAAANANGCCTTGNCCCTTGAAGTCATTGTACTCACCTGAAAATGGATATTCAGTTCCTTTNTCTTCAATTACATTTTTCTCTAATGCAGTAAGCTGATTCCACTCTAGTTTATTTTTTGACATTTTTGTACTTTAAGGTGCCTTTNTCAATAACCAACGAAGATTCAAAATTGTTTTCAAAAAGCCCTCCTGTACCAAGACCTTGNGGTATCTGACGGATTTAAAAANCCNNCCATTCNTGCAATGACTTCCAAGCCAATTGAGGACTCTAGAGCAGATGTAATCCACCAACCTATATCCATCTCTTTGGCCAATGAGATCCACTCCAAGGTTCCAACTAATCCTCCATGAAGACTTGGCTTTAGTATGATGTATTGCGGGCGAATTGATTCCAAAACCTCCATTTTATCCTCTATCAAATGTATGCCTATAAGCTCCTCGTCAAGTGCAATTGGAACGGAANTTTCTTGACAAATCTCCCGCATTAATTTTCGTTGTCCTGGTCTTACAGGCTGCTCGATGGAATGAANANNAATCNNGTCTANNTTNNCTAAAACACCCTTTACATTCTTCTCTTCAAAAGCTCCATTGGCATCTACGCGAATTTCTAATGCAGCACCAAATTCTTTTCGCACCTGTGACAGTAATTCATATTCTGACNGAAAATCTAATGCCCCAATTTTAAATTTAAGAACAGTGAAACCATCNTGCATTTTTTGTCTGACCCGGTCCTTCATTTCATCAATGGACCCCATCCATATTAATCCATTTATCGGAATAGAGGCGTCACCTTTAGNAAATGCACTTTCAAATGGATCATTGCCTAGGCTCATTTTTATTTGATAAAATAAACTCTCGATACCAAATAAAATCGAAGGNTAGTGTGCAAGCTCTCTACAAAAGAAATCCAATAAATTATCAGCACCGAGCTGGTNATATAANGCTTCAAAAGTCTCACAAACCCAATTCAGCNTCGCTTCATATTGAAAGTCTGATTCATAATCCTTGTTTAAGCCAGGAATAACAGAACATTCACCTACAANCTNTGGATTCTCGNCACTTTTAATAATCCAAGACGGCTTTTTATGAAGTACTCCCCTACTCGTTCCAGCAGGAAATAAAAACCTAAGCTCTATTTTTTCAAAATACAAGCGCATTTAGGACATCCATTTTTCATACCACATTTGAAAGGTCAAAAAGTACCACATTTTGACATCGTATTCTTTTTTACCTGATAGAAACTTTTTCTTAATATCTCCAACAATAGCCCAGTCAAAAAGCTGTTGCTTCGTAATTAAATCCTNGTTGATGTAGTGATCTACCAAATGTTTCAAATCATTCTGAAGCCAACTTGCAATTGGAATAGCAAAACCCATTTTGGGTCGATCCATCATTTCTTTGGGGATATAATTATGCAGAATCTCCTTGAGGATATATTTCTTTTCTCCGTTATTGTATTTGTATTCATTTGGAAGCTGTGCCGCCCATTCAATTAACCTGTGATCAAGATAAGGCTCTCGTCCCTCAAGGCTAACCGTCATAGATGCCCGATCTACTTTCTGAAGGATATCATCAACCAAATAAGTTTGATAGTCCACTGCCATCATAAAAGACAATGGTGAACTAAACTCCTTTTTAAGTTCTTTGGAGGCATAAGCAGTAGCTAGTTTTTCATACTTAAACTGNGCGATCTTCTGCATTTGAGCATCCGTAAANTGCTCACTTAAACTCATCATGATTTGCTCCTGCGTAGGGTCTGCCATTACCCCTTTAATTTTCTCATAACGGTTATGAAAATTATACGTATTTCGAAAATAAGGAATCGCGTTAGAAGGAATAAATTCCATACTTTTTACGATAGATTTACGCAAGAATGAAGGGACTTTATTCAACCGTTCACCATATCTTTGGATGTAATCNTATCTGTTATAACCAGCGAAAACCTCATCACCAGCATCAGCGCTCAATGCNACTGTTACGTGCTTTCTAGCAGCTAAACTNACAAGCGTAGTTGGAATAGCAGAACTATCGGCAAAAGGTTCATCATAATAAAAAGGAAGGTCCTCAATAAGGTCAATAGCTTCTTTATGGCTGCACTGNATTTCTGTATGGTCCGTTCCTAGGTAGGNAGCTATTTCTTTGGCAAAAGGAGCTTCNTCAAGACCAATGTCTGGAACNGAAATCGTAAAGGTCTTCAATGGATTCGTTCTGTCTTTTTGTAAGAGTGCCGTAACCGATGCACTGTCATAACCCCCACTCAAAAAAACACCTACNGGCACATCCGAAACCATCCTATAATCACAAGCGTTTTTCAAAATCTTTTCTGTCTCTTGTTTTGCGTCATCAAAAGACAAATCAAGCTTTGGTTTATTGTATGCGTCATAAACATTCCAANACACTTGTTGATTTTGAGGCTNAATTTTTTCTCCAGAGAATTCCNCTTGAATNCTGAATTCCATNAAATGACCAGGTTTCAATTTATAACANTTTTCAAAAATACAATGCGGTGTAGGCACATTACCATATTGCATAAAAGCCGAAACTGCAGCTAGGTTAAGCTTCTTATCAAATCCAGGGTGCTCGTGAAAGGACTTAAGCTCAGAAGAAAACAAGAATAGGCCGTCTTTGAAATAATAATAAAACGGTTTTACNCCCGCACGGTCTCTGCAACAAAAAANTTTTCCATCACNGCTATTGTAGATGACAAAAGCAAACATGCCAATAAACTTATCGATACATGCACTACCCCATCTTACATATGCTTGAAGCACAACCTCCGTATCTGAGGTACTTTTAAATTTGTGCCCCAATGCCTCAAGCTCCGCCTTAATTTCGTTGAAATTATATACCTCCCCATTGAAACAAATCCAAAACTCTTGAAAACNCATTGGCTGAGCCCCNGATTCTGTCAAATCTATGATTGATAACCTTCTATGGCCAAAGCCAAGCCGATAATTTTCTTTTTCAATCAGCTCATAACCTGAGGCGTCTGGACCTCTATGGCTTAATATATCCGTCATTTTATGCAAATGCTGCANTGATGTATTAAGCTTAAAATCAATAAACCCAGTTATTCCACACATATATTAATTCTCAATAAGGTTTNCTTCACTATTCTCACTNGCCCTNTCAAANACATTTGTTGTCAAAACTAGGCATATAAAAGGTAACAGAGGAGCTCTAATCCTAACCAAAACGCCAAATAATACCGAGGTAAAACCAGCCATAAATGCAATAAACAAGGAGAAAATCAATGCGAAAACCAATATCTCTTNTTTTCTGACTTTTTTAATCTTNTTAAANACATTNCCCCAGAATACAAACCGAAGCGTAATAAAGATTAAAACAAGACTTTCTAATCCATTNAATATAAAATTCGGGGANAGCGCCTCTGTTATAAATGGTCGATAAATACCATAAAATATNGACTCGGGAANAGCTGCTAATAAACCTGCTGGAGACACCTCAGTATTANTTATTTCATAACGCTTNCCNGTNTAANTTGAATTCTGTAAAAAATCTTGCTGCACAACTTGTGCTTCTTTGATCATGTTCTCTGCAAAAGTAGATTGGAAAAAATATAGGAATANAAAAATACCCCCGAACAAAATAAAGGATCGCAACAATAATTTGGCAAAAAAGTTTTGTTCATACCTTTTGGTNAGTCGTGNTCCAAAAGCCATAAATANTGGNGCTGCAATTGCCGCTAGTACAAAAGAACGAATATGAAAAATTAAAAAAATAGAAATCCCTAAATAAATTATTTTCGAGATTGAAATAGCATTCCTTAATATNAGAAAGTCGAAGGTGTAAAACAATATGTTCAAAAGCGAAAAATAAATCACCGTGTCTTTATTAATTCCCGCACACCAAAAACTCACTGTTGGAATAAACAAAATACAATAAGCAGCAATCCGAACATTATGTGTTTTCAATTGATCAATCATCTGAAATACTCTCCAAGAGGCACGGGCAGTTAAANAAGCAAAAATTAAAGTCCCTGCAAAATAGGACCGAAAGGTAAACAAAGAGATAATTGAGCTAAGCTTACAAATGAACCAAGCCTCGGGTTCACGATAAATCCAACCCGGTGGATACCCAGTATCAATGTTAAAATGCAGCGAACNNAGCGCAGCCGTTGGCTCGCTNACTAAATGAACNAAATAGTCAACAGGGGACTCAAAGAATAGTTTATTTAAGGTTATNGCTCCGTCCCANTATGCCGTTGTATCACCACCCCCGTAATAAATGAGGTAAATAAGGGAAAATAGGATGCCAAATAAGAACTTAAAAAGGACATTTCTGATNTAATACTTTTTNATCTGGATATCTTCAATCTTATTCGCCTTGGATGAGGAAATAAGCACTAGAATGACAAACCATAAAAANCCTATGGCAATATCCTGAAAAGAAATATAATTACTNCCCAATTTNTANATTTATTGATGATGGTACTTTTCGCTCTTTAAAATTGTACCAATCCTATAGAGTTGTTCTAGAAAAAACAATCTTACCATTTGATGGGAAAAGGTTAAAGAGGATAAACGAATTTTATCATNAGCNCGTTTGTATATTGCTTCATCAAATCCATAAGCACCACCAACGATAAAAATTAGTNNTTTGATTCCGGACAAGGTTCTTTTTTCAAACCATTTTGAGAATTCAACGGAGCTAAAATCTTTGCCATTTTCATCCAGTAATACAACTTGATCTGTTGGATTTAATTGCTTTAAAATGAACTGCGCTTCTTTTTTTTTANCCTCATTTGGTGAGATCTTTTGAGAAACTTTTAAATCAACTATGTCAATTCTTTCGAATTTCATATAATGCTTNAGTCTATTTTGATACTCNANTTCACCCTCCNTTAAATAAGATGCAGATGTCTTTCCAACCGTGATTAGCTTCACGTTCATCAATCAACAGCTTCTACCTTAAGGACTTCAGGNGCAGCAACTTTTAGTGCCTCTTCTAAACCCGCCCGNAGGGTCATATGACTCATTGAGCAATCTACGCANGACCCTAAAAGCTTAACCTTGACAANNCCAGCGTCNGTNAGCTCAATAAATTCCAAATCTCCCCCATCTTCATGCATAAATGGACGCAGCTGTTCAATGGCTTGTTCAATCTTATAGAGGGTTTGNTCCTTATTTNTCATTTGATACTAAGTTAGTAAGTAATTTAACTTGAACCTCAAATTCTGAAATTACATTAGAAATTGCGTCAAACCCTAATCCGTTTTCCTGATAAACAGCAGGTCTTCCTATATCNCCTGATTCGCATACACTTTGAATCAAAGGAAGCTGACCTAAAAATGGAATTCCAATACCATTGGCTAAATTTTTTGCACCATCTCGNCCAAATATATAATACNTNTTNTCNGGCAATTCAGCNGGNGTAAACCATGACATATTTTCCACCAANCCAATTANAGGGACTTTAACATTGTCCATCTTAAACATATTAACGCCTCTTCGCGCATCTGCCAATGCGACTTCTTGAGGTGTGCTCACGATGACAACTCCATCCAAAGGAATCGATTGAATTAAAGAAAGATGTATATCTCCAGTACCAGGTGGTAAATCCACAAAAAGATAATCCAACTCTCCCCAATGTGCATCATTGAACATCTGAAGCAATGCTTTGGAGGCCATTGGGCCTCGCCATACCACAGCATTTTCTTTGTCAGTAAAAAACCCAATAGATAAAATCTTTACACCTTGAGAAAGGATTGGCTCAATTTTAGAATCACCATCCACCTCAATCATCTTTGGTCGTTCTCCGACCAAATCAAACATTGTTGGCATTGACGGCCCATATATATCAGCATCTACAATTCCGACCTTAAATCCTTTTTGAGCCAAGCCGCCAGCAATATTTGCTGTTACAGTTGATTTCCCGACACCGCCTTTACCGGAGGCGATCGCAATTATTTTTTTAACACTTGGTAAGATTTTACGATGAACCTCATTAAGTTCTGTAGCTTTTTGTTTGACGGAACAAAAGATTTTTATCTCTTTGCCCAAACGGGAACTTAAATTAAAATTCACGGCCTCCTTCATCCGATTTCTTGCATGCATAGCAGGGTTCGAAATATGCACAGTTAAATGGATTTCATTTTCTTCAATTCTTAGATCTTCTACTAAGTTTAGTGAAATGATATCTTTTTTGAGCTCGGGCTCAACGATATTAGAAAGAATCTCTAATACTTTTTCCCTTTCAATCATTGAATACTATTTAAAATTTTGAATGATAAAAATGATTTTACAATGAAATCAATAACTTTTTTAGAATCACCTTCCTCTTGATTGGTGAACTCATAATAAACCCCGTTCAAATATTTAACCCCATAGATATGATAGGTCGTCTGTTGATTCGGGGCGGCTTTGAGCTCGCGCTTGTACAAAATATAGTCTGAAGACTCTTCTATGATTTCGATATTAAAAATATCTTTCGTATTTATTCTCCTTAGAAACTCGGGCATTAGGTATTGATAATCCCCATAATCTTCTATCAAAACATTAAAGTGACGCCCAACATTGATGTGCCACTTAAAGCCTCCTTCATCGTGTAATATTTTCGGAGCAAATGAAGCGCCTATACCGGCTGTTTCATTGGGTATCATGATACTTGCAGGAATGCCGACAGAATCGAGGTTCATCTCTCGGAATTGATAATAATCAATTTGCACCTTTTCTTCATTGCCCTCAAAGCGTCCTTCAGAACATGAAAAAACCAAAGATAGAACCAATAAAAAAGAGATTTTTAATTTCATAAAACACCGCTTCAAAGATACCATTTTCATTGGTTTTTTACATCTTTAAGATATGAATAAAACGTACGCCATTTTAGGGGCAATTTTAATTTGTTTGGGAATCATACTTGGGGCTTTTGGCGCTCATAGTTTGAAAGATATCTTAACGCTCGATGAGCTCAACTCGTTTGAGGTCGGTGTCCGCTATCAAATGTATCATGGAATAACGATGCTGATATTAGGATTAAATGCAAAACAAATCTCATTAAACTTAAATTATTTTTTGGGCTTCACCATAGGTACAATTCTATTTTCGTTCTCTATTTACGCGCTTTGTGCGGACAGAGCAATAGGGATAGATTTGTCTTTCCTCGGTCCAGTCACACCCATTGGAGGTGGGATTTTAATTTTAACTTGGGTTTACCTAATTATTCAAATTTCAAAAGCAAAAACCAATAATTAGCCTATTTTTTTCAAATACTTTTGAATGTACTTTCCGAAAACATCAAATTCGATATTGACCTTTGTACCGGCCTGAAATTCATTGAAATTTGTGTGCTCATAGGTGTAAGGAATGATACAAACAGAAAAAACATCATCTAAACTATCCACGACTGTAAGGCTTGTGCCGTTAATGGTAATTGAACCTTTTTCTACCGTTTGATGGTCTGCCTTGTATCGAAAAGTATACTTCCAGCTCCCGTCCAAATCTAAAACCTCAATGCAAGTCGCTATGCAGTCAACATGGCCTTGAACAATATGGCCATCAAAACGTCCATCTGCTTTCATACAACGCTCAAGATTTATGCGCGTTCCAATCACCCAATCCTCAAGGTTTGTTTTATCCAATGTCTCCTGAATAGCAGTGACCTTATATTCCTTATCACTCTGTTCCACGACCGTTAAGCAGCAGCCATTGTGCGCAAGACTCTGGTCAACTTTTAAATGTCCAGCCATTTTTGCCCTCAAAGTGAAATGCACATTGGACTTCTCTCTTTCAATGGCAGTAACCTCGCCTATTTCTTCAATAATTCCTGTAAACATGATAATCTCATTTTAATCCAATGATTGATAAATTTAATCAAAAGAGCTAAACACCTGCCGTTTACAAAGTGTTCAACATGTACAATACATAGTTTTTCAAATAAGGAACCTCAACCTTATAATACTGTTGATAATCTGGATGAATCACAACTAAAAACATCTTAGAAACTTCGAGCCCATAGTTTTTCTCTAATATGAACCGATAAAGGCTTTGCTGCAAGCAATAATGATTGTAGCTAGTATCATCTATATTGGCTAATTTACCTATACCTCGTTTGCCCCATTTGTCAGTCTCAATGGGTTTCCCATTTACTGGATTAATAACTTTTTTACTACGTTTCCAATCATACAGCTCCAATTTACCCTCATTTTTAGCAACAAAATCTATTGTTCCTGCAAGACCAAATTCTTCATCGAAAATGCGCCATTCACACCTGTAAGGTTCTAAAAACGAATGGTCTTTTGAAAAATCCTCAAAAAATGAAAATTCCTCCGTTGGATTGTATTCATCTCCCAAATAAAAATTTTCTATTTGCTCATGTAAAATGGTACCCTTATCCGCTGCTTCTTTTCCTTTTTCATTCCATTTGGTAACAATCTCATCCACAGACATCCCATAAAGCGGGTTACTTGGACGAAGTTTGCGCGCAGCTCCGAAAGCATCAAATTCGGGAAAGAACTTTCTAATTAATGAACTCGCGGACGGAACAGGTATCCCATCAATAAAATATTTATGTTGCTCTGCATTGAATTGAATCCTTTGGTCTCGAATATGTCTATTTCTATGGTCTTTTATAAATTCCATATAACCTGAAAAACTTGCTACAACGGCTTTCTCCTCATAAATCTCCTGCGCATTTAAAGAACGATCAAGTTCATTATTAGGCTTTGGTAAAGCGGGCAATTCTCGCTCTATATATGTCTCTCTGTATGAAGATTTCTCCCATTTTTGTGCCTGAACAAGGTCCCATAAAGGATCATCTTTGATTCTTGAATAATTCAAAAATGATAATGGAACCTCAAAATTAGTGTCGATTTGGCTCATAAGTTCAGCAACATACCTCAAACAACCTTCAATATTTCGATGCACTTGGATTTCAGAAAAACGAATTACGACCCATCCTCTATCTAAAAAATAGTCATCACGAAGAATATCCTCTCCTTTACAATGTTTTGCCTCTCTTGAAAAAAATGAATAGGGCGCATCAACTTCAATATTGATTCGGATACCAGCGTCTTTTCTATGGATAAGAGCCAAGTCTAGGTCGAAAGGCCTATTTACCCCGCCCGTATTTATACGCACATCGCATGATACAATATAGTCTCGGCTAAAAAACTGCTCTAATTCATATTTAAACTTAGAGAAATCGGCATAACTTTGTATATACTTATCAAACCGATGAGAACGGACAATCGTTCCTTTTTTTGGAATTCTACATATTGGATAATTGGCGGAATCTTGAACGAATAAGGCGTCATAACAGACTCGGTTATCAGTCAACTTGGCTCAGTTTTAACATATTTGAGCTCCCCAAATCTTCGAGAGGAATAGAGGCAATATTGATGAATAAATCTCCTTTTTTTAGATAAGCCTCTGAAATCATAAAATCTTTGATATCGGAAATTGTATGGTCCGTGCTTATTTGCTTATTGTAATAGAAAGCGCGCACCCCCCAAACAAGATTGAGCTGTGTCAATATTTTTCTATTGCTTGTAAAAATATAAATACCTGCCCTTGGTCTTTGAGAAGCTATTTTATATGCTGTATATCCTGAAAAAGACATCGTTATTATTGCATCTACCTCAACCCGCTGGGCCAACCTACAAGCATTGTAACAAATTGAGTCAGAAATAAACCGCTCTTGGTTTTTTTGTGCTGGCTGCTCTTTGGAATATATTTTCTCATCTAATTCCATCTCTTTGATAATTTTAGACATGGCATTAATTACTTCTACGGGATAATTACCGACAGAGGTCTCACCTGAAAGCATAACAGCATCTGCACCATCTAGAACAGCATTGGCAACATCATTCACCTCGGCTCTTGTCGGTGTCATTTGTGTAATCATTGATTCCATCATTTGGGTTGCCACAATCACTGGCTTCGCATATCGAATTCCTTTGTTAATTAACATTTTCTGGGTCAAAGGAACATTTTGATATGGAATCTCAACTCCCAAATCTCCACGCGCAACCATCAATCCATCGGAAACTTCAACGATTTCATCAATACAAGCTAAGGCTTCAGGTTTTTCAATCTTTGCAATGACTCTAGCCTTTCCACCTTGCGTTGAAATCCGCTGCTTCAAATCAACAATATCTTCAGCGGTCCTAACAAAAGACAATCCAATCCAATCCACATCCTGGGCAATGGCAAAATCTAAATCACTTTCATCTTTCTGAGTTAAACTCGGCATAGATATTTTTGTGTTGGGGAAATTCACTCCTTTCTTTGAAGATAAGACACCTCCCTGTATGACCTTACAGACAATCTTCGCTTTCCCATCTGTACTTTCTACCTCAAGCATCAACTTACCATCATCTAAGAGGATTGACTCTCCCCGTTGAACATCTTGAGGAAGTCCCGCATAATTAATAGAAAATGAATCTTTGGAGCCAAGAACGTCAACGGTTTGAATTAAGATACTTGCTCCTACCTCCAACTCTACACTACCCTCCTGCATCTCACCTGTCCGAATCTTAGGACCTTGCAGATCGGCCAAAACAGCAACATTGGTATTCAATTCTTCATTTAGCTCTCTTACAGACTCAATCACTTTCGCATGATCTGAATACGA
Source organism: Crocinitomicaceae bacterium TMED16 (assembly GCA_002167775.1). GTDB lineage: Bacteria > Bacteroidota > Bacteroidia > Flavobacteriales_D > Crocinitomicaceae > UBA952. The sequence continues at coordinate 70,193 of NHBV01000011.1, read as the reverse complement.
ACCATGAGAAAAATTAATTCTACAAACATTCATACCGGAAGAAATCATCTCCTTGAGAATGTCTTTTGAAGCTGAAGATGGGCCAATTGTGGCTACTATTTTAGTTCTTTTCATCTTAGTCGTTTAGGTATTCGGAAAATTCAAATTCTGAGCTTGAAAAGGAAAAAACAGCAATTACGCCTCTGATTTTTCTCAAATCAAGAATTAAATCTTCAATGTCGTAAATAAAATTGTCTCGCAAAACTAAAAAGAAATCTAATCTATCTCGATCACTAAACAAGGTTGAACCCTTTTGCTTATTTTTCACCAAAAAAAACTTGGACATATCCTCCTCAGAGACGTATGAATAATAATCGTAATCAACTGTTTTCTTGGACTTATCTGGTATAGAAAAGTAGGTCCCCTCAACGGAACGCTCGAATTTTAGATTTAATTTAGAATTCAGTTCCCAGGCAAGACGATAATCTCCCAATGCAGTGGACAAGCCCAAAATTGGAAACTCTATTTCATCATCAATTTCTAGCTTTATTTTTTTAACGCGAGACATAGAAACAAAACTAAGCATTAATAGATTAATGCATCAATAGTAATCGCGAACAATGTGTGTCAAAATCGAAAATATAAAATAAGGTATCGTTTATATGAATAAAACATCTATTATTTCTTACTTTTGTCCCATCCAATTGAAGATAAAAATGAAATCATTCAGTGCCCTTTGTCTTTCTCTCATCCTTGTCATTTCAATATCCGCTCAGCCAGAGAAGGCGATATCAAATAAGGACACATATAACTGGATGTTTGGAACATCTTGGATTCTGACAGATGATGATGGTGAATCTTTTAACCCATTCTTATTTGAAAACCTTCATGGTCATTTGTTCCCGACTCAACTGATCATTGATAAATATATTTATAATGGTTGGAGCGCAGAGTGTGCATTGACCTACTCAAAATATAACCCAGAAAAAATAACAAATGGTTCGACGGATATTTCAGGAAGTATGTTCTCGATGGATTTCAACGGAAAATATTCACTCTACAAATTGCTCAATAGCGGAGTAATTGACCCTTATGTGACTTCTGGTCTTGGCGTATCCCTGAGAAACAATAACGATACAATGGCGAGAGCATTGAGTCCTACATTTAACTTTGGTCTAGGATTGAACTTTTGGATTACAAAACAAATTGGTCTTCAGCTTCGGAGCACAGCAAAAATTGGCTTAACTGACTTTTTTAAATCATCTGATTACATGCAACATAACATTGGCTTAGTGTTCAGGTTTGAGCAACTCGAAAAATCAGACAATAGCTTTAATAAGTCGAAGTACAAAGTTTCCAAAAAGAGAAAGAAAATAAAATACGGAGGGAAAAAGAAAGGTCGAAAAGACACCTAGTTTTTTACGCCAAATTTCTTGATTGTTTTTTGTTTTTCTGTAACTAGACCAAAAGTGTACCCCCCATTTTCTAATTGCTTTGTATCATACCTTAGGATGTGACCTCCAGAATCAAATTCTTTATTCGCGAGCTCAACAACAATTTTGTCATTTGACCAAATACAAAAATGAACCTCAATGGTTTCGGGACACTGAAAGTAAAATTCAACCTCTCCATTGACTTCGTACGTTTCTGTACTGTACAAGGTACAGAACTCTTCCAAGCGAACACGGTCATTGCTCAATCTTCGAATCAAAAAACGATAAGCGATTATAATCAAAAGAATAAATAGTGTAATATAAAGAATCGAAATAAGTTCCATTTATAAAGAAATTATACCCTCAATGGCTGAGGCTTTTTTGTAAATACTAATTATTTCATCCGCTGATAGCATCACCTGCTTTGCGCTCATCGAGATGAATTTTCCACTGGAAGAAGGTTTCATTTGCACCTGCGTATCAGATGAATATAAAGCACTGACACGAGCTACATTATCATTCTTGTTTGGAACAATAAATTTAAAAAAATAAACCTGAGGGAAATCAGTTTGTTCCAACTGCACTTTGAGGCCTTCAAATTCTTCCATGCACAAAATTAATTCTTATTTGTTGAACTTCTATGTTCATTATAAAGAACATTAAAATTGAAAAGCTATTTTTGCACCATGAATTGGCTCTTACTAACGCTCTCTTTGACCCTAATGCAATGCTGTATAGGGCAAAAAACAATAGAAGCTAAAAGAATAAAGCAAAATATCATATTAGATGCCAATTTTGGTGAACATTCATGGCATAATGCAAATTGGACAACAGGTTTCACACAACTCAAACCAGTCCCAGGTAATAAACCCTCAAAACCAACAGAAGTAGCTATTCTTTACGACCAAGAGGCGCTTTATGTCGGGGTAAAATGCTTTGATCATCCAGATTCAGTTTCACGCGTTTTATCCGCAAGAGATGACTTCAATCCAAACCTAGATGTGTTCGCAATTTTCATTGATACGTACGATGATCGGCAGAATGGATTTTCATTCGGAATCACAAGCCGAGGTGTACAGATCGATTCAAAAATATTTGATGGTGAGTATAATGAGCTTCTCAACCTTGTTTGGCGAAGTAAAACCAAAATAAACGCTGAAGGTTGGTTCGCTGAGCTTAAGATTCCATATTCAGCGCTTCGGTTCCCAAATTCAAGTATACAAGATTGGAACATTAATTTTGGACGACAAATCAGCCGACTTCGAGAGGAAAATACATGGAACCCTGTGAATCCAGATTTGGAAAACTATTTATTAGAAAGTGGAAAAGTAAAAGGGGTCAACAATATCTCTCCACCATTAAGACTCGCCTTCATACCCTTTCTTTCAAGTTATGTTAACTTCTCAAAAGACTCGGAAACGTTATCTTCTTTCAATGGGGGAATGGATATCAAATATGGCATCAATGAAGCTTTTACACTCGATGTTACATTGCTTCCGGATTTTGGGCAAGTTGTTTTTGACAATCAAGTTTTGAATATTAGTCCATTTGAAATAGAATTCAATGAAAACAGACAATTTTTTACAGAAGGAACAGAACTTTTTACAAAATCAGAGCTTTTTTATAGCAGACGTATTGGAGTGCAAACACCGTCAAGGGTCTATGAAAGTCAATTGAACAATAATGAATACCTAGAAGAAATTCCTAATTCGGTGCCATTAATCAATGCAAGTAAAGTCTCTGGACGGCTTAATAACGGACTAGGAATAGCGGTATTCAATGGAATTACCGCTGCACAAACAGGAAAGGCAATTGATAGTGAAACAAATACAGAGCGGGACTTTACAATTAGCCCATTAAGCAATTATAATGTATTGGTTTTGGACCAAAACCTAAAAAACAACAGCTTTTTAACCTTTACGAATACGAATGTATGGCGTTCTGGAGACTTCTACGATGCCAATGTATCGGGACTGAAGGCAAGCTTCAACACTAAAAACAATGACTATTATATCTCTGGACAGGGAGTTTTGTCAGCTATTCTAGAAAGCACAGAAACCTCATTGGGTCATACCTGGGGAATAGAAACTGGGAAACAAAGAGGGGATTTTACATTTCGTGCGGAATACTATGAAGAGTCTGATACTTATGACCCAAATGATCTTGGCTTTTTAAGAGCAAATAATAGCCGGGTTGCAGAAGCAAATATCGGTTATCGAAATTTTAAACCAAACTTCTGGAATTTAAACAAGTTTCAAAGTAACTTTTCAGTTAATTATGAACGGCTGTATGCGCCCAACCTTTTCGGAGGCGCTTTCTGGAACGGTAGAGCAGTAATGGTTTCTAAATCATTTAACGCTTGGGGAATTAACTTCAATGGTGCCTTAATGGAGAACAATGACTTTTTTGAACCGAGAGGACAAAATATTGGAGAATATAAATATATAAGGCCTATATGGACCAATATGGGTGCATGGTTCTCGTCAAACTACCAAAAGAGAATTGCGGTAGACGCACGCGTGGGATATGTTGATGTGCAAAGAGGAGATTGGCGGGAGTGGAATTACAATCTTGAATTTCGATTTAGATTAAGCAATCAGCTGTTTTTAATTCATGAATGGGAACAAAAATTCCAATTTAATAGCGAGGGTTATGCTGTAGATTTTGGTGACCCCATTGATTCATTTGACGGTATCCTATTTGGAAATCGAGATCGACTTACCAATGAACAATCACTTGGTATTGATTATACAATCACGAATCGATTGGGAATGACATTTAGGTTAAGACACTACAATGCGAAAATAAAATACAATAGCTTTTATGAATTGTTAGACAACGGATTACTGAATCCTTTAGAAGATTATTCAGGAAATGATAACACTGGGATGTCTGCCTATGACATCAACTATAATGCATTTACGATTGATATGCTGCTTAGATGGGTATTCCTTCCCGGAAGTGAGTTGAATTTCGTTTGGAAAAATTCTATTTTCACCTCCAATTCTAGTGTGAATGAACGCTATTGGGAAACTTTGAATAATACACTCCAGAATGGCCCAATCAACACGTTGTCATTAAAAGTTATTTATTGGTTAGACAGCCAATATCTTAAGAAAAAAACTATCTCAGGCATTTAAAATAATCGAAAGGCTCCTTACATGTGCTGCATTGATAGTGCGCCTTACATGCAGTACTTCCAAATTGACTCACAAGCTTTGTATCTGAAGAGTTACACTTAGGACAAGGAACAACAAGCGGATCTGCAAACAAAACAGACTTATCCACCTCATCTTGAGGGGGAGCGATACCGTAAGCTTTAAGCTTTTTTTTACCTATTTCAGACATCCAATCTGTAGTCCATGCTGGTGCGATAGACGTATGTATTTCGTATGATGAAATCGCCTCTTTTTTCAACTTTAACTCAATATCCTTCTCGATTGTATGCATCGCAGGACATCCGCTGTAAGTAGGTGTTATTGTGATACTCACGTGGTCTTTAACAACTTGAACACCGCGTACTATTCCAAGGTCAACTATAGATAAAACGGGTACTTCAGGATCAAAAACATCCTCTAAATGCTCCCATATTTTAGATTCATTTACCATTCCATGTTTGGATAGGTTCTCTGCATGTATTGCATTTCTGCTAGTAAATAGCCCATATGTTCAGAGTGTCTTCCTTCTCGACCTCCTTGAAATTTCCACTTGTTTTTAGGCAGTAATAAGGTGGCTTCTTCAAATACATCATGGAGTGTTTTTTCCCAGATAGGAAAGATAGAGTTAGCTGCAGGGATAATTCCTTGAGCAATCAATAGTTCATCGACTTCATTCTCAAAAAACAATTCATATGCATATCTCAAAAGCGCTTCTAATGAGTTTTGAATTCTTTGATGAGACTCCTGCGTTCCGTCACCAAGTCGAATGATCCATTCTGAGGAATGCCTCAGGTGATATTTTGTTTCTTTTAGCGCTTTTTCTGCAATTCCTGCAAGCCGCTTATCAGTTGAATCTAAAAGCTGCTCTAAAAGCGGCTTTCTATATGCGTCAAATAAGAATTGACGCATAATTGTATCTCCAAAATGTCCATTTGGTTGCTCAACTAATAAGGCATTAACATATTCTTTTTCAATTCTCAGATAAGCAAGTTCGTCGTTTGTCTTTTTTTCAGGCGCTGATTCACCAGCATACTCGAGCAATAATGTCGCCTGACCTATTAAATCTAATGAAATGTTGGTCAATGCAATATCTTCTTCAAGTATTGGTCCGTGACCACACAATTCTGATAGTCTTTGACCTAAAATTAAACTATCATCTCCCATTCTTAGGAGGTATTTATACAAAGCTTGTTTTTCTGTCATTGCTTACATATGTGAAATCCCATCAGGGACATCGTAAAAAGTTGGGTGTCGATAAACCTTTGATTGCGATGGCTCAAAAAGTGAATCCTCCTTGTTTGGATCTGAGGCCGTAATATTATTGGATGGAACAACCCATATTGAAATACCCTCTGCCCTTCTCGTATATACGTCTCGAGCATTTTTTATTGCCATCGTTGAGTCAGAAGCTCTTAGGCTACCAACATGTTTGTGGTTTAACCCTTGCTTGCTTCTAATAAAAACCTCCCAAAGAGGCCATTCCTTTGATTTTTCCATCTACGCAGATTTCTTTGAATTTCTTTTCTCAGTGAATGCCATTGCCGCTTCTACAACCCATTTACCATTTTCCTTTGCTTTTTTTCTAGTCTCCACACGTTCTTTGTTGCAAGGCCCGTTCCCACCAACTACCTGCCAAAACTCATCCCAATCGATCGGACCATAATCATAACCCTGTTTGGATTCATTCCATTTTATATCTTGATCGGGAACCGTCAAACCGATAGACTCGGCTTGAGGAACTGTTACGTCTACAAACATTTGACGCAATTCGTCATTGGTATGTCTTTTGATCTTCCAGCGCATCGACTGCTCTGTATGGCTTGAATCAGCATCGCTTGGACCAAACATCATTAGCGCTGGCCACCAAAACCTATTCAAGGCATCTTGTGCCATTTCTTTTTGTTCTGTAGTTCCTGATGCTAATTTGGTCATGATTTCAAAGCCTTGTCTTTGGTGAAAAGATTCTTCTTTGCATACTCGAATCATCGCCCTTGCATATGGACCATAAGAACATCTGCAAAGAGGAACTTGATTCATGATTGCTGCACCATCGACAAGCCATCCAATTGCTCCCATATCCGCCCAAGACAAGGTCGGATAATTAAAAATCGAAGAATATTTAGCTTTGCCCGAATGTAAGTCGTCAATTGTCTGTTCTCGATCTGCACCCAAGGTTTCTGCGGCACTATACAAATACAAACCGTGACCGGCTTCATCTTGAACCTTTGCTAATAAAACAGCCTTACGTCTTAAGTTTGGCGCTCTTGTAATCCAATTACCTTCAGGTAACATTCCAACCACCTCAGAGTGTGCGTGCTGCGAAATCTGCCTAATCAAAGTCTTTCTGTAGGCATCAGGCATCCAATCATTGGGCTCGATTTTTATATCCTGATCGATTCTGTCTTGAAATTTCTTTTCTAAATCTTGGATGTCAACTTTCATCATTTTTCACTGGTTTATTTTACAAATATACTCAATACTGAGACTGAATAAAAACAAAAGAAATTGAACAATGTTTAGAATACCTTGCCTTGAAAAATAGATTGCTTAAATTTGAACAAACTTTGAAATGGCTACAAAAACGAATTTCTATAAACTTCAGGTTAAAGAAATCATAAAAGAAACAGAGGATTGTATATCAATTTCCTTTGATGTTCCTGAGGGACACATGCAAGATTTTACATTTAAAGCTGGCCAATATTTAACCTTAAAAACCAAGGTCAAGGATGAAGAGGTACGTCGCTCCTATTCTTTGTGTTCAGAACCCTCGTCAAACAAGCACAAAATTGCCATTAAGAAAATTGAGAATGGCTTATTTTCTACATTCGCCCATGACCATGTAAAAAGAGGAGATGTATTGGAGGTTATGCCTCCCTCAGGGAATTTCCAACACATCCCAGATTATGGAGCAAAAAAGAACTATGTACTTTTTGCTGCAGGAAGTGGTATAACACCAATTCTATCGATTGTCAAGAGTATTCTTCGACATGAGCCAGATAGTAATGTCAATCTCGTTTATGGAAATAAAGGTGTGCACACCATTATTTTTAGGGAAGAAATAGAGGCGCTTAAAAATAAATATTTACACAGATTTAGTGTTGTACATATATTGTCAAGAGAAAACCTAGGAAATGATCTCCAAAAAGGTCGCATTGACAAAGAAAAATGCATACGCTTATTGGATGCATATTTCCGAGAAAACACGATAGATGACGTATTTATTTGTGGACCTGAAAAAATGACTTTAGACATCAGAGAGGTAATGCTGTCCAAAGGGCTTCAATCTAGCCAAATACATTTGGAGTTGTTTGGAACAGACTATGATAAAAAAGTACAAAAAATTAAAAAATCAACCCCCAACCCTAACGACAGCACAGTGATTCTGTACATGGACGGAGATGAATTTGAATTCAAGCTAAATAATCAAGGTGAGACTATACTCGATACCGCTCAAAAATCAGGTCTAGATGTCCCTTACGCGTGTAAAGGAGGCGTTTGCTGCACCTGTAAAGCCAAAGTTTTAGATGGTTCCGTAGAGATGGATGTAAATTATTCCCTTGAACAAGATGAGCTAGATAGGGGTTATATATTGACATGTCAAGCACATCCGACATCAGAAAAAGTAATAGTAACATTTGACGAGTAAATTATGGGTTTATTAGGAGGTCTTTTTAAAAAAGCTAAACGCAAAGGATATTTTGAAATTGAAATTTCATCTATTTCTCGGCTAACAAACAATGCTGTAAAAGTTGCATTTGATATCCCCGAAAAACTATCGGAAAAGTTCAACTATGCTCCCGGACAATACATCAATATACTTGCGGAGATTGGAGGTAAAGAAGAGCGGAGGTCTTATTCCATTTGTAGTGCTAAAGATGAAAAACTAGCGATAGGAATCAAAAGTGTGAAAAACGGAATTGTTTCCAATTGGTTCAATCTAGAAGCACAAGAAGGTACTAAGCTTTTTATCTCCGAACCTCAAGGAAATTTTAAAATTCCAAGCGGAGCGAAACATGTGGCTACCATTGCTGCAGGAAGTGGAATCACACCCATCCTCTCAATTCTAAAGTCTAAATCAAATGTTGAAGGCATGCATCTTCTTTATGGAAATAGATCTAAAGAAGAAACGATGTTTTTGGAGGAAATAAAGCAAATAAACAATATTAAAACCTCTTTTTTCTTTGATACGAATCATGACGAAAATGCCATAAGTGGTAGGATTGACAAAGACAACTTAGTTAAATTCATAAAGAATGATCTTACATTTTTAAAAAACGATGCTTTTTTAATATGCGGTCCTGAAGAAATGATTCTTACCTGTATTGAAGCCTTAGAATTTTTTGGCGTTGCAAAAAACAAAATCATTTATGAGCTATTTACAACGCCAATCTCTTTAGGTGTTGAAGAGAAAAAAGAAAGCTATTCGGGAAGATCTGAAGTGACGGTTACTCTAGATGATGAAGATTTTCAATTTACGATAGAAGATGGTTCTCGGTCTATTTTGGATGCTGTTGAAGAAGAAGGCATGGACGCTCCATACTCATGCAGAGGCGGAGTTTGTTGCTCATGTAAAGCAAAGGTATTGGAAGGTAGCGCGAATATGAAGCTCAATTACTCTTTAACGGATGATGAAGTTCAAGAGGGCTATATTTTAACCTGTCAGGCATTCCCAACAAGTGATTCATTAAAAGTTTCTTACGATGAATAAAACAATTATCATTATTGGAGGAAGCACTGGAATAGGAAAAGCGTTGGTGGAAGAGGCCGCCAAAGAGCCTTCAAATAAGATTGTTGCTTTTGCAAGAAAGAGTGACCTCATGAAGGAAAACTTTAAAGCACTTGATAATGTATCTACATACCATTTAGATCTGGAGTTTTTCGATGAAAAAAAAATCTCTGATGCCATAGCGAATATCGGAGAAATTGACATCTTGATTAACAATGCAGGTTATTTGGTGAAAAACAACTTTGTCAAGCTCAGTCATGAGGATTTACTTAAGTCCTATCAAATCAATGTTATTGGAATTATGCAAGCCGTACAGGTTATTATTCCTAAGATGAATCCGAATGGGAGCCACATTGTGAACATCAGTTCTATGGGTGGGTTTCAAGGCTCCGTTAAATTCCCAGGCCTCACCGCTTACAGCACTTCAAAAGCTGCATTATGCTCCTTTACAGAGCTATTTGCGGAAGAATATAAAGATTCTGGAATCAAGATGAATTGCTTGTGTCTAGGTGCCGTTCAAACTGAAATGCTAGAAGAAGCGTTTCCAGGATTCGAAGCACCCCATTCTCCTGAAGAAATGGCCTCTTTTATCTACACTTTTGCAACAACACAAGGTGATTTTATGAATGGGAAAATCATTCCTGTTTCACAGAGTACACCTTGATTTAGTTTTCAATATTTTTTGTTGTATCTTAGAGTGTCGAACTAAAATTATATGCACAAGTTTCTCTGGATTGTTCTTTTGTCTTTTTTAATTGAAAATATTTCAATTGCACAAGACATACATTGGTCTCAATACAATGACAATCAACTTTTTCAAAATCCAGCAAATGCCGGACACTTTGATGGTGACTATCGATTCATTGGAAATTATCGAGATCAATGGAGAAGTGTTACGGTACCCTTTAGTACAATGGCCTTGTCTGTTGATTCAAAATATAAAAACCTTGGTTTCGGATTAAGTATGTTCAATGACCAAGCTGGGGATGGTCGCTTTCGAACCGTTGAAATACAAGGTAATTTGTCTTATGCTATCAAATTAGACAGCGACTCAACACATGTTATTCGCCCTGGAATTAACTTTGGGATGAACCATAGACAGATCAACTGGGATGCCCTTTACTTTGACACACAATACACTGGATATGTTTTTGATCCTTCAGCGCCCAATTTTGAGAGCTACCAAAATGACCGAAAGACAAATGCTAGCTTGGGTGCAGGATTCATATACGAATGGAGAAGAGATGAGCGGTTTAAGGTGATATTGGGAACAAGTGCTTTTAATTTAAACAGACCAAATCAGGGCTTTTACGATGCAGAGGTCAAAAGAGCAATACGAAGTAATTCCTTTGTGAAAGGAACCTTTAAGCTCAATGAAAAATGGGACCTCATTCCCAGTGCACAATATAGCGCCCAGGACGTGTATAGAGAGCTTGTTATTGGCGCATCGGGTAAATATTACTTAAACCACCCTAAAAAGATTTACGCAGCACTTTATGGCGGTTTGTGGTACCGAAATAGAGATGCCGCATATATTAGTTTTGGGTATGATTTTGCTGATCTATTTGTAGGGATTAGTTACGATATCAACTTCTCAAAGCTGATTCCTGCCAGCCAAGCAAGAGGAGGAATAGAATTCGCAGTACGCTATATTATAAAAAAATTCAAACCCAAAAGAATCCTTCATAGAGTATGTCCAGACTATATTTAGTTGTCATTTTTTGCATCGGTTTCTCCATATTGGGGAACACACAACAGAAGCTAAAAAAGATTATAGCTTTTGCAGATGAGCAGTATGATAAAGGAGATTATTACTATGCATTAGAATATTACAAGAAAGCACTAGCGAAAGATTCTAATTCCATCAAGTTATTGTGGAAATATGCTGAAACACTTCGCGCGTACAAGTATTACTCAGAAGCTGAGAGTTACTATGCAAAAGTATATGCCCGCGAGCAAACAACCATCTTTCCTAATAGTCTATTAAACCTTGCTTTAATGCAAAAACAGAATGGTCGATATCAACAGGCTTTAAAGACGTTTAAATTGAGTGCAAAAAAGCTAGAAAAAAAGAAAAATAGTGCTTTTTACAGCAAATCTTTAAGAGAAATCGAATCTTGTTCATGGGCCATTGAAAACCGATTAGACTCGTCAGAATTCACTCCTTTAATTCACCTTCCGGAAACAGTAAATACGTATGACGCAGAATTTGGTCATACAATTAAAGACAATCGATTAATTTTCTCAGCGTTAAAAGCTGACTCCTCCAATAATGCGGAAGAGGTATACGATCCGGCCTACAGAACAAAGTTATATTACAGTGACAGAAATGACTTAGGTGAATTTCAACAATCAGAAATGAATACTGACCTTTTTCATGCAAATTTGAACTATGGAAATGGGAGCTTCTCTTTGGACGGGTCAAAATACTATTTCAGTGTTTGTGAAGATGACGGTTTCAAATACGATTGTAGAATTGTTGTGGCACAAAAAAATGATAGTGCATGGGTCGTAACGGACACATTGGGTTTTGAGATCAATGAAAAAGGAGCAAACAGTACAATGCCATTCTTTACTAAAATTAAAGATAATGAGGTATTGTTTTTTGCCTCCAATCGGAAGGGAGGAGTTGGAGGAATGGATATATGGTATGCTGAAAGTATTGATGGGCTAAATTTTAAAGAAGCATCAAATATTGGTGTAGTAAATTCGGTCGAAAATGAGGTCACTCCGTTTTATGACACCACGAGAAATCAATTGTTTTTTTCATCTACATGGCACGACGGTTTTGGTGGTCATGACGTACATTTCAGTAATTATATAGATGGATTATTCTCAAGCCCATTAAATGTGGGGAATCCGATAAACAGTCCTGCCAATGACCTCTACTATTTTAGCCATCATGATAGCATTTATGTCTCATCAAACAAAAAAGGTGGGTATTTCTCAAAAAACCCTACGTGCTGCAGCGATATATACGCATCCTACCCTTTAATTGAGCTCATTACCCAGGAAGAAATCAAAGACACAGTGGTTCTTGAAAAGAAAATTGAAACCTTATTGCCTCTTACACTCTATTTTAGAAATGATGAACCGGACGCCAGGACCTTGAAAACAACAACCCAGCAAACATATCTCGAGACATATGAGAAATATGTAGAGAACTATCCTTTATACAAAACAGAGGTAATTAAGGGTATTTCAACAGAGCAAGCAGAAAATGATCTAAAAGACCTCACAGAATTTTTTGGGGCCCAAGTTGATTTCGGCGCCGTGATGTTGGACTCGTTAAAATCCATTTTACTCAAAGAGCTTAAATCAGGGTCAAAAATAGAATTAAGCATTAAAGGATTTGCCAGCCCTATCGCGAAAACAGCGTATAACGTAAATCTTACCAAACGGAGAATCTCATCGTTGATTAACTATTTCAAATCCGTTGATAATGGGGTATTCCGGCCTTATTTAGATAATAAACGACCAATATTAAGCTTTGTATATCTCCCGTTTGGTGAATATGCTGCTGACCAAAGTATTAGTGATGATGCTTTGGCACAAAATGAATCCGTGTTTTCTAAAGCAGCAGGAATGGAACGGAGAATTCAGGTCGAACGCATTAACATTTATAGAGATAAATCAACTTTACCGTTAAAAGCTGAGGGATTGATTCAGAATCTCGGCAATAAAAAAAGTGGAGTGGTTTTGTCGAATTCATTCTCAGTGAAGAACACGTCTAGCGAAAAAATCAAGATTACTTTACCAGAAAACACAACGGTTAAAAAGATTAGTAGTGAAAAACTAGAGTTACTTCCAAACGAAATTACTGATATAACCCTAATTTATGATACTCGTGGAATGACTGGTCACCAATCGATATCATTTACTATTTCTGTAAAAGATTACGCAGGAGAGATGACATTTTACACCAACTTTGAACTCGAATAGCGGGTTTTAACCTTGCTTAATAATTTGTTCCTGAATTGCTAACATTTCAGTTTTTGATAAATCTAATTTCGGTTTACTGAAATTCATATCATCAATGTCATTGATGGGAACCAAATGAATATGGGCATGAGGAACTTCAAGTCCAATTACTGATACTCCTATTCTGTTACAAGGAAAAGCAGATTTTATTTTTGCCGCTACCAACTTAGAAAAAACCATCATTTCCTTTAAGGTTGAATCATCTAGATCGAAAATATAATCAATCTCTTTTTTAGGAATAACCAAAGCATGTCCCTGAACTAGGGGTTGAATATCCAAGAAAGCTAAAAAAGAATCATTCTCTGCGATTTTATAGCACGGGATTATACCATCAATGATTTTTGAAAAGACACTAGACATTACCTTGAAATTTCAACGATTTCAAATTGCATGATTCCACCAGGAGTAACGATATCAGCTATGTCGCCTTCAGATTTTCCAAGCAAACCTTTTCCTATTGGTGACTCAACAGAAATCTTTCTCGCTTTCAGATCAGCCTCATTTTCGGCTACGAGTGTGTAATCAATCTCCATACCGTTACCAACATTCTTGATTTTAACCTTAGATAAGATATAGACCTTTGAATTATCAATATTCGAATCATCAATTAATCTTGCATTAGATATTACAGTTTGAAGTTTAGATATTTTCATCTCTAATATACCTTGAGCTTCCTTAGCTGCATCATATTCTGCATTTTCGGATAAATCTCCTTTATCGCGGGCTTCACCTATTTGTTGAGAAATTGAAGGCCTTTGAACTGTTTTGAGCTCTTCAAGTTGATCTTTTAATTTCTGAAGACCCTCTGGCGTGTAATAATTAATCTTCGACATGATGAATATATATAAGTAGTTAGGCCCCGGAAGGGCCTAATCCAATTGTTATAAATAAATATTTGAGTTATTTTAAGCTGATCGTTGCTCCAATAGTATGTATGGTTCCAAAAATACCCGCAAATCGAGCACAATATTCAACGCCTAAGGCGTTCTTACTTTTACCCACTAAGGCATCAATTGAAAAACCAGCAGTAGGACCAACCAAAGCGTTAGAACGATTTTCAACATCCAATAAATTCTTTTCGTAAACATAACCACCTCGAACATTAAATGCCATTCTTTCATTGGTCATTCCATAGTCTAATCCTATTCTGTATTGGTCATTCGAAAAAGAATTTGCTGTAAATCCTAAACCTAGGTTTAGTTTGTTGCTTTCGTTCAAAATGAAATCATAGGAACCTCCGATAGATAATAAGGATGGCATCTCAAAAGCAGAAGAGCGTTCTTCAAGAGAAGCAATAAAGCCAGTAGTTACATAAGCCGCCTGCTGCGCAAGACCATCACCTTTGTACTTCATTACCGGACCTACATTTTTCAATGTAATTCCAAATTTAACCTGCTCTTGCTCTCCAGTTACATAGCGAATACCAGCATCAATGGCTATACCCGTCGCTTTGAGGTTAGAGATGTTTTCAGAAATGACCTTGAAATTAATTCCTCCATAAATACTTGAAGAGAATGTTCTAGCATAACCAATGTTGAAGACGTTGGTTCTAGGAGAAAAGAAACCAATATTCCCTTCTGGATTTTCAACTGTCGTAATTGGAATGTCACCATAATTCATAGACTGAATGCTTATTGCAATCACACTAGATTCAGATACCCTTTGCGCAATACCCGCAGAGTTAAAAGAGATTCCTGCACTTCCCATCCAGTTGCTGTAATTGAACTTCATTTGCGTTTGATCCGTAAAAGCTAAACCTGCGATGTTCATGTAAGAAGCTTCTAATCCATTTGCACTGGCTATACCTGCATCACCTAAAGCAGAGCTTCTCGCCCATGGATTAATTAACAAATGTGATGCTCCTGCGGAACCAACTCTATCCTCGTTTCCCGCAAAAAGTATAGGAGACAAAAACAAAAGGACAAATGCAATTTTTATACTATTCTTCATAACTAATTATTTCTTTATTCCAATCTAATTATATACCCTGTAAATCAACCTGTCTCATTCCTCCAAAGAATTTCAATACACGTTCGCCAACATTAGGAACGGAGACATGAATCAAATAAATTCCCGAAGCTACGGGTATAGCTTTGAAATTCGTTAAATCCCAATCCAATGAAGTAATCGGACTGTCTTTCTTGAATTCTCTAACTAGCTTACCGTTAACGGTGAAAATTTTCACTGTACACTGCTCAGGCAGATTTGTAATCTTAACCTTCGTTTCTAATCTATTTCTCTCATATTCAGAGAAGGCATAGTAAGGGTTTGGCACGATGTTAATTATATCCAAAGCCTCCTTCAATTGATCCTGGGAAGCTGTAACAGTTGCAATATCATCCATACTCCACGAATACATAGGTTTTCCAGAATTCTGTCCCGAAGCAACATAGTTCTTATATTCCTTATTAATGCGAAGTTTCATAGTAACATCAGTGGAAAGTAATTCTTGTCCCTCTGCCAACATAGGGTAACAAACCCAAGAAAGTGTTGCATAAATAGGTCTGCAATTCGCAGTCGTTGGACTTGACTCCGCTGCATCGATAAGAATTTTCAATTGATGACCTCCAGAGGTTTCTGCCTGAACCGGGTTATATGCTGGTAAATCATATGACTGGCTATATCCATTTACAGTCTTTATATCTTTACTATACACATATATTGGATGTACACCTCCCATCAAAGGAGTACCAACGTTACTTACCAAGTTAGAGGTTGGGTTCCAAATCATATCGGCACCATTCTCGCCGCCTAAGAAAGAATTCTCTCCAAATGCCATATACAACCTAGCTCCTGTCTCCAAATCGATCGCATAACCAGGGAACCATCCCATACCTGTTCCAGAGTTGTCCTCAAGACCATCTTTACCAACGCTAGGACTCATTCGTAATTTACCAGCAGCAACTCCACCGATGTTCAGACCTGCATCGCGGCCTGTCTCAAATACTGGGCAACGCGTCCATAAATCTTGATTGCTTGTAAATACAATATCTACACTTGGTGCAAAGCTAATCGCAGCGTTTTTACGAACATTTGTAGCTACGGTTCCAAGATAAGCCATTGGTGCATAATCAGCTTGGTATCCGACCAATTGATGTGGTGCAATAATTCCTTCAAGAAGACCTTCCCAAACTGGGCTTTGGTCTTTCGTGATTTCATCTTGATAGTTACATGGATTCAGATAACTTGGACCATCGTCCAAACATTCTGTATCCTCATCTGGGTCGTATTCACCACAAATAACCCAATTTGTTGGGTAATAAGCGTCATTGTCATTGACTCCTGTTAACCATTGCTTTGAAGAATCTGCAAAATTAATAGATGAAGAAATCATTGTTGTTGTCTTTGTCTCAGGTCCTCCTGAATTTCCACTTGCCGGAACGAAATATTTTTCTTGTTTGATTTGAACCGAAATACCCCACTCAGGAACAATCTGTTCATTGTCAAACGCAATGGTTCTTTGAGATGTAGCTGAATCTAGCGGTGTTACATCGTCTTCAGAAGCATAGCGATAAATCACCCAACTTGCCGTATCTGCTGCATTACCAGAATTCTGAACCGTATAGTCTCTAAATTTACATTCGAAATAACCGCTCGCCAGATTCAATGGATCAACTACCTTAACGTTTATAGGTCCTTTACCATAATCATAGGTTGGCGTTAGCATTGATCCTTCAGCTAAAATTTCATCAACACTTTCTTGTGTCAGCTCCAACTCACGATTTCCATTTCCATAACCATCTAAGCGTGTGATTTGTGGAGATGAACCGTATTCAATCAATTGAAGCGTTCCTCCTGCCTCTGGAATTGGTGCGTGAGGAACCGCTGGCGTACTACTGATTGCCGTTCCATCAAAATTCAAACGAGAAGAAATATAAGGTTTTCTTTGCCCATCAAGTAGCGTAGGGTCTTCAGGGTTATATTCCTTAAATTGATTATAAGCGTATGCTACAGCGACATAGTAGTATGTCTTGTGGTTCACTAAAGTAGGACTACCTTGTGCAAACTTATCTTCCGTTAATTTAAATGAATGACGAATTCCGTTATTAGAACCGTCAACCATCTCTACAGGAATTGAAAATCCTAATGCCTCATCAAAATCGAAGTTTATAATTCTATCAATGTCATTTTCAATATCACATTGTGCGACCAATCGAGCCTTTTCAGGGTCAGAGATATCCGCAACAGAAGTTTCAACATCCTTCAATTGATAAATTTGATACCCTTCAAATCTGTAATATCGATCAACGGTTGGATCCGCGATGTTAATTTCGTCTAATTCTTCGTAGGCTTCTTCAAAATTATTTGAAGAAGATGGATTGTCAATCGTAAGAATTAATTCATTTTCCAATTCTTGGATTGTCAATCTTGGTGCATCCGGTGGAGATAGAATTTTAAAACACGCATCAAATAAAGCCTGAGCTTTCGTATCTGCCTGCTTCATCGCTTCTACTGAAGCATATAAATCTCCATCTGTCGATCTTCCGAATACAATACCGACTGTAATATTATTTATGGCTCCTGGTCTCAGTGTAAATGGTCCGGCAGACTGCACAAATCGACGGTCAGCAGGAGGATTATTGTTCGTACTTTCAAACCATCCGTCAGGAAAAGCTGATGACATGTCGACACCTCCGGTCGCCCAATTCAATGGGTCAGACAAACCTGGGAACATATAGTCAGACAATACAGTAGAAGCTCCGGTAGAACCAGTATAACCTAAACCTCCATAGAACATATCAGAACCATTTGCCCAGTTCCCCTGCATGAAATTGTAATACTCTGCTGCATTTGAAGGGTCATTGTAAGGTGGCGCTGACGTTGACGTGTAATACGTAAATCTTCTCATTCCAAAACGTTCGTTATCAATTATACTATCTGAATAACCAATTCCTACACCTTTATATACGATACCATTATTTGCCAATGCATCGGTAACAGAAGGCACGACCATTTGCCCCGTCTCTTCGTTGAAATAAGGACCGGGGTTATCTAATTCGTCTGCATCTTGGTAAGGACCTTCAAAGAAATCACAACCGATGGCAGGAGGATTTTCACCATATCCAGGCTTACCACCATCTGCTTGGTCAATTAAATCTCCATTCAAGGCATATCCTAAACCTCGCGATACATCACACCCCACATAATCATCCGTGTAGTTTCCAATATCCGCATCTAGATACTGCGAAAAATAGGTATTGTATAGTGTTTGCGTACCTCTGTTAATTAATTCATAGTTATAGAATGTCATTCTATTCACCTCATCATTTGTAGCAAATGCAAAAGCTTGAGCTCTAATCTCCATTCCAATGGGGTCACCATTGGTTTCTGTATGGATATTCCCCTTATCATTGAACACCCACCAGTGTGTCTCATCACCAAATAAAGAAATACGACGGTCAATACCACATTCGATGTCATCACGACCCAAAATATCATCATACCACGGGTGGTCACCTGCATCTGGATTATAGTTACCATCCTCATCTCTGTCATAGAATGGAGCTAAAAAGTAATCTTGACCTCTTGATACGTCTCCATGGGCTGGCCATCCATAAATACGTTGAAGTTCGTCATTGGTTGGCTCTGTAATGTCATCACAACCCTCGGTTGTTTCTCCACTTGAACAAGACCACCATATGTTGAAGCGGATCACTTCTGCCTTGCGAATAGTGTAAATCTTATCATAGGCTTGACATTGGTCCGGGTCAATATTTGCCTCTCCAAAATCACGCGTAGCATCATCTCCTACCGGGAACAATGGATTATAAGTCCCTGTACCAGGAGTTACCGTTAATGGACCTGGCCAAAAGTCATTCCCTTGTCGATAACGAAGTGCAGCAAGCTTCAGCTGACCATTTACATCTGTACCACCCATCCAAAGCGCACCTGCATAAATTGCATTCAAGCCACTTCCTTTTGGAACCTCATATGCAGCCGTACCATCTGTCCTGTTCTGAAACATACTTCCACCTTGCTCAATTAATGCCGCAACATCATTGAACTCTAGGGTTAATTTGGCTGTAGCTGGACTACAATTGGCACCTTTTGGATTGTTGTCTGAAGAGCCTTTCTTGTCGTCAGGACCGAGATATGACCATGCTGGCATAGTCATGCCTATTCCTATTAATGTAGCGAATAACTGCTTTTTCATATATGTAACGTTTATTCTTGTGTTGTTGAAATAATCTATTAAAAGTTAAAATTGAGTCCTAAACGAATTTGTCTAGGAGCACTAATATTGTAAGGGTTCTGTACCTTCATCATGTAGTAGTCTCTAAATGCCTGCTCATCAATTTGATTCTGAATTGAAGTTTGGCTAGCTGCTGCCGCAAGGAAACCATCATCATCCCAGTTTCCAGTTGCACGATATACACCTAGAAGGTTAAATTGATTCAATAAATTGGTAACCCTGACATAAATATTCAAAAACGCTTGTTTTTTCTTATCCCCTTTTTCTTTTCCACCGTAGCTTATGTTAATTGTTTTGTCCAATTGAAGATCTAATCTGTAAGACCACGGAAGTCTCGATCCGTTCAGCGTACCATCAAGACCAGCAACTAAAGCACCACTTTGAGCGTCATTGGTAATGAAAGTCTGCGATGAATAAGGAGAACCAGAATAGATGTTAGAAATAAGGTTCAAACCCGTGTTTTCAAATAGATTTACTTTACCTATACTCGGACCATTATAATCTTTTCCTGAACCATATCGATAATCAAAAGTCACGTTGATGGCATGACGCTGATCATAGGAGTAAGGGAAAATATTTCTCAGGTTAGGTAATCCTGCATTAATCAATGCACTCGCAGAGGTGGCATCAGAACCTGTTCCTTCCGCGAATTGTAGCGTATAGTTTGCCGTCATTCGAATATTACCGGTTCTACGCAAATCATACTCAATAGTAAGACCCTTGATTGTACCAAAGTCACGGTTTCCAAATGTTTTGTAGGTTGCAGGGTGCGCTTGGAAAACATTGATTAATTGAACATTATTTCTTTGTTCTCTATAGAACGCCTCAATTTTAAGTGCTGATGTTCTCGTTAAAACCTGCTGGAAACCTAAGGCATAATCTACTGTCGTTTCAGGTTTCAAGTTAGAGTTGCTAATGATTGAGCTTCGTGATTGAATGAATTGATACTCAAATGGGTCAAATCTAAAACCAGAAGTAGGACGCTTCGTAAGTATATCGTAATGTGCAAAGAATGAAGCTTCATCTGAAATTGGGAAAGAGAAAGCAACCCTAGGCATAAAGTTTACTTGTGCTTTATAATCTTCAAATGCGCTTGCATCCGGAGTTTCTTGCCCTGGATTCAAGAGCCATGGAGCGATACCCGCAGCACCTTGCAATACTGAAGGATCTTCTATTGGCGTTCCATCAGCATTGTACCATTCTTGACCAGTTCGGAAACCATTTATCGCAGATGGGCTGTTCACGTCGTTAACATATACTACATAGTCATCTCCCATACCTTCAGGTAAATTCACCCATGCATATTGGTCAGGATCTGACTCTTTCAAGGCTTGAGCTTCACTAACTGTTCTCGCATTATAAAACAGCCAAGGATCTTTAAGAACCGGTTGGTTGGCGTCAAATACATCTACTCTCAAACCAACATTGAAAACAATATCTTTAAATGCAAACTTATCCATGATGTATCCTGCCATATAAATTGGTTGGAATGCACCTACAAATCTTTTATAATTTCCATTTTCATCAAACTCATTGAAATACTTGTTGATATCAGTAGCGCCCTTTACCTTCTGACCCGTATGGTCAAATCCCCAATAGGAAACAAAGGAATTTCCACTATTTAACAATTCGTCCGGCGAAAACATGTCAAACTGGAATAAGTTCGGGTCATAATTATCAATATCTATGAAATCATTTCCTGCCACATCCAAACCAAGCTTGTTTCTCAAGTTAAAATCAAAGAAAGATTGGTTATCGTCATTTAATTGACCCCCATACTCTCCTGTTCCAGACTGTGCTGCATAACCTGAATTTAACCTCTCATAGGTAATTGCTTTGAATGAACCTGAATCCGAAATCACACCTGAATTTAAATCAAGCTCCGTTATGTGAAAGTTCGCAAGTTGTCTCGCAATCGTCCATATACCCAAAGGCCCTTGTGTCCCTCCACCCGTCGTTGTACCTGATGTCCAACCGCGGTCAACACGCTGCTCATACTCAAAACCTAAAGAAATCGAATGATCTCCTATAATAACGGATCCTGCACCCGTTACCCTAAACTGATCATTTTCTGTTTTACCGAAATAATTATAAGGAGAACCTATGTTGCTCCAAATACTGTAAACACTCCCCGGTGCATCTCCATTTCTAAGCGCATTACCCTGCTGAATCTGAAATAAATTTTCATAATGGCCGTCTGGATCATCTGCATAGATATCATAGTACTGACTTGTAATCGCTGCCAAAGCGGCATTTGTTTCAGAAGGCGTGAAGGCAACCTCTAAATCTCTAAATCCATTGTGCACATATGTATTGGTAATTGGATTAAACTCGTATGATGGAGTTCGTGAGGTTTGAAAACGACCCACATGACCATAATTGAAAATGTTGTACTGATGCTTTGGATCGTATACATCTCTTCTTGACTTCGAGTAATCAACCATTAAATTGTAGTTGGCAGATTTGATTTTTGAGCTACTTCCTTCTCTTTCATTGGTGAATCTTTGCGTAAATCGTCCAAAGACTCTGTAGTCAAGAGATTCAGAGACACCAAAATTCCCAAAATTCAACAAGGAGCCTGTATAAGAATAGCTTGAGCCGTTACTATAATTCAAAGAACCACCAAACTGAAGATTCACACTAGGCCCTGTATTTACATCAATCTTGGCTTGACCAGCAACTGTCATTGCTCGTGCATTCATTCTCCAAGGAGTCTTCTCAAAATCAGACTCTCTTAAAAACAGTGCATTGTGAAAAGTACCAAAACCTGTAGAGGTCGGACGCAATGGATTCTCTAATAGATCATCACGAACATCTTTCTTAATACGATAGGTTCCACCTGCGAGGGGACGTGCATCTAGTCGGTCAGAAAAGTTTGCCGAAATCAAAAATCCTAGAATTGGATTTGTTTTGTTTCCTAATGAATCCCGTCTCATAAGTAAAGGTCCTGATAACATACCCTCGAATAGGTTGTAACCAAATTTATCTAAACCATAAACTTTACCGTCATAACCATCCGGATCTTCTCCGTTGATATAAAAACCTGAAGAAACTGCCTCGAAGCTTCCAAAATAAGTTTTTGAAGGACCTCGAGTCGTAATTGATATAATACCACCTGTAACGTCACCGTAATTGGCGGGTACACCACCTGTAATTACTGCGACTTCTTGAAGTGCTGACTTAGGAAGATTTGATGAACCACGGACTTTAATACCATCAATATAGTAGTATGTCGCATCAGAACGTGAACCTCTTACAGACAATGCTCCAGAGCTTTCATTTGCATTTACACCACCTACGGTTCCTGCTACTCCAGCTGCCGACCTAACAGGCAATCGCGAAATATCCTCTCTTGTTACTGTTTTACCGGATGCACCCCCATCCTTGTCAATAAGGGGAACAACATATTTAATCACCGTTACTTCACCCAATTCTTGGACGTCTTTCGGCTTAACCATTTCTAAGTCATCTAAGAATGTAATTTTATCTGAAGAAATAACCACTCCTTCTACGGCTTGTGTTTGGTATCCAGTAGCACGAAGCTCAACAGTATATGAACCCGGCTGGATAGCATTGATCTGGAATTTACCATCTATATCAGTGTTTTTACCACCTTTAATGGTTCCATTCTGCTTAATGAGGACTTTACTAAATGGCAAAGGCTCACCACTTTCACCGTCCTTAACTGAACCTTTCAAGGTACCAAGACCACCTTGTGCAAACCCATAAAAACCTGTTAACAAGATACTTAGGGAAATAAATAATATTTTACGAACCATAATGATTTAAATCAGTTGTTTAAAATTCTGTAGTTTTAAGAGGGTAAATATAGAAAAAAACACGGTCATTAAAGAATTGTTAAAAAGAATTTAATGAAACACAAGACTCTCTACATTTCCCTTAAATTTACAACATATTTTTGGTTAAAAAAAATAGGTTATCATGATGTTTTTCAATCGTTCTTCAACGCAGTTTGGATTGGTCTCAAAAGCTGATATTTCCGAGAATGCATTTTTATTTCCTGCCGAAATGCTTGGTTTAGAAAAAGTTAAGCATCCGACGAGACGAAGCGAATTTATTGGTGTTCGGCAGCTCAGAAATAAAATGATGCCCAAACATGAGATTATTTATCTCCCTTCGGGTAAACCTACTTTAAAAGAAAGCCATTTTCAAATATCAATTTCACATTCAAAGCATACAATTTGTTTGGGTTTATCCAAACTAAATATTGGCATAGATATCGAAGTGCCAAAAAATCGGATTTTAAGAATTACATCAAAATTTTGTTCTCGGGAAGAAGCCAAATTATTCAATGAACAATGTATTCATGACATGACACTTTTGTGGACCTTAAAAGAAGCAGCATATAAAAAATCGGATGTGCCTGGATTGGACTTTAAAAACGAAATACAAATCATCAAACGAGGAGAAAACAAGCATTTGTGTAGAGTGAATAGTGACATTGAGATGACTGAATTCAATTTAGCCCATGAAGAAATTCATGGACAGATATTAACCTACACAACATAGCCTAATGAATATATTCGATAGGATTAAATCTCTTTCTAAAGGTATTGCCGTTTTAATTGACCCAGACAAATTTAAAACCAATGAGGAGCTAGAGCCTTTTTTGAGAAAAATTGAAGTCGCAAAACCTGATTTTATATTTATAGGCGGGAGTTCTGTTGCTAAATCAGATTTTGATCGATGCGTTAGTGTGGTAAAAAGTATGCTCTCGATACCAATAGTGCTCTTTCCAGGTGCTTCACACCACCTTTCTAATCATGCAGATGCACTTCTGTTTCTTTCGCTAATCTCCGGGCGAAATCCAGACTTTTTAATTGGTCAACACGTCGAGGCTACAGACGAGCTGGCAAAACTAGATATTGAAACCATCCCCACTTCATATCTCTTAATTGATGGTGGTAAAATGACTTCGGTGCAATATATTTCTAGAACACAACCAATACCTCAAGACGAAATTTCGATCGCTAAAAAAACAGCACTTGCCGGCAAACATCTTGGTCAAAAGTTAATCTACGCCGATGCTGGAAGCGGAGCCATTCATCCAATATCTTCTGCGATGATTAAAGCGCTTTCAACCGTAAATTCCCCCCTCATTATAGGCGGCGGATTAAAGACTATAAAGGGCATACGGGAAGCCCACGAGTCTGGTGCAAACCTTGTTGTAATCGGAAACAAATTAGAAGAAGATATCGATTTCTTGTTGGACCTTAAAAGCTATATGAAAGCCTAAAAATAGGCCTTCAAGCTTAGGTCTAAACTCTTCACTGAGTGCGTTAATGCGCCCATTGAGATAAAATCAACACCTGTTTCTGCAAATGCACGTATAGTGGATTCTGTAATACCTCCAGATGCTTCAGACTCTATTGAATCTGGGATTAAAGGCACTAATTCTTTCAATGCCTCTGGCGTGAAATTATCTAATAATATGCGCTGTATTCCACCCGTAGATACTGCCTCAATAAGTTCTTCTTTGGTACGAATCTCTACCTCTATATCAATAGGGGTTTCCATAGCTTGAACATAGGATCTAGTTTTCTCAATAGCATTGCGAATTCCTCCAACAAAATCGATATGATTGTCTTTCAGCATAATCATATCGTATAATCCAAATCGATGATTCATCCCGCCCCCGATTACCACAGCCATTTTCTCCAGCTGACGGATTCCTGGTGTAGTTTTCCGAGTGTCTAATAGGCGTGCTCCAGTGCCTTTGATTTGGTGGACAATATTACTCGTCTTAGTTGCGATACCACTCATACGTTGCATAATGTTCAATACTAGTCTTTCTGTGCTTAGTATTGATTTAGCTTTACCACTTACCTCGAGTACAACATCTCCAACCTCAACCTTTGCTCCATCATCAATAAAAACCTCAATTACTAAGTTTGAATCATACAATTCAAAAACGCGCTTCGCTATCTCTACACCTGCTACAACACCATTCTCTTTTACAATCAACTTGGCGTTTCCTTTATCCGAATCTTGCAAACAAGATTGGGAAGAATGATCCCCCGCTCCGATATCCTCTTTCAAGGCATTTAAAATAATATCATCAATCATAACTACAAAGATAAAGTATTGACTTATTCTAAGGATTAGTTTTTAAATTTAACTTATGAATCTGGAATCAGGAGCGCTTAAAAATTCTTTAAAGGTACTGCCCACCTCTCCTGGCATCTATAAGTTCTTAGACAAAGAAGATCGTATAATCTATATTGGGAAGGCAAAAAACCTAAAAAAAAGAGTATCCTCTTATTTTTCAAAGAACAGCAATAATTTCAAAACTAGAACACTTGTTAAATCAATTCAAGGAATTGAGCATGTTGTAGTTGGTTCAGAAAAGGACGCCTTATTATTAGAGAATAATCTAATAAAATCTCACCAACCCAAATACAATGTGCTGCTAAAAGATGACAAAACCTACCCTTGGATTGTTGTCAAAAACGAAGCGTTTCCTAGAATATTTTCTACACGAAAAAAAATTAAAGATGGCTCTGCATATTACGGACCATATACAAGTGTTAGGCACATGAACATATTATTGAACCTCATCAATGAGATTTACCCAATTAGAGGTTGTAAGCTTGACTTATCTGAGTCAAAAATTATGGAGGAAAAATATTCCATCTGTCTTGATTTCCATATCGGAAAATGTAAAGGCCCATGTGAACAAAAACAATCCGAAAAAGCATACCAATCGATTATATCCGAAGCCAAGCTATTGCTTTCAGGAAAAACTAAATCCTTGCTTCAGTTGCTCGGGCAAAAAATGAAGTCTCTAGCTGAAAAATATGAATTTGAGGAAGCGGAAAAAATCAAGAAGAATATCGAGAGTATCAAAAAGTATACGGCTAAATCAATCATTGTATCCAACCTAAAGAACCTCGATGTATTTACCATTGTAAAAAAAGAAAAAGCTTTTTACATCAATTTTATGGTCATCAATGAGGGAGCCGTTGTTTATGCCTACAGCAACAAGATTAAAAATCTATTAGACAAAACACCCGAAGAAATTTGTGCGGTTCAAATTGATCTTCTTAAGGAGAAATTCAATAGCTCAAATCGCATTGTTCTGGTAAATGAAACACTTGAATTTGAGCATCCTAGTTATAGCTTTGAATATCCGCAGCGGGGCGAAAAAAAACAGCTCATCGATTTATCACTAAAAAATGTTCAGGCCTATATTTTAAATCAAAGAAAAAAAGAAATTCTTCAAACTGAAAACAGCAACGAGAAAAGAGTTCTAGAAACCATCAAAAAAGACTTTAAATTAAAATCGCTACCCGTCCATATGGAATGTTTTGACAATTCTAATTTCCAGGGAAGCTTTCCAGTTTCCGCATGCGTTGTTTTCAGAAATGGTCGCCCCTCAAAAAAAGATTACAGGCATTTTAATGTCAAAACGGTGGATGGACCCGACGATTTTGCAACAATGAAAGAGGTTGTGTACCGAAGATATAAAAGACTGCAAGATGAAAAAAAAAGCATGCCTGATCTCGTTATTGTAGACGGAGGGAAAGGCCAGCTTAGCGCTGCTGTTTCAGCATTAGAAGAACTAGATTTACGCGGTAAAGTACCTATCGTAGGTATTGCGAAACGTTTGGAAGAAATATTTTTCCCGGGAGACCGATATCCCATTTATTTAGACAAACGAAGTGAAAGCCTAAAAGTCATTCAATTCATGCGAAATGAATCTCATCGATTTGGCATAGAGCACCATCGAAACAAAAGAAGCAGTGCAGCAATCCACTCTGAGATTGAAAACATTCAGGGTGTAGGCCCCAAAACAATCCAGCTTTTATTTCAAGAATTCAAAACAATTGAGCGGATAGAAAGGACCAAAATATCTGAACTCGAGAGATTAGTTGGCAAACAAAAGGCAAAGCTCATTCACCAATATTTCGAAAAAACTAGACTATAGTTTTACAAACGGCATCGAAGACGAAATTGTCTCACTAGTCAACTGAAGTATATAAGTCCCGTTAGAAAGAGACTGCGTATTTAAAAGCACAGTGTTTTTGCCCTCATTCCCTTGCAAACCATAAGCACCAACAACTTTACCAAGAAGATCAACTATTTCAATCTTGAGCAATTGATTTGAACTCAAATCAAAATCTACCGACAGTTCTGCTTCAGCTGGATTGGGATATACAGTCAAGCCCAACATTTGAGGACTATCGAATAATCCCGTGACAAGATCATCTGAAGGATCGCCTTGGTATAGATTAATGTCATCCAGATAAAAATTATTCCCACCCTCACCTTCAAACCTAAATTTCATTCTAAAGGTAGGCGTATAATACGACTCATTAATATTCACCATGTGCACCGTTTTCCAATCGTTCAATGATGTTGGGTACCAACTTGAATTAGATGCAGTGGAACCCAATTGACTACCTCCCAAGGTTTTTTTCTGAGACCATGAATCCCCACAATTATTTGAAACAAAAACCTTTAAAAGCTCATAGTCAGAAGATGTTCTCTTGCGGTATGCGTATCGAAAGCTTAATGTGATATCTTCTGTCTCGGGCACTGAAGAGACATCGATAGACTGAGAAATTAGTTCATCTACATTCGATCCTTGCTGACCAAAATTAGGCAACCTAACACATTTTGTTCCTGAATAACCAAAGCTTGACTCTAATGTAAACGCGTTGTTGTTATTTACGTTTACAACCTCCCAATTGGTCAAGTTTTGTAGAGAGGAGTATTCCTCGAAACCTTCCCAAAATGGCAGTCCTGCTGCAGATGGCAATACCCTAATATAATTATTCTTAGTTTCCACATCAGTACTAGAACCGTCAGAAGCAGTAAGGGTTATCGTATATAATCCCTCATCCGAAAATACGATGCTTGGATTCTGAGAAGAGAGGTCAGTACCATTGGATAAAGACCAACCTGTAGCTGGTGATATAGACCAATCCCAAGTTGAGACTGCATTGTATGAGTCATCTGTAAATTGTATTTCATCTCCCGCGCAAAGTGTTGTTCTATCTGCTTCAAACTGAGCCTTACACAGCACCAAAACACCAGTTGCCCCCGTTGCATTAAGATTACTTGTTTGCCACAAATTTTTTCTTCCTGTGCTTTGCACTTGAAGCGCCGCGCGCATTCTTGTTTTTTGCCCTTCTGTAAACATTTTTGAGCAGTAGGAGTAATCCATATAATTCTCAACATTATCCCGAATATCAAAACCCCAGTAGCCATTATCCCCACTACAACCATTAGAGTTCATGTTACAAGAAGTAACGCCGATACACAACGGGGTATCTTGAACACCATCATCCTGACCACAACTTGTAGAAACGTTTGGATTGTTATCGCCACCCCAAGTATGGCTCAAGTTTAACCAGTGGCCTACTTCGTGCGTAAGCGTTCGGCTTGTACCGACAGAACTCGTTCCTATTGAGCCTGTATAATTGTGCAGGAGCCATATTCCATTCCCCATGCTATTTGCATTCCAGTTTCCGGGATTATAGGTGTATCCTGCAGCACCTCCAATATCCCCACAGACAAAAACGTTAAGATATCTATTGCCCGGCCATGACCCATTGTAAACATTATTTCCGGAAACAATGGCATTGATCTGATCTCCTCCATCCTCTCCTTGAACACTAAGAACGGAAGCCGTTCTCGTGATTCCCTTGAAGCAAACACCATTTGGAGCCTTTGTTGCCAAAACAAATTCAATTTCTGAGTTTGCTGGCATGCCTTGAAAATCAGGGTGAACGTTGGCCGCATCGGCATTACCGAGACTAAAATCTCTATTTAGTAAAAACAATGCATCGTAAATTTGCTCATCTGAAATATTCTCTGCCCCTTCATTATGAAGCACATGGAATACGATTGGTATCGTATAAACCACATCCTTTTCCATGGGCTCTTTGAGTTTCTTTTGAACCTCTGCCTCTGCCTCTGCTTCTCCTGCCGCATTGTGCAGTATAAAGTGCTCATCTTTTCTGAGCTCCTGCATTTTAATATGCTGATGACAATATTCCACCGTCTCTCCATCACGCGCATTCTTCGGGTCAAATACTCTTTTATTTTGAGCGCTGACAGAACTGACAATTAAAAAGGAAAATGTTAGGAGAAATAATGTAATCTTCATAGGTTTTTTTTTAGAATGACGATGGTATCGGTTTAAGGTTTGCTAAAATAACCAATTATTTGTTCTTTACATAACCTTCTTTTAAGCTTTAATGTTCAAAACAGTGCAGTTTTGAATGAAATATAAAAAGAACAATTCTATAATTCAGGTAATAAGTTATGCTTAATTTTGAAGTATGAAAAAAAGAAAAGCAATAGATACGCTCTCCATCGCTACAAAAGTGGTGTTGCCAAATGACACCAATACACTCGGAAACCTTTTTGGAGGGGAACTGCTCGCTTGGATGGATGTCATTGCTAGCGTTTCAGCACAGCGTCATTGCCGTCGCGTCGTTGTAACGGCCTCAGTAAATCATGTTTCCTTTAAAAAACCGATCAAAGAGGCATCTATTGTGACCCTTGAAGCGAAGGTTTCAAGGTCTTTTTATTCGTCTATGGAAATAATCATTGATGTTTTTGTTGAAAACCAAGTAACAGGAGCACGCGAAAAATGCAATGATGCGATATATACATTTGTCGCAGTTGATCAAAATGGAGGACCTATTCAAGTACCAGAATTAGTTCCCGAATCTGACGAAGAAAAAGAACGATTCGAGGCTGCATTAAGGCGCAAACAACTTTCATTGATTCTCGCCGAAAAAATGAAGCCTTCTGAGGCAAGTGAACTGAAACGACTATTCGCCTAAAGTTCTTTTTTAACAAGATACAATCTATATTAGGGTATGAAAAAAACGAATCCCTCCTTGCGTAATTGCATTACAATCTATTATAATGCTATGCGCTGGCTTAATTACAGGACTTGTTTAACTTTTCTTTTGCTCCTTTTTGCTAACATGAGTTTCTGTCAATCACCTTATGGAGATTGGTATGCAACCCTAAAAGCGGCAAATTTACCTTTGGTTTTTCATATTAACAAGGATGGAAAAAGAAACCAAATTACGGTTGATTCCCCAGAGCAATTTGCATTTGATATGCCTGCGGAAATATCTATTATGAAAGACAACATGCTTAAAGTTGAGATGCAAACATTAGGCGTTACTTATGAAGGAACATATTACTCGGACTCAATCAGCGGCGTATTTAAACAAGGGCCAATTGTTGAAAAATTGACCTTTTACCCAAAAAAAACAGAACCTAAAAAAGCAAATAGACCTCAAAACCCAAAAGCTCCATACTCCTATGTACGGGAAGATATTAAGTTTAAAAATATACAAGGTTCATTCTCGCTGGCGGGAACGCTAACATTACCAAAAGATAAAAATAATGTTCCAGCCATCGTATTGGTGAGCGGCAGCGGACCTCAAAATAGAGACGAAGAAATGATGGGACATCGACCATTCTGGGTAATCGCAGATTTTCTAACTAATTTGGGATACGCTGTACTGCGCTATGATGACCGAGGTACTTTTGATTCTGGAGGAGACTTTAGCACTGCAACCACACTTGATTTTGCTAGTGATGCGTCAGCTGCAATTTCCTATTTGAAAAAACGTCCGGAAGTGGATTCCACTAAAATTGTAATTATGGGACATAGTGAAGGGGGACTTATTGCAAATATTTTAGGTGCAACCGTCCCAAATCTATCGGGCATTGTTTCACTTGCAGGAACCTCAATTAGAGGGGATTCGATATTAAAGATTCAAACAAGATTACTGGCGGAAAGTATTGGAGAAAAAGGTGCGCAATTGGAATTAACGAATGCCTTTAATGACGCAGTTTGGGATGCTGCAATATCATCTACGAACATGGAGGGGTTTGAAAAGGAACTGGCCTCAATTTCAAAAAGTTTTTTGAAAAAATTTCGGAAGAAAAAATTCATTAAAAAAAGTGAAGAGGAAGACATAATAAATGCTGTAAAAAACTCTGTACTTAATCCTTGGATGTATGAATTTATTAGATATTCACCCAGTACGGATATTCCGAATATAAACTGTGATGTTTTGGTTTTAATTGGTTCCCGAGATATTCAGGTAACAAGCGAAGAGAACATAAAAGGCTATAATAATTTACTTCCTAAAAACGGAAAACTTCACTTGGTAAAGGAGCTGAAAGGGCTTAATCATTTATTTCAAAGCTGTAAAACCTGTACGATTAGTGAGTATGGACAGCTTGAAGAAACGTTTTCTACAATAGCACTTGAAGAAATACGTTCTTTTCTTAAGACAATATGGGAGGAGTAAATCAAGACGAAGGGAAAAAGGTTCTGGTCATCCGATTCAGTGCTATTGGAGATGTCGTATTAACGAGTCCAATTATTCGCGCATTAAAATTAGCTGGATTTCAGGTCGACTATGTTGTCAAAGAAAAATTTAAAAATGCTATTGAAAACAACCAAAATATTGACAAACTATTTACACTTGAGCAAGAAGCTTTGAAGGAAGAGTTATTGACTCAAAAATACAGCTTAGTAGTTGATTTGCAGAACAACCTCAAGTCATTAAGACTGAGAAAAGGATTGTCTCAAAACATTCGCGTAGTCAATAAAGAAAATATTAAAAAGCTATTATTGGTCCGGACAGGAATCGATTTATTACACAATCAGCATATCGTGGAAAGGTATTTCAAAGCTATCCATGATTTGGGTTTAGAAGACGACGGAAAAGGCCTTGACTTTTTCATCCCTGATGATTTCAAAATAGATGCTGAATCTATCCCACTTGACCTTTCAAAACCATATATTGCCTGGGTAATTGGAGCCTCCTATCCAAAAAAAATATTACCGATGGAGCACATCATTAGGACGTGCAATGAAATTAAGCTTCCGATTGCGATTTTAGGAGGTCCGGGAGATGAATCAAATGGACAGCAATTAATTGACGCTGTAAATCATCAAAATATTCACAATTTATGTGGGCAGCTCAGCCTCATGGAATCAGCTTTTATCGTAAAAAAATCTTGTCTTGTTTTATCTAATGACACGGGGCTAATGCACATTGCATCTGCATTTAGAAAAAAAATAATCTCATTTTGGGGCTGTACAAAACCGAGCCTCGGCATGTCACCGTATCAGTCTGCTAGTGGCTCATTGGAAATAGTGAGTAATACACATGCAGCACCCTGTTCAAAGCTTGGTAATAGATGTAAATCGAAAAAGAAAAACTGTATTGAAGACATTCAACCTGAAACCATCCTCGCATCAGTAAATAGATTATTAGATGCCTAAATATGCACTAATTTGATCTAAGCTGCATCGTAACTGAGGTACCTTGATTTTTTGAGGATTCAAACCTACCCTCTATCCCGGCCATATTCATTCGATATTGAATGTTCTCAATACCTAAGCCTTTTTCAACCTCATCTATTTCAAATCCAATCCCGTTGTCCATTGCCATAATAAGAATACCTCCATTGTGCTTTTTGACTCTGATTGTAAATTCTGTTGCTTTTGCATGCTTCAAGGAATTATTAAAAAGCTCTTGAATAATTCTGTAGAGGTTAAATTTATCCACATGGTTTAAATCATCCTCTTGAATTTCATCTTCAATATCAATAACGAACTGAATTTGGCCTATTGAACTAATTCGATGTGCGAGCCTTTCTATGGCATTCAAAAAACCTTTCTCTAATTCAGGGGGCAAAAGATTATAGGCAATTTCCTTAACCTCGCGAATACAATTTTGAAGTAAGTTCTCTAGGTCTTTGAAGTTCTCTTTTTGCCCTTCCGTCGGATTGAAGTTTTGAAAAAGCAAATTTAGAAGAACCATCTGCTGTCCTAATCCATCATGAAGCTCTCTCGCAATTTTTTTCTTTTCCGACTCCTCAGCCTGTGAAATCAAATCAAACTTATGCTTCTCGAATTCTAGTTCTTTCGTCTTATCAATAATCAGCGCGATATACTCGGTTTCATCAGTGTCAGACTCAATTTCATTAATAATGATATCAACGATAATTTCCTCATTATCTGATGTGAGCTGGGTGAACCTACCACCTTTCATGTCGATGCTACGCTCTTTGTCGACGTTAAACGAGCTAAACGGCCGCTTCGTAAGCTNCTGATGAGGAAGCTTATAAAGTCTTTGTGCAGCATCATTAATTAATCCCGTAATCATTTCGTTACCAATCAACTGAACAATTGGCAATGGCGACTTATTAAAAACATCTTTAAATTTCCGCTCGGATTTTCGGATTTTTGAAGACAGCTGCCTCCGCAACAATCCATATTTTATAGTTCTTTTCAGAACCTTTGCATTCAGGTTACTTTTTATNACGTAATCCTGACCACCTTTGGATACAATTTCTAAAGCAATAGATTCATCATCCATTCCCGACAGCACAATGACAGAGGCCAAAGGGAACATTTTAAATATCTTTTCATAGGTNTCAACACCATTAGAATCCTCAATATTTAAATCTAAAAGAATAACATCNGGCTCTTGAAATTTCCGAACCTCACGCGCCTCTTGAATAGAGGAAACAGAAATGATATTTTCACTTGGGATGTCAGAGGTGCTAAGTTGAAATTTAACATTCTCCGCAAAGGACAAATCATCTTCAACAATTAGAATTTGCGCCGTTTCCATAACTAATCTATATTTCTGATAAGAACTTTATCCCGATCAATCATCTTTTGGACTTCCTGTTTAAAAACTGAAATTTGATCTTCTTCAAGACAATCGGTTGGGAACAATAATTGTAGCTCTTGAATGTAATCAAAATAAATAGAATCTTTTCCTAAAGTGATTTTTTGAAGACCAGTAAAATAAACAATAACAACCTCTCTGTCAGCAGCAATTANAGCTTTTGAGGAGATGCCAACACGAAACCTATTTCGATAACCAACAATAAGAAAAAGGATGCTCTCAATACAAAAAAACAACAANACCGCTCCCGGTAGAATCCATGATTCCATCAACACATAGAATGCTAACGTAAGAGAGCCCATCACCAATACCTCAAGCAGTGTATAGGTGACCACTCTTAGTTTTCTCTTTTTACTGGAAGGCATATTCCACACAAAACGAGTCGTCTTATTTACAATATAAAGACCCATCCATCTGCGTACACTTCTCCAGCCTANNAAGCCAAAAAACAAGATTCCAAAGGCAAGATAAATATACGACTGAAACGGTAAATTACGCCCAGANATATGAAGGAAATCAATTTGAACGTCATAACCAACATATATACAGAAGCCAATCAAAAGTATACTGAAAAATAAAAGAANACTATTGGTAAAGCTATTCATTAGGAATCAATTTTATTTTTCTTTTTAATAGCTCAATCTCTTCTTTTATTTTATCATTCTTTTCATTTACCTGAGCAAAGAGCTTTTCTGCGCCTTTAGAAACCGAAAAATAACCCATATTGGTTTCTGCTTTTATCAATTCTTTTTCAAGGTCAGAAATTTTTAATCTCAAAGACTTTTTCTCCCGTGCAAACTGAACGGATGAGNCCTCTGACGATGCAGCACCATCTATCCTAGCCTTAAACAACAATAAATCAATGTCTTTAGCACTCATTTTAGAGGCTTCAAGCTGTTGTTTTAATGCATTGTTAAATTCTTTGAGTAACCCTCCGAGAGTATTGGCAGGAACTCTNCCTAATTGTTGAAAGTCATCAGCTACTTTCTTGATGTCTTCTGCCGAAGCGATTTTCAACTTTGATATCGTNAGTAAGAATTCTTTTCTCGCAGCAAGGTTCAAGGTGAGTTGTTTTTCATTGGCCTTACTCGTTTCATCTTTTTTATTGAAAAAATAATCACACGCACCGCGGAATTCTTCCCAAAGCTTTTTTTCGTATCGACCAGCACCCTTTAAAGTTTTCCATTTTTTTTGCAGCTGAATCAGGGCATGAGAAGCTTCCTTCCAATCTTCAGATGACTTTAATTCATTCGCCTCAGCAATCAATGCTTTCTTAGCATCCCTAGCTTGTTTATCTTTATTATCTCGAAGTTTATAATNTTCCTTTTTTCTTTTAAAAAAGGAATCACATAAAGCTCTAAATTCTTTCCAAATTGCGTCATTTTCTTTTTTGGGAGCGAAACCTATTTTTTTCCAAGAAGACTGAAACTTAANCACCTCATCGGTTGTTTTTTGCCACTCTTTTTGGCCTTCAATATCTTCTTTTTCATCTAAAAACTCTTTGAGTTGNCCTAAGATCACCTGTTTCTGCTTGAGGTTTTCTTGCTGAGAAGCCCTGTGCTGCTCATAATGTTTATTTATTTTATCATAAATGGACCTTACCACTTCCCAATAGCTTGTTTTTAGTCCTTCCCAGTCATCTTTGTTTACCGGGCCAATATCTTCCCATTCATCTTGGTAAATCCGCAAGGTTTTTTCAAGCTCACGAATCTGCTCGCATTCGTTTCGCAGGGTTTGAAGCTTCATAATCACCTTTTGTTTGAGCTGAGTATTTCTCTTATAATCATGCTCTTTTAGCTCTTTATATATGGTTATGTTATGAAAAAAAAGCTCTCTCAAACGCGAATATTCTTTTTGAACGCTATCTCTTTTGTCTCTTGGAATATCTCCNATTTTTTTCCAAGTATCCTGAATCGCGTTATAGCCATTAAAGGCAGTACCTATATTCTCCTCATTTTCTACAAGGTTTTTNAGGTCCNTAATAAGACTTGTTTTGAGCTTCAGGTTCTCAACTTCAAGTTTGTTTTTAATATCAAGCTGCTGTTTTTTAGCATCCTTATACTTNATAAATAAAGTGTAAAANGATTCTTTGATGACGGCATAATCAATCTGTTCAATATCTTCTCCTGACTCTTTCGCCTTTAGTGCAGCAACTTGCTGTTTCCCCTCGCTATGCANCAGCCAATCATCAAATTCGGTTTTGAGCTTAGACACTTCTCTTGAAATGGAGAGCATATCCTCTTCAAGAATAAAGGCANTAAGTTTACTGATAAATTCGTTTTCCATACTTATTTTTTTAGATCAAACGAAGACAAATCATTAAATGCTTTGACACGTTCATTAATGTCTGCCTGGTTAATTTCTAATAGGCGCTCTGTCCCAAACTTCTCCACACAAAAAGAAGCCATCGCAGAACCGTAAATAACGGCCCTTTTCATATTTTCAAAGCTTTGATCGTCGCTCGCAGCAATATAACCCATAAATCCGCCAGCAAATGTGTCTCCTGCACCCGTTGGGTCAAAAACCTCTGCTAGAGGTAACGCAGGAGCAAAAAACATTTGATTCGCAGAAAAAAGTAAGGCCCCGTGTTCTCCTTTTTTGATAATGACATANGAAGGACCCATTTTTAAAATCTCTTTTGCGGCAGTAACCAATGCGTATTGACCNGTGAGCTGTCGTGCCTCTTCATCATTAACAATCAAAACATCCACCATAGATATCGTTTTTTTCAAATCCTCCATGGCAATATCCATCCAAAAATTCATNGTATCCATTGCGATTAGCTTAGGACGTTTTTTCATTCTTTCAATGACCGTGCTTTGCACCAATGGGCTCAAGTTTCCTAACATAATATAAGATGAATCCTGATAGCTGTCGGGAACAATTGGGTCAAAATGCTCTAGGACATTCAACTCAGTAGCCAAGGTGTCCCGGCTATTCATATCGTTGTGATATTTACCAGACCAAAAAAATGTCTTCTCTCCCTCCTTNATCTGCAGGCCATCAGTATCGATTCCCCGCGAATTCATATCACCAAGAACGNCTGATGGAAAATCTGAACCTACGACAGAAATAATCTTCTGCTTTTCCATGAAAAAAGATGAAGCNAAAGAAATATATGTTCCAGCGCCGCCAACAATTTTATCAGTTTTACCANAAGGTGTTTCNATTGCATCAAAAGCTACACTACCAACAGTTAAAAGNCTCATAATTTTTTTTTCCAAAGATACGCAATTCAAAGAATGACAACCTAATAATCTCGAGCCTTGTTCAGAAATCAACACTCATATTTCCTTATGAATTTGTATTTTTAAACTAATGAAATCTTCACTCCTTATTTTTACNCTGATAATCAGTCTTGTACAGACAGTATTGTGTCAAGAAATGGCGATTTCAAACGAGGATGAAATTTTCTCNGAAATCAAGCTTGCATCGATTAAGAGTTCAAATNCACANAAAGCANTNTANGANGNNTTTTTAAATGCCATTGAATCTGATGTGTACTCTAAGCAGACNAAAAGCGAATTAACAGCAAGCCTTTTTTCTTATTACATNGAGGGNGGTTCATTTTTTACTTTTCAAAAAGCTTTTGAACAGCATGGGAGCTTACTTCAATACAATTCGATTATATATAGATATTGGGAAACGATTTCATTCGAGTATGATGAGCGATTCAAGGCGATGTTTAAGGGCTCTGAAGCGCTCTTCCAGGAGTCACAAGAATCGGGTGACAACCAAAATGTGAGTGATGCTTATCGTCTATTGGCCAGATCAAAAATGCACCTAAATGAAAAGGACTCTGCTCTTTTTTATGCCAATTTAGCCTTAAATTTTGCAAAAAGATCTGATTCAAGAAAAGCAGTGGCAAATACCTTCAAAGATCTTTCCGAAATTGAAGCTTATTTCGATATAATTGGAAAAAGCACCTCAACGCTATTGAAGTTGAATAAAGAAGCTGAGCGNATTAAAGACTATGATCTACTTTGTTGGTCAACGATGATGATTGCTGAACGATCCTTTCAAGTAAATTCATTTAATGAAGCTAGAACCTATTATAGAAAAGCCTTAAATATTGCAGAAAAAAATGGCTTAGAGCTATTTAAAGTGCGCATCTATGGTGGGCTTGCGGAAATTGAACTTTCAAACAATCAATTAGACGCTGCCTCATTAAATATCAAGAAGGGATATAAATACTATAATAAACAGAAAGAAAGTATTTTTTATCTCGATTTTAAATTGATCCATTCAAAGTATTTAATTGAAATGGACTCCTTAGTTGAAGCAGAAGTTATTCTTTCCGATAATCTTGTAGAATACGCAAAACTAAAGTCCTCTATTGGTCTGGGAAAGACGCATCATTTGATTGGCAGAATACTTTTCAATGAAAAAAAATGGAAAAAGGCACAAACATCGTTTAATATCTCCAAATCAATTTTAGATAAGTTCCCGTATTCAGAATACAGCTTGGGCAACTATAAATTTCTCGCGCAGGTTTTTGCAGAACAAAATCAATTTCAAAAGGCATTTATAAANCTCAATATTTTTCAAAAGTATATTGAGGANAATTCCTATTTAAGCGGAAGTAAGGCAATTAACGAGCTGACCCAAATGTATTCAAGAGAGCTTAGAGAGTATAGAATCAAAGAGCAAGAAAGAGTCATTAAAGACCAACAAAAAGAAAAGGAATTACTTGCGCTGAAGGGAGAAAAACAAATGTCTACAATTGTATTGATTATTATNATTTTGATTTCAACAATTGTTATTGTCCTATTCTATCTCCGACAGGCGAAAATCAATCAGAATACGAAAGAAATTGAGATGTCCCAGACCTTACTAAGGACACAGATGAATCCACACTTCATCTTNAATGCAATGTCGGTTATTCAAAGCTCACTTTATGAAAACAACCCTTCAAAATCATCGAAATTNCTTGTTAGCTTTTCAAGACTGATTCGCCTCATTTTAGAAAACTCTCCTAAAGAGTTTATCACCCTAGAAACGGAGATTGAGATTTTAGAGAAATATCTAAAGACACAAAAATTAAGATTTGAAAATAGATTTGATTATCAAATCAATGTTCCGGAGGATTTAATCTTTAAAAAAGTTTTGATCCCACCCATGATTACCCAACCTTTTGTTGAGAATTCTATTGAACATGGTCAATTAAATATCATTGAAAACGGGAATATCTCGATTGATTTTTCTGAGAAAGACAATATGCTTTACATAGAAATAATTGACAACGGCGTCGGNAGAGCAGAGTCGGGAAAGAAAAAGAATTCTATGAATGAACACAAGAGCATGGCCCTCGATATCACAAACAGAAGGGTAGAAATCATCAATAAAAAATATAAATCAAAAGCAAATATTTCCATAGGAGACCTTACAAACGAAAAATACNCGGGAACGCGTGTTCAAATATTCTTACCATTACTTAACGAAAATCTTAACTTTGATTCTGAATGAAAAAAGTACTCATAATAGACGATGAAAATAAAACGAAAGAATTNATAAANAGACTCCTTATTTCTTTTGGACATAACTTCGATATTTATACAGACGGCTCTAANGTAGAGAGCGGAATTAGTGCCATTAATAAAATTAAGCCCGACCTTGTTTTTTTGGATATTCAAATGCCTGATGGAAACGGTTTTGACGTGCTTAAAGGGGTTAAATACAAAGAATTTGAAATTGTATTTATAACGGCATATCAGGAATATGCAATTCAAGCAATTAAATTCAGTGCCTTAGCATACATATTGAAACCGATCGATGTGGAAGAANTAGAGGATGCTGTTGATAAAGCNCTAACAACACTCCAAAAGAAAAAGAACGAAGTTCAGTTCAACGCGTTGGCAAATAATATCGAACGTAGCGAAAAAAAGAAGCTTGTATTAAAGACACAAGAAAGTGTNTATGTTCTTGAACTGAAGGAAATAATACGCTGCGAGGCAGATAAAAACTATACCTCATTTTANTTAGAGTCTGGTAAACGAATTTTAGTATCAAAAACACTAAAAGAATATGATTTATTGCTCTCGGGTCATTCCTTTTTTCGGGTGCAACAGTCTCACCTAGTCAATCTAGACCATATAAATCGCTATGATAAAGCTGATGGGGGCGCTGTTATAATGAAAGATGGTAGTTCCGTTCCATTGTCACCTGCAAAGAAAGAGCAGTTTTTCCAAATATTAGAGAACCTCTAGTGCCTGAGCTAAATCATCAATAAGATCTTCAACATCCTCAACCCCAACACTTAAACGAATTAAGCTGTCAACTATTCCGCTAGCTTCTCGATCTTTTT
This sequence comes from Crocinitomicaceae bacterium TMED16, assembly GCA_002167775.1. Taxonomy (GTDB): domain Bacteria; phylum Bacteroidota; class Bacteroidia; order Flavobacteriales_D; family Crocinitomicaceae; genus UBA952. Next base: position 29,705 of record NHBV01000011.1, on the reverse strand, counting down.
TGGGAATCGAAGCATGGGTCATCGTTGCTGGATGACCAATTAAAGATTCGACACCACCTAATGATTCAGCAAGAGAAAACAGCTTAAGGTGCCTAAAAATGGACTGANCATCTGATAATTGATTTCCCTTAAGCGTGAATGAAAGCATTCCTCCGTAGTGTCTCATTTGCTGTTTAGCGATTAAATGATTGGAATGAGATGTGAATCCAGGCCAATATACTTTCTCGACTGCAGCATGTGCTTGAAGAAAATGGGCTATTTTAGCACCATTNTCACAATGCCGCTGCATGCGCANATGAAGCGTTTTAATTCCCCTTAAAACAAGGAAGCAATCCATTGGACCTGGCACAGCTCCGGAAGAATTTTGAATATGATACATTTCCTTAGCGATAAAATCATTTGAAGTAACCAAGGCTCCCATAATTACATCAGAATGACCTCCAAGGTATTTCGTAACTGAGTGCATTACAATATCCGCTCCCATATCTATAGGGTTCTGTAGGTATGGAGTTGCAAAAGTATTATCAACACAAAGCCATGCATTGCAGGATTTTGCCAATGCTACCAGGCCTCGAATATCAATAATATTAANCATTGGATTTGTTGGTGTTTCTGCCCAAATAAGTTTTGTTTTTTCATTGATAAACGCCTTCACNTTATCCGCGTTGTTCATATCTACAAAATGAAACTTAATCCCATACTTCTCGAAAATAGTTTTAAAAAGACGGTACGACCCACCGTAAAGGTCATTCGTTGAAATCACCTCGTCTCCGGGACTAAGCATTTTCATGACACAATCAATCGCTGCTAGACCAGAACCGAAACAAGCTCCATGATTGGCATTTTCAAGCGCGGCTATATTTTTCTGTAGTGCATCTCGAGTCGGGTTTTGGGACCTAGAATATTGATAGCCCTTATGAACGCCTGCNTCCTCTTGTACATATGTGGAGGTCTGAAAAATCGGCGTCATAATTGCGCCCGTAGATGCGTCCGGCTTTACTCCTGCATGAATTGCTTTTGTTCCAAATTTCATAATACTTATTTGGACTAAAAGTAATAGAATCCATTAAGGTATCTCTAANTCTCTTGAAGGATCCCAAAATAAACTTTCGAAGTCAACGACCCTATCTTCATGAATCATCACCCCTTCTTGTTCTAGGAGGAATTTCATCTTATCAGGTNTGTCAAAATGATTTTTCCCCGTAAGCATACCATTTCTATTTACTACTCGATGAGCAGGTACATCCTTTTTAGTATGAGAGGCATTCATNGCCCAACCAACCATTCGAGAAGATTGTTTAGATCCCAGATATTTCGCAATCGNTCCATAAGANGTCACTCTCCCATGAGGAATAAGTCTTACCACATCATAAACATCTGTAAAGAAATCAGNATTTTTCAGAAATTATCAGTTTAATNNCTAAAATTAAAGAAATTNTNAAGCATAAAAAAAGCCCTCNNANAGGGCTTTTNCATATTNTATTCNGATTTNGAATTAATCCTCTGAGGTNCCTTTCCAATTTCCTTCTTCATCATACTTTGATAAACANGCTGCAGTTTCTTCCTCACTACATCCTTTATCNGCACACATAGCTNNACACTCTTCTTTGGTCATTTTTGAACATTCTGACATGTCACACATTTTTNCAGANGCCGTGACGTTTTTTTTAGCTTCACCCTCTGTTTCACAACATGCATCTTTTTCTTTTTCGTCAGTACAACATTCTGTCGCAGCTCCACTCTTCACATTTGATTCTTCTCCATGACCGTTACCAAGAATTGGTGCAATCACCAAACCAATAAGACAGGTTAGCTTAATCAGGATGTTCATTGAAGGCCCTGAAGTATCTTTAAACGGATCACCAACAGTATCACCCGTGACAGCGGCTTTGTGCGCATCCGATCCTTTATAGGTCATCTCACCATTAATCTCTACTCCTGCCTCGAAAGACTTCTTCGCATTGTCCCATGCTCCACCAGCATTGTTTTGGAAAATTGCCCAAAGTACACCTGAAACGGTAACACCGGCCATATAGCCTCCTAACATCTCAGCAATGATTAAGTTGTTGTCTGGATATACTAACTTACCCAAAAGAACAATCGCAATTGGAAAACCAATCGTAAGGATTCCAGGAAGCATCATTTCTTTGAGGGAAGCTTTTGTAGATATATCTACACATTTTGCGTAGTCAGGCTTACCTTTACCTTCCATAATACCAGGTATTTCTTTAAACTGGCGTCTGACCTCATATACCATTTCCATTGCCGCTTTTCCAACAGAGTTCATGGCAAGTGCCGAAAATACAACAGGGATCATACCTCCTACAAACAACATTGAAAGCACTGGTGCTTTAAAAATATTGATTCCGTCAATTCCAGTGAAAGTTACATANGCCGCAAACAAGGCTAAAGAAGTAAGTGCCGCTGATGCAATGGCAAAACCTTTACCCGTAGCAGCAGTAGTGTTACCAACTGAATCTAAAATATCCGTTCTCTCTCGAACGATAGGATCTTGTTCGCTCATTTCAGCAATTCCTCCTGCGTTATCTGAAATTGGGCCAAAAGCATCAATTGCAAGCTGCATGGCTGTTGTTGCCATCATCGCGGAGGCAGCCAAAGCAACACCATAAAATCCTGCGAAAGCGTAAGAGGTCCAAATGGCAGCAGCAAATAAAAGTACAGACGAGAACGTAGAAATCATACCCGTAGCTAATCCTGCAATAATATTCGTACCAGCACCCGTGGAAGATTGCTGAACTATTTTTAAGATTGGTTTTTTTCCTAAACCAGTATAATATTCTGTAAAGGATGAAATTGCCGCTCCAACGACCAATCCAACTAACGTAGCANAGAAAACATTCATAGAGGAAATTGTTTGTAATCCCTCTCCATAAAATGTCATTTGCATTTCAGCAGGAAGCATCCATTTCACAAGAACGAAACAAGATATTGCAACCAAAGCAATCGATGTCCAGTTACCAATATTCAANGCAGTTTGCACCTGGGCTTCTTTTGCATCATTAGATGATATTTTAACCAACAATGTTCCAATGATTGAGATNATAATACCAAAACCAGCAATCGCCATTGGCAAAAGAATTGGGCCAATACCTCCAAAGGCGTCATTGATTACTCCACCCATATCTTCGATTACGTAATTTCCGAGAACCATCGCAGCCAAAACTGTTGCAACATAAGAGCCAAAAAGATCAGCACCCATTCCTGCAACATCACCAACATTATCACCGACGTTGTCTGCAATAGTAGCTGGGTTTCGAGGATCATCCTCAGGAATACCTGCCTCTACTTTCCCTACTAAATCAGCTCCTACATCTGCCGCTTTGGTATAGATACCACCACCCACTCTAGCAAATAAGGCGATTGACTCTGCACCTAAAGAAAATCCTGCCAATGTTTCGAGGACAATTGTCATATCCGCTGTATTGGTCCAAACACCGCCCATTACATTATGGAAAAAGAATATGAAAAATGCTGTCAACCCGAGAACAGCTAGACCAGCTACTCCAAGGCCCATTACTGTTCCTCCACCAAATGACACTTTCAATGCATTAGGCAAACTTGTTTTCGCAGCTTGAGTTGTTCTTACATTCGTTTTCGTAGCAATCTTCATCCCCATATTTCCTGCGAGCGCAGAAAAGATCGCACCAATGATAAAAGCAACAATGATTAAATAACCGGTGGTCGGCACCATGTATGCTACACCAGCAAGCACAAGACTCGCACCTATTACGAAGAAGGTTAACAACTTATACTCGGCCTTAAGAAATGCCAAAGCTCCTTCATAAATGTGGTCAGATATCTCTTTCATTTTGCCGTCACCAGCATCTTGTTTCATGACCCATGCCTTTTTCATAAACATGTATAACAAACCTACGATTGCTAAAATAATTGGTAGGTAAATTGCAATTGATTCCATAATTCTAATTAATAGTATTTTAAGGCGCGAAAGTAGGTTATTCTATCAATCTTTGCAAACCTTCGGCATAAAAAAAGGAGTGAACAACACTCCTTTCTATATTAAGTATGATTGCCTTATTTACTGTAAGTAGCCTGACAGGTGCCAGAGCCACCAGTAAATGGGGTTGTATTCTGCCATGTAAATGTGATCGTAAAACTCACACCATCTGNGTTCATTGAACCAAAACCTTCGTAAATAATGTCTCCTAAACCGCCTGGAGCTCCATCAGAAGCCTGAGCAATTGTTATGTTTTCTCCATCAATTTGACATATAGCAGTTCCATATGAACCGGTAATACCACTAAAGAATTCAGTAATCAAAATTTGCGCATCACTTCCGCCTGCAATAACATTGGGAGATCCATTGAGCGCAAGCCCAGTTCCCCCACCACAGTTGTCGCTAACACTCCAATCACCAAGCCAAGTGTCTTGATTGATGACAACATGTACCGTTCTTACCACAGTAGTTGTTCCATTATTATTTGTTGCCGAATAACTAACAGTATAATCTCCTACCTGACTTGCATCAACATCACTTACATCTGAAACCATAACAACTGCACCGTCAAGATTGGCAGCCGTAGCATAAGGGTCTGTCCAAGTGGTGGCAACGCTAATTGTAGTATCAGAAGATCCGTTAATCGTTATAAAAGGCGTATACGCACAACTTCCATCATCAATATTCGCATTTGGATTATAGTTCACTGAAAGCGTATCCATACATCCAGCAACATCATAGTTGCAACTTCCGTCATCTTTCTTAGCTTCAGGATTATAATTGGTNGCAGCGGGATCGGTACATCCCTTTTTTCTACACGAAATAGAAAATGTTAAACACATTAACAAAGCAAAGATTGCATAAAATTTTGTTCTTCTCATAAAATCGTTTTTTTCAAATTTAATTAAATTCTTATTAAAAAAAAACGGCGCCGAGGCGCCGTATCTCCGAACGATTTGCTCTTAATCTTGTGCGACCGCGGCTGAGACCTCGGGCGACGCAAGAGCATCTTTTATTTTTTTCTCAAGTTCCTCAGTGAGTTCTGGGTTGTCTAACAAGAGATTTTTAATCGAATCTCTTCCTTGACCAAGTCTCGTTTCACCATATGAAAACCAAGAACCACTTTTCTTCAAAATATTAAGTTCCACTCCCAAATCTAGGATCTCGCCGATTTTTGAGATTCCTTTTCCATACATTACGTCAAATTCCGCCCTTCTAAATGGGGGCGCAACTTTGTTTTTAACCACTTTAACTTTAACACGATTTCCTTTAACCTCATCACCATCTTTCAATTGAGTTGATCTTCGTATATCTAAACGGATTGAAGAATAAAACTTCAAAGCATTCCCACCTGTCGTTGTTTCCGGATTTCCGAACATTACCCCTATTTTTTCTCTGAGCTGATTGATGAAAATACAACAACATCCAGCCTTATTTATAGAGCTCGTAAGTTTTCTCAAAGCTTTCGACATAAGTCTTGCTTGCAAACCCATCTGAGAATCACCCATTTCTCCTTCAATCTCCGCCTTGGGCGTCAGGGCTGCAACAGAATCCACAACAATTAAATCAATCGCACCAGAACGTATTAAATTATCGGCTATTTCCAATGCCTGCTCACCATTATCGGGCTGAGAAATAAGCAAGTTTGCCACATCGACACCCAAATTTTTAGCATAAAACTGATCAAATGCATGTTCAGCATCTATAAATGCTGCTATACCTCCTTGCTTTTGTACCTCCGCAATTGCATGAATTGCGAGGGTTGTCTTACCCGAAGATTCGGGGCCATAAATCTCAACTACTCGGCCTTTAGGATAGCCCTGAACACCCAAGGCTAAATCTAGCGTTAATGAACCTGTTGGTATAACGTCAATCTTTTCTACGGGTGCATCTCCTAATTTCATCACAGAACCTTTTCCGTATGTTTTATCCAACTTTTCCATGGTAAGTTGAAGTGCTTTCAATTTTTCTTTGTTTAATTCTTTATTTGGCATATCGTTCGTTTTTTAGGCCTGTGACCTGAGTTATTTAATAAATCAAAAGTACGGGAGCATGTTCGTAAACAAATTACGTTCTACTTTAAATCTAATAATTTTAGGATTTCATTTGCATGATCTTTTGTCTTGGGCTTGTGCACTACATGAATGACTTCATTATTCTCATTCATCACAAAAGTAATTCGGTGAATTCCGTCGTATTCTCGCCCCATAAATTTTTTTTGACCCCAAACCCCGAATAGATTAATGACCTCTTTCGATTCATCAGACAGTAATGGGAAAGGAAGAGAAAACTTAGAAGCAAATTTATCATGACTCGCAACAGAGTCGGCGCTAACACCAAGAACCTTAATACCGTGAGAAAGAAGCTCATCATATCCATCTTTAAGGCTACACGCTTGAGCTGTACATCCTGGCGTATTGTCCTTGGGATAAAAATATACTACCCACTTACTCCCCGCAAAATCTTGAGAAGAAATCTTTTTGTTGTTTTGATCAACCCCCTCGAAAGACGGAGCTTGTTCACCAATAGTCAATGTTTTCATTTTGTTTATATTTTAATCTTTATGATTGACGTAATTTTAATCAAATATAATTATAATTATCTATACATCATCCATTGAACAAAAAAAATAAAATAAAGTTTGAAAACTTTACTGGGTTTATTCTTTATGAACCAATGCCCTCAACACACGAAATAATTTTGAANCCGAAAGGTAATTTATGATAATTCAGTTCTTATTCAATTCTACTTAGTAATTTTGCACAAAATAAAACCTCATGGCCTCATTTAAAACNTACAGTTTCAAAGGAAAAAAAGCGATACTTCGTGTTGATTTTAATGTCCCGCTCAATAAGGAAACATTTGAAATCACAGATGATAAAAGAATGCAAGCTGCATTACCAACCATAAATAAGATTCTTTCTGACGGAGGTTCGGTTATTATTATATCTCACCTTGGAAGACCCAAAAGCGGCCCTGAAAAATNTTTTTCACTTAGTCACTTAACAAACCATTTAGAACAAATCACAAAGAGAAAAGTACTATTTGCANAAGACTGTATCGGTGANGAAGCGAAAACACTTTCAGANAAACTAAATCCAGGAGAAATTCTTTTACTTGAAAATGTTAGATTTTACAAAGAAGAAACTTCTGGGGACCNAGAATTTGCAAAGCAGCTAGCTGATCTCGGCGATTGTTATGTAAATGATGCTTTCGGAACGGCACACCGTGCGCATTCAAGNACCGCGCACATAGCGGCATATTTTACGCGTGACAATAAAATGTCTGGCCTACTAATGAACGCAGAAATTGAAAGTGCAAAAAAAGTTATGGAAGAAACACAAAGGCCTTTTNCAGCGATTGTTGGAGGTGCAAAGGTGTCAGACAAGGTATTGATTGTAGAAAACTTAATGAAAACGGCCGACCACATTATTATTGGAGGAGGAATGGCGTACACATTTAAAAAAGCACTTGGCGGACAAATTGGTGCATCTCTTTGTGAGAATGATCGCATAGATACCTGTAAAGAAATTCTATCAAAAGCTGGCGATATGGGTGTAGAGATTCACCTTCCATTAGACTCTGTTGTTGCGGATAAATTCAGTGCAGATGCTCAAATTGATATCTCAAATAGTGACCAGATATCAGAAAACTGGATGGGNCTAGATATTGGCCCTAAAGCGGCTGATCAGTTTTCAGAAATCATTGAGNATTCCAAGACGATTTTATGGAATGGACCAATGGGTGTATTTGAGCTTAAACCTTTTGAAAAAGGCACGAAATCAATTGCAGCAGCCGTTGCCAAAGCAACCGAAAAAGGAGCATATAGTTTGATTGGAGGCGGAGATAGTGCTGCTGCGGCAAAGAAATTTAATGTTGTAGAAAAAATTAGCCATGTTAGCACTGGTGGCGGAGCCTTACTTGAATATTTTGAGGGGAAAGAACTTCCTGGCGTTGCAGCCATTCATAAATAAAAAAAGGGAACCGAAGCTCCCTCTTTTCATTTGTGCGCATACTCAATCACCTTTGCACTGTAATTTCCTTGGTATATAGCACCTTTCCTTTTGCTTTAAAATGAATTAAATAAACTCCATCCGTTAGGTCGTGCAAATGCAAAGCATCAGCATCTAAAACTGGAATAGAAGGCATGATATGATCATTATTNGTAATAATTTCTATGTGATCAATTTCCTGATCGAACCACTTAACAGTAGCATCACCNTGATTAATAGATGACGTTATTACCTTCACTTTTGAATTATCCTTTGGATCATCATCATTNTTNGCAAATGAATTTGTGGAGATAAGAAGAAGGGAAAAAGAAAAAAGAATTGTAAAAATTTTGTTAGCGTTCATATGGCGTTGTTTTTTTTTATACCTCAAATATGAAGCATATGACACACGCAATGAAAATGTTTAAGCTTTAAANAATAAAAATGGAAATCAACACCTAAAGTAGGTTAAGTGTTTTTTTTTTTGCNATACGTATAATTACTTAGCCNCCTGTTTTAATGGACTTTTTTAGTCAGTTCTAGTAATCGATTCGAATAGCCCGCTTCATTGTCGTACCAGGCGGTAATTTTCAAAACTTTACCAAATGATCTAGAAAGACTAGCATCATATGCAGAGCTCAAAGGAGACCCTACAATATCNATGGAAACAATCGGATCCGTAATAACACCGAGAATTCCTTTCAAATCTAATTTTGCACTNTCCATCATTGCATTANTTACCTTCTCTATCGAAACAGATTCAGCCAAATTGAATGTAATTTCAGACATAGAACCGTTAGAAACAGGAACACGAATAGCTCCCCCATCAATCTTGCCTTCAAGGTCGGGGAATATTTTGGTAATTGCCTTCGCCGCGCCTGTCGTAGTAGGAATAATTGAATGCGCCGCTGCCCTAGCCCTCCTTAAGTCTTTATGAGGAGCATCATGTAATCGTTGGTCAGAGGTGTAGCTATGAATGGTTGAGATATAACACAACTCAATATCCATCAAAGACTTTACAACTTTTACAATAGGCGCAACGTTGTTTGTAGTACATGAGGCATTCGATATTACGGTATCTTCTGCAGAAAGTGTATGGTCATTTANCCCCAAAACAACGGTTCTTACACTTTCATCTTTTGCGGGAGCAGAAAGCACAACTTTNTTNGCCCCACCCTTGAAATGCNCGGAGGCCAACGTTTGTGTTAAAAATAGTCCTGTACATTCTACAACAGTAGTAACATTATTTTTTGCCCATTCTATTTGAGAAGGGTCCCGATGCTGAGAAAAACGCATGCTTTTTCCATTTGAGAAAACCACTGTGTCATCAGTAATTTCAAAACTTATATCAAAACTACCATGCACACTATCATATTTAAATAGGTGCATCAAAGAATGAATATCTGCAAGATCATTAACCAAGCCTATTTCAACTTCTGGATCAAGAATAGCCAATCGAGTAACGTAACGACCTATTCTTCCAAACCCGTTAATTCCAACTTTATTTTTATTCTGCATAGNTGATAAAATTAAGCAACAATTGGACAAATATAATTGTTTTGCAACATTTAAGTGTTAAAATGACACTAAGTATTTATTAGCNCCTTANTATATCCTATNCACTAAAGTCCAATNTTAGCACGAAGTTGATCTTGAATAGCATCNTNATGAAGGTATANATTGATCGTTTTAAGCTTAAAATACGCCTCAGANACATANAGATAACCCTCGGGATAATTGGACGTTCCCCAAGAGTTTTTGACCAAGAAAAAATAGCGCCCTTTTCGATCTACATTGAAGCCNACAATGTGCATCCCATGGTCATCAGTTGTTTGTTTTTCATCATAGGCCTTTTGACGCATTTCTTGCGTAACTTCTATCTCGCGAACNGGATTTAAAAAAGCCTCCGAATATTTATCAGCACCACCATCAGAGAAATTTTTATTGTCTTTNCCTTCAATTTTTATCTGAGCGTCTGAAGCAGGAACAATGGCTATTCCGTTTNGAAAGCTAAAACCCTCTTCCGAGACATCAGCNCCCCAAGCAACAGTATAGCCGCTTTTCAATGCATGTAATGTACTCTCAAAGAGCTCATTTATTTTCACATTGTANCTTACATCCCACAACCAGTTATCTGGGATCTGTAGCATACATTTTTCATGCATTTTATGGTTGGTAAAAGAAGTTAAAGACACATAATCATTCATATCGATTCCCAACGAATTATAAAATGTTTGCGGAGTATAGCTGGTGCCTTTATATTTAAAATCNTTAGGAAGCACCCCAATANCATTATCAAGTTCAGCGTTATATGCCGCAAGCCATTCAGATTGAATTCCATTGCCCGATGACTTTGCCTGCTGAACAATCGANTCCAAACGATCAAACATTCCTCCATGATTGTAGGTATCTTTCTTTTTCTTTAGACCGGAATATACTGATCGCGGAACAATNCCAAAATTTCTAATAACGTAAGGAATATCGTGAAAGGCACCGCCCTCCCCAAAATTAGTTCTCCCATCCATTCTTATGTATTTCTTTGCCTTTTCCTCGTATGCCTTTCTGACAATAAACATCTCAGAAAGTATGATTGGCTCATCGCTCTTATTGATGCGCATAATTTCAGACTCCAAAAAAGACAAGGCAGAAAAGCTCCAACAAGTACCGGTTCTACCCTGACTTTCAACAGGTGATGCAGCAAGACGCTGGACNTGCTTAAAGTTATAGTTGCTTTCTTTCGCGTTTTTAAAGCTTTGTGCGTTTGTGCCCATAGCAATGNCAAGACACAGGGATAGTGTAAAAATTAATTTCATAAAAGATTATTGTTTTAAGGTCCAGCCATTGTAACCCCTTGATGAGGCACTAGCTTGCAAACGGTCATACTCCTCTTTGGAATAAGTTATGCCCATNGATACTCGATGAAGCTTTCCTCCTTCGAGGATGAGTGGAACAAATCCCTCTGCTTCAATTTTATTTTTAAAGTTAATAGCATTTTGTTTTACTGAGAAACAACCTACAATATATTGTTTGGAATATTGAGCTTGTAAATTTTCAGGAGGGGACACCTCTGCTTCTGCAACTTCCATTTCTTGGGTTTCAATTGANGCACTTTCCTGATTACTCTCNATAGCAATGACCTCTTCTGTCGAGGTATCTTCTAAAATAGTTNCAACCTCTTTGGCTTCATGCTGGGTTGATCTTTCTTGAGTGACATCTGAAACAGTAGGTTGNTACAGGCCGACTTCTTTTGTGTAAAATGGATCGAAATCATGTATTGATATCAAACCTGATGTGAAAAAATCTGACTTAAAAGGAATCCAAAATGTATANATCATCAAAGGCAATAGGCATGCAGCGGCGGCATATCTCAAAAGCTTTTTCCTTCTTAATGACTTCACATTAGGATTTATTTTTATNCGCTCTGTAGATACCACCNGAGTTTCCTGAGTAGACNGCTCTGGCTCTTCTTTATTCACTTTGACAGCATCAAACTCAAGCTTTGTCAAACCATAGGCATCTGAAAGAAGGTTAAATTCTTTATCTTGAGAAAAGGCGTAAAAACCATTTGTTGAACGTTTTAAAACACCAATTCTTGGAAAGACAAGCTCTTTACCTGAGGATAACTCTTTTTGGAAGTTTAGCACCATTTCTTTGAGCTTTCCCTCTGCTTCAACATAACTTAAACCATTCTGATCAGCATAAGCCGATAGTAAAAGTCCATCATGAGTAGTTAAATGTTTATTGAATAACAAATGCTTTGATGGAGGCACAATGATTCCTTTNTCAAAATCAATTTTACTGGAAACACGCTTAGAAACAAATCCCCCAAAGTCGGGAACGATAACACAATTGTGTTTTACAAGAAGGTCAAACAAGATGGTATCAAAAGAGGACATAAACCAAAGTTAAAAAGAAATTTGAATCATTCTACACTATAGTTTAAGGAGACTTAGAACTTTATCGACATCCTCTGGAGAATCTACATTGGGTGTTTCGATATTGGTTACCACTACCCGTATTTTCTTTCCATAATGCATCCATCGCAACTGCTCAAGTGACTCAGAGCGTTCAATTGCACATGATTCCATATCTTGAGTCTCAAGCAAAATCTCTCTGCGAAAGGCATAAATCCCAATATGCTTATGGAATACAACTGGATTATTAGTTTTAGACTGATTTGGAATAGGACTTCTACTAAAATAAAGCGCATTGCTATTGGCATCCATCGCTACCTTAATCCGATTTTCATTTAAAAAGTCAGACTCGGAAGAACTCNCAATTGCCAATGTGGAAATATCAACAGAATTATCATGAAAAGACTGAATTAATGCTTCTAGCTGTTCAGAACGAATCAATGGTTCATCACCCTGNACATTAATGACGATATCAAAAGAATCTAGCGCTGATGCTAACTCAACGCAACGACCGGTTCCATTCACATGATGTTTACCTGTCATGGCAGCATCGCCCCCAAATGACTGTACCTCATCCACAATTCGTTGATCATCAGTCGCGACAATAACCTTTGAAATTAAATTGGATTTCTGAACTCCTTCATATACACGACGAATCATGGTTTTACCCGCNAAATCAATTAAAGGCTTCCCTGGATANCNGGTAGATTCATATCTGGCAGGAATAACTGCTANTACACGCATTAAAATTTCATTTGAACTTGAACAGAAAAATTACGCGGAGGCTGGATATCTCCAGGACGACTTGTGTATTCTGAGTTAAACAGATTATTGACCATAAAGCCAAACCTGTAAGTATCGTTCAATTTATAACCCAATCTTGCGTCAAACACCAAATTTCCTTTGTTGTAGATCTCTCTATATTCTTTTAAACCTGGTAAAATGTAGATTGACCCACCAATAGGTTCCTCAAAAACCTTATCAATATTTCTCATAAAGCCACCATAACGCATCGATATTCCTGCGCTATACTTTTNATACGTCACCTCGACATCTAATTTTGCCAAATGATTAAACCTATATTTTAANATATTCCCTGTCGTATCTGAAAAAGTGGCCTGGTATTCCTCATCTGTATTAAGACTAATGGGATTCATGTACGTATACCCTATTAGCGATACGATTTCAAATTCTCCGATTTTTCCCATACTATTAAAAGAAAAATCAATTCCCGTGATTCTTGCCGACTCGGCATTTTGTGCCCTAAATCCAATCCATTTATAGATATAACCTACGTCTTCTGGGTCAGTAGTGTTCAATATGATATCCTCTGGGTTATAAATCCCAAAGGTAAATTCAATCATGTTNTGGTATTCATTGATAAATCCAGAAATATCGAGCATCCCTTTCCAATCACCAATCTTCACGCCTTGCTTGATTCCTATTTCTCCAGCCCAACCAATNTCAGGNCTTANNTCTGCATTGGGAAANATATTTAAAGCACCAACACTAGTTTGTATGAAACGTTCNCCTACGGCAGGGTAGCGTATACCTTGTCCAATAGATGCTCGAAGGTGTGTATACTCAGCTAGCTTGTAATGAAAACCAGAACGTGCTACAGGATAAAATGGCAGCACCGTTGAATCTTTTTTTGCAATTAAGAAATCACTATCTCCGCGTTGTCCATCCATTTGGAAATACTCTAGACGCAAACCTGCGGTAAAATCAAAATTACCCATATGGTGCTCAATCTGTGTAAAAATCGCAGAGTTCCATGAGCTATGGTCTCCAAAAAGCGCTGAATTCACAGCGTTGTACAAACTTGAAGCTCCAGAGGTCAAAGTCAAACCATTGGCATATGATTTTTGAAATTGATAATCATTATTATAAACTGTTCCGATGCTATTCTGATCCTCATTTCCAAGAATAATGTTCTTTACATAATATATTCTATTTTTAAATGTATGCCTATTGTTATGCTTATCGATAATCTTTAGATAAGGATCAATGAACAACCTATGACCGAGTGTATAAGTCAAGGTAGAAGCTGCATCACTTGTATCAATGCCACCCTGTGGCGTATAACCCAAGGAATCACTTTCCCAAATTAAAAAATTACCTGTTTTTTGAATCTGATAATTGTACCCGATTCCTGCTTTTACTTTTTTCCATTTTTTTGGACGATAATAAAGGGTTCCACTAACACGTCCTCGATATTCGAACTCCTCGTTTTTGTAACCGTCATCATGGAAAAGCGTAGATGATATGGTATAACCAACATTCTTGAACATTTGACTTCTGTAAAACTCAATCTGTTGTGTCATTGGATTCGTATCCCACCATTTTAAAGATGCTCTTCTCGGGTTATCATAAACACCATACTGGACCTTTAGCTTCGTCACGGGCTTAGTACCTGGCTCGCGCTCCCTGATCGCAATAATTCCATTTAAGGCTCCACTTCCGTAAAGTACAGATGAAGCTCCTTTCATTACCTCAATTTGAGCAGCTTGTTCAATCGGTATTGCATTCCATTGGGTGTCTCCCGCGTATGCCGATAGTAGAGGCATTCCGTTCCACAAAAGCAAAACTCGACTCCCTGCTCCATAAGAGAAGCCACTTCCTCCGCGAATACTAACCTGACCATCAAAGGTAGAGACTCCAGGTGTTTGTTCTATCGCCTGGTCTAGACTTGTAATCCCCTTGTTATCGATTAGCTCAGGTTTAATAATTTCAATTGATACAGGGACCTCTTCAATGGCTTGTTTTCTGCGACCCGCAGAAACAACAACCATTTGCAAATCCGTAACAGGTTCACCTAGTTTTATCTTTACCTTACCCGGCGAATCAATAACGGTTGAATCCGTAGTATATTGAAGCATCTTAGTGACTAAGGTCACAGGAAAAGAGGTGGTCTTCAATGTAAATTCACCGTCAAAATTAGTGATGGCTTTATTACCGTCTGACGCAAAAACCTTAGCGCCAATAATGGCCTCGCCAGAATTTAAATCCGTTACTACACCCGTTAATTGACCGAACGCAAAGAAGGGTAATGCACCCAAACAAAGAATGAATAAAATTTTCCGCATATGATTTCTTTTTAAAATTGAAACTGAAGCTGTAAAACAAAACTTCTTGGAGGCTGTATGTCTCCAGGCCTTGTTACGTACTCTGCGTTTAAAAGGTTGTTGGCAATGAAATTTATTTTCATGGCATCATTAATTTTAAAACCCATTCTCGTATCCACTACAAAGCTACCCTTGTTAAATTTGGCTCTATAATCGGACAAACCAGGTAAAATGTATAGTTCGGAATCTGTCGGGTCCACATCTTCCTCGAAAACAGCGTCAATATTTTGCATATAGCTATTGTACCTGCAACTAAACCCAACAAAGAACTTCTTGTAGGTTGCCTGAATATCGACCTTGGCTAAATGTCTGAAGCGATACTTCAGCAGGTTTACGCTCGTATCTGAAAAAGTTTGTCTGTAAATAGAATCTTGATTTAAACTCACAGGATCCATGTAGGTATATCCGAGCAAAGAGGTTAGTTCAACATCGCCTATTTTACCCATACTATTAAAAGAAAATTCGACACCGGCAATACGCGCTCTTTCTGCATTTTGTGCCTGAAAACCAACCCAATTTAAAATATAGCCTAAATCATCATTAGGATCGGTAGATAAAGCAATCGTATCTGGGTTATAGATACCGAAAGTAAATTCGACCATATTGCTGTACTGATTAAGGAATCCTGCAACATCAAAATAACCCTTCCAATCCCCCATTTTTAGAATCTGCTTATATCCTATTTCTGCTGCCCATCCCTTTTCTGGCTTAAGGTCGGGATTATTGAAAATGATTAAACCTCCTACGGAAGTTGAAACAAATCGTTCAGCAACTGACGGGAAACGGATTCCTTGTCCTAAAGACGCCCTCATGTGAGAACTCGGCGCAAGCTCATAATGCCAACCTGCGCGAAAAACAGGATAAATAGGAATTGCCAAGGAGTCCAGTATTTCGTCCTTGTTAAGATACTTAAAATAGATGTTCGAATCGAAATCTAAAGTATCAATCTTGTAACACTCCAAACGCATACCAAGAGACAAATCCATTTTCCTGAATTTACTTTCTAGCTGAGCGTATGCAGCTGCGTTCTCAGATAAGTGATCTCCAAACACTCCACTTACGACCCTATTATTGGTGTTCGAAAAACCTGCCGTCAAGGTATTTCCGGGACTTATGTTTCGCTGGAATTGATAATCGAAATAATACATTTCCGCCAAAGAACTGGCATATATATTTTTTGTATTTCCTGTAGTAACGAGATAGTAACGAGACCTAAAATAATGTTTGTTATTAAACTTATCGTACAATTTAAGATATGGATCTACACTTACCCTGATTGATTTTTGACGGTCAATGGTATTGTCTTGAGGCTCGAGACCCATCGAATCATTTTTCCAAAGGACAAAAACGCCCATATCCTGATATTGTAAATTGTAAGAAAGTCCTGCCTTGAGGTTTTTGTTTTTTTGTGGTTTAAAATAAAATGAGCCGTTTAAACGATAACGCTCTTCATTTTCTTCTTTTCTAAAACCAGAATCTATATACGCATTCGCGCCTATTGTAAACCCTGTATTTTTCTTTGATTTACCATAATAAAGATCAGCCAAATGAAAGGTTGGATTTTTATCCCACCATTTCATGGAACTCCGTCTGGGATTATCATAAAACCCTGATTGTATTTTTGCCTTAAAGGTTCCCTTCGGATCAGGTTCTTTTTCACTCAGTGAAATAACCCCATTCAAGGCGCCACTTCCATAAAGCACCGAGGACGCTCCTTTCATAATTTCAATTTGTGAAGCTTGCTCCATCGGAATCGCATTCCATTTCGCATCTCCAACGTCCGGAGACATCATCGGTATACCGTTCCATAAAAGCAGTACTCGGCTTCCCGCACCATAGGCAAATCCTCCGCCACCTCTGATACTCACCTGACCATCCATGGCATAGACCCCTGGACTTTGGTCGACCACCTGTTCTAGGTTCGAATAACCCTTATTGTTAATTAACTCGGGTGTAATGATCTCCATGGAAACCGAAACATCTTCAATGTTTTGATTTCGCCTACCCGCAGAAACAACAACGGCTCTCATTTCTAGCACTTGCTCAAAAAGCTCAAAAGATATTACCTGAGCTTTTTTTACTTGAATAGAGTCTGGCATATATCCAGGAATTGAACATTTTATCCAAGCCGGAAAATCACTGACAGGAAGCGTAAATTGACCCTTTGCGTCACATGCCGTTCTCGAGCCACCGCCCATTACCTCGACTCTTGCACCAACTAATAGTTCGCGCGAATTACCATCTTTTACGAGACCGCTTACTTGCGAATAAGAATTAAAAAAGTTGAAACAAAGAGAAAATAAAAGAAGGAATCGAAAGTTAAATCTCATCTAAAATTTTGTTATCTTAATATAACGAAGCTAATAAAATTTTGGAGAAACAAATAGAACTATATAAAATCGCTGCCGCTTACCTTCATGGATTCAAAAAAAGTAAATTGAAAATACTAATGAAGCGAACAGGTGGAATTAATTCAATTTTTGAAGAGAGTTATTCGAACTTACATCTCAATACGGGACTGGCTATCAGTACGCTGCAAAAAATGAAAAGAGAAAACGCGCTAAAAAATGCACGGCTTAATAATGAGTTCAATTCATCTCATCGCATACGTTCGTTATTTTTCAAAGATGATGCATATCCATACCAGCTTAAAGAGTGCAAAGATGGCCCAATACAGCTAAACATGATTGGTGACACCTGCCTTAATAACAAGAGAATTATATCAGTTGTTGGCACTAGAAAATGCTCTTCTAATAGCGAGCAAATCATAGATCAGCTAATATATTCACTCAGGGGCTTGGACATTCTCGTTGTGAGCGGTTTGGCCTCTGGTATTGACACGCTAGTGCATCGATACTGTTTAAAACACGGTGTGCCTACCTGCGCAGTGCTCGGTCACGGGCTAAACATGATTTATCCCACAGGAAACAGGTCCTTGGCTAAGGAAATTATAGCATCAGGAGGCGCACTAATTAGTGAATTTCATTTCAATCAAAAACCTAGTAAATATACTTTTCCACAAAGAAATAGAGTTATTGCAGGTATGGCAGATGTGACCATTGTAGTCGAATCCCCCTTAAAAGGAGGGGCAATGATTACAGCTGAGCTGGCAAACAGCTATTCAAGAGAGGTAATGGCGTTTCCAAATGCCGTTGTAAAAAATGGACTCGGAGGTTGTAACCAGCTCATAAAAACAAATGCAGCTCACATGATCACTTCCCCTGAAGATTTATTTGATTTAATGAATTGGAAAATGAATACTCAAGAGCAAAAAAATTCCCAAAACATAATTCTCTCTCGGGAAGAGGAAGGAATTATAAAAACGATTAAAAAACATAATGAGATTCATATTGATAAAATATTTGAATCGTCCAAGCTACAGCCATCCGTGATTCAAGCTTTATTGATGCAATTGGAGCTTAAAAATTACATCTTTAACTCATCAGGTCTTTTATACTCTTCAAGACTTTAAACCTTATTTTTTTATTGCTTTTTTTTGATAAAAGGTTGGGTTAAAAAACTATTTACATTAATTTTAACCAAAGTTCTTTTTATAAACTTATGAAGAAAGGATGAGGGATTGGCCCTTTGACTCCTTGGCAACCTGTTCAGTATAAATAAGGTGCCAAATCCAGCGGATATATTCCGGTAGATAAGTTAGTGTGGTATTCTCACCCTTCTTCGCTTATTTTATACATGAAAATTAATATTGAATCCCTTTTGGAAGAAAGAATCTTAGTGCTTGATGGAGCCATGGGAACCATGATTCAAAGGCATAAGCTTGAAGAATTTGACTTTAGAGAGGGCGCGTTTGAGGAACACCATAAACCTTTAAAAGGAAATAACGATCTATTGTCGATTACACGACCAGAGATTATTAAAGATATCCACCGCGCTTATTTTGACGCGGGCGCAGATATTGTAGAGACCAATACATTTTCTGGGACCAGCATTGCGCAAGCAGATTACGATTTAGAGGATGCTGTGGTAGACATTAATTATGAGAGTGCCCGAATTGCAAAAGAGGTGGCTAACGAATATTCGGATAAACCGCGTTTTGTTGCAGGCTCAATTGGGCCTACAAACCGAACAGCTTCAATTTCTCCTGACGTAAATGATCCCGGTTATAGGGCAATCACATTTGATGCTCTGAAAGAGGCCTACAAAGAACAAGTCAACGCACTTATTGATGGTGGAGTTGACTTATTGTTAGTCGAAACGGTATTTGATACGCTTAATGCAAAAGCAGCACTTTTCGCCATTCAAGAAGTTTTTAGCGAAAAGGAAATCACACTCCCGATAATGGTATCGGGGACCATCACTGATCAAAGTGGTCGAACCTTGACTGGCCAGACTACTGAAGCATTTTTAATCTCATTATCTCATATCCCATTATTGAGTATTGGATTAAATTGTGCTTTAGGCGCGAATATGATGCGCCCCTATCTACAGATTCTCAATAAAAAATCTACTTTTCCGGTTAGCGCACACCCCAATGCTGGTTTGCCAAATGAATTTGGAGAATATGAGGAATCTCCCGAAATCATGCGTGAACAGATCAGAACATTCTTAGAAGAGGGCCTGATTAATATTATTGGTGGTTGCTGTGGGACAACGCCCGAGCATATTCAAGAAATATCGAAAATGGTTGAGCAGTATAAACCGAGGAAATTTTGAGCATGGAAAACCTCACACTTCAACTTTCAGGCTTAGAACCGCTCATTGTTTCAAAAGAGAGCAATTTCGTGAACATCGGAGAACGAACGAATGTGACAGGCTCAAGGGCTTTCCTTAGACTTATTCAATCCGGAGACTACGAGTCTGCTGTGGCTGTAGCTTTAGAGCAAGTGAATGGTGGTGCACAAATCATCGATATCAATATGGATGAGGGAATGATTGACGGGAAAGAGGCGATGGTGACATTTTTAAATCTAATCGCTGCAGAACCAGATATTGCCAGAGTCCCGATTATGATTGACAGCTCTAAATGGGAAATTATAGAAGCCGGACTGAAATGCATTCAAGGTAAAGGAATCGTAAATTCCATTTCCCTCAAGGAAGGTGAAACACAATTCATAACACAAGCGAATACGATTAAAAACTTTGGAGCAGCAGTCATTGTTATGGCTTTTGATGAGCAAGGTCAGGCTGATTCTTATGAAAGGCGTATTGAAATCTGCAAAAGATCCTATGATATCCTTGTGCAGCGTTTAGGATTCAATAAGCAAGATATTATTTTCGACCCGAATATATTTCCTGTTGCTACAGGAATGGAAGAGCACAAAACAAATGCCCTAGATTTTTTTCGGGCTACAAAATGGATTACAGAAAATCTACCCGGAGCGCATGTAAGCGGTGGCGTTTCCAATGTATCTTTTTCGTTTCGTGGAAATAATAAAGTAAGAGAAGCCATGCATTCAGCTTTTCTTTATCATGCCATCCAAAATGGCATGGGTATGGGTATAGTAAACCCATCGATGCTCGAAATCTACTCCGATATTGACCCGGTTTTATTAGAATATGTTGAGGATGTTTTACTCAACAGAAAAGAAGATTCTACCGAACGACTACTAGAGTATGCTGAAACTGTCAAAGGGTCCGGAAAGAAGAAAACCATTGATCTATCATGGCGAAAACAAGATGTAGAGGCGCGATTATCTCATTCACTTGTAAAAGGAATTGTTGAATTTATCGATGAGGATGTGGAGGAATGCAGAACCAAATACGAACGTCCAATTCAAGTAATTGAAGGGCCTTTAATGGACGGAATGAATGTTGTGGGCGACCTATTTGGTAGCGGCAAAATGTTTCTCCCTCAGGTTGTGAAATCAGCACGAGTCATGAAAAAAGCAGTGGCTTACTTGCTTCCTTTCATCGAAGAAGAAAAGGGAGGGAAAGTTGAATCTTCTGGAAAGATACTCATGGCAACTGTAAAAGGAGATGTTCACGATATTGGGAAAAATATCGTGGGCGTTGTACTCGGCTGTAATAACTACGAAATCATCGATTTAGGTGTTATGGTTCCGGCTGAAAAAATTATAGCCGTTGCCCAAGAGGAGAATGTCGATATCATTGGACTAAGTGGATTGATTACACCATCACTTGATGAAATGGTACATGTTGCTCAGGAACTAGAGAAAGCCGAGCTAAATATACCATTACTCATTGGTGGTGCAACAACTTCTAAGGTGCATACAGCCGTGAAAATTGATGAGCACTATAACCGAGGACAGACAGTCCATGTATTAGATGCATCGAGATCTGTAACCGTGGCCGAAAGTTTATTAGGAGAAAAAAAAGATGCTTTTATTGATGAACTCATAACAGATTACGAAAGACTGAGACTACAACACGAAAAACATTTAAAAGCTAAAAAACTCATATCCGTCGCAGATGCCCGAGCCAATGCGCTCCGATTAAATTTTAATAGTGAGACGATTCAAGAACCAAAAAATTTAGGTGTTACGATAGTCGATAATGTTTCTATTGCTGAATTAATTCCATTTATTGATTGGACACCGTTCTTTCAAACCTGGGAGCTCCATGGCAGATATCCTAATGTTTTAGAAGACGAAGTAGTCGGAAAGGAAGCGGTTCAATTATTTAGTGACGCTCAAGAAATGCTTGACAAAATCCAAAAAGAAAATTGGATGAAAGCAAAAGGAGTTCTCGGATTATTTCCAGCAAATTCAGTGGGTGATGACATTGAAATATATTCAGATACAAAAAGGTCAAAAACCCTTTATACCCAAAGGACACTGCGTCAACAAACGAAGAAAGCAAAAGGCCAACCAAACCTAGCATTAGCAGATTTTATTGCGCCTAAATCAACTGAAGTAATAGACTTTATCGGTGCATTTGCAGTGACCAGTGGTCTCGGTATTGAAAAATATATTACTCAATTTGAGAAGGATCATGACGATTACAATTCTATATTATTGAAAGCACTTGCGGATCGTCTGGCTGAGGCATTTGCTGAGTACCTGCACCATGAAGTTCGAACAAACATATGGGCTTATGCAGAAAATGAAAACTTTTCGAACGAAGAACTAATCAAAGAAAAATACGCGGGAATTCGCCCGGCTCCAGGATATCCAGCTTGCCCTGACCATACAGAAAAGATTGGACTTTTTGAGCTGCTCAATGTATCCGAGAGCATCGGCATTTCATTGACAGATAGCTTAGCAATGATGCCAGCATCTTCCGTTAGTGGTTGGTATTTTGCACATCCAGATTCGAAATACTTCGGTCTGGGAAAAGTGAATGAGGAACAAATTCGTGATATTTCCCAGCGAAAAGGATTAGATTTTGAAGTAAATAAAAAATGGTACTCCTCCATATTAATTTAAAGGAAATGCGTCTTATTTAGCAAAAAATACGTCATTTTCATATCTTTAGTGGTCTAAACACCTTATGTCTAAACAAAGAACTCTCCTTCTAATAGGTTTGCTGATTGTATTTATTGGCAGAACTCAAGCACCTCTTGCTGACTTTTCAGCAAGCCCTCTTTTGGCATGCGTAGGAGAACAAATCTCTTTTACAAACAATTCGTCAGCCAATGGCGGTGCCCCTCTTCAAGAGTTTGTATGGGACTTTGGTGACGGGAATACATCAACAGAGGAAGCTGTTGTTCATTCCTATGCTCTACCTGGGACCTACACAGTTGTTTTAGTCGTCACAAATGCCAGTGGTGAAGCAGATCCAGAGGTTAAGGATAGCTATATCACCATTTTACCTACACCAAATGCAGACTTTGATCCTATGGGGTTAGGCTGTACAGTGCCGCTAACCTTGAGCTTTGAAATGAATGGTAGCACACAGCTTAACTACAGCTATGCTTGGGATTTTGGAAATGGTAATACTGAAACCATACCAAATCCGCCGGACCAAACCTATAATACCGTGGGTAATTATGACATCTCTTTAATTGTAACAGATACAGAAAATGGATGTGCAGACACAGTCATTGAAAATATCAGTGTTTCAAATTACCAAGCAGATTTTATTTTTCCTGAAACTGTTTGCGTAGGAGAAGCAGTTGAATTTCAAGACAATTCTACAGCCGGAGTAAATCAATGGGAATGGAATTTTGGAGGACTCGGGAGTAGTAATGAAGAAAACCCTTCTTTCACCTTCGCTGCAGCTGGTACATATAATATTCAGCTAGCGACCAATAATACAACTTCAGGCTGCTCAGGTAGTTTGAGCGGTGAAATCATTGTCGAAGCAACACCTGTTCCATCCTTCATTGCGGATGTAACTACGGATTGTGCTCCAGCCAATATTAACTTTGTAAACACCTCACCTGCCGGGGATACGTTTAATTGGATTTTCGGAAACGGAGAAACATTTAGTGGACAAAACCCTCCGAGTCAAATATACAATTCTGCAGGCGCTTACAATGTGAGCCTGACAATGACAACAGCAAACGGATGCACAGGTGCTTTCACAGAATTAGGATATATAAATGTGGAGGATTTACTTATAGGTTTTGAAGCTGATCCAACGGGAGGATGCGACCCTTTAACCGTTGCCTTTAACGATACTTCTTCCTCGCCTAATCCGGCGAATCCAATTAACAGCTGGGAATGGGACTTTGGTAATGGGAATTCTTTCTCAGGAGAAAATCCTCCTGAGCAAACGTACTCCATCGGACTATATGACATTACCCTAACTGCTGAGACAGTTTCAGGGTGTACGGGAACCCTTAGCTTATCAGAGCATATAACCGTAGGGGATCTTTTATCTGTTGACTTTTCGGTTGATACAACCCAAAACTGTGTAAAGCGCGACTTTGCCTTTACTTCTTTTATTGAGACAAACCCCAGCAATCCAGATTCATCTGAAATATCCTATTTCTGGGATTTTACGGATGGTAGTTCTACAGAGGCGAATCCGATGCACCAATTCACTACTGATACAGGTTATTTCGATGTACTTTTGGTTGTCGACTACAGGGGTTGTAAGGATTCTTTGCAGATTGATTCGCTTATATACATCTTCGCGCCAATATCTGAATTTGAACCCGATAACTTTTTGTTTTGTAACCCTAATTCATTACCAGTAACAGTAGATGTATCTGATAATTCCAATCATGGTGTTCCCTCAGATGATGTTTTAATGATTTGGAAATGGGGTGATGGCACACCCAATACAGTCATAGACGAACCTGAACTTGACGGTTCAAATTTGGGCAGCAACAGTCACGATTACAATGACTATGGCACCTACACCATAGAACAGGTTATTCACAACTTTACAACTGGATGCAGCGATAGTACCACAAAAAACATTGACATTTCACTGGTAGAACCCATATTTAGCCTTTCTAATGATTCAGTTTGTGCAGGAGATTCGCTTCAGATGTTGGATGCAAGTTTGACGTGGGATATACCACCAACTCCGCACCCATTGGCTTCGTGGTCTTTCGATATGGGCAATGGAGATGTGATAAACAATGGCCCAGAGGTGAGTTATGCTTATTCAAGTCCAGGTACTTATGACATTACTTTAACTGCCACAAATAGCGTAAATTGTGCTGCTTCTGCTGTGCTGCCAATATCCGTTTTAGCAAATCCATTTGCCGTAATATCTCCTGATAACACCGTTGGATGTTCTCCCTTCCTTGTAAATTTTAGCAACAATTCTATTTCGTTAAATGGCCTTGATTTGAGCTCCTTTGATTTTACCTTTACAGATGATTCAAGCACTGTTACCGTTACAGATAATGGACCTGTAGACCATATCTTTAATGGTGTTGGAACTTACTACGGTCAGCTTGTGGCTACGGATGAATTTGGCTGTCAATCTTCACCAGCTTCCATTCCAATAACCATCACACAACCGAATGCATTTTTCTCCGTAGAAAATGTCATCTGTAATGGTGGTAATATTATTGCTAATAATGCATCGAACGGGCTGTTCCCAATTACTTATGAATGGCTAATTGATGATAATTTATTTTCAACTGATCAAAATTTAAATACGATTTTTGATGAAAATAACATCCCAGAAAACACCTCTAGCGTATTACATGAATTAAGTCTAATTGCAACAGACGGAAATGGCTGTACTGATACGCTTAGTAATTTAATCACTGTTTCTATTCCGACAGCGATTCCAAGTTACACTTTCAGCGGGGCAGCTGTGAATGCGGATGGGTCATACGTATGCCCTCCTATATTTGGAGATTTTCAAGATTCTTCCCTTTCTTATGGACCGATTCAATCTTGGGTCTGGAATTTCGGTAATGGAAATCAATCTGTATTGGAAGACCCTAGTAGTACCTATGCATTACCTGGAGTTTTCTCTTTAAGTTTAACCATAACTGATACATATGGCTGCAGTGATGATACGGTTTTGACGGATTATTTAATCATTGGCGGACCAAGTGCCACCGCGAACTGGTTCCAAATTGACGGTGAATGCACCCAAGGAGCAAATTTCACGCTGAACAACCCTATTAATGTGAGTAACATCACATGGAATCTCGGAGATGGAAACGCCCTAAACGATACACTCAGCTTCTTTTATAATTATCCGGAAAGCAATACATACAACCCTGAAGTAATTATTACAGATGATTTAGGTTGTGAGGTGATTATTCCACTAGATGAAATCACTGTTGGAGATGATGGCCTCAATGCTTTTTTTACGGCAGGACCTAACCCAGCAGATCAAAATGACATCATCAACCTCATTGATGAATCCACTACCGAAAGCACTAACATTGTCAGCTGGTCCTGGGACTTTGGTGATGGCACAGATGTATTTAGCGTCATTGGCGAGGACCAAACAACTTCTTATGGAGTCTCTGGACAGTATCCTGTTACGCTTACGATTACAGATGACATCGGCTGCACGGATAGCTACGAAATACTCATAGATATTAATGATCCGATTGTATGGGTTCCAAACGTATTTACCCCAAATGGAGATGGAGCAAATGATGTTTTAAGTCTACCTTATGAGGTTTTTGAAAACTTCAATATCCTTATCGTGAATCGTTGGGGAAATGTGATGTGGAACCAAACCGATCAGACAGGGACTTTCTTGTGGGACGGAACAGATAATGGACAAGAAAAGTGCACAGATGGTGTTTACTTCTATAAATTATCCGGTACCATGTTTGGTGGGACAGAGCAGGACCTTCATGGATTTGTTAGAGTCATCAACTCACAATAGACGAGTATCCTCGTCATTTTCTTCATAAACCTTATCGATCTCAAGATTTTCCTTTTTTGACGCTTCTACAGCCAGGACATCACAGCGCTCATTTTTTGGATTTCCAGCATGGCCCTTAACCCACTCAAAAGTGATGCTAAATGGTTTAGAGGAAGCATGATAGCGCATCCATAAGTCTTGGTTTTTCTTTCCCTTAAATCGTTTTACAATCCAAGAATCTAACCAGCCTTTCGTGATGGCATCAATCACATATTTTGAGTCAGAATATACTTTTATTGGAATTTTAGGTGTTTTCAAACTTTCAATAGCTACGATTACTGCAAGCAGTTCCATTCTATTGTTGGTTGTTTTTCGAAAACCTTGAGAAATTTCTTTTTCATTTCCCTTGTAAGACATCACAATCCCATAACCACCTGGGCCCGGATTGCCCCTAGAGCTTCCGTCTGTATAAATTTCTATAAGACTCATTTCTTTAATCTTTTCGGGTTTGTTTGAATAAAGCCTGCCCAGCTACTAGACTTATTTTTGTTGTTTTCACCCTTACCTTTTGAGTAATGATGACAAAGCGCCACCGCTAAACCATCGGTAGCATCTAAATATTTTGGCATTTCTTCAAACTTAAGGATACTTTGTAGCATTGCCGCTACTTGTTCTTTTGAGGCACCACCTTTGCCTGTGATTGACTGCTTAATTCGCCTAGGAGAATATTCCTCATAAGGGACATTGTGGTTTAAACTTGCTGCTATTGCTACGCCCTGGGCTCTTCCAAGCTTTAGCATAGATTGCACATTTTTACCAAAAAAAGGCGCTTCAATTGCCATCTCATCAGGCTTAAATTCTAAAATTAATCCGTTCAATCGGTCTAGAATTCTTTTGAGCTTATCTGCGTGATTGTCAATTTTTTTAAGTTGAATAATTCCAAAATTAATGAGCGTGACTTCCTTCTTTTTCACATGAATTAAGCCATAGCCCATGACCGTAGTACCGGGGTCAATTCCTAGAATTATCTTATCTTCAGACACTAAATTGAAATTTGTGATTAAAGCTAAACAATTTCGTTCGATTTTGTTCCTGATCTTAAAATTAGGTGTGCTTGGTGCTGTTGCTTTTTTGCTGTTCAATAAAATCAATTCCTTCCCGCGAGGTTTTGAGTTACCCACTACTATTAATATTGGTCTTGCTCTTATGTTCATGGGTTTTATGCCCCTTAATTGGTTCATAGAATGGTTGAAGTGGAAAGCGATTGTGGCTTCAAAAAACATTGATTCAGCAGTGCGTTGGCACTCCTTTTTATCGGGAATAGTATCCGGTGTTGTGACGCCTGCCTACGCAGGAAATTTTATTGGTCGAATGTTTTATTTTGATAAAGAAGACCGAAAAGAAATTATCCTAAATACGCTCGTTAGCAATGGATCCCAATTCATAATCAGTATTACACTTGGCATCGGATCATTCGCTATATTATACAGCACCGATATTTCGAGACTTGAACACGTATTAATGACATTAATTCTATGCATCGGATTTGGATTATACTTTTTTGGGGACACCATTTTGTCCAAAATTCCATTAAAATTTTTTAGAACACTGGATTTAGTCCTCGTCTCAAAAACCTTGCGCACAAAATTACTTGGACTCTCCTTTTTGAGGTACCTCACCTTTATCGTTCAATTTTTTATTGCGCTACTGGTATTTGGTGTATCATTTGACTTACAGCTATTTTTATGGATTGCTCTTATGTACGGCGCAATAACCGCTGCTCCATCACTCTTCTTTGGAAAGATTATCGTTCGCGAGACCATTGCTTTGAGTATACTTACTCTGGCAGGAATAGCGGGACCTGTCATCTTATTAGCAGCCTTCTCAACGTGGCTCATTAATCAGATTTTACCCGTACTCTTGGCGACCCTATTACTTAAAAAAAGACGAAAGCATGTTTTGGTTTAATTGCTTTATAGTTGCTTATACATGCTTTCTTTTGTTTTTACTATTAAGCTATACTCAGGGCTTAATTAAAAGAAGTAAAGTCGAAAAAACAGCGCTCCCAATTAGGCTAGAAGAAATCACGGTCGTCATTCCGTTTCGAGACGAAAAAGAAAACCTTGCACATTTACTAAATCAAATTAAAGACATAAGCACTCCTCCGGCAAAATTTTTATTTGTGGATGACCATTCAAGCGATGGTGGAGAGGCACTCTTCGAAAACATGGAGAATCAACCCATAGCACTGCTATCTATGAAGGATAAAACAGGCAAAAAAGAAGCGATCTATGCAGGAGTCAGTCAAGCCAAAACACCATATGTACTATGCTGGGATGCAGATATCACTTTTTCAGAAGGATACTTTAAAGAGCTGAGCACACTGGCGAAACATTCACTTATTATTCTTCCAGTCTCCTATGAGAGTAAATGGTTCTTTGAATGGTTCTTTGAAGTAGATGTTGCCCTTGCCAATTACATAAATCATGCGAATGCAGGAATTCATAGGCCTGTAATTTGTAGCGGAGCAAACCTACTTGTTGAAAAAGAAAGCTATCTCGAAGTTGTTTCCTTGGATTCCCATAAGCACATTGCAAGCGGAGACGATGCCTTTCTTTTGAGACATATGCAGCAGGCCAATAAATCGATTGAATTACGAGCGTTGAATCAATGTGAAGTTGTTACTGCAAATCCAAGCTCTATTGGCGCATTTTTGCAGCAGCGCTCCAGATGGTTTGGTAAAACCTTTATGCTAAAGGATAAAGTTTTGAACGCCTACGGATTGATTCAGCTGCTCTTTGCCCTAAGCTTTTTCGCGCTACTGCTCTTTTTGTTTTGTGCTGACCCCATACTTTTGCTGAAATTTTGGTTTGTAAAATCTCTTATAGAAACGGTTTTGTTGCTTCCGTTTTTCTATGCGCTGAGAAAAACGAAGCTCCTCACGATACTTCCGATTTATGGGCTTATCTTTCCAATTTATAATATCGTTCTTCTATCCTCGCTATTTGGCAAAAAAGAATGGAAAGGAAGACCAATTTAAAAAATTACATCCCCATTTTACGTAACTTCGCAGCATGAAAATTCTGATGGTATGCTTGGGTAATATTTGTCGTTCACCTTTAGCAGATGGCTTATTGCGCAAGAAGGTTCAAGAGCATAAGCTTGATGCTTATGTGGATTCTGCAGGAACCGCAAATTATCATGTGGGCGGAGCTCCGGATAAAAGAATGACCGAGACAGCAAAGAGAAAAGATGTAGATATCTCAGGGTTACAAGCAAGACAATTTATCGTTGCAGACTTTGATACTTTTGACTTGATTTATGTAATGGACCATTCGAATTATGACAATGTCGTTCGTCTTGCACGCAACGAAGACGACCGAAGCAAAGTACAGCTCATCCTTGAATTATTACCTAAACAGATGGAAATTGAGGTCCCAGATCCCTATTACGGGGGTCAAGACGGCTTTGAGCACGTATTTGATTTATTAGATAAAAGCACAGACATTATTTTAAATAATCTACGCCATGAGTA
>NHBV01000010.1 GCA_002167775.1 Crocinitomicaceae bacterium TMED16 | reverse complement strand
TCCACCGCTTGTGCGGGCCCCCGTCAATTCCTTTGAGTTTCAACCTTGCGATCGTACTCCCCAGGTGGATTACTTATCACTTTCGCTTAGTCTCCGACTGTATATCGCCGAAAACGAGTAATCATCGTTTACAGCGTGGACTACCAGGGTATCTAATCCTGTTTGATCCCCACGCTTTCGTCCCTGAGCGTCAATCCAGGCCTAGTGAGCTGCCTTCGCTATCGGTGTTCTGTGTAATATCTATGCATTTCACCGCTACACTACACATTCCGCCCACTTCGACCGAATTCAAGACGTACAGTATCAATGGCAGTTCTGCAGTTAAGCTGCAGGATTTCACCACTGACTTATACGTCCGCCTGCGGACCCTTTAAACCCAATGATTCCGGATAACGCTTGCACCCTCCGTATTACCGCGGCTGCTGGCACGGAGTTAGCCGGTGCTTATTCGTTTAGTACATTCAGCCTTCTACACGTAGAAGGGTTTATTCCTAAATAAAAGCAGTTTACAACCCATAGGGCATTCTTCCTGCACGCGGCATGGCTGGGTCAGAGTTGCCTCCATTGCCCAATATTCCTCACTGCTGCCTCCCGTAGGAGTCTGGTCCGTGTCTCAGTACCAGTGTGGGGGATCACCCTCTCAGGCCCCCTACCTATCGTTGCCATGGTAAGCCGTTACCTTACCATCTAGCTAATAGGACGCATGCCCATCTTATACCGCCGAAGCTTTAATTTTCCAAATGATGCCATTAGAAAATACTATGGAGGATTAATCCGAATTTCTTCGGGCTATACTCCTGTATAAGGTAGGTTGCATACGCGTTACTCACCCGTGCGCCGGTCGCCACCAAAATAGTAAACTATCTTTGTGCTGCCCCTCGACTTGCATGTGTTAGGCCTGCCGCTAGCGTTCATCCTGAGCCAGGATCAAACTCTCCGTTGTATAATAACTTCGAATTTTAAAGCTCGTGATGTTAATTCTTAATCTTGATTCGCTGTTTTCTTACTTTTCCTTCAATAATTCAAAGAACTCTCTTTTGCCATTTATTCGCTATCAAACTCCTAAACAGTAAAAAATCCTCTCGCTTAATACAAACAAAAAGGACTCTTGCAAATAACTTCGCTCAATTACTTGCGGGGTGCAAAGGTAAACACTCTTTTTATTATACCAAGAAAAAAATGAAAAAAAAAGACATTTGAGAAGTGCATAATATTGAGAAAACATTGTAACCACATTAAAATAAAGGAATTAAGGCATAAATAAAAATAAAAAAAACCAAAAAATTCAGCTCAAATACAATAACATATTGAATATTGCTACATTGGAAAAAAAATAACGTAGCTTTAGGATTGATTTTTAAACTAAAACGAATTCTATGAAAAACACTTTTACCTCTTTTTTTGCCTTGTTTATTGCATACAGTGCATTCGCGCAGATCACGCATACAGTGAACTCCGGAAACTATTACTATGACCCCGAGGTGCTGACAATCACTGTGGGAGATGATGTAAATTGGATTAATGATGGCGGATTCCATAATGTAAACGCGGACGTTAATACATTAACTGGATCAAGCTATGGTAATCCAGAAAGCTTTATTTCATCACCAACAAATGGCTCAGATCTTTATACACACACCTTTACAATAGCGGGGACATACGGATATGATTGCTCAGTTGGTTCACACGCCGCCAATGGAATGGTTGGAACCATCATTGTTGAGCAAGGAACAAGCAATGTAAATGAAACTGTACAGGAACAACTAAATAGAACCTTCCATGTGTTTCAATCTGTTTATTCAAACACGATTTATGTTCAATTTGATGCTAGAAAAAATTCTAATCATGCCCAAATTCAGATAACTGGATTGGATGGAAAGGAAATTTTTAATCAGAATCTTAATATCGAGGAAGGCAAAAATGTTTGTAATATCACTGTAAAGGAAGTACCTAATGCAGGTATTTATATTGTAAATCTTTTCGCAGGAAATAGTTTTGTTTCTAAGAAAATATCAATTCAATAGACAGAAAAGCTCTATCATTAATAATGAGTTTAAATTAAGGCCCGATTGTGGGCCTTTTTTAATGCCTTAATTATTGGAAGAAAAATTAAATCAGCAGGAGATAATCAATTATCAAGTTTACCTTGTAAAATCCAGCATTGAAAAATTTGAATTAACGAGTCATTTAGAGGTGGGCCTCCGAAAGGCATCAAATCAATTCCCGAAGCTTGCATGCTATTAAGCATTCTATTCGCTTCATTTGAAATACGCGTATGGTTGGTTAGAATGACATCATTGGCTGGGGCAACCTCGCTATGGCAACCCACACAATTTATTTCCACGAGAGGCTGAATGTCTTGGCTAAATGAAACGATATCACCACAACCTGTAAATTCCGTGGGTACTTTATCCTTTGCGCATGAACACATCAGAGAAAGAAATAAACCGTAAAGAACAAACTGCTTCATACTACTAAAAAATTAAAACTGACGACTTACGCAAAAACCCATTCTAAATTGTCCATCCAACCAATTCGCACGAGTGTAAGGTATAAACTGAGTCTCTCCGAGTCCTTTCGAATTTGTGAAATTAATAATGAAGTTATGCCCAAAAGTTGACCACTCTAAAGCAATACCCAAGCTATTTTGATAATCTTGCTGGCGAAAACTACTTCCATTGAAACAATGATAGTATTCAGTTAGAAAAAAGAACTTCTTGGAAAGCCGAAAACGCATCGCTCCACCGAGCGTTAAAAGTGTATTTAAATCCATATCAGCGACATAATTTCGGTGCACCAAAGTTGGCATTATGGAAACACTCAATAACTTACCAAACCGTCTCGCCAGATTAAGCTGAGTGTAATAGGCAAATCGATGAATGACATTCGGGAAATGATTGACATTACTAATGTCAGAAGATGCTTTTTGATAGGTAAAAGATGCTCCTCCTATTAAAGCAAGTGATACAGGCATTGAATCTTTCACTTGCTCTAAAAAACGATATTTGACGAATCCATCTACGAGAGAACGATAAGGAACACCTGTTCCCTTGCACCTTCCAAATCCAAGCATCAAATTTTTCGTAACACCATATTCGAGCGCTATTCTCATATCAGTTACATTATCAAAGCCAAACATGGTTTGAACACCGCCATTTAATCCAGCAATATCACCAAATCGATGCTCGATGCGCATTTCAAAAGTTTTCTCAGGCAAAACTTCAACGGAGTGTCCGGAGATCACTCTTGTTGAATTAAAGGTTATTGGAGCTTCAGATTCAAATTCAAGATCACTATCAAAATCAAATTCATCTTGACCAAAAGACAAAATTGAAAGCAATAGAAAAATAGGTAAAAGACGCCTTTTAGTTCGTGTGGTCATAAAAAAGAGTTGTTATTGCTACTGACGTACAATTTATAAAAAAGGTTGGTTAATCGTCTAAAGATTGTGGATATTTGTTCACAAGATGAAAAAATCTGAACTCAGAAAATACATTAAATCAAATCGAAAAAAAACTTCAAGGGAAGACGTTAAACTCTTTTCAGATGCGATCATTCAACATTTACTTGGAGAATTTGATTGGAAAGATAGGCTTGTTAATTTATTCCTCCCCATTCAAAAACATAATGAAATTGATTTAAATCCGCTAAAAGTTAAAATTGAAGGGTTAGGAGGTCAAGTGTGCATTAATAGATCAGACTTTGAAACATTTGAACTCACACCAATACTTTGGGATGAAAAGCTAATTCTTCAAGAAAACAAATTTGGAATACCCGAACCAATAAATGGGAAAGCGCTAAAGCTTCAAGACATCGATATTGTACTCGTTCCGTTACTTGCTTTCACGATAGAAGGGCATCGCCTAGGATACGGCAAAGGATTTTATGATCGCTTCCTAAGTAAAACGAGACCAAGCTGCATTCATATTGGTATATGCCACAGTGACGATCCTCATCAAATTGATGATATTAGCGAAAAAGATATTGCTTTGGGGTATTTAATCTCCCCTGAAGGGCTTCGAACTTTTAGTTAAGAAAAGTTTCGTACAGTTCGTGAACCAGATATGACTGATCCTCCACTTTCACTGTTTGTATTTTAGATGCACCTAAAAACCTCATAATCACTCTTCTTGACTTAACATCATTATTTACCATAGTGAATGTTACTTTATGAGACTGGGCATCGAAGGCCGTTGTAAAATAAGGTGTATAATATTTAGAATATTTAGTTACGTCTTCAGCAGTAACGCTACTCGGAAGTGTCATAGAAATGACACCCTCCACAACAGATTGCTCAAACATTTCTTTATTCTCGACAGATGCTTCTTGTGAAAATGAAGAAAAGCAAACTGAAATAAGGGCGATTGAAAATAAGATAGATTTCATGGTAAATAATTTCTGCTAATCTACGATATTTTTGCGAATTTTAAAGCATGAAAAGTTTACTTCCCTATTGTAATAAAGACCTTGTAGAAGTGGGTTGTGATGAGGCAGGTAGGGGTTGTCTTTCTGGACCGGTAGTTGCAGGAGCGGTTGTGCTTGACCCAAACAGGGCGATTAAGGGGCTAGATGATTCTAAAAAGCTTACGGAAAAATCTCGACACATCATGAGGGATGAGATTCTTAATAATGCGCTCGATTATGGTATAGGTATCGTTTCGAATATTGAAATTGACGAAATCAATATTTTGAATGCCAGTTTTCTGGCTATGCACCGCGCAATTGAGGCACTTAGCAAAACTTCCCCAGAACATATATTAATTGATGGGAATAGATTTAATCCTTTCAAAGAAATCCCTTATACCTGCGTAATAAAAGGAGACGGTATTTATCAATCCATAGCAGCAGCATCCATTTTGGCAAAAACGACTAGAGATGAAATCATGTTTGCACTGCATGAAACCCATCCGCAATATGACTGGAATCGAAATAAAGGCTATCCAACAAAAAAGCATAGAAGCGCAATTGCAAAATATGGACCAACAAAGGAGCATCGCATGACTTTCAACCTTCTCGGTGGTGATTCTCAACTTAGCTTCTTTAAGTAAACAATCTAGTGTTAATTTCATTTTCACAGGTCATATAATTACTTGCTTGTTTGAATGTAACTTTGAGAAATGCTCAAGAAAGGTCTCCTTTTCGCGATTGTCATGCTATGCCTCTATGCAACATTATCCATAGTCAAATCACTTAGTGCACGAAATGACGTTCCGAAAGTTGCAGGCTATTTTTCAATGGCAGACTCATCTATATATGCGATTACTTTCCCCACTCGCTTGTCCCTGGAAAACGAAAAAATCGAATCGATAGGACTGAATTTGGACCTTGTCAAAAGCCTTAGCCCAAGTATTCCAGAAAATTGCACCGTTTATTTCAGTAAAAAAAGAGGTGTTGTCGTTTTTGAGGCGAACCATGAATGGACACAGAGCAGCTTGAAAGAACTTTTCCGAAATGGGAAGCATCAGGTTAAATTTTTAGGAAATCGAAAAATACAATATGGGGCATATCAGGGCGATTACTCGAGGCATATAATGGTTCTACACGACGCTAAACTTGAGTCTAAAAATGGCGAATATGAATTTGAGATTGACAAAAAAGCCACCCACAGCGAAATCATTTTTATTGATTCAAGTCTAAAGACAACCAATTATTATAGAAAACAGGATGCCCTGATCTCTTACAGAAACTCTCCTCAAAAAGTTGATCAGGCAAACAATATTTCTGATGAGCGCATATTTTCTAAGTTCATCTATTCCGAATTTGACACCTACCAATTTTATGAAAAAACATACCTAGGGGCAATAGATCCTTTTTTCAAAGAAAGCCCATTTTATTCATGGATTAATAGCGGGGTTGTTTTGCTTACCAAAGGGAATAATTCGATAGTCGTTCTTGACATGAAAGAAGGTCAAACACTCATTGAAAATATGAGTGAGCGCATTGGTGTCGGGAATGCTGAGGAAAACTTCCAATTCTTGAAAAACGTTAAGCTATCTAGCTTTATGGAAGTTTCTGGTAATGACGGTATTTACGCTAAAGACCTTCAAGGTTTTGCGATTTTATCAAAAAGCAAATTGCTATTTGACCAGTTTAATACCGAAGCCTCATTGGGAAATTCTTTAGGGATGAACAAATTAAAAATGCGCCAGCTTTATGGAGGTTTACCTCAAGCCGTTCTTCATAGGTCATATGGCAAAAATTCGACTCAATTGACAATCAGCGCAGCTGGCGATCAATGGGTCACTGCAAAATATGAAAGTGAGAAGCATAAAGAAACGGCAAATGATCTAGATTTAAAAGGTTATTTCTCCATGAATCCAAGTGAAAAAATCAGCTCGTTTTATGCCTACTCAGGAAGAGGAAATACCTTTTTAATTACAGAATCCAACAAATGGATCAGATATGAAAACGGCATTCGAATGTGGGAAAAAACTTTTGACAGAAAGGTTGTTAAAGAACCCAAATTAATGGAAATGTCGACTGAACAAAATCAAGATATTTCAATCTTATTTAAAGATGAGGCTTTAATCGTAGACAAAGCAGGTCGGATTCTTAATCGATTTCCAACCTCAGGAGCAGTGCACCCTATTCGATTCAGATTAAAAAATAAAATTGCGTTTCTGATTCCCAATATCAAAAGAATGAACGTCACAGACAATGACGGCCGTAACATATCTGTCTATAATTTTAGTTCCCCTATAATTGACATGGTACTTTTCAAAGAAAACAATCGAAAACATGTTGGTGTACTTTGTGAAAAAACATTTTTTGTTATTGATTTAGAACAAAAAAGAACAAGGCGAAAGGTTCAGCTTGAAGACACTTATGAGCTACTAAAGTTTAAAGAATATTCTGTGATCCTCTCTGAAAAACGAGACCATACCATAGATGTTTTTGGGGAGCGCTCCGCCATAAATATGCCTGAAGGATTCGCCTACAAAACGGCATTCTTCAATGGTGCAAATATAGAGCTGCTTTTTGCAAAAGAAAATGAGCTCATTGCTATCAATTCCCGAGGACAATTTTTAGGACAGAAGACACTAAGTTGCGCCTCGATAGATGAAATATCGATCTATTCCTCAGAAAAAAGACCAATTGAAATTGGTGTATTAGATGGTATTGAAAACAAAATTGTACTTTTAGACTCTAAAAATTTAATTGAAACCAAAGAAAAAAGGCGGGGCGAGAAAAACCTCCAATTAACAACCTATGACCATCGAGGTATATCCATTACAACTTTTCTCGGTGAAATCTTAATCCAATACACTAAATTTTAAACATGAAAAAAATCAGCTTTATTCTATTTTTCCTAGTTAGCTTTTCTGGTTATTCTCAAAATTACTTGGGTGTGTCTTCCAGTAATTATGCCGGAGCAATGGGAATGGATATTCAACCCGCGAGCTTCGTGGACGGACGTTTTAAATTTGACCTTAATTTGTTTAGCACTAATTTTAGTGCCTATCAAAATTTTGGTGCATTTGATGCATCCATATTACCCAAATGGTGGAAAGGGTCTTTTGAAGACCAGGATGCCATTGACGCCTGGTCAGTAGATGCTGATTCTACAATAGAAGGTGATTATTTTGGTGGATATAGCTTCTTACCAAAACTATACGACCAAAATTCTGCTGGTGTCCTAGGATTCAATACAAATTTCCAGCTTGATCTTCTCAACTTTATGGTCCACGTCACACCAAAAGTGGCTATTGGACTTGGTGTGAAGGTGAGGTCAATAACCAATGTTGACAATATCGATCCTACACTTGCATATCTCGCTGAGCAAGAACTTGAGGACCAAAGTTTTTGGGATACAGAGTTAAATGAAGAGCTGATTAACGTAAACCACATGACTTGGGCTGAATATGGCTTTAACTATTCACAAATCATAAAAGAAGAAGGAGAACATTTCCTTAAAGGAGGAGTGAACTTAAAATATCTGGCAGGATATGCAGCGGCATATATGTTTAGTAACAACTTTGAATACAACTTATATAATGATGATACTACCCAATTTTTAAGCGGAGACTTTGGTTATGGTTATTCTGAAAGTATTGAGGATGCAGCAAATGAAAACCTTGACGCCGATGGCCTTTTTGGCGCTCCAAAAGCATCGGCAAATGGATTCGGGTTAGATCTAGGTGTCGTGTATGAGTGGAGACCAGACTACAAGGACTACAAATACGATATGGATGGTGAGACCAATTTGTGGGCGCGTGATCAGAACAAATATAAATTAAGGGTAGGTTTATCGCTGACTGATCTTGGTGGAATGAGTTTCAAGAAGGGAGGTCTAAGTAGAGACTTTTCTGTTCAAACCTCAAACCTATTTGATTTAAATACTTTCGATTCAGCTGACGGACTTGATGGTCTTGACGGTATTATTGATTCCTTAATTGTTGAGTCAAGTGCAGCAGGTAATTCAGAATGGACGGCAGGAGAAAGAGACACTGCATCCACATTCTTTATGCGGACACCTTCTGCCTTTAGCTTTCAAGTGGATTATCATATCTGGAAATCTTTCTACGTAAATGCAACAGGTATTTTCAATATTGTATCCAGAAACAGAGATGCAAAGGTCAAGGTTCCAAGCCAATTCTCAATCACACCAAGTTTCGACTTTGCTTGGCTAGGTGTTCATTTACCAATATCAATAAACAGCTACAGTGGATTCAAAGCTGGTTTGGCAACGCGACTAGGACCTCTAACCTTAGGTGTTACAGATTTTAGAACACTATTTGCCGCGGGCCAAGTAAGAGGTGCCGAATTTTTTGCAGGAGTGCATATTCCAATTCTTTACAGTGCGCCTAGCGACATTGACGGAGATAAAGTTTCAGACAAGGTGGATGATTGTATTACCGAACCAGGACCTTGGACCTTCAAAGGATGCCCTGACACCGATAACGATGGTATCATAGATATGAAAGATGACTGTCCAGCTGATTCAGGACTTGTTGAATTTAAAGGATGTCCAGATCGCGACGGAGATTCGATTCCGGATAAAGCAGATGATTGTCCTGATACACCTGGAATACCAGAATTTAATGGTTGCCCGGATACGGATAATGATGGCATCATGGATAAAGAAGATGATTGCCCCTTAGATTCAGGATTGGTGGCATTCAAAGGATGTCCTGATACGGATAAAGATGGTATCATGGACAAGGATGATGACTGTCCGTTAGATTCGGGAGTGGTTGAATTCAACGGCTGTCCTGATACGGATGGAGATGGAATTAGCGATCAAGACGATGCTTGTCCGCTCGTCTATGGTGAAAAAGAATTCCAAGGATGCCCGGATACGGACAAAGACGGAATCATTGATGGAATTGATGATTGTATCGAAACCCCTGGTCCAAAAGAAAACAATGGTTGTCCATGGCCAGATACGGATAAAGATGGTCTATTAGATAAAGACGATGACTGTCCGACAATCCCTGGTCCAAAAGAAAACAAAGGATGTCCATACACAGACACGGATGAAGACGGAACACTTGACAAAGACGATGAGTGTCCTAACACACCGGGTCCAGTCGAAAATAAAGGATGTCCAGTTCTTGAAGAAAAAGTTGTTGAAGTGCTGAAAACAGCATTCGATAACCTTGAGTTTAGAACGGCTAAAGACATTATCCTTTCAGAGTCTAAACCTTCATTGGAAGAACTTTCCGAGGTCCTTGCAGAAAGACCTACTTGGGTTCTAGAGATTTCAGGACATACAGATGATGTAGGTAACGCTGATAAGAACATGGTTCTTTCGAAAAAGAGAGCTGAGTCTGTAAAGAGATTCTTAATTTCGAAAGGAGTTGTAGAATCGCAGCTCGTCATCAAGTTCTTTGGAGAGACCGCACCTATAGCGGATAACAAAACCGCTGAAGGGCGTCAGAAAAACAGACGTGTTGAAATGAAAATTATTTTTGAATAAGAAAAACTGAATGGCCAAGCGCAGGTTAAGACTTGTGCTTGGTTTTCTAAAAGTCCATTTCGTAATTAATAATTACTTAACGTCCAAGTAACGATTTAAACAACCTGTGACCTTTTCTTTGTAACATATGAGCAAAGATTCTAAAAGGAGAAGCGTTTTGATCGTTGATGACGAAAAAGATATTGTGGATTTTCTTAAATACAATATCGAAAAAGAGGATTATCGCGTTTACACGGCTGAGAACGGAGAAAAAGCCGTTGAAATGAATCGTAAAGTCATGCCCTCAATGATATTAATGGATGTTATGATGCCGCAAATGGATGGCATAGAGGCATGTAGGGTGATACGTAACGACCCACTTATTCAGCAACCAATTATAGTTTTCTTGACCTCGAGATCAGAGGATTATTCGCAAATTGCAGCTTTCGATGCTGGAGGTGATGATTATATTTCAAAGCCCATTAGGCCACGGCTATTAATTAAGCGAATAGAAGCCATTTTTAGACGTGTTAATAAAACGGAAGAACCAAACCGGAAATCTTTAAATGGGGACCTTTCTATTGACCGTGATAAGTTTATTGTCAGTATCAAAGGAGATGAAATGTATATTCCGAAAAAGGAATTTGAACTACTAGAATTGTTAATGAGCAAGCCAGGAAAGGTATTTAAAAGAGACCAAATCCTATCCGTTGTTTGGGGAAATGACACCATCGTTGGTGAAAGAACAATTGATGTACATATTCGAAAGTTGCGAGAAAAGCTCGGAGATGCCTATATTCGTACTATTAAAGGAGTCGGATATACATTCTCAGAAAAGTGAAATACCCAAAGCCAAGTCTATTAATTCTTTATGGAAGCGTCTCAACGCTATTCTTTGGATTTATGTGCACATTATTTGTACACTTATTTATTTCCGAGGTAGAGTCCTCCCTTTTCTTTATTATCCCTTTTCTAGGAGCAGCTTTTGTTTTTGTAATATTTAATTTCTTTTTAAAGAAATTCATTCAGCACAGACTGGCCATCTTATACCGATCCGTTCAAACCAAACAAGAAGATATTAATCTTTCCTACCTCGAAGAATCATTAGACGAAATGATTGAAAATGCTGAAG
The DNA here is from genome assembly GCA_002167775.1 of Crocinitomicaceae bacterium TMED16. Classification (GTDB taxonomy): domain Bacteria; phylum Bacteroidota; class Bacteroidia; order Flavobacteriales_D; family Crocinitomicaceae; genus UBA952. The sequence continues at coordinate 36,333 of NHBV01000010.1, read as the reverse complement.
AAAAGGTAGAGCAATGGCAAAAATTTCAAAGCAAAGAAATCTCAAAGCTAAAGGAGCAAGAAGCTTTCAGAAGAGAATTTCTTGGGAATTTAGCCCATGAGCTCAAAACACCCATTTTCTCAATTCAAGGATATATTCTAACGCTTTTGGAAGGTGGACTCGAAGATGACGAGATAAACCAAAAATTTTTAGAAAGAGCATCCATTTCAACGGATAGAATTGTAGGAATATTAGATGACCTCGATAACATTACAAAAATGGAAGGTGAAAAATTCCAATTAAAGATGGAGTCATTTGATATCGTGACATTAGCAAAAGAAACTTTTGAGTCATTAGAATTAATGGCGCAAGAAAAAAACATTGTTTTTTCGCTTGAAGATCCAGGTGAACCAACATTTGTGTTGGCTGACCGCGAAAAAATTGGTCAAGTTTTGACAAATCTCGTCCGAAATTCCATCGCATATGGCAATAACGAGGGTTCAACGACAATAACAATATTCACCATTGATGATTTGACAACAATAGCAGTTTCAGATGATGGTATTGGAATTGAACAATCTCATCTTTCAAGACTTTTCGAGCGATTTTATCGCGTAGAAAAAAGCCGAACGAGACATGAAGGTGGTTCTGGACTTGGACTGGCAATTGTGAAACACATTATTGAGTCTCACAATCAGAAGATATCTGTAAAAAGCACCCCTGGCATTGGGAGTCAATTTCACTTTAGTTTAGATAAAAGTTAAAGATTTGTTTTAGAATCCGATACATGTTGTACCTTTGCCGAAAATTTTGGAAGAGATTCGTTTAAATTAATATCGTTTTAACTATGAAAATACTTAAAATTCAAGCACTTAGAGGCCCCAACCTATGGAGCATTAGAAGAACCAAATTAATTCAGATGAGACTGGATTTAGAGGAACTAGAAGAACGTCCTACGGATAAAATAGAGGGATTTAGAGAAAGAATTGAAGCTTTACTGCCTTCTTTGATAGAACACCGTTGTTCAGAAGGGTGTTACGGTGGGTTTTTTCAAAGAGTGGACAGAGGTACATGGATGGGTCACGTGATTGAGCACATTGCACTGGAAATACAAACTCTTGCAGGAATGGACGTTGGTTTTGGTCGAACAAGGGAAACCAAAACTTCAGGTGTTTATAATGTAGTCTTTAATTATTTAGAGGAAAAAGTTGGTGTTTATGCTGCAAAAGCGTCAGTAAGAATTGCTGAAGCCTTAATTTCAGGAAAGGACTATGACCTAAGTGAGGACATCCAAAAAATGAAAGAAATTCGTGAAGATGTTCGTCTTGGACCAAGTACAGGAAGTATAGTAGAAGAAGCCGTATCTCGAGGGATTCCTTTTTTAAGACTTGGAAGAAACTCTTTAATTCAGCTTGGCGCAGGTGTAAACCAGATGCGTTTTCAAGCCACCATAACATGTAAAACAAGTAACATCGCTGTCGATATCGCTTGTAATAAAGAGCAAACTAAAAAGATGCTCAACGAAGCATCTATACCTGTAGCAAAAGGTGACATTTGTTACGATGAAGAGGATTTACAAGAAACTATTGATGACATCGGATACCCGATTGTAATCAAACCCTTAGATGGAAATCACGGAAAGGGAGCTTCTATCAATGTCACAAATTGGGATGACGCTGTAAAAGGACTATGGCATGCAAAAGAGTATTCAAGAAGGGTAATTGTCGAGAAATTTATAACAGGATTTGATTTTAGAGTACTTGTAATAAACAATGAGGTTGTTGCTGCTGCGCAGAGGGTCCCTGCTCATGTTGTTGGAAATGGAAAAAACAACATTCAAGAGCTCATTGATATTACAAACGAAGATCCCAGAAGAGGTTATGGTCATGAAAACGTACTTACAGAAATTACCATCGATAAATCGACCGAAAGACTTATTAAAAATGCTGGTTACACTTTAGATTCTATACTTACCGAAAATGAAACTTTATACTTAAAATCAACTGCAAACTTAAGTACAGGTGGAACATCTGTAGATGTTACGGATTTGATGCATCCAGAGAATGTTTTTATTGCTGAACGAATTTCAAGGGTCATTGGTCTAGACATATGTGGAATTGACATTATGGCACCAAACCTTACGCAATCCTTGAAAGAAAATGGAGGGGTTATTCTGGAGGTAAATGCAGCACCTGGGTTCAGAATGCACCTTGCTCCTTCTGAAGGGCTTCCAAGAAATGTCGCTGCTCCTGTTATCGATATGCTTTATCCTCCGGGAAAACCGTCCAGGATTCCAATTATATCTGTCACAGGAACAAATGGAAAAACGACAACTACACGTCTTATCGCGCATATTGTTAAAAACAACAACTATAAGGTTGGCTTCACTACCTCAGACGGGATTTATATCCAAAACCACATGATGGAAAAAGGAGATACCACAGGACCTATTAGTGCAGAATACATTTTAAAAGATCCGAATGTAGAATTTGCAGTTTTAGAAACTGCTCGTGGCGGTATTTTAAGATCTGGTCTTGGTTTTAAGGTTTGTGATATCGGAGTCATTACCAATATTCAAGAGGACCATCTAGGTTTGAGCGACATTCATGATTTGAATGATCTTGCAAGGGTGAAGTCTGTTGTTGTTGAAAGTATCAAGAAAGATGGTTGGGCGGTTTTGAATGGTGAAGATGACCATTGCTTGGAGATTGCACGATCTCTTTCTTGTAATGTGGCATTGTTCAGCTTAGATGAGAATTGCCCTGCAATTGTTGAACACTGTGCAGAAGGAGGTATAGCCGCGATCTATGAGAATGGATACATAACCATAAAGAAGGGAGACTGGAAAATAAGGGTTGAAAGAGCAACGCACATTCCGTTAACCATGAACGGAAAAGCAAAGTTTATGATTGCGAATGTTTTGGCGGCTACACTGTCCGCTTACCTGTATGGCTTTAAAACGGAAGGAATCAAATTATCACTAGCCACTTTTATTCCGAGCGCAGCACAAACGCCAGGTCGAATGAATATTTTTGAATTTTCAAAATTCAAGGTGCTCATTGACTTTGCACACAATCCTACAAGCTACAGAGGAATTGAAGATTTTCTTGGAAGCGTAGATGCGACAAGAAAAATCGGAATCATTTCAGGAGTTGGAGATCGACGTGATGAAGACATAAAAGAGTGTGCCGTAATTGCAGCTAGAATGTTTGACCATGTTATTATCAGACAAGAAAAGCACCTTAGGGGTCGCACTGAAGTAGAAATTATCGACCTCATACTTGACGGGCTTAAGGAAGGTGATCCAACTGTGACACATGAAGTGATCTCATTGGAGGTTGAAGCAATCAAGCACGCGATTTCTCTGGCAGAAGAAGGTACATATATTGTAGCGCTCAGTGATGTAATTGATAATGCCATTGATATTGTTCAAAGCTATTTAGATGCTGAAATAGAGAAGGACGAACGTATAGAGGTAAATGCCTGAGTCAGATTACAAAACCGTTAGGAATTGTAATCAGTATAACCATTTTTAAGACAATAATTGATATATTTATAGACAACCCACTGGTGCACGGTATTTTTCAACGTTTAAAAAGATAAATACTAAAAGCGAAAAAAAAGGCACCTTGAAACCTTTTAAAACGCTGTTCAACAGTACTATAAACTATAAACTATAAATATATCATGAAAAAATTATTACTTTCGTTTTTTACAGCATTTTTCATCCTTAACGTAAATGCTCAATCCCCATGTACTGACGGCCGATATGCTAGTGACGTTTTTAGCGACTTCAATCTTACATCAGATATAGAGTTTGGACAAAACGCTACATGGACAGGTGGACAGTATACGCTAAAAATGGATTTCTATGAGCCTGAGGGTGATACTGAAACTGAACGCCCATTATTAATTTGGGTTCATGGAGGAAGCTTCATGTTTGGAGACAAAACGGATTATGATGTAGTTCAGTTCTCTGAACGCTTTGCAAAAAAAGGTTTCGTTTGTGCATCAATAAACTATAGGCTAGGTATCTTTCCGCTAGATTCTGCCAATGCAGTCAAAGCGGTAGTTCGTGCTACGCAAGATTTGAGAGCAGCGATTCGTTTTTTCCATAAAGACAAACAAGAGGGCAATGCTTATAAAATTGATACCAGCAAGATTTTTGTTGGGGGAAGCTCGGCAGGTGCGATCACTGCGCTTCATGTAGGATATTTAGATGACGTTTGTGAAATTGAAGATTATCTCAATGAATCAACCATTCAATCTATGGGAGGTCTAGAAGGAACAAGTGGTAATCCAGGGTATCCGTCGAATGTTCATGGTGTTATCAATGGATGCGGTGCATTGGCAAGATATAGCTGGATGGAAGCCGGCGACGTTCCTCTTTGCTCCTTTCATGGCACGGAAGACGGAGTTGTAACATACAATAGAGGTGTTGTGAACCCAGGAATTCCACTCATGTATCTAGACGGAAGCCGCATGCTTCACGAACGTGCCTGTGCGGTTGGTGTAGAAGAATATTTTTACACGTATGAGGGCGAAGGCCACGTTCCTTATATTGGTGATGCGGAAATAATGAACCTTACAGTTGACTTCATTCGTGACTTCTTGGTGACTCAAATGGGCTGTAACGAGACTGCTTTACAACCTGAGAATGAGCCAAGTGAGGAAGCTGTTTTATATGCCATAAATGATTGTGATGGCAATCCAGTGGATGAAATCTGTGGTGCTGCTCAATTAAATTCTCAGTCCCAAGAGCAATTCAGAATATATCCAAACCCTTCGAATGGATTCTTCTCGATCGATGCAGACTTTGAATTTGACAAGATTCGTATTTTTAATATTCAGGGTAAAGAACTTATGACACGTGAGGGAATTACAAATGGGCTTAATATAGATCTTTCAAAATTTGAAAACGGAAGTTATATCATTCAGCTAGAGACGAAAAACGGTATTCTTTCAACCACATCTAGACTTGAATTGATACGGTAATCTAAATGTCATATAGGTTTGCACTATTCTTTTTTTGTATCGCTTCTTTTATAGGTACTAGCCAAACATTTATTGAGGATTTTGAAGATCTAAGCAGCCTAAGTGATTGGTATTTCTTGAATAATAGTGATTCACCGAATGCCAATTGGGGAAACGGAAACACGAACAATTTCAATGCCTATAATGGTACAGCATTCTTGGGTGTCGGTTATGAGAGTTCCAATTCTTTAGACCCCGTGACGCTCAGTAATTGGGCTGTATCACCGTCCAGAACATTTAACAATGGGGATGTTATTACTTTCTACTCGAGAAGAATCAACTTTACTCCTGTCTTTCCAGATAGACTTGAGGTACGAATGAGTTCAGCAGGAAATTCAATTTATACTGGATTTTCAGCAGAAGATACTGGAGACTTCACTACGCTACTATTGAGCATTAATGCAGACCTTACCTCAACGGGATATCCTTCAGAATGGACGCAATACACCGTTATAATATCCGGACTAAATGGTCCAGTAAACGGCCGAATTGCTTTTAGATACTTTGTACCCGATGGAGGGCCAGGAGGAAGCAATTCAAACTATATCGGTGTTGATTCTTTCACCTATTATTCTTCTCTTGCTGCTCCAGAAAATGACGATTGTGAAACGGCCATAGAATTAAACCATACAATTGCGTGCACGCCAGAGACAGGTAATCTTCAAGTTGCAACGGAATCTTTGCCTGGATGCGATGGGATGGCTAATAATGACGTTTGGTATGCCTTTACAGCAAGTACAAACGTCGCCAGTATTGAAATTCTTGGATCAAGTGATCTGGATGCAGTTTTGGAAATTTATAGTGGTACGTGCGCCAACCTAAATTCTTTGGCTTGCATCAATAATGGATATGAAGGTAATGAAGAAGCAACAATAAGCAATAATTTAGTTGTTGGCAGCACCTATTATGTCCGCGTATATGATTGGAATGATTGGGTTCCGAACACCATGGATTTTACAATATGTATCGAAGCATTTGAGCAATGTGCGATTTCTCCAGGAATCAATAGTAACATCGAAGCTGAATTCTGTGGGGAAAATGAAAACGGTGGCTGTTTTGCATTACAACCTTCGTATCAGGATGTCAACTGTGGAGAAAGTATTTACGGGAGCTCAAGGGTTCAAAACGGAATAAAAGACTATGATTGGTACCGATTTACAATAAATGATCCTGGAACACTAAACATAATGGAGAATTCAGAATTCCCAATTACGTTAGAAGTATTCAATATCGCGAACTGTAGTGTCCCTCAAGTAGTTGCTTCAGCTTCGTTTAATGCATGTGCACAAAATACACTTTCAGCAGAATTACCTGTAGGGACTTATGCGCTGGCCGTCAGTCCAACTTCTAGCAATGATCTAACTTGTAATGAATTTAATCATTACGAAATCAATTTTGGACTCCCGATCAGCACGGTTACACTAGATGTATCCTCAGACACCATATCTTTGTGTGAAGGGACTGATGTTTATATTTCATCCAACCAAACAGGCGGTTCCTTTTTATGGTTCTTAGACAATGAAAACATTTCAGTTCAGGATAGTGTGGGAATCTCATCTTCAGGTCTCTTATTCTTGAATTATACCAACAACAATGCTTGCCCATCCAATTATTCAGATTCAGTTACCATTATATTGAGTGCCACGAATGAAGCACTATTTGATTACGGCTCATCGGTATTGTGTATTGGAGATGGTTTGATCGAAAATGACAATTCAGAAACAGGCTATTATAGCAGTGAATTTGGCTTGAACTTGGATACAATTACCGGAACAATCAATACAAATTTATCAGAACAGGGCTCGTATATAATCATGCATCAAACCACAGGTATTTGTCCAGATTATGATAGTATTGAGGTAAGTATAGGAGAGTATATTCCCGTTGTATTTCAGCTACCCAATACAATCCTCTGCGACACAGCAGTAGAAATCAATTTAGAGGCATTGCCTCTAGGAGGTGTTTTTAGCGGAAATGGTATTGATGGAAATACCTTCTTCCCTATCCTTTCGGGTATTGGCACCCATCAGATCGACTACAGCTATAACAATGAAGGTTGTATTTCATCTGAATCACAGGAGATAACAGTTGAAAATTGCTCTTCATTGCAAGAATTGAATCATGCGATTAAGGTTTGGCCCAACCCATTTCAGGAGAAAATTGAAATTGAACTTCCGAACGATACAAAGTATAGCCTCATAAATATACAGGGACAAGTTGTTAAAGACGGCTTTTCTGAGAGCTCGAAAATTATTGAATTGAACCTATCGAATATTGACAACGGTATGTATTACGTCATATTAGAAAGTGACAAGAAGCGTAGCGCAATACCGATTGTGAAAAGGTGAGTTTTTAATTCCTCCCCAAATTCATTACCTTGAGCCAAATCATAGATCATGAAGACGATATTTACATTAATTGTAGCACTTAATTTTTTCCTCTCCTTTGGACAAACTTGGAGTGGTGAAGTAGCAGAAATATTTTACCAAAAATGCGCCAAGTGTCACCATGATGGTGGCGGAGCACCTTTTCCNTTAATGACACATCAGGATGTGAGCCTGGTTGCGACCTCCATTTACGATGCAGTATACCAAGAACAAATGCCACCATGGCCACCAAATAATCCATCCGCTGAATTTTTACATGACCGAACCTTAAGCAGCTNTGAAAAAACGACAATTTTAGATTGGATGACATCTGGTTACCCAGAAGGAACACCTTCGGAGACGCCACCGCCTCCGGTATTTAATGAAGGTAGTATTCTAGGCAACGGGGACTTACAAGTTCAAATTCCAACTTATGCCAGTAAGGCCATTGCAAATGATGATTATGTGTGTTTTTCACTGCCAACAAACCTAACAGAGCAACGTGTAATCAAAGCCGTTGAGGTAATCCCAGGGAATCCAGAAATCGTTCATCACGTATTGGTTTATGTGGATCAAAACGGAACAGAAGTGACCGATACAATAGGAGGTAATTGTGCGAGTCCATCAAGCTTCAACACGAAACTTGTCGGGGGATTTACACCGGGTGCCACACCGATTATTTTTCCCAACCAAGACCCAATAAAACTTGGCGTAACCGTAGACCCAGGAGCGAAAATATACTTAAATATGCACTATCCCATTGGCAGCTATGGCCTGGTAGATAGTACCAAAGTGATTTTTCATTTTTATCCTCCAGGAGAAACAGCCGTTCGCGAAGTCATTTCAGAACCCCTTTTAATCAACTACGCCTTTAATCTTCCCGCAAACCAAGTCACGAATATAGGCGCTGCATACCCAGGTTCAGGGACGACACAGACCGACTATTCACTTTATTCAATATTTCCTCACATGCATTTATTAGGNAAGGAAATAGGAGCTTACGGCGTGAAGCCTGGACAAGATACTGTCAGGTTGATTCATATCCCGCATTGGGATTTCGATTGGCAAGACTTTTACAAATTCAGATACCTACAAAAGCTTCCTTCAGGNTCTAAACTGAAAGCTTACGGAACNTTTGACAATACGGCATCGAATATTCACAATCCTTTTTCACCGCCTCAATCCGTACAATTTGGTCTAAACACNACAGATGAGATGTTTGTTACCTATTTGCAATATCTACCCTATGTAGAAGGAGATGAATCCTATGACTTATCTGAATTAACAACAGTAGGATTACAGGAGTTAACGAATGATAATTTATCTATGATTCACGCCTATCCCAATCCATTTTTCAAAGAAGGCGTATCTCTCGTTTTTGATGAGGAGGTGATTCAAAATGGAAAAATCATGATTTATAATGCTATGGGTGAGAAAATCAAAGTATTTGGTGCGCTTGATTCAAACAAAATTTTCTGGGATGGANTGAGCAACAACAAATCTGTTCCAGCAGGAATATATTACGTNTCAGCAAATATTAATGGATACTTTTTCAATAAAAGGTTAATCAAAGTAGAATAGTTTTGAGCGGTTCTTTGGAATTTTGTATTTTTGGCTCGCTTAAGTAAAAAGGTCTCGTGGCCGAGTGGCTTAGGCACCGGTCTGCAAAACCGGTTACAGCGGTTCGAATCCGCTCGAGACCTCTAAAAAGCCCAGTAACTATGGGCTTTTTTTATATCATAAAGGGAAGTAACAAATTCTCTCACATTTTATTATCTTAGACTTATGAAATACAAATTACTCTTACTTAGTTTCCTATTCNTCGGTCTAGGATTTGCGCAAAAACATGTTGCACCATACAAAGGTTCTTACCACCTAGATTTTGATGGAACCAATCAAATTATGATTGAAAAGGGACTGGCTTCAGCAGACCAAGAAATTCCCGAAGAAGTCAAAAAGCAAATGGAAGCCATTACCTTAAAAATTCAGAAGGGAAAAATCACCATGAATATTATGGGTAAAAAAAGAGAAATGAAGTTTTCTGACCGCCCNTCTTCATTAGAAGATGCAGCGTGCGATTTGGTTTTAATTCTAGACAAAGCGCAAGCTATTGAGGGGGCAAAGGAGAATTTCTTAACACTTATGTCTTTAGGAGAAGGNAAAATACAATTGATTTCTGAGCAAAGCAACGACACAAATAACTTTGTTTGGAAACGAGTAGAATAACTCGCCTACTCTTTTTCCGCAAACACTGCCGCTGAAGCTTGCGCGGTTGCCATTAGTGTTATGTCATTCACATTTACATGGTCGGGTCTTGAACACATAAACCATATGGTTTCGGCAATATCCTGCGCAACAAGAGGGTCGTATCCATCGTAAATAGATTTGGCTTGAGCTTCATTTCCTTTGAAACGAACAATTGAAAATTCAGTTTCCGCAGCACCTGGCGCTAAATTACTTACCTTGATATTGTCATTTACAAGATCTATTCTCATGGCTCTAGAAAGTGCATCCACAGCATGCTTCGTGGCGCAATAAACATTTCCTCCAGGATAAACCTCCTTACCGGCAATACTGGCTACGTTGATAATATGCCCTTTTTTATTTGCTTTTAATAACGGAATCACTGCCCTTGAAACATACAATAACCCTTTGACATTCGTATCTACCATTCGGTCCCAATCTTCTATAAAACCTTTATCAATTGGACCTTTACCGACAGCCAATCCGGCATTGTTGACTAAAATAGATAAAGCCGTTTTAACATATTTCGGAAGACTATTTATAGCATTTGTAACTACTTCCTCATCACGAACATCCGCAGCCAAAACATGCGCCTCAATATTTTCAGGAAGCTCTTGAACCAAAGCATCTAATTTATCTTTTCTGCGTGCCATTAAAACGAGCCCGTAACCTTTAGCGGCAAATAATTTAGCGGTGGCAGCTCCAAAACCAGAGCTAGCACCTGTTATAAGTATGAATGAAGCCATCGATATAATTTGTTTTTTCTTAACCCTTTCGGGAATTTGTGCGTATTCAAAGTCAATAAAATACTAAACCATAAAAAGGGAGTGACCGGAATCTTATAGCGTACCAAAGCTCCTGTGATCGGCGTTGTCAGGCCTATGATCAAATAAACAAGCATGGTGAAAGACAAACAAAAGAAAGCAAAACGAGCCTGATTCGGACTCAGTTTTTTGCGCCATGAAAAACAAATTAATAGTAAAAAAAATAAAAGTACGTTTTCAAAAAGCGGTGGGATAAACAACAAGCTATTCACCTCGCCCAACCATGGCTTTGTAAATACATTCAGCATTGCTTCAGGACTCGCCTTTATTAATGACCATAAAGTTGGTTCCAAATAATCCATGGAAAAGGCAGAATTCACGTCAAAAAACTGAGATAAGTTTATAAAATCGCGCTGCTTATCTACNATTAAATCAATAAAGCTATACTGAGGAGCGACCGTAGCCAAACCAACTCCCATCAAAAGGAAAACACCATATACACTGAAGTAGGTCCAATAAGGTTTTTCTTTATTTTTTGACATGAAATAACATACACAAGCCGGGAGAAACGCTACAAATACATATAGTTTCATGACAACTAATATNCCCAATGTACCCAATAAAATANTCCCTCTTTTTTTACTCCACTTGCCTTTACAAACCTGGTAAAAATGAAATAAAAACACGCCTAGAGCGAAAAGCAGTATGGATTCCTTAAAGATTCCTGAGCTCCAAAAAACTACAGATGGGATTATAAAAACTGCCAAATAACTTTTAAACTTTGATTTCGATACCTCGTAAAAAATATTCCCCATTGAAACACTTCCAATAAATGCTATACAATTAAAGATTAAAGTATGGACGTGATAATTGCCAAATGAAAAGATTCGAAGAAAAGCATTAAACCGGATAACCAAACGATTGTCGTTTAGAAGACCNTTGTCATAGGANCTNACCCAATTAGACATATCATTAAAATAGTTGTCATGAAAATATGCCGTATTACAATCAATACCAAANAGCATTTGAAAGAAGTCAATAGGGTGTTCCCAAAATGCCTGAGCCATATAATAGCTATCGTCAAAATACTTAAAAGTATCAGCCTCCGCCCTTACTGGATAATAATGAGAGTAAAGATAATAGACAACAAGACTAGAAAGTATCCTGATGAAAAATGNNAGCTGCAATGAGCGNGAAGAAAAAGGACTGTTTTGAAAAAATTTATGTTTTGAAACCATCNTGATGATTCCAAAAAAAACCAATACCGGGAATAAAAAATTAACCACCGTCATCATAACAAAAATACAAGTTTTGAAGCCAGAATTTCCTCGAAATGACAATTTATTGCAGTCAATCAAGACAAAGTGTCACATTTTTGACAATGGCATACCTATTGCGATGACTTGAAAAAAAAATATTATGAAAACGGGAAATATAAACGTACAAACGGAAAACATCTTTCCAATTATAAAAAAGTTTCTATACTCGGATCACGAGATTTTTCTCAGAGAGCTCGTATCCAATGCTGTAGATGCCTCTCAAAAACTAAAATTCCTTTCTTCGAACGGAGAGTATAAAGGTGAGCTTGGCGANCTTCAGGTTGAAGTGATCCTTGACAAAAAGAAAAAAACCATTACCATTAAAGACAATGGTATCGGTATGACGGCTGACGAAATCGANAAATACATCAATCAAATTGCTTTTTCAGGTGCAGAAGAATTTGTAAAAAAATATGAAGGAAAAGAAGGTGCTGAACAAATTATTGGACACTTTGGACTGGGATTTTATTCTGCATTTATGGTTGCAGACAAAGTACAAATNAAAACCTTGTCGCGACATGATGGTTCACAGGCCGTTCAATGGGAATCAAATGGTGATCCTGAATTCACCATTACGGACATTGACAAAGCTGACCGCGGGACAGAAATTGTATTACATATCACGAAGGAATCTAAAGAATTTCTTGAAAAAGAGAGAATATCAGGAATCCTGAGCAAATACTGTAAGTTTCTTCCTGTTTCCATTTTATTTGGAACCAAGACAGAATACATCGATTCTCCTGAAGGAGAAAAAGATGATGATGGGAAAGTTAAAAGAGTAGCCGTTGAGGTGCCTAACTATGTAAATAACCCAATACCTGCATGGACGAAGAAGCCAAAAGATTTGAGTGATGAGGAATATGCATCTTTTTANAAGGAGCTATACCCTTCTACCTTTGATGAACCATTGTTTCATATTCATTTAAATGTCGACTATCCTTTTAATTTGACAGGGATTTTATATTTCCCAAAAATTAAGGAGAACGTTGAGGTCCAAAGAAATAAAATCAATTTATACTCTAATCAAGTATTTATTACTGATAGTGTAGAAGAAATTGTCCCTGAATTCTTGACACTNTTACATGGTGTTATTGATTCCCCAGACATTCCTTTGAATGTTTCTAGATCTTACCTACAGAGTGATAGCAACGTGAAAAAAATCTCCTCGCACATTACGAAGAAAGTAGCTGANAAGCTGGCGGGAATGTTCAAGAAAGACCGTAAAGATTTCGAAGAAAAATGGAATGACCTTCAGATTTTTGTTCAATATGGGATGCTTTCTGACGAGAAATTTGCAGATAAAGCAAAAGGCTTTTCATTGGTAAAAAACACCGAAGGAACTTGTTTTACAATCGACGAGTACAAAGAGAAAATCGCAGCATTNCAAACAGATAAGGATGGTAAAACGGTTTGTTTATATACCAATAATGCAGAGGAGCAATTTTCATTTGTAAAGAAAGCAAAGGACAGAGGGTATGATGTACTACATNTAGATGGACCATTGGTTTCGCACTGGATTCAAAAATTAGAAACAACAAATGAGAANATGACATTCTCGAGAGTTGATGCAGATTCTTTGGACAAACTCATCAAGAAATCAGAAGATATTCCGTCTAAGCTTTCTAAAGAAGACGAGGAAAAATTAAAACCTGTTTTCGAAGGAAATGTAAACAAAGAAAAGTTCATGGTTCAATTTGAATCNATGTCCGAAGATGAGGCACCTATCATTATCACTCAACCTGAATTTATGAGACGAATGATGGAGCAGCAGCGTATGGGTGGCGGTGGAATGTTTGGTGCATTCCCAGAAATGCATCACCTCGTCGTCAATGCAAACCATCCTAAGGTGAGTGCATTACTTGAAAAAAAGGAGAAGGATCAAAAGCAGGCAGTAAAGCAGCTTACTGACCTTGCACTTTTAAGCCAAGGCTTGCTAAAAGGAGAAGCCTTAAATGATTTCGTAGAGCGAAATATCGAACAAATATCATAATCAAAATAGGGGGCTTAGGCCCCCTATTTTATCTAATCTAATATTCTTTGCAAAAGTTCTTAATTGCTTTTTTTGTGTACTTGGCCACCAAAAGGGTTTCGTTGGCTATACTTGCATTCATAATCGCGTCTTTATTCGAGAGTGGAAGAACACAGCAACGAAGAGGCCAAGGCCGACAGGGAGGATNTGCGCAAGATCCTTTTGAGTTTTATCGCCAAAGCTCATCCAAATACGACATACCAACGATGCTCATGGCATTGTCTGCTGCGGTCATGAAAGCTGATGGAAAAGTACTGAAAGCCGAGCTGGATTATGTGAAGCAATTTTTTTCACAACAATTCGGCAACCAATTTAATTCTAGACATCTACAGGTCTTAAAGCAGTTCTTAGATTCTGATCGAATTCCACTCAATGAAATCTGTAGTGATATTCGAAATAGAATGCCAGCTGAGGTTCGTGCACAGCTCGTTCATTATCTATTTGGTATTGCAAAGGCAGATGGGAATGTGGCAGAATCTGAGCTCAAAAGCATTGAAAATATTGCCAATCTTTTAGGGGTCTCTCAGCAAGAGTTTATTAGCCTAAAAAATATGTTCTATAGAGATGTAAACTCCGATTACAAAATTCTTGGAGTCACTGCAAGCGCGAGCAATGAGGAGGTTAAAAAAGCATACAGGAAAATGGCAATCACCCATCATCCTGATAAAGTTGCCTCTATGGGAGAAGAGTACCAAAAAGGAGCCCAAGAGAAATTTCTTAAAATTCAAGAGGCCTACGAAAACATAAAAAAGAACCGCGGCTTTAAATAATGTATTTTTAAGGGTATGAAGATGAAACAAAATTTCCTTCTGAGTTTCCTATTACTTTGGTTTATTGNCCTCTGCACTGCACAAATCGAACAAATCGANGTAAGAAATTANAAGATAGACCTATCNGTAAATNATCTCTCAGATACAATNGAAGTATNAGAAANAATATCCTTTTCACATCTCAATAGAAACGAACCGATCGTATTTAATCTAAAATCAATAAATACGGATGGTAATGGNATGAGCGTTTCATCTGTATCGNATAAAGAGGAAGAGCTAAAGTTTTCGCATCAAAATGATAGCTTATACGTATTTGTCAATACTCCTTCAGAANATCATTACTATGAGCTCAATATTTCTTTTAAGGGAGTGCCCATTGATGGTCTNGTNATTGGGGAAAATAAATTTGGTAAGCGGACTTTTTTTGGTGANAANTGGCCAAACCGAGCACAGAATTGGTTTGTGTGTAATGACCATCTTTCTGATAAAGCTAGTGTTGAATTTATTGTGCANGTNCCANNGNAATANACGGTTGTTGCAAACGGAAAATTGACTTCAGTNGAAAAGCGNAGAAAAGTAAAAANATTTCGNTATTTATCCNTNGTTCCNATNCCNACAAAAGTCATGGTGGTTGGTATTGCTGAATTCAGTGAGGAGGTATCAGGTAATGTTGAAGGAATCGTTNTACAAAGCTTCACTTATCCTGAAAATGAAAAAGAAGCGGGAAAAGATTTAAGCTTGGCTCCATCCATACTTGATTTCTACATTTCATACATTGCACCCTACGAATTTGAAAAGCTTGACAATGTTCAATCCACAACTAGGTTTGGCGGTATGGAAAATGCAGGATGTATTTTTTATGATGAAGATGCATTGGATGGCACGCAGAGTGCCGAAAACTTGATTGCACACGAAATTGTCCATCAATGGTTCGGGAATTCGGCTACTGAAAAAGATTGGCCTCATCTTTGGCTAAGTGAGGGTTTTGCTACATATCTTACAAATATTTACATCGAAGAAACCAAGGGAGAATTGGCATTCAAGGCACAATTAGAACAAGACCGAAAAAGAGTGGTGAATTTCGATAAAAGATATCATCACCCTGTTGTAGATGTTGATTACNTGAGCCTCATGGATTTGTTAAATCCGAATAGCTATCAAAAAGGAGGATGGATACTTCATATGCTACGCGCTGAAATCGGCGATGAGTTGTTTCAAAAGTGTATTCAAACATACTACCAAAAATATAGCCGTTCGAATGCAGATTCGAAAGACTTCCAGGATATAGTAGAAGCCNTATGCGACAAAGATTTTAGTNCTTTTTTCAATCAGTGGCTTCATCAAGCAGGACACCCAANGCTTCAAATAAATTCGAAATTTGAGAATAGAAAGCTNTCTCTCGAGATCAATCAAAAGGAAGGGGTTTTTAGCTTTCCCCTCACGGTAGAAATAAAATGTACTGAAGGACCAACTATTCAAAGAAAAATATGGGTCACACAAGAAACTACCCAAAAAGATATCATAACAAGCTATCCNATAACAGAAATCGTTATCGACCCAGAGGTAGAATTACTTTATGANCTTGTAAAATGATAGAATGTGTTTTATTGATATTGGAAAGCACTTAGACCATTCAATTTTCTAACTTTGTAACCATACATAAAAATATGTCAGACAATCGATACCAATCAAGAGGCGTTTCCGCAGGAAAAGAAGACGTACACAACGCGATTAAAAAAGTAGACAAAGGTTTATTCCCGCAAGCTTTTTGTAAAATCGTGCCTGATTATTTGACTGGTGACGACGACTATTGCTGTATTATGCACGCAGATGGTGCTGGTACAAAATCATCCTTGGCTTACATGTATTGGAAAAAAACAGNGGATGTGAGNGTTTGGAAAGGCATAGCCCAAGATGCATTAATTATGAATCTAGATGATTTACTTTGTGTGGGTGCTACAGGACCTATTCTATTGTCTTCAACGATCGGAAGAAATAAAAACCTCATCACAGGAGAGGTGCTCTCACAGATTATCAATGGTACAGAAGAGCTTTTAGAAGACCTCCGAGGACATGGTATTGAAATTCACTCTACCGGTGGAGAAACTGCAGATGTTGGTGACCTTGTNAGAACNATTATAGTNGANTCNACTGTGATTGCNAGAATGAAAAGAAGTGATGTNATNTCAAATGACAATATCCNNNCTGGAGATGTCATCGTNGGNTTGTCTTCNTATGGCCAAGCCACCTANGAAANNGAATANAATGGNGGAATGGGNAGNAACGGATTGACGAGTGCNNGACANGATGTNTTNAACAAANCANTNGCAAANGANTTNCCNGANAGNTTTGACCCTCANNTNCCNGNAGATCTNGTNTANAGTGGGTCNAAAACNNTNACNGANATNNTNGANAANTGTCCNNTNGATGCNGGTAAATTGGTNCTNTCNCCNACANGAACNTATGCNCCAATCATCAANGCAATTCTAGAAGAATGNAAAGGAAAGGTNAATGGAATGGTTCATTGTTCNGGTGGNGCACAAACCAAAATTTTACACTTTNTAAAAAACCTTCANATCATTAAAGACAATTTATTTGANATNCCNCCNCTCTTTGATATGATNCANAANGANTCANAAACAGACTGGGANGAAATGTATAAAGTNTTTAATATGGGGCACCGNATGGAGCTCTATNTNTCCAGAAGAATATGCNTCNGAAATCATTGCNATNTCNNANCGNTTTGGNGTNGANGCAAAGGTNATNGGANGNGTNGAATCAGCNGNCAAAGCNCAGGTCACNATTGATGGTGAAAAAGGGAAATNCNTCTACNACTAAAAAATTTCAATTTTTTTTTATTCTAAGCATTAGAATCCTTATTTTTGCCCTCCGTTCATTGAACATTGGAGAGGTGCCTGAGAGGCCGAAAGGACTTGTTTGCTAAACAAGCGTACCCTAACCGGGTACCCGGGGTTCGAATCCCCGTCTCTCCGCAAAGTGTTTGTNAAAGGAATTAAAATGATTACTTTTGCACGCACTTTCCAAATTTATTTGGAAAAACANAAGATGACTAATTNATCGGGGTGTAGCGTAGCCCGGTCATCGCGCCTGCTTTGGGAGCAGGAGGTCGCAGGTTCGAATCCTGCCACCCCGACNTGGGGGATGTAACCCATCCCCCTTTTTTATTGGTCGAGTAGCTCAGCTGGATAGAGCATCTGCCTTCTAAGCAGACGGTCACAGGTTCGAATCCTGTCTCGATCACAATTAAGGGAGTTTGTAACTCCCTTTTTTTATGACTTCTTTACTATATTTATAGAAACTAATTATTTCAACATGAAGNACTTNCTCTCCTGCNTNTCATTTCTNATCNTCTTNNATAGTCATTCACANAANCCNAATCCAAGTTCCATTTTGGACGAATACATACAAGGAGAAATGGAAGAAGAGCATTTCCCGGGAACTACCACAGTAATTGTAAAAGATGGAGAGATTGTTTGGATTCAATCTTANGGTTTTGCCGATATTGAAAATGGCATTCCAGTATCNGACAGTACTCAGTTCTTGTTGGCATCTATGTCGAAACTATTCACCGGTACCGCCACCATGCAGCTCAAAGAAAACGGCATATTGGAGCTAGATGATGACATTAACGAACATTTACCTTGGCCTTTACAGCATCCTGTTCAAAGCGCAACACCNATGACCATTCAGCAGCTGATGACACATACATCTTCAATAAANGATAANTGGTCTGCCATGGGCGATTATTATGGGTATCCAGATCCAACGATGAGTCTGGAGGATTGCATGCAAGACTACTTTACCCTTGCCGGAGGAAACTACGACGCCAATCAAAATTTTATTAGTGAGGCACCGGGCACTGTGCGTAATTATTCAAATATGGCTACAGCACTGAATGGTTATATTACGGAAATTGTAAGCGCGACTCCTTTTGATGACTATTGTGATGCATCTATTTTCGAACCCCTCTGTATGGAGAAGACAGCATGGCACATGGCGGATCTTGATTCCAANGAAGTAGCACGACCCTATTCTTATTCCAATGGCAATTTTGTTGCCAATCCACATTATGGATTTGCCGATTACCCAGACGGTCAATTGAGAAGCTCCTCATTGGACTTAGCAAATTTCATGATTGCTTTTTTAAATGGAGGAACGCTTGGAGATAACACCATCTTGAATCCTTCATCTGTGAATGAAATGTGGACCGAACAGATCCCATCAATTCAGAACACTCAGGGTTTAAATTGGTACAAGGAGCTGCTGTATTACAGCGGAGGAGAAGCTTATCTATGGGGACATAATGGAGGCGAGATGGGCGTTTCAACCGATATGTATGTAGATCCAGAATTAAACATTGGTGTATGCGTACTTTCCAATGGGAGTGGTACGAATTTATANATNTGTGATGCNCTTTATGATTACGCACTATCTCTAAATGCTAACANCGGNATTGTTCCAGCATGTTCATCNGCAGGATTGACNNANCTAAATCCNTCACAAAAAAANCTNATACAAATTCTNGATGTANTGGGNAGAGAAACNACTTTTAAACCCAANACACCGCTNATCTATGTCTATGATGATGGAAGTATAGAGAAGGTGTTTAGCGTGGAGTANTAATTCATTACGTTTAATTGGATGTATGAACCACCAGCATTTTTGATTGTATTTTGTATACTACTTATCCTNGCGTGTGTTCTTGCAGTTTTATTTGCTTTATTCGTTAAAAACATTCCTTTGGTTCAAAATTGGATTCGACGATATAGTTTGACAAAAGGACCGGAAAAATACATTTTTCTGATGTTCATTTTATTTGCATTCTCTCTTTTTATTTATATCATCATTTNAACGTATTTTCTAAAGTAAAACGATTGGANATGAAAATTTCCAATTTATGCGAAATNTACTCGTATGGGCAAAAGCCAAAACGCATTCTAAACAATTCACCTATTTTTTATGTTTTTGTGATGAATAGTTGAAGCAACCAAGGTTATNTTTAACATTTNAACGAAAAATTATTTAGTGCGGTAGTCCAGTTACGAATTTAGAAAACAGCCCATGAAAAACCTTGTCATAATTGGTCATCCAGACACCGCNTCTTTTTGTCACAATGGAATATACAAGACNATTGTTGAACTTATTGAGAATTCTGATCAAGAGCTCAAGACCATCGACTTGTATCGAGATAGTTTCACTCGGCCTCGGCATGGTCTTATTGAGAAATACAAGGAATTGGTTACTTGGTCCGACAAGATTTATTTTATTTCTCCGGTTTGGTGGTTTAGACTTACGCCAAGAATGGAAATATTCTTTGATGAGGTATTCACGCCTGGGTTTGCGTATGAGTTTGTGAACGTAACAAAACTTTATGCCTACCCCAAACCTTTTTTGAAGGATAAAAAATTACGCACTTACNTTACCCACGGCGCACCTGCGCTTCCTGTTAAAACGCTGTATATAAATTCTGTAAAGTTGAGACTTGTCATGGGGGTATATTCCTTTGTGTTTGGTTGGAAGCTCTCGCTGTTTACGAAAACAAAACAGTTTTGGTCGGTTCCGTTTGTTTCAGACAAAAAACGAAAAAAATACCTAGATGTGGTGCGTAAGGATATTCTGCGCGACCTTAGAAATTGAAAAACTTTCAAGNTGTTACCTATCTCTTGTTCGGTCAGGTTTTGTAATCTGGGTAAAATTTAGCTANNTAAACAGTGGTTCATTTTATTATTGATGGACGACTATAAAAATTAAATTCGAACAATTCATCTATTTTTTATGTTTAAAAANGAACTTTAAAACAGCCAAGACGAAATTTTAGCGGCTCCAAGTCTGTTTCTTAACAACAATAAAAAANTTAACGAATTATGAACATATCAAAAATGTGGTCCATGTACTACCCTGTAATATTGGCCTTTCTTTCCTTTTTATACTCTGTAACACTTTGGTTTACAGGAAATAAGCTTGAAGGCATCTTTGTTGGTATATGGGTCCCGTCCATTTTAGGATTTTCCGTTGCCATAAGACAGATTAGAAGAGATACNAACCAAGAAAATCAAAAAGAATGATGAATAATACAGCAATGTTTNTTATCGGATTTATCATTTTCGCAGCTTANATGTGGGGATATCTTTCGATGATTAGTAAAGCCAACAAGGAGCAGAAAGAGAAGGGTCAATAGTTATTTTANATTANTGCACCCTTTGATGATACATAAATGAAAAAGTTATAACTTTCTCAATACGCTATACTAAAAATTGAAATAAATCAGGTTTGTCGTTTAGGTACTCTCCATAAAAATCATATTCAATCATTCGTTCTTTTAAGGAACTAAANTCCNATGCATTACCGAGTTCAATCCCTACCACAGCAGGAGCNTTCGTGCTGCTTTGNTTTTTTGAATACTCAAAGTGNGTGATATCATCCTTAGCNCCCAACACCTTTTCAATAAAATCTTTCAAAGCGCCAGCACGTTGAGGAAAACGAACGATAAAATAGTGTTTCACTCCGCCATACAATAGCGCCCGTTCTTTAATCTCTTCTGTTCTTGTAATGTCATTGTTACTTCCGCTTACCAAGGAGACTACATTCTTTCCTTTTATTTCCTCTCTATATTGGTCAAGAACAGCNACAGTCATGGCGCCAGCAGGCTCTACCACAATCGCATCTTTATTATACATATCCAATATAGTCTGACAAATTTTGCCTTCATGTACCGTAGTCATTTGCGTCAAATTTTCCTTGCAAATATTAAAATTCAAATCACCAACTCTTTTCACCGAAGCACCATCGACAAATTTTTCAATGNCTTGAAGTGGTGTATTTTCGCCACTTGANATTGAGGTAGACATCGAGGGAGCTCCTTCGGGTTCGACACCGATAATTTTGGTATTTGGAGATAAGGCCTTGAAAACACTTGAGACTCCTGAGGCAACTCCCCCACCGCCAACAGGAAGAAAAAGATAATCAATCCCTACTTTAGATTGAGCTAAAATTTCAAGGCCAATTGTCGCTTGCCCCTCAATCACTTTTTCATCATCAAATGGATGCACAAAATGCATTGCATTGGCTTTACAGTAGTCTCTTGCTTGCTTTGAAGCATCGTCAAAAGTATCTCCCACAAGGATCACCTCAACATACTCACCGCCGAACATTTCAACCTGCGCAATCTTTTGCTTGGGTGTAGGCGTAGGCATAAAAATCATTCCTTTAACCTTTTTGCGCGCGCATGAATATGCCACACCTTGTGCATGATTTCCGGCACTTGCACAAACCACTCCTTTCTTTAAATCTTCTGGCGGGATACTTGAAATTTTATTGAAAGCTCCCCTAATTTTATAGGATCGAACCTGTTGTAAATCTTCGCGTTTGAAATAAACTGAGGCNCCGAATTCACGAGACTGNGTTTCATTCAATCCAAGAGGGGAACAAAGCGCAANATTTTCAAGTCGNNTGGCNGCAGCNTCAACAGCAGAA
Source organism: Crocinitomicaceae bacterium TMED16 (assembly GCA_002167775.1). Lineage (GTDB taxonomy): Bacteria > Bacteroidota > Bacteroidia > Flavobacteriales_D > Crocinitomicaceae > UBA952. Next base: position 14,334 of record NHBV01000010.1, on the reverse strand, counting down.
AGCTCNACTTTATACATGACTCAGCTCTTGTTTCTCAGGCGCCATAGCGGCTCTCAAGGTTAGACCAACCATCTCTATAGGATGCCCTTGAATGGATTCATTGACACGCGCTAAATTTAACAACTCGTCGCCAGCAGGATGAAATGATGTACCCATAAGATTCGCATCTAGGCTCGATACAAAACCCTTCAATAAAGGCTGACATTCTTGGTCAAATAAATAACATCCGTATTCGGCAGTATCTGAGATAATTCTATTCATCTCGTAGAGCTTTTTCCTGGCTACAGTATTGGCAATTAATGGTAGCTCATGCAAAGACTCGTAATAGGCAGACTCNTCTTTAATCCCGGCGGAAACCATTGTTTCAAAAGCCANTTCAACGCCNGACTTCACAAGCGCCATAAGCAAAGTTCCATGATCAAAATAGTTTTGGTCAGAAAAACTAGGTTCTGAAACCTCTGTTTTTTCAAATGCCGTTTTAAGTGTTTGTGCACGCCAAGTCAAAAGATTAAAGTCGTTGTTGTTCCAATCTTTCATCATTTCAGCAGAAAACTCTCCTGACATAATACGGTCCATATGTTTTTGAAACAAGGGTCTCATGATCGTTTTTAGTTCTTCTGAAAGCGCATATACCTTCACTTTATGCTCATCAGAAACACGAGAAAGCATTTGGGTGAGCCCCCCTTTTTTAAGCTCCTCGGAAAGTGCTTCCCAGCCGTACTGAATAAGCTGAGCCGCATGACTCGGAGTCACACCGTCATCNATCATTTTATCAAAAGCCAACAATGATCCGGATTGAAGCATTCCACAAAGTATGGTTTGTTCGCCCATCAAATCTGATTTAACCTCAGCAATGAATGAAGAATGAANAACACCAGCACGATGACCACCAGTTGCATAAGCATAGGCCTTGGCCCANTCAAATCCAGTACTATTGGGATCATTCTCTTGGTGCACAGCAATCAACGTTGGCACTCCAAATCCCCTTTTATATTCCTCTCGAACTTCTGAACCAGGTGACTTTGGCGCCATGAGAATGACTGTAATGTCTTCTCTGATCTTAATGCCCTCTTCTACGATATTAAACCCATGNGAATAAGCCAAAGTAGTCCCTTTTTTCATTAAGGGCATCGCACGATGAACGACAGCCGAGTGCTGCTTGTCCGGCGTTAAATTGATAACCAAATCTGCACTTGGAATCAGCGCGGCATAGGTTCCTACGGCAAAGCCGTTTGAAACCGCATTCTGATAAGAACCTCTCTTTTCGGCNATAGCAGTTTCTCTTAATGCATAGGAAATGTCTAAGCCAGAATCTCTCATATTCAATCCTTGATTCAGGCCCTGAGATCCGCATCCGATAATCACAACTTTTTTACCTTTCAAGACCTCAAGTCCATCTGTGAATTCAGATGTTTCGAGGAAGTCACACTTACTCAGTTGTTCTAATTTTTGTGTTTTTGTTAAGGTGTTAAAATAATTACTCATAATCTTATTAATAGGTGTTTTCTAATTCATTTACAATTGATGTCAAGGTGCGCATTGGTTTGGTGATCGCGACTCTTCCTGACCTCACAAATTCTAATATTCCAAAAGGTTCTAGTTCATCAAACAGGTGCTGTGTTTCCTCTTTATGACCTGTTTTTTCAATGACTGTAAATTCCGGCTCAACACTTAAAACACGCGCGTGATGTGCGCGGACGATGTACTCGGCTTCACCGCCCTGCATCAAAATATCGGTGGGTACTTTAAATAGGGCTATCTCCTGATAGATGATTTCCTCATCTAAATGATACACCGCTTTTATTACCTCAACCTGTTTGTCAAGCTGAAGTGTTACCTTCTTCACCAGATCTTCTGTTTCATTGATAACAATCGTATAGCGGTGAATATTTTGAACTTCACTGTCAGAAGCTGCGATACTTTCAATGTTTATTTTTCGTCTCGTAAAAACGATAGTTACCCGATTCAAAAGCCCTACAATGTCCTCAGTAAATACGGATATGGTATATCTTTTTTTCATAGTTTCTATTTTAATCTGATTTCTGATACTGATGCTCCGGTAGGAACCATAGGGAAAACATTATTCTCCTTTGCTACCTTGACCTCTAAAAAATAGGCACCTTCATGTGCCAGCATTTCTCCAACTGCACCATTTAAATCTCTTCGACCTGTCACTTTCCTAGATTCGATATTATAGCCCTCAACAATTTTCTGGAAATCCGGATTCACCATCGTTGTCGATGCATATCTTTTGTCAAAAAAGAGCTCCTGCCATTGACGAACCATACCCAAAAACTCATTATTTAAAACAACAATCTTAACTGGTATTTTCGTTTGAAATATGGTACCTAGCTCTTGAATTGTCATTTGAAAACCACCATCTCCTATAATACCAATGACTTGTTTATTCGGAACTGCCATTTTTGCACCAATCGCAGCTGGTAAACAAAAACCCATTGTACCTAAACCTCCTGATGTAATCATCGATTTAGAGCTTCCCTTGAATTTTGCATAGCGACAAGACACCATCTGATGCTGTCCCACATCCGTCACTATAATTGAATCACCATTTGTTTGGTCATTGATTGAACGAATCACTTCACCCATACTCAACTCATCAATACTCGGATTTAATTCATCGTTGATTACGGCTTCAAATTCTTCAAATTCTAGCTTACGAAATTCATGAATCCAGGACTTATTGTCTTTGGCATCAATACATTTTGTTAGTGCTTCAAGTGATGCTTTGGCATCTCCAAGAACGGCAACATCGGTTTTTACATTTTTATCTATTTCGGCAGGGTCTATATCTAAGTGAATGACTTTCGCTTGCTTTGCATATCTTGATAAATCGCCTGTTATTCTATCGTCAAAACGCATTCCTACGGCGATCAAAACATCACATTCATTGGTCAGCTTATTTGGTGCGTAGTTTCCATGCATGCCGAGCATTCCTACATTTAAATAATGATCCGAATCCAATGCAGAAAGGCCCAATATTGTCCAAGCTGCAGGTAAATCTGCTTTTTCAATGAATGCTTTAAATTCGGCTTCAGCCTCAGCTAAAATCACCCCTTGGCCAAAAAGAACGAAGGGACGCTTTGCAGCGTTTATGATTCTTGCCGCCGCTGTTATTTTGTTAAAATCTAGAGATGGCGTTGGAACATAACTGCGCATCCCTTTGAAAGGATTGTAATTAAAATCTAGGGCACCAAACTGTGCATCTTTAGTGATATCTACTAAAACAGGTCCGGGCTTCCCAGATTTCGCAATGTAAAAGGCTTTAGCAATTGCTTGAGGAATTTCTTCGGCGCGTGTGACTTGGAAATTCCATTTTGTAACAGGCATTGAGATCCCGATCACATCAGTTTCTTGGAAAGCATCCGTTCCTAGTAAAGAACTAGCGACTTGTCCCGTAATACAAACGATGGGTGTTGAGTCGATCTGGGCATCTGCGATTCCCGTAATTAAATTTGTTGCGCCAGGGCCGGAAGTTGCCAAACAAACACCTACTTTTCCTGAAGCCCTTGCATAACCCTGAGCCGCGTGTGTCGCACCCTGCTCGTGCCTTACCAAGATATGCTTGAGCTTGTCCTCTACATCATATAGAGCATCATAGACAGGCATTATTGCACCTCCAGGATAGCCAAAAATAAGATCAACCCCCTCTTGAATTAATGAATGCACAACCGCTTGAGCGCCACTCATTTTAGGCGCTATACTTTCTTGTTTTTTAGGCCTTGAAGTTTCTTTTAGCTTTTCCATATTCCTAAAAATTATCTGTGACACAACCCTCTGCAGCAGATGACACCAATTTTGCATACTTATACAGCGAACCACGCTTCACCTTCAATGGTGGCTCAATCCATTTGCTTTTTCTTCTATTGAGCTCTTCATTAGAAATATTCAATTCTATTGAGTTTTTCACAGCGTCTATGGTGATTTTATCTCCATCATTTACCATTGCAATAGGCCCTCCCTCTTGCGCCTCTGGTGATATGTGCCCAACAACAAAACCATGCGTGCCACCTGAAAACCTTCCATCTGTGATCAAGGCAACATCGTTTCCTAAACCAGCGCCGATAATCGCAGCTGTTGGCTTGAGCATCTCCGGCATACCTGGACCTCCTTTAGGACCTTCATATCGAATTACGACGACATCTCCTTTAATGACCTTACCTTCACGAATTCCGTCATTAGCAGCATATTCAGACTCAAACACCCTCGCTCTCCCCGTAAATCTCAGACCTTCTTTTCCAGTTATTTTAGCTACCGCTCCGGTTGGAGAAAGATTGCCTTTTAAAATCCTTATATGACCTGACGCTTTGATGGGTTGGTTTATTGGTAGGATTACTTTTTGTCCTGGTCTTAAATCAGCCACATCAGATAGGTTCTCAGCCAATGTTTTTCCAGTAACTGTCATACAATCTCCATGTAGCATACCTAATTTCAGCATGTATTTCAATACCGCAGGTACACCTCCTACGTCATGAAGATCCTCCATCAAATACTTTCCACTTGGTTTCAAATCTGCTAAAAATGGTGTACTGTCTGAAATCCTTTGAAAATCATCTAGGGTAAAATCAACATTCGCCGCAGAGGCAATCGCTAAAAAATGTAATACTGCATTTGTCGAACCTCCCAAAACGGTTACCAAACGTATCGCGTTCTCGATAGACTTATTTGTAACGATGTCACTAGGTTTGATGTCTTTCTCAATGAGTAATCGAAGCGCACGTCCTGCTTCAATACTTTCTTGCTTTTTCTCGTCACTCAAGGCTGGGTTAGAAGAATTAAAAGGCAAAGACATACCAAGTGTTTCAATAGCTGCTGCCATTGTATTGGCCGTATACATTCCTCCACAAGCTCCAGCTCCAGGACATGCTTTTTTAATGATTGTCTTGTAATCTTGCTCTTCAATTACACCTGCATTCCTTTTGCCCCATGCCTCAAAAGCAGAAACCACATCAAGTTTTTCTCCTTCATGACAACCTGAAGAAATAGTTCCACCATAAAGTAAAATACTTGGCCTGTTTAAACGAAGCATAGCTATTAATGCCCCAGGCATATTTTTATCACAACCGACCACAGTCGCCAAAGAATCATAGGACATCCCTTCAACAACCGTCTCCATAGAATCTGCAATAATATCTCTAGAAGGAAGCGAAAAACGCATACCTGGAGTCCCCATAGAAATACCATCACTTACACCTATTGTATTAAATATTAACCCCACAAGGTCTTCTTGTTGTGTTCCCTCCTTCACTAATTTTGCTAGGTCATTAAGGTGCATATTACAAGGATTACCCTCGTAACCAGTGCTCGCAATTCCTACGAATGGTTTTAAAAAATCCGCCTCTGTTAAACCAAGTGCATGAAGCATGGCTTGAGCCGCCGGTTGCGAATCATCTTGGGTTACACGCTGACTATATTTATTCAATTTCATCTTATACTAATTCAAAGTTCTTATACTCTTTTTTCTGCACACGATTGCGATAGGCTCTTGATAGTTCAAAACCCAATGTGTCTTCCCATGGTAGGTTAAACTTATTTCCATCTAGACTTTTGATCCCTGCGACCTCAGCTGCAGTCCCGGTAAAAAATGCACCGTCAGCATCATAGACATCCTTGGGAGAAAAAAACTGCTCACGAACCTCGAATCCCATTTCGTCGGCCAATTCAAATATGGTTTGCCTTGTAATACCTGACAATATATTTCCTAGTGGAGCCGTGTATAAAATCTCGTTTTTTTCATAAAAAAAGTTGGCTCCCGGACCTTCAGCTACGTTGCCATCCATATCAAGTAACAATGCTTCATCATAGCCTTTTTGCTTTGCTTCGGTTGTCGCAAGAATTGAGTTTGTATAATGGCCCGTAACTTTTGCTTCTACAAAACATGCCTTTGGATTGGGACGCTGAAAAGAGGAGGTCATCAAGCGCAATAATGAATCGCCCAAGTACCTTCCCCACTCCCATGCACAAAGTAGCAAGTGAGATTCCGCTCCAGCAACCAAACTCATATTTTCCCCTGGATAAACTAGGGGCCGTAAATAGGCATCACTTAAATTATTTCGATCGAGCAATTCATAGGATATTTTAGTCAATTCTTCGGTGCTCCACGATAAAGGGATTTGCATTTTTTGTGCTGAGTAGTGCAGGCGATCAAAATGTTCTTTGGCCTTGAAAATCAAAGTTCCGTCCTCTGTGGCATAAGAACGAATACCCTCAAAAACAGCATTGCCATAATGCAAAGATTGGTTAAAAAGTGTCACGCTAGCATCTTTCGCTTTAATCCATTTTCCATCGAGGTATAATATTGTATTTTCTGAATAATACATCGCTTTAATTGTTTATTTCTTTTAAGTAAAAAAAGCCATCCTTTCGGACGGCTTTTACGTATTTTTAAATCCCATCCAAAGACTAATTGCTCAATGCAATAATTGAAATATTCTTTTCTATGGAGCCGTAATTCATCATTCTTGGACAAATCTAGGTTCATCAAAATGATAAAAAAATGACAAAAATCAGTTTTCTAAAAAATACTTGATATTGATTCTAAATCTTGCTTTAAATTGGGACCTTGGAGGTTCAACCCTTAAATTAAAAAAAGAGAGAGGTGTTTTTTTTGAGAAGAGTCCCTTTGTTTCTATCTTAGAGGTGCTAAACTACATTTTAATGTCGAAATTATTATCTCTCCTTTTATTTGCGAGTTTCGTCCAAACTTGTAAAGCTCAGCTTGTCTTTGCAGAGCTACAAGGAAACCCTGTCAATACAAGCGGCTGGAACCTAACGGGAGCAGCATATGTGAGTGATACATGGGGTGACAGCGACGCTGATTTCGACGAAATCATTCTTACCAATCAGGTGAATACAAGTAGCGGAGGTGTTTTTTATTCTAATCCGTTGGACCTATCTACATGCAACCAATGGCATGTCGATTTTGATTTTAGGATTTGGGAAGGTAATGGGGCTGATGGCCTTGCTTTCTGCTTTTTAGACGTCCCTCCCATTGGTTTTGTATCTGGAGGAGGTATAGGAATCCCTTCAACAGCAAATGGAATAAAAGTCGTTTTTGACACGTATAACAATTGGGGTGCGGCAAATCCCGCCTTACAAATCTACAGCGGAGTTGGATATGCCGAAAACCCTGCACTTTCTCCAGGAATTGAATACATTGACAATGTAGGTGGAAGCCTTAATTTCATTCGCTCAAGCACCTACAATTCCGCAACAATTACGTACAATAATGGAACAATAACTTTAACCATCAATGGCACGTTATACATGACCGAATATTTTCCGGTCAATTTTGCAGGCTACATGGGTTTCACGGCTAGTACAGGGGGGTTGTATGACAAACACTCTATAAGAAATGTCTCAATCTTTGCTGACCTTCCGGAAGCAAATGCTGGCTCAGATGTTACAGTTTGTAGTGGTGAACCTATTCAGATTGGTGTTCCAAATAATCCAGACAACACCTATTCTTGGAATAACGGAACGTCTTTAAATGATACCAGCATCTCCAATCCAACTGCCACAATAACCAACAGCTCAAACGGACCAATCGTGGAGCAATATGTTGTCGAAACATTGATTGCCGCAAATTCTGGTGCCTGTCCAGACTATGACACTATAAATGTGACAGTGCTGCCAATACAAACGAGCATTGAAAACACAACACTTTGTGAAGCTCAATTACCTTATGTCTGGAATGGCCTTACCTATAATACAGCAGCTAATGACACCTTAATTCTATTAAGTGAGAACAACTGTGATTCTTCCGCAATCTTAAATCTCACCATAAATTTACCATCATTCAGTTTAACCGACTCTGTGCTATGTGCTACAGAAGTTCCTTTTCTATGGAACGGATTGAATATTGATAGCACCGGTACCTATAATGCGACATTGACGAATGCCGTAGGTTGCGATTCTAGTGTCACGATAGATGTCACCATTCTCCCAAACTTATTAAGTACAACTGACTCTACAGTATGTGATACAGAGCTACCTTTAACCTGGAACGGATTAACTTTTAATAGCGCTGATATTCAGTCAGTAACCCTAAGCAGCGCAATTACAGGTTGTGATTCCATAGCAACCTTGAATTTAACAGTGCTACCAAGCTCAACGAGTATTACAGATACTATTGTGTGTGATACAGAATTACCATTTATTTGGAATGGGTTAAGTTTTAATGCAGCTGGACAGCAGATAGCAACCCTTCAAAGCATACTGACAGGATGCGATTCACTTGCTACATTAAACGTGATCGTGAATCCAACATTATTTAGTACCACTAATATTGTCATTTGTGACCATGAGCTTCCTTTTGTCTGGAATGGATTGACTTTAAATGACTCAGGTGTAAATACAGTTAACTTACAAAGTTTAGCCACAGGCTGTGATTCATTAGCAACATTGAATTTATTGGTCAACCCTACACTTTTGAGTAATACCGACACTACAGTTTGTGCTTCGGATCTTCCATTTAATTGGAATGGTTTGACCTTTAATACGCAAGGCATACAAACTGCTAATCTGGAAAGCCTAGTTACAGGTTGTGATTCTTTGGCAACATTAAACTGTATAGTAGTCGAGAATCCTCAAATTGATATCATTGTAAGTTCAACTGCCGGATGTGCTCCAATTGAAATCGAATTTTCAAATTCATTCGCCAATGCAAATACAAATTGTGATTGGAGTATAAGTAATGGAAATACATTCAATACGTGTAGTAGTAACCTTACCTTTACCGAATCAGGATGTTATGATGTGACCCTTACGAGTACACAGCAAAATTGTGTCTCATCGCTAACGCAAAACAATCTTATCTGTTTAGAAAGTAACCCCGAGGCGAATTTTACGGCAGCACCAGCCGTCATAAACTTAAGCAGTCAGTGGGTACAGTTTTATAATTCTTCTTCTTCTTTCGTTACAAATTTCTTGTGGGATTTTGGTGATGAAAGTTTCGCAATCGAGGAGAATCCTCAGCATTTATATGAGAACAATACCTATGGCTATATGGCCAGTTTAATCGTAAGCACAGATCAAGGTTGTGCAGATACCGCAGCGCTTTTTATAGAATGCAAGGAAGAACCTGTGATTTTCATTCCAAATTCATTCACCCCAGATGAAGATCAGTATAACCAACATTTCAAGCCAATTATATCGCCATCTATAGACCCACATAACTATACTTTATGGATCTTTAATCGGTGGGGTGAAATCGTTTTTGAATGTCACGATCCCAATTTAGGTTGGGATGGAACATATGGAATGGGCGGAATGGATGCTCCTGAAGGAGTATACATTTGGAAAATCATCTACAAGTTGCCAGATACAGATGAAAGAAACACAATTTCTGGACATGTTAATCTGCTTCGTTAAGACTAGGAAAACTCGAGCAACTAAGCCAATAAAAAATCGTTATTAGAAGAAAGTCTCTTAACCTTAGATGATTATGCATTCAAACAAACTTATCAGCTTACTTATTGCTCTTCAAGTTATTACCTGTATATCAGCACAGCTTTCTAGTTCCAATCTTCCGATAGTCGTTGTCACAACTGAAGATGAAATACCTGATGAACCCAAAATAGAAGGATCAATAGGTATCATTTATGATACAAATGGAGGCATAAATTCAATGAATGATCCGTTTAATTACCACAGTAGCGAATTAGCTATTGAAACACGCGGAAACTCAACACAAGGCTTTGATAAAAAAACATATTCGCTTGAATTAAGAAACTTAGCAGATGAGGACACAAGTGTAAACCTTTTTGGAATGGGAGGAGAAGAAGATTGGATTTTACACGCTATGGTAATTGATAAATCACAAGTACGGATTCCAATGAGCTTTCATCTTGCCCAACGCATGGGTCAATATGCTTCAGAATTCAAATATGTGGAGCTTGTACTAAACGGTGACTATCGCGGGATTTATATTTTAGTTGAAAAAATAAAACGAGATGATGACCGAGTCGATATTGCAAAGCTCGATGAAGATGATCTAGCCGGAGATTCCTTAACGGGAGGGTATATTTTAAGAATGGATTGGTTGGATGATCCGCAAGGTTTTGAATCTAACTATAATTCACAGGGAGGAAACCCTATGTTTTATCAATGGTATTATCCAAAAGCAGAAAAGATCAAGCCGCAGCAGGCTCTATATATTCAAGATTGGATGGCAAATTTCGAAGACGCCCTTTTTGCCGATGATTACACTAACGACGAAGGAATTCGATATACGGACTATATAGACGTAAATTCCTTCACAGATTTTTTATTGATCAATGAGTTTAGTAAAAACTCCGATGGATATAAGCTTAGCTCCTATGTGCATAAGGATAAAGATAGTAAAGGAGGTAAACTAGTCGCTGGCCCTATATGGGACTTTGACCAAACCTATGGAGTATCTTTAGTTTGCTCCAACAATATTTCAACTGGATGGACCTATCTTCAAAATCAGGATTGCTGGGACCTAGAATCTATGCCTATGTGGTGGCAAAACATGATGGAAGATCCTGTCTTTCAGAACCGCCTAAAATGTCGTTGGACCAACTTTCGCCAATCCTTTATGCAAACAGATAGCATAATAAACTGGATCATAGAAGACACTGCTTATTTGTCTGATGCGCTTCAAAGAAATTTTGAAAAATGGGACTACTTTATTGGGGAGTCTATTTGGATTGAACCAGATCCTATCCCACAATCGTATGAAGAAGAAATCAGCACTATGATCACCTGGATTACAGAGAGACTAAATTGGATGGATGCAAATATGCCTGGAGACTGTTCGCAAGACGACCTTTCTACTCCAGCTATTGAATCGGATGATTTGATTAGCGTCTATCCTAATCCTACAAAGGAAAAACTACATATAGAATGCCCTAAAAATAGCCGTATTCAAGTCCTTGACCTACATGGAAAAATACTAATGGAGGTTATTTCAAATAATGGATATACAGCACTAAGCTTAAACAAGCTAAGTTCTGGAGCCTACTTTATTATTGTCCAAAGTGATCAAGGCATATTTACCCAAAAAATTATTCGGCAATAAAAACATTTATCCTATTTTCGTAACACGAATCAAAAAAATACTCATGAAAAATCTTCTCTCTTTATTTACGCTCGTATTACTTTCTAGTTTTACTTACGGACAATTCGCTATTGACGTACAGGCTAAAGGTGCAGCCAACTCAACATGGCTATTAAACAAAAATATTTCAGACAAGGGTGCAACCCAGGATTACGCTGCTGCATGGGGTTCAAGTTATGGTGTCGCAGGAAATATCTATTTTGGAATGACAGGCCTTGGTGTTGAATTTTTATATAGCACGCACAATGCAGCATACACTGGAGCTTATTCCGTAAACGATGTATCTACTGGGAGCTACACCTCAAATGTTAAATTACAGACAATTCAAATTCCTTTGCTACTAAAGTTTCAGAGTGAGAAAGGTGCCTATATTGAATTAGGTCCTCAGCTCACAAATATTTCTAGTGCATATTTTGAGCGTTCAGGAGAATTACTTGGAATTTCATTCTATGAAGGATCACCAACCTATGATATTTCTGAAGAATATTATGCCTCGTCATATATTTCTGGAGTCCTAGGCTTCGGTTCTAAAATAGCCTTCGGTGATTTGCCTTTGGGCATGCTACTTGGCATCCGGCTACAGTATAGCTTCGGAGACCTTATGGGGGTAGATGGTGAGGGAAATTCTCTCGGAAGTGAGGAGGATCCAGGATTTTGGCATCCAACCCATGAACCTACGCAGGCAGTCTCAGGTGGACTTGTTATTGGATTAACCTACACCATCAAATAGTCTTTACAGTTAGGTCTATCAATATAATTTCAAGAAGCTTTAGGGTAGTACGTAAATAAATTACGATGCTGTGATTTTTATTTGTATTCTAAAATCACATTATGAAACTACTCACCGAAAACGAAAGGTTCCGGGAATATCTTATGGGTTTTGATGAATATAAACTTTGTGAGGAAGCGAAGGAGTATATCCCCACTGAAGTTAAAAGACAATCACTCATTTCCTGTGCAGAATACCTAAGCCATTTTATTGTAGATAATTTAAATAAAAACGCTGTGGACATTGAAGCTCCCGAATCTTTACAGCAGGAGCAAGTTGTTACATTTATTGAATCTTTACCGAGAAAGACTGTTCAAACTTTTTACCATGCTTATATGGAATCATATGGTGTAATTGAAGACCTTATGATTTTGAATGAACACAATAGACTACACCTTTTGTTTCAGTTGACGAAGCATTCCTTTGAATACCTAGAGCTATTAAATAAAGAAATTCTCAATTAGTTATCGGATTGATGACCGAACCAAACCGTGGCATAGCCTTTGAACATGCCTACACCGATTGCTTTCCAGGGAGCATCCCAAATGTCTTTATTGACGATCACAGCATTATGGTGTTTGCTTTTCTTCCAGGTCTCCAATGCTTTTGAAGGAGATAGAGGTTCGCTCCCAACACAGGAGATTTCATAACCCGGAAATTGATAGCTAGTAAGCTCCTTGGGCTTGTCCCACATACAAGAGGCTTTCTTGTGGTCTGATGTATAGCAGCACGGAGTCCAATCACCTTCATTAGACCAGCTATGCCCATTACATTTTCCTTGATCAGGTCTATTTTCAGATAAATCTTTGCTGTGTATCTGAGCTACTTTAGTCAAAGATGGAGACAAAGCTATGTTCGGGAGCCCTTTTGAGGCTCTATAATCCATAATGAGCTCATACAATTCTTGCTCATCTGAGGAGGGCTCTTGACTGAGTACAGGTAATAGTTGTAAACAAAATAAGAAAAGGAGAAAGCGCAAAATCAATTATCTAGTCTTGTCTTTCATGATTTGTCTTCTCAAGGCCTCGACAGCAACATCGGCAGCTTCCTCAAAACTTTTGCACTGCTTTTTTGCAAACAAATCCTTCCCTGGAACATGAAGTTTGATCTCCGCTATTTTATTTTCCTTATCACGGTCATTTTCCAATCTTAAAAAAACCTCAGCTGATACAATTTGATCGTTGAACTGTTCTAATTTATTTAGCTTTTCTTGAATAAACTTCAATAATTTCTGGTCTGCTTTAAAGTGAACTGCATGCATTCGAGTATCCATAGGTTAATTGGTTTTACGCCCACGCGGGTGAGCTTGTGAATAAATTGAATTTAACTTCGCAAACGAATTGTGGGTATAAATTTGAGTAGCCGATAAATTTGCGTGTCCCAGCAAATCTTTCAAGGTCTCGAGTCCCGTGCCACGGTTAAGCATATGTGTCGCAAATGTATGACGCAACACATGAGGACTCTTTTTATCCAACGTCGTTACCTTTCCAAGATAGCTATTTATTTTTCTATAAGCAAATGCCGGATAGAGTTTATTGCCACTTTCTAAGACAAGTAATTCACGTGTTTTTTGTGTTTTTTCGTGCCTTAATTGCACATATTCTTCTATCTGCTTCTGTAAGCTATTTGAAATAGGAATGATGCGTTCTTTGTTTCTTTTACCTAAAACTTTGATCTTTCCCAGCTGAACATCCATCAGTTTTAGACCTATGAGCTCACTCAGTCTAATTCCAGTCTGATAAAAAAGTTCAAACATTAATCCATCTCTCTTACCTTCAAAATTGTCTTCAAATAATCCTTGAAGCTTTTCTAGTTTCAACTCCGACTCTTTTACAAATTGTGGCAAATGCTTTTCACTCTTTGGACCACTTACCTTTCCCATTGGAGAGGATTCAATATACTGCTCTTTAACCAACCACTTATAAAAACTTCGCAATGAAGCAAGCTTTCTATTCACAGATCTATTTTTCAAGCCATTTTCAATCAAATGAACAATCCACGAACGAATATAAGAGGCGCTGAGGTCAGAAAACTCATTTAATTTCTTGATATCTGCATAAACGAGAAAGTCGTTTAAATCACGTTCATATGCCTTCAGTGTATGCGCTGAATAGCGTTTTTCGAACTTGAGGTATGAAATGAATTTTTCGAACATAAAAAAAGGAGTCTAATGACTCCTTTTAATAACGTATATTTTTTGATAAGGTTACCCTTCCAATGATTGCATTCTCTGCTTGTAAGAGGCTCGAATAATTTGCTGTCTTTTTGTAACAGAAGGTTTTTCGAATTGCTTGCGTCCACGTAACTGAAGCATCACTTTCGTTTTCTCGAATTTCTTCTTGTACTTTTTGAGAGCTCTTTCGATGTTCTCTCCTTCTTTAATCGGTATAATTAACATATTTTTTGATATTTATATTGATATCGGTTGGCAAAGATACGGTATTTTCTAATTCCTACAAGAAAT
>NHBV01000009.1 GCA_002167775.1 Crocinitomicaceae bacterium TMED16 | reverse complement strand
CTGCAACAGAAGAAGCACCAGCTGCCGAAGCTGCAACAGAAGAAGCACCAGCTGCCGAATCTGCAACAGAAGAAGCACCAGCTGCCGAGGCTATAATAGAAGAAGCACCAGCTGCCGAATCTGCAACAGAAGAAGCACCAGCTGCTGAAGCTGCAGCAGAAGAGGCACCAGCTGCCGAAGCTACAACAGAAGAGGCACCAGCTTCAGATGATGATAAAAAAGATGCTGCTGCAGAATAGCAGAATATGCATCTGAAAGATCAGTCATATATTGGTAAAATTGTGAAACTCCACGGATACAAAGGTGGAGTTTCTTTGTATATGGATGTTTCTAATCCAAGTGCATATGTACATTTGAAGTCAATTTTCATTGAACTTGATGGTATTTTTACCCCATTCTTTATCAAATCATTTAAAATCAAGAATAAAGGCTTTGTAGCGCTTCATTTCGAAGGGGTCGATTCAGAAGCTAATGCAAAAACCTTGATTGATAAAAAGGTATACATAGCGTCCTCTGAGCTTCAATTGGTGGATGAAACAAGATTTTTAGGCCATGAGCTGATTGGTTACAAAGTAATAGATCAGGAAAAGGGCGATTTAGGGGTTCTTGTTGAGGTTTTAGAGCAAAAAGGAAATCCTCTGTTCGTTGTGGACCATAATGGTTCGGAAATTCTATTACCGGTTTTTGAGGGCTTGCTGATCTCAATGAATGCGCCAAAAAAAGAAATGCTCATCAATGCGCCTGAAGGGCTTGTTGATTTGTATTTAAAGTAATCCCAGACAGATTTTCATTCTGATGATGCGTTTTACAGAGGCATCAATTGTTTCCTTCATTTCGTTTCCATCATAAGCCATCATAAGCTCTCCGTGCGCCTTTCTTGCATCGGCAGGCATGAGCAATATGTCGCAACCAGCAGCTATTGCTTTGGTGTTGTTGTTAGGAACGTTTCTAACGCCTCCCATATTCATTGCGTCTGTGACAATGAGCCCTTCGAATTTTAAGCTATCCCTCAGTAAATCATGTACCACCTTTTTTGAACAAGTAGATGGGAGTCCATCGGTAGAAAATATTTTGTTGTTTTCTATGGCAATGTGCGCGACCATGATGGAAAGCACGCCATTCTTAATGAGGGGAGGATAGTTTTGAATCTCTTTAAGTGGGCCATTGATGACCTGTAATGATTTGTGCGTGTCTCCTGAAACCAATCCGTGTCCTGGGAAATGTTTTGCAGTAGCAATGATATTATTTTGTTGTGTGGTTTGTATAAACTGATTGGACCAGGGGATAATGTTTTCAGGATTTTTACCAAAGCTTCTATACCCAACAGTGGCATTTGGGGACATGTCAACTACGGGGGAGAAATTATAGTTGATGCCAATTTTGTTGAGGTCATCACTTATTTTTTGTGTTACCGATTCGACTTCTTGTATAGAATCAATTTCATTTGCCTTTTTCACGGGAGTTGACCCCATAATCTTTCTGTTTACTAGACTAGGCTCTGCATCTGCACTGTAAAGAAAGGGTAGATTACCTTGTGATTGATTTAGGGTGTTGAACGCCTGAATCCAAGTTTTAAATTGTTCGACAGTACCATTGAGCATTAAAATGCCACCTATGAGGCTATCCTTTATGAGTCCATTAATTGTTTCGTGCGGCTTGCCATATTTGCCTGCTGCTGGCATAATGAGCTGAGAAATTCGTTGTTTTTTGTTTAGAGATTGAAATATAGAGTCCGTCAGCGTCTCAAGTTTTTGATTCTTCGTAAGAAAATCATCAATCGAAAAGGCTTTTATAGATTTCTCTTGGCTAGATAGTTCTGCTATGGTTTGATTCCGGTTTTCCTGACCGCAAGAGGTAATAGCTAAGGATAAACTGAATAAAATTAGGGTGATATATTGACTCATTATAGGTGCTTTACTCAAAGATATACAAGAGATGTTCCAAAAATCAAAAAACAATGAACACTTATAAACAAATAGTATTGCAAAAATGAGTAGAAATCAAAAGACGTAATTCTCTGAATTACGATTCTTAAAATCACAAGGAAGCGAACTGATTAATTTAAGCTTTCTAGATAAATTACTTTTTGTTCTTCATTCAGAACGGCAACAATCATTGCTGATTTAGCTTTTTGGTTGTTTTCGAGGATAGCGTCCTTATCTTCTTGGATAAGATTCATTGAGGAAACCTGGCTGTTCTTTTGGCTGATTCCTTCTAGGATATTAGAAATTTTTTCTATCTGTTCCTCGTTCAGGCTAAGTAATGTTTTTAAGCTCTCAAGTTCTGATGTTGTGTTTTCTTCGGTGTTATTAATCTGATTAACAGTATTTTCAGTTGATTGACTAAAACAATTAATTGATATTAATAACGAGAGGGTGAGGAGTTTAAATATTTTCATGATTATATAATTATCCTATAAAATTAATGGATTTTAAAGTCATATGCTAAAAATGGATTAGATTTACAGCATTCTTAAACGAGTCTTTAAATTCAATACCTCTTGAATGGAATCTTGGAGCTATATCAATCATAAAAATATAGATCGTATAAAGTACAATGCAGCTGTCGAGCTTTATTCACCTCATGAGGCTTTATATGCACAAGATTTTATCTGGGATATTTTGCATCCAGGGTGGGATCTTCTTGTTTTTGGGGACTATAAACTTATTGTTCCGCTCCCACATAAAAGAAAATGGTTTTGCACTTCATTCCGTCAGCCAATTTTTATGCGGACTATTCCTTTAATTGGAGGTTCTTTTGATAAGCATTCATTTGAACAAGTTTGTGCTATTTTAGAGGCCAATTGCGCGCTCGTTCATTTGAATTTCAATATTGATACCTCAGATAAATGGACTTCTACAGGTACATTTCAGCTACTCGATTTACAAGATGATATATCAAGACAGCGAGAAAATTATTCTACAAATGCGAGACGAATTCTAAAGAATCATACGGATGATTTTAAATTTGAAGAAAATAGTGACGCTTCAGCCTTTGTTTCATTTTTTAAGGCACAGGTAGGATTTAAATACGGAAACCTGAAAGAACTGCATTATGGACGTTTGGAAGCATTGATCGAAATGGCTATTGGAAAAGATATAGGAACTATAAGTACCATTATGTTTAACGGAGCCCCAATTGCTATGGCTTTTTTTATTGATTTGAATGGCGTTCGTTACTACGTAAAAGGAGCATCCTCAGAGAAGGCCAAGGAAGTAGGCGCTATGTTTCATCTGATAGATCATGGCATTGAAAATGCGTTGGGTAAGGGCCTAAAGAAGTTTGATTTCGTCGGCTCCAATACAAAAGGCGTGGCTGATTTTAACAAAAAGTTTGGTGCCAAGGATGTGTCTTATGGGATTTATAAGTCAAACGATCTTGCATGGCCGCTAAGCATGTTCTTTAGCTCCTAGTTATGCGTAATATCCAGTAAATAATATTCGTAAAACGAATACTGAAAAACCTTAGATTAACTTATCACTGCATAGATCAATCATTAACTCTACGCGTAATTTAAATTTATAGTTTATATTTCCTGTGGTAAATTCGGACAACGATTTTTCATAATTACCGAGTGATTCCTTGTTTTTTTTGACGAACGATGTGTGATGAGGGAAACCATCTTTACGATAGTTCCAATCGGGTTTTTTTTCGAGAAGACAATCGCCATATTGAATACCTGTTGATGTACCATTAATTAAATTTTCCTTATTGCGATTGTTTTCATGTAAATCGAAAAGTACTTCGTGCGGGTCAGGTATATACAGGCATAATCTAAAAACGCCTTTACTTGTCTCTAGATGCAACTCTTTATCATTTCTGTGACTGACTTTTAGATTGTATTTTTCACACAAAAATTCTGCAGCCATTTCACGAGCCTCTTTGTAATTACGTCTTATTGTGGTGCCGTCCATGTAAATGTTTTATTAAAGGTATTGATATAATTACATTCAGGTTATTTACTTTTGACTTATAATCTATAATTAGAAGATTAAAATCAGCGCATAATAATGTTTAAATTGCATTACAAGGCTTTTTACACTAAACGCTACCTGTACAGGAATTCATCCAAAAAGATCCATGAATCGTTTCCACTTCCCAAGTGCCAGCTCGGACATTTTCCTGGATTGTATACGGTGTATTTTATGTATTTGATTTTCGTGGGTTGTTTTAATTTCTGGATGCAGGCTTTTATTTTCGGTTCGTAATCGTCTGTTGAGGCTTCAGTGTATGTGAGTTCTGGAAGCGCTGTAAAGTTTATACCATCAAGCGAATAGCTGATACCAATTCTTTCAGGGAAGAAGATCCATGATTTAATGTCTCTAATGCATGATATGCCTATGGAGGTCAATTCCCTCGCTTCTTCGAAGCTAACAACCGCATTGAGGTCTTTTCCAAAATAGCCTTGCCAATCTCCTGTTCTGAAATCAGCTCCTCCTCGAACGCCGTCAATCAGCGTATTCGGTCCTGATGCCGCATATTGGTTGGCGTATTGGGTTTGAAGTTTCAGACTTACACTCGGATCTCTTTTACTCAAGAGGCTCTTCACAACGGGGCTCCAGTATGGTACGATTTTCGCTTTGCGAGGTATATCTGAAACGTGCGGAAACCTAGATGCTTTGACTGAAACTGTACTTGTTTCATGTATTGTAAAGGGATGAATATAATCTCGCCATAACCCATTATTGATAGAGAAATAAAGCCTTTGTTTTAGGTTGTTTATCTTGCTGCTTCCAATTTTAATCACAATCGAATCTTCAAAGATTCGCTGTTCGGTTGCAATAAAAGGGGTGGGTACAAAGTCCGTTTTTAAAAGGCTATCTTCTTTNTAGATATCGTTATTGAATGTCGAAACAGGTTTGTCAGACATTTCGAATAANAGNNNTCCTCCTNTTTTGATTTGATTGTGGTCGATTTCCGTATCATTTACTTTTGCAGTATTGAATGAAACCTCTTTGACATATTTTGCTGATACCGAATTATTNGGNGCTTGAATNGAAAGTTTTTTCNTNTTGGGTANCTTNATTTCTGCTTTTTTNAAGAGCGGTCGTCCNATTTGATAATTNGTGTTTCCGGGTGCAATAGGGTAGAGNCCTAATGCGCTCATCACATACCANGCACTCATTTGTCCACAATCCTCGTTACCCGANANGCCGTCTGNTTGNATGGTGTANANCTCNNTTAGGATTTGATCCACGTATANCTGAGTTTTTTCGGNTGCATTCGTATAGTTGTACAAATAAGCCATATGATGAGAAGGTTCATTCCCATGCGCGTATTGACCAATAAGCCCTGTAATGTCTACTTGGTGCCTACCGATCAAGTCAGATTCTGCCGCAAACAGACGATCCAACCAAGTTTCCAAAGAATCCTTGCCGCCCATAAGTTCTGCAAGTAGAGGGATGTTATGGGGCGCATATAAGGAGTATTGCCAGCTGTTGGCTTCTGTGTAATTAAAGTTGACCTCNATNGGATTNAANGGACCNAACCATTGTGCACCGCGTCTCGCTCTCATGAATTTTGTAGATGGGTCGTATAGGTTTACAAAGTTTAAGCTGCGTTTATGGTATTCTTTGAAAAGATCCATTCGTCCCATTTTCTTTGCCATTTGAGCAATGCAGAAATCATCATAGGCGTACTCCAATGTCTTCGATACAGATTCTGCTTCTTGATCAGAGCTAATGAATCCTTGGGTAGCAAATTCTTTCTTCGCGTATTCATCCAATTTACTGGTATGTACCATNGCTTCGAGCGCCTTACTGGTATCAAAATCATTGTATCCCTTGAGATAAGCATCTGCAATGGCTGAAACGGAATGGTAGCCAATCATACATTCGGTTTCACAGGACGCCAATTCCCATACTGGAAGGTCATTCCTTTGGTCGTAAATGCGGAGCATGGTTCTAATGAATTCTTCTGTTCTTTCGGGCTGTATAAGCGTAAAAAGCGGATGAAGGGTTCTGTAGGTATCCCAAAGTGAGAANACAGTATAATGATGCTCTCCTTCTTTAAGTTCGTGTATCTTTTGGTCATGTCCACGGTAACGACCNTCCACATCGCTGGCAAGGTTTGGTGCAATAAAACAGTGATAAAGGGCCGTATAAAATATCGAAGCTTTTTCTCTATCCTCGCTGCTGATTTTGATTTTAGAGAGCTCCTTTTGCCATTTAACTCTCGTCAAGGCTCTTGTTTTATTGAAATTAAAACCATCTAGCTCCGTCTGTCTATTTTTGAGGGCACCGGCTTCATCTACCTGAGAAATTCCAATGGCTATTTTAAGCGTTTTCGTTTGTTTTGGAAATTCAATCAGTAGCTTGTGTCCATGTTTGTTNNTTACTCTTTTGATTTTTGATGGTTCAATCGAGAATTCAAGATCAAAATAGAAGTGTTGTTCTTCTGCCCAACTTTTTGAAATTCTTTGGCCTGAGATATGCTTTTTATCATCTAGTATGTATTCTGCAAAAATAAGGTCATCTCTGTGGTCAAAATCAATAAGGATGAATTTCTTATCTTTTTCTCGCTGAAAGGTATACTGATGAATACCAGCACGTTCACTTGTGGTCATCTGCGCTTTGATTGCATCATCTTCNAGATACACCTCGTAATATCCTGGTTTCGCAATTTCAGTATTATGAGAGAATGTAGAACCAAATCCTTTAGAATCTTCATAGCCCGGAACTACCTTGGCTTTCTTNCNACTCTGNGGAANAATTAATAGATCNCAATAATCTGGAACGCCAGTTCCGCTTAAATGGGTATGGCTGAAGCCGTATATTACTGAGTCAGAATAATGATATCCTGAACAACCATCCCAACCCTCATGTCTTGTATCAGGACTAAGCTGAATCATTCCGAATGGAGCTGTCGCACCNGGAAAGGTATGTCCNTGACCACCTGTCCCTACAAANGGATTGACNAAGNTTACTGGAGATGCNACCATNTCTTTTTTTTGTGGNTGAATGACATTATGGGCCTTGTCNCTTACTTTTTGTAAAGATTTAATGACTTGAGCATTNATCTGGGTAAANATTCCAAAGAGGAAAATGCAATATGCTATTGGTTTCATGAGTTTAATTTTCGCTTATCTATTGTAGAAAATGTTTTTCTTTTTTCAAGGTAGTAGTTGANCAAGATGTTNCCTCGNTACTTCACAATAGGTTCAGCGTNTTTTAATAGGTCTTTCCTTTTTTTGTAAAGGCTACCAAAATTGCTGTAAAGNGCCATATGTGCTNAAAATACTTTCCAGAAAAAAGANATNTTNCCTTCAAAAAGAAATTTATAGGCNGCNATGCCGTCAAGCGTCATTCTTTTAAAAAGCATNGGGAATAGCCAACCTTTATGATTCTTAATAATTAGAAATAAATTATTTCTAAAATTCAGGTATACTTTCTGCGCTGACAAATAGGGGAGTGTTCCTCCTCCTAAATGGANGACTGTGCTCGTTGGGATCACTTTGAATTTGTATCCCTTATGCCCAAGTCTAATACANAAATCAATTTCTTCCATGTGCGCAAAAAAGCTGCTGTCAAAACCACCAACNCTGTGNAAGCACTCCGATCGAATAAGCATAGCGGCTCCAGAGGTCCAGGTTACATATGATTCTGANGCATATTGTCCTTTATCTTCCTCTACATGATCAAATATTCTTCCTCGACAAAACGGGTAGTAATTCTTGTCAATGTATCCACCACAGGCNCCCGCATGNTCAAAGCTAGTAGGCTTAATTAAGGACAACACCTTTGGTTGACAAGCNNCAATATTNTTNTCATCCATNGCNTTTANNAAAGGTNNAAGNTAATTTGGGCTNACCTCAACATCGCTATTGAGTAGNAAATAAAANTCATATTGCCCCTCTATTTGTTTTAANGCATCGTTATANCCNCCTGCNAAACCNNTNTTTTCATTGTTTTGAATGACTTTAACNCCNTCAATAGTNTTAANNTAGTCTATGGATTTATCCGTACTGCAATTGTCGGCAACAATGANATCNTNAGGACTGCTGTTTTTGATTANCTGNNTGAGGTGTTTTTTNAGATGTTCAACACCATTGAAATTCANAATAACAACTGCNAGTTTTTTCATGATTTANTACTGGCGGTANTAATCGTTNGANTTCCCNCCCCAATGGTCAACATTATTNGANTTTGGATCNTCTATATTTCCGTTAACNGTATTNCTTTTTGACANCATTTGGGGCCAGCGNGGATTTTTTANTTCTCCNACCATGTCTGANTGAAGCAATCTGTATGCTCTGTTGACGAGGTTTGGGTTNTAAAAGACAAANCTNCGGTTGTTAAATACACCAATCTTNTTGTANGTCCAGATTTCATAGGGATATTCCGAGGGAGAAGTCTCCTTGTTGATTAAGGTGTTTGGNGCACCNTATTGAAGATATACACGACCTCTNTCAGTTTGAAANCCATCTTGAAAATTGTTNCCNTAAACNGTTTCCACAAAGTCAACNTGATTTTTATATTTAATCCANGCCGANTAGGANTCAACCTGATNCGTTTTGANCCAAAANGCNTGAAGGTGTTTTCTNCATTTTTCACGGTCNTTAGTTTTNAGGGTGCTNATAATATTNTTNACCTCAGCAGGTCTNGCAATNGGAATGAGGCTTTCTAAATAGAATCCAACNCTGTCNGANGGNATAGANGTNTGAAAGGCAGGNTCNANTATNATTTCAGTANNNANNANNCTTGTGGTTATTTCNTTNCTTCGNTCNAATGANATNCTGGTNCTACATATTTCGTTTAANGTCTCATCNANCATAGANAGNTTTAAAATNTANNNNCCTGTTTCNAGCAATTCAATATCNANAACNCCCAGNTGNGGTTGAATTTGTGCNGTATCATANGTGATGATTTTGGTGAAGTCATCTACGACGCTATTGTTGGCTGCATTAATGATCTCGCGTTTTATCCGAACCTTATATCCATTAAGCTTGTGCGTGTTATAGGATTCAAAATAGATGGGCATTTGTGAAAGCTCTGTTGGAAAGAATTTGGAGAGCATAGGAATGATTTGATAACCTGATTTTTGAAAGATACCACCTGCCGAAGATGGTACGGCATATTCGGCTATGGTAATGTCTGAGAAACTAGAAACGTTCTTTCTTGANTCTATTGTAAATTTCTCTGATCCATTAATTTTATTTTTGGTAGAATCACCTAAGTCCTGGAGCTCAAGCTTGAGTGTATAACTCCCTTCATTCAATGCGAACCTTTTGATTTCAAAGAAATCTTCAACGATGCTGTCTCGCAGAAGAAATTGAGGAGAATTTAGGATATACGAATCTGAGGCCACCAAAGAGTCANTATCAAATATATCCATATAGATGACAAGTGTGGACTGCAATGCGGAATCACCAATATTTTTAAGNTGTGTCGATATACCAGAAAATTGTAGCTGAATTTCAACATATGATCCNATGGATGGGTGGTAGAATTCTTTTAGGTCTAGATAAGCTTTAAGATTTTTCTTTTGCGCAGAAAAAGAACTTGTACATAGAAGAAAAAAGGTGAAAATTAGAAGCTTATACATGCCCTAAAAATAAACTAATTTTTGCAGATTAGTTCAATTCTGATTCATCTATATTCACTCTTATTTTTTGAGAAAGCTGTCGATTATAGGTCTCTAAAAGAAATTTAAAGTAATTGTCTGTACTTTTAGAGATGCACTTTGTGTAATGCTTTAATCTGTATTCTATGTGGTCTTGAAGAAATTCGAGTATTTCAAAACCATGTTCCATATCTTTTGCACTTTCTTGAATCACCTCAAAATGATTTGCCATTGATTCTTCAACAGCCTGCTTTCCTTTAAGCCCATTGTCAATGCANTCGTGGTAGCGTTCNTTNATGTTNAAGCNTTCNAGNTTNTNNGTATCCATGAANTTATCNNATCCNTTNGGNAACTGATAATTNGCCTCAAATTCCATGTCCTCTAGTTCAGAAACTCTAGATTCAAGAAATCTATCTGGAAATTTAAAGGCATCCTGCCAATTGATATAATCTTGCCAAAGCCCAAACCGTCTTACATTATTTCCCAAATCAATGATGTGAAAGTNAGACTTGTTGGGAAGCTTACGCGAACCTCGGCCAATCATTTGATGATAAAGCGTAAGAGATCTAGTAGCTCGATTGATGATAATTGTTTTTACGGTTGGTTCATCAAAACCTGTTGTAAGAATTCCGACAGAGGTAAGAATCGCATTGGGTGTTTCTTTGAACCANTTTAAGATATCTTTTCTGTCCTTGTCACTAAAAGTAGAGTCAAGGTGCTTGATATTNTAATCTAGTTTTTCGAATGATTCNTTNACNCGAATNGAGGTTTCAATTCCTGCATTNAAAATCAATGTNTTTTTACCTAAAGCNACTTCCTCATANGCAAAAATNAATTTTTCTTGCATGAAGTAATTGCTGTAGAGCATATCAGAGCTAGTAATGGTAAAATCTCCATTGGTGCCAATTTTCAAACCGTGAAGGTTGACGTCATAGCTGAACGTATCTGCATTGGACAAGTAAGACTTTTCAATTAATCCNGCGATGGATTCACCAACTAATAATCGGTTATAATTGTCTTTTAGCGGAAGGGATTTATTACTGCTTAGTGGGGTTGCTGTAACGCCAAGGATGTTGCAGTCTTCATAATACTGGAATATCTTTCTAAAGCTATTGTAATGGGCTTCATCTACAATAACTAAACCCACGTTTTTAATGAAATCGTGGTCATCTGTCAGTCTGTTGTGCAAGGTCTCAACCATTGCAATAAAGCAAGAATATTCATCTTGATCTGGGAGNTCTTTGACCTCTGAATTAATGATCTTATTNGCNACACCGATAGCAGAAAGCTGCTTCGAGGTTTGTACAGAAAGCTCAATTCTATGCGTAAGGATTAATACTTTCTTTTTCCATTGTTNAATATANTTCNTNCCTATNTCAGANAAAATAACNGTTTTNCCACCNCCNGTAGGNAGNTGGTAAAGNAGGTTGAAGTCNTTGCCNTTACTNGNTAATTCNTTCAGAATTGTATTTACAGTTTCCTCNTGAAATGGATAAAGTTTTTTGGCTTTGTACAGGTCAACATCAATCATTCTTCCTTCTGTTTGGCAAGTTGCAAAAGTACGTCCTTTCTTTTAAAGACGCTANAGAAAAATTGATTTATTTTACCCAATGTTCCATAAAAATAGCNCCAGCTATGGCAACGTTTAANGATTCTGCATTCCCGTAGCTTTTTATTTTTAGTGGTAGATTGATGTGTTGCCTTATTTTTTCGGATATTCCGCGGCTTTCATTTCCAAGAATTAAGACATTCATAGATTGCAGCTCNCTGTCTTGGAATTCTTTCCCTTCGAGAACTGCTCCTCCAACTTGGAGCTTGTTTTTAGCTAGGAACTCATCTAGGTCTTGATACCATACATTGACCCTTAAAAAGCTGCCCATCGTGGCCTGTAAAGTTTTTGGATTATAAAGATCAACTGTTTTCAGTGAACAAACGAATTGAGTGATTCCAAACCAATCGGCCGTTCTCAATAGTGTACCAAGATTGCCGGGATCTTGTACATCGTCTAAGAGGATAACCTTTTTACCTTGATCAAATTTCAGCTTTGTTTCCTTGTGCATTACAAGTAGGATGGCATTTGGTGTTTTTAGTGTAGATATTCTTGTTAGCTCGGTAGGGGAAAGCGTATAAGTTTTAGCATGAAGTTTTGTGGAGATTTTGTCGAGGTATTCATTTGTACAAATGATATCCTTAATGCGGTGAGGATGATCTTGCATGACTTCATCACAAATTTTAATTCCCTCAACGATATAACACTGCTCGAGGTCTCTATTCTTTTTTTGATGCAGGCTTTTAATCCACTTTAAATGCTTTTGGGAGATTTTTTGCATATGATATTCCTTACTTTTGTATCAATTCAATGATGAAGATAAATAAACTTTGGTTGTTTTATACATTGCTTGTGCTTTGCCTAAGTGCTTGCTCTATTTCTAAAAATGTACCTGAGGGTTATTTCTTGTTAAAGTCCAACCGCATTGAGTATGTTCAGAAAGTAAAGTTTGCATATGACTTGGAGGCTATTTTGAAACAACGTCCGAATCAAAGAACATTTGGAATACTTTTGAAACTGCGTACCTACAATCTAATTGACTCCGCCAAGATTGTCGAAAAGAAAAAGAAGCACTTTGATAAGTTTCAAAAAAAACTAAAAAAGAAAAAGGCGCGATATATAAAAATCAATGATAAGAGGATTTCAAAAGCAAAGAGGAAAGGGAAGACGCATTATCGAAAAAAGGAATTGCAGGATACTATTTATAGCCATTTATTGATCCGGGAGAGACTCAAATATCAATTTGGAGAGGAACCAATTGTTTTTGATTCTATAGCCTACAAAAAAACCAATCAGCAGCTCGTTAACTTTTTGCGAAGAAAGGGTTATTATAGCATTGTTCTGAAGGATCAAATTCAAATAGACAGTGCGAAACGGAATCTTCAAGTAACCTATATTCTTGATGTTGGCCCTGTTTTTAATATTGATTCAGTTTTTTATTCAGGTAATGCCCTTATGATTCGAAATCATAAAGCTTATGCAGCAGAACGCCTGCTGAATGATAAGGTTCATCCGCTCGTAGGCAAAGCATTTGATATTGATATACTTGCTGATTATCGAGACGCATTTGCCTTAGATCAGAGAAATCATGGGTATTATAAATATTCATCCTCTAGTATTGAATTTGTTGCAGATACCGCACATAAGGAAAGAAAGGTAGTATTAGAGATGAAGTTTAATTCTCAGTACGAGTCCAATGCTGATAATCCAGATAGTTTATTTCTAAGACCTTATAAATATTCTCGCATCAACGAAGTTCATTTTCACTTGAGCGATACTTTAAATGTGAAGGGCCGTTTTAGCGATTATTGCCAATGTTTAGATTTTCAAAATCGAGAATATAAACAGTATTTCCTTACAAAAGAAAAGGAGTATTTTCACAGCAAGAAAACCGATTCATTGAATGGTGATAGAAATAGAGATGCTTGGGTTCATTTTAATGGTACTAAGCCTATGCTTAATGCAGAGATTTTGGAGCTTCATAATTTCTTGGAAAAAGAAAATTACTTTAAGGGAGATTATTTAACACGGTCCATTAGAGGGCTGACCCAGCTTGGTGTGTTTCGTTCTGTGAAACCTGTTATCTATGAGCTCCCTGACACAGGCTCCGTTCGGTTCATGGATGTGCACTATTATCTTGAGCCAAGCAAAAAGCAGTCCTTCGCTTTCGACAATCGCTTTACAACTTCTTCCACGGGTCAACCAGGAATTAGTACCGCTTTGAATTATGTGAATAGAAACTTAAACCGGAAGGCCGCTAAGTTGACCCTATCATTTGGTGCCGGTTTTGAAACACAGACGCAAGTTTTTGAACAGAACCAGGAGGAGTCTATAGACCTGTTTAACTCGATTGAGATTGCACCTAGCATACAAATGGAATTGATTGGTTTGGCGCCATTTTCTCCAACACTTCTTACGAAAAGACATAGAGCTAGAACCTTAATTACGGCAGCCTATAATTATGAAAAACGTGAAATTTTTGAAAAACGGGAGGTTTTTCAGTTGAATTATTCATGGAAATTTTTAGTTGGCAAAACACAGATCTTTGAAATAGGTCTTCCTGCAGCTTCCGTTATTAAGTTGATTAATATTTCTCCAACAGATGCTTTTCAACAAAGGTTAGATTCGATTAACGATCCTTTCTTGACAAATGCCTATAGCAATCAATTTGTTTGGCAGGATGTACGGTTTTCGTTTGAGTACAATAATAAAAATAAAACGTTCCGACCAGGTCGTAAACCTTTTCTAGGATCCAATATTTTATTCTCAGCTAGCTTGGATGCGGCAGGGAATGTTTTGTCAGTTTTTCAAGGAATGCAGGATACGACGTTCGATGGGAGTCATGAATTTCTAAATCTTAGGTATGCACAATTTGTNAAAGTNGATTCAAAATATATACTNTCAAAAAGAATCAANACAAAATCNTCTNTTCATTTTAGNGCNAATGCNGGNTTTGGAATTCCATANGGAAATAGTACAAGTGCATTGCCNTATGANTATAGCTTTTANGCAGGNGGNGCAAATGACAACCGTGGATGGAATGCCCGTACCNTAGGTCCAGGTGCATATAAATACCATTTGGATCCCGATAGAACTTTAACGCAAATTGGAGANATTAGAATTGGCGGTTCTGTTGAATATCGTTTTTCTCTAGGTGCTTTGTTTAAGGGCGCGGTATTTACGGATTTCGGTAATATTTGGACCTACAAGCAGGATTCAAGAGACGCACAGTTTCAGCTGAATAGTGTGATGAAAGAGATGGCTGTAGCATCAGGTTTTGGTTTACGTCTAGATTTAGAGTATTTCATTATTCGACTAGATATTGGCTTTCCTATATATAATCCTGCATACTCGGATGGAGCAAGATGGGTNTTTCAAGATATAAAAGACAGAGCTACATATTTTCAAGAGGGTATTGATGCCGGAATTGATACAAGCACAATGCCTTCTCCTTTTGTTCCTAGATTCCATTTTGGTTTAGGTTATCCTTTTTAATGATGAAAAAATATANAATTTTTATAGCTGTTTTAACCGTTTTGTCCTTTGGCTCATGTATGAAGTCAGAAGAGGCTGATTTAGTTGTTTTCAATGCCAATATCTACACAATGGATGAATCCAATTCAGTAGCAGAAGCTATGGCGATTCGGGATGGTAAAATTCTAGAATCTGGACCTGATCGACAAATACTTAATAAATATGCCTATGCTGCNTCAATTGATGCGGAAGGAAAACAGGTATATCCTGGTTTTATCGACGCNCATGGCCACCTTATGTCTTATGCCGAGCTTTTGTTGAGTGCAGATTTAGTNGGATGTACCTCTCAAGAAGATATGGTAAAGCGGGTAAAGGATTATCAATCCAAAAGCAATAAGNCTGTGCTTGTCGGAATGGGATGGGACCANTCATTATGGGTTCAAAATGAATTTCCTGACAATGTTTTACTCAATAAAGCTTTTCCCAATACGCCTGTATGCTTNTATAGAATAGATGGGCACTCTGCTTTATTAAACAATGCATTCATAAAATTACTTGGGGAATTTGATGTTCCTAATGGAGGTGCTGTACTCAAAAATACGTCAGGTGAATATACTGGATTGTTCGTTGACGCAGCACTGCAACTANTTGAAGATTTGATACCGAAGTTCTCAAATGCAGAAATGAAAACAAAACTTATCGAGGTTCAAGAGGAGCTTTTTACTTATGGTGTAACTGGAGTCCATGAGGCAGGAGTAGATGCGAATCAAAGAGACCTTTTAATTGAAATGATAAATAATAAAAGTCTTAGCTTGAATGTATATGCAATGCTTTCTCCTTCTGAGGCGAATAAGGAGTTTGCCAAAAATAATGGAGTGTATACCAATAAAAACCTATTGATTCNAAGTTTTAANGCCTATGTGGATGGCGCATTAGGCTCCAGAGGTGCTTTACTAAAAGAACCATACCATGACCATCCAAATTATAAGGGCTTATCTTTAAGCTCTATGGAAGAGCTCGAGACCCTCCGGGATTTCTGTCTATCTGTGGATTACCAATTAAATTGTCATGGAATCGGTGATGCTGCGGTATCTAGAATACTCAGAATGTGTAAAGAAGCCTACCAAAGAAAGCCAGACCATCGCTTTCGAGTGGAGCACGCTCAGCTCGTAGATTTGGCTGAATTCNAGTTGTTTACGGANTATGCCGTTTTCCCGTCTGTTCAACCTACTCATGCGACGACAGATCAGCGCTGGGCAGCTTCAAAAATAGGTCCTGATCGAATGCAAGGAGCATATGCATACAAGTCCTTGCTNAATTCTTTTGGAATGATTGCATTGGGAACTGACTTTCCCGTGGAGTATACCAATCCTTTCTATACGATTCATTCAGCAGTGCATAGGAAGACACCAAAAGACTATCCAGAAAAGGGTTTTCTGAGCAATGAGGCACTCACTATAGAAGAAACGCTCAGGGGAATGACTATTTGGGCGNCTTTTGCGTCATTTCAGGAAAATCAGCTTGGGTCTNTGGAGCAAGGAAAGGATGCTACATTTGTTGTGTTAGATCGCCCATTAAATAAAAAACCAGTATTTAAGCAAAACTATGCTTGGAAGACTTGTATTAAAGGGGAAATTGTACATTCTTTAGAATGATAATCCTTAATTTTGTCAAATGCATATAGAGCAGATTTATACGAAATGTTTGGCGCAAGGTGCCTATTACATCGAATCTAATGGGGAGGCTGCTNTTATTGATCCTCTNAGAGAGACGGCTCCATACATCGAACGTATGCAGGCAGATGGTGCTAAAATCAAATATATATTTGAAACGCATTTTCATGCTGACTTTGTCAGNGGGCATGTAGATTTAGCNAAGACGACCGGTGCCTCAATTGTTTTTGGTCCTGAGGCAAATCCTAGCTTTGATTTCTACTCTGCAAAGGACCNGGAAGTTTTTTCTATNGGTGACTTGCAAATAACGGTGTTACACACTCCAGGGCATACTATGGAATCTTGTTGTTACCTTATGAGTGATAAGANGGGTAATGATATTGCTGTTTTTACAGGTGATACACTTTTTATAGGTGATGTTGGTAGGCCTGATTTAGCGCAGAAAGCCGCAGATATGACCCAAGAAGATTTGGCGGGAATGTTATTTGAATCGTTGCGCAATAAAGTAATGACTTTAGGCGATGAGGTTATCGTTTATCCTGCACATGGAGCGGGGAGTGCCTGTGGTAAGAATATGTCTAGTGAAACCTCCTGCACTATTGGTAAGCAAAAGAGAACCAATTATGCACTTCGTAAAGATATGACGAAAGCAGAATTCATTAAAGAACTTACNGATGGATTGATGCCTCCTCCTCAATATTTTGGAATGAATGTCCGCATGAATAAAGGCGGTTACGANTCTATTGATGAGGTAATGCGCAGAGGATTAACTTCTTTAANTCTGGATTCTTTTACAGCTTTATTGTCTGAAGATGATGTGCTTTTATTGGATACGCGTAATGCGNATGATTTTGCCGCTGGGTATGTTCCTGGAAGTATTTTTATTGGACTAGAGGGTCAGTTTGCACCTTGGGTTGGCGCATTGATTCCCACAGATCGACAGAAAATCATGTTAGTNACTGATTTAGGAAAAGAAGAAGAGACTGTTCAGCGTCTAGCACGNGTAGGTTATGATAATGTGCTTGGTTTTTTGGAAGGTGGATTTCAAACCTGGTTATCTGCGAACAATAGTATAGAAACAATTGNCCGTATTGATGTGAACGAATTTATTTCCNTAGATTTTGACCAAGAATGTGTTATTGATGTGAGAAAACCAGGTGAATTTGAAGCATCGCACCTGAAAGTAGCCAAATCTTTACCNCTTGACTTTATCGAGGATAATATTAAAAACTATCCCAAAAANACCTCTTTNCTTTTGCATTGCGCAGGAGGCTACAGAAGTATGATTGCGGCTTCGATTNTAAAAAAGAATGGCTTCAATGTTGTCGAGGATTTAATAGGTGGTTACAGAGATATTCCAGAATCCTTTTCATTAAGGACAGACTTTGTTTGTCCAAGTGGCGCTTAAATATCTACCTCTTACATTCGTGAATTATGCGATGTATTTGTTANTTTTAAGTCATGTTTCCCTTGCAATCTGCATTCAGTTTTAAAAAATCTACTCTTTATGTATGCTTTATACTTTGCCTTGGGTTTTCTCATGCGCAAGTGTATTATGTCAGCAATACTTTGGGCAATGACCAAAATGATGGGTTGAGTACCGAATTTCCTTTTCAGTCGATAGAAAAGTTAAACTCCATGGTATTTAGTGCCGGTGATTCCATTTATTTTAAGTCAGGAGATTATTGGGAAGGCATGTTTTGGTTGAAAGGTTCTGGTACAGCGATGCAGCCCATAGTTGTTGATGTATATGGAGGTTCAGATAGACCGATTATAAATGGATATGGTTATCAATCATGCATATTGATTTATAATGATGAGCACATTCAGCTGAATGGTTTGGAGCTCTTCAACTCATTTTCTCATCTGGACCCCTCCGGAGTTGTCAAAAGGCTCACTGGTTTCGGAGGAGCGGCAAATTCGTGGGGATCTGGCAAGAATGTTCGTTTCGGTGTTAAAGTCGTTGCAACAACGCAAGACCTAGAGGGTTTTTCCTTTGATGATCTCTACATTCATCATATTTATCCAACTCCCGAGGTAGTAGAAAACATTCATTTGGGGTATGGCATCAAATTAGAAACTCAATCGGATACCACGGCTGGGCTGCGCAATACTATATCTGATGCGAGCATTACACATACAACAATAACGGAAACAGGACATTATGGTTTTTGGATTAAATCTGTGGGCCTAAATGGCATTGATTCCGTCAAGAATAATCAAATTCTTGTTGAGAATTGTGTATTTGAATTCACAGGTGGCTCTGGGTTTGTGCCTAATAAAAGTCAAAATGTATTGGTTCAGAATAATATTTTCAATCATACAGGTTCAGATATTGATTCAAGAATGTGGAAAAGAGGAAGCTGTATGTGGCCTTTTGATTGTAAAAATGTAATTGCCCAACATAATAAATTTATGAATGCCCATGGCCCTATGGATTCTTATGGTTCGCATATTGATTATGGTAATGAAAATGTTGTGTTTCAGTACAACTATAGCTACAACAATGAAGGTGGTTTTGCTGAAGTCTTGGGAGATAATATTAATTGCGGTTATCGCTATAATATTAGTGTAAATGATGGTTACAGAGAGGACCCTAACGGAGTCCCTTGGAACAAAAAGGGCAAGATTTTTTGGGTTTCAAATTATTGTGGAAGCAATACGGTACGTTGTCCTAGTGTCGGAACGTTCATTTACAATAATACTGTTTTTGTGAATGATACGTTGAATCCAGAAATCTATTTTTGGCCCGACGTCGGTGATGTTCATGTGTATAACAACTTATTATTTGTGGGTCAAAATGGGGAGATCATTGCAACACTCATTGAAAACGAACTCAATGAGCTTTTTATCAGTCATAACCTTTTTTATGATTCTACTAGGATTGATTTGGATAGTGATCTCGCCAATAATGCACTCTATGCTGATCCTTTGTTGTTCAATACGTCCTCTTTAGGAGAAAATAATGATGAAGTATATCAAATTCAAAACAGTAGTCCTGCTATTGGGAGTGGTTTTCTGATTCATGGAAGTAGCGATACCGCCGACTATTTACAGCACAATGGTGGCTTGGACTATTTTGGTAATAATGTTTCCCTAAGTATTCCATCTAATGTTGGTGCCTCCAATAGTTCTGGTTTGGCTCATGCTCTTCATACCGTTGAAGACGATGTAACACTTTATCCGAGTATAACACAGAACTATGTGAATATATCGATCAATGAATACTCCGGCCCCATACAAACAGCAATTTACGGTTTAAACGGTGAGCATTTGGGTATTCAAAAGGGCCAAAAACTTTCTTTAGATAGATATAATGCTGGGACTTATTTTTGTGTAGTGCATTATTTGGATAAGTATATAACCATGAAAATTGTAAAGCTTTAGTTTATCTAACCCAGTCCTTTCAATCTTTTTACGAACCATTCGCTACAAAGAAAAAATATACATAGGATGAGGTACCAAGTGTAGTCAATCAACTTGAAGCTTACCTCTTCTGAAAAAGATACGGATTCAATTTCTGATCGTTGTGATAAGTCTTTGATAAACCCATCAGACTCTGCTAGCTTATAAAAACCACCATTACTTTGTGCAGCGAGCTGCTTCAGCACACTGTGGTTTGCAACGGATTCAGCCCTTTCTTGATCGATGTCCTCCACAATGAAAACCCCTGATTTACGCTCTNTTTTATTTTTAAATTCCGTTTCAGCCTCCCACGTATACCTTCCAGGATTTAGCTTTCCCAATTGCGCTTGATATCCATCTTCATAAACAGAAAATTGTGTTGTATATTTTTTTGAATTTTCATCAGTGATGTTTAAATTNAACAGAGGGCTTGTAATTGCCTCNAGAGAAGCATTATAAAATACACCATTCACAACCAGATCCTCNTGTTTACTTATTCTATTCGGGAACCTAACAGTTAATCCTTTTGATTTTCCAGGAACCGTGAGGTATTGAATGGTTTTGTCTATTAAGTTATTGAAAACAGCATGGTTTTGTTCCCTTTGAAATTCATTAATTCTCCATCTCCAAATTCCTTCNCCCATAATGGCAGCATATCTTTTTCCTCTTTGGATTTGGAAGAATAGGAGTGGGGTGTCTTTTTGAACACTTCCAATGCGTTGATTGAAAAGTATCTTTGCCCCAATAGGGGGCGTAAAGTCCCCATAATGTCCTTGTAATGGAGGGTAAAAGTTTAAGGATGATCTTAGTAATGGATCAATCACAAACTCCGAGAAATTATCATTTAATGCAGCTTGAAGGTTGTCTCTTTTTCCAACTGTTNGAGAAGGGAATTGAATTAAAAGGCGTTTGTATAGCGATTCNTTTGTGGAAGGTCCAAGGATATATAAGATTGGAATATTCTCCTCCTCAAAGCGTTTAATGATATTTAGATCTGTGTTTTTTTGAGGAGAATGACAGATCAAAAGATTGGCTTGATTTACTTTNNCATCCCAATCTTCAAAAAGTGCTGATTCAAATTCAATCTTGTCATCCGTGGAGAGTACATTTTTTAGTGCCGAAATATCCGGGTGGGGAGCGGNTGAAAGCAGTAAAACTTTGTTTCTAGAATCTAAAACCTCAACGTAGAAGTTCTTTCTATTGTTTTTATATGAAATTTCGTTCTTCTTTTCTTCTAACTTGATTGTATAGGTTTGATTTCCGAGCTCATCTGCAGGAATCAAAAATCTCACCTTTTGAAAGTCTTCAGTATTCTTTCCGTANCGTAAGGTTTTAGAGGCAATAACTTTGCCCTTTTTAGAGATGGTGATNACCGATTCTTCCTCGGGNAATTGGAAGGAAGAGATGTCTATTTCAACAGGAAAGTCATTCATTAAAAAAGCAAGTGGATTATTGAATACTGAGCGCACCCGCTGGTCCTTCTTTTGAATAGAATCTCCTACGGCCAGAGAAAATATAGGCGCAGTTCTAATTTTAGCTGCATTGTATATTGGATTTGCCCCTACATTAAAATTTCCATCTGAAATAAATGTAATGCCGCCAATATTTCTATTGTAAAAGTTATTATGAATATAAGCAAAAGCAGCTTCTAGATTCGAGCTAGATTCATTAAAAGAATTCGATTCATTGTCTTTTATATTCCCACCAACGCTGAGCGTTTTTATGTCAAATTTTGATCCATATTGCCCTCTGATTTTGTCTCTCGTCTTTTTTATATTTTCAGCTACTGTTGAGCTGTCTTTATAATTGAGCATAGATGCTGAATGGTCTGTGACTACAAAGAAGAGGGGTTGCTCAATTCTTTCCTCGTAAGTTTTGACAAAGATACCCAATAGAAGTGTTGCGATCAGGAAAACAGATATAAAACGAAACGCATAAAGTAAGGTTCTCCATAAGCCAGAAAGTTCTTTGAATCCATTTTTCCTCCGGTAAGAAAACCAGCTCGCAAAAATGGAAAGTAAAAGAATACCGATAAGCCAGACGGCTGAATATTCTAGTTCAAAGTTCATGACTTTAAAATTAGCGACAAAAATAGAATTAAATGAATTCTTGAGCACAAATTCTAGAGCCTAGGCAGCGTCATTTTTTAGAATCAAATACCTATATTCGTAT
Organism: Crocinitomicaceae bacterium TMED16; assembly: GCA_002167775.1. GTDB lineage: Bacteria > Bacteroidota > Bacteroidia > Flavobacteriales_D > Crocinitomicaceae > UBA952. Next base: position 30,358 of record NHBV01000009.1, on the reverse strand, counting down.
CCAAAAATTGAAAGCATGACAAAAACAGTATATATCGTATCTGCAGTTCGCACACCAATGGGCTCATTCTTAGGAGGTTTATCTAGTGTGCCTGCGACCCAATTAGGTTCCGCAGCGATCAAAGGAGCATTAAATAAAGGAAGTGTTTCTGCCTCCGTTATTGATGAGGTTTTTATGGGAAATGTTTTACAGGCAGGGGTCGGACAAGCGCCCGCACGTCAAGCAGCGATTGGAGCAGGTATTGGTAATGACGTGCCATGCACGACTATCAATAAAGTCTGTGCCTCAGGAATGAAATCTGTCGCATTAGGCGCTCAGTCGATTATCGCTGGAGATAATCATGTTGTGGTTGCAGGAGGTATGGAAAACATGTCTATGGCGCCTCATTACATGATGGGTCGTTCGGGAACGAAATTTGGAAATATCCAAATGCTTGACGGTTTGACCAAAGATGGTTTGTTAGATGTTTATAATAAAGTACCTATGGGGAATTGTGCGGAGCTTTGTGCTAAGGAGCACAATATTACGCGTGAAGACCAAGATAATTTTGCGATAGAATCATATAAAAGAGCAGCAGCAGCATGGGAGGATGGTAAGTTTTCTGATGAAGTTGTGCCAGTAGCTGTTCCTCAAAGAAAGGGAGAGCCTAAAATTGTAGAAACAGACGAAGAATTTAAAAACGTTTTCCTAGATAAAATCCCTAATCTTCGTCCTGCTTTTGATAAAGAAGGTACAATTACAGCAGCCAACGCATCCACTTTAAATGATGGAGCATCTTGTATTGTTTTGGCTTCAGAAGAAGCGGTTAAGGAGCACGGTTTAACTCCAATTGGAAAGATAGTATCTTATGCTGACGCTGCACACGAACCAGAATGGTTTACGACTGCGCCTTCAAAAGCGGTTCCTAAAGCACTTGCAAAAGCTAATATTGAAGTTTCAGATATAGACTATTGGGAGTTGAATCAAGCGTTTTCCGTTGTTGGAATTGCAAATACAAAAATACTAGGACTGGATCCGACAAAAGTAGATGTCAATGGCGGTGCTGTTGCGCTAGGACATCCGCTTGGAAATTCTGGTTCTCGAATTTTAGTCACCTTGCTTCATGTACTTAAACAAAATGGAGGTAAGCTCGGAGTCGCTGGGATCTGCAACGGTGGAGGAGGAGCCTCTGCGATGGTGATTGAAAATATCTAATACTGACATAAGAAAATTATAAAAGCGGCCTCGGCCGCTTTTTTTTGATCTGGTGTAAACATTGTGTGCATATTCTTGTTTCAGCTAGTATGTATCAACTAAAGCGAACGCAGCTCATAAAAGCTGATTTACAAAGTACCTGGGATTTTTTCTCCTCTCCTTTAAACCTCAAGAAAATTACGCCTCCTGAGCTAGGATTTCAAGTAAAGACTGAGCTACCAACCAAAATGTACGAGGGTTTGATGATTGAGTATACGGTAAGGCCTTTATTGGGGATTCCCATGAACTGGGTGACTGAAATCAAAACGGTAAAAGATCTGGAGTTTTTTGTGGATGAGCAGCGCATTGGGCCTTACAAAATATGGCACCATGAACATCATTTTAAAGAAGTAGAAGGCGGTGTAGAAATGACGGATATTGTTTCTTACGAGCTACCGATGGGGTTTTTGGGTCGGATGATGCATCCAATCATTGTGAAAAAGAAGCTAGAGGAAATTTTTGATTTTCGATTTAAAGCGGTAGAACATACGATTGATTTCTAATTGTCGTAATTTTACGGCACATTGAAATTCAAGGATTACCATATTGACAATAAGCTGAAATCTCAGCTGGAATATCTCGGCTTCAAACGTCCGACTGACATTCAATTTAGAGCCATTCAAGCCATTCTTGATGGTGAGGATGTAATGGCTGTGGCCCCAACGGGGACTGGGAAGACTGCGGCGTTTGCGATTCCTGTTTTACAACAAATCATATCAGATCGAAAAGCAAATAACCGCCGAATTTCGGCGCTTGTTCTTGTGCCTACGCGGGAGCTTGCCAAACAGATTGCTGAGGTTTTTACGACAATAGGCATGAAAACAGGTATCAAAGTTTTGGGCCTTTTTGGTGGTGTTGATCAAGACCCACAAATCAAAGCGCTGAATAGCAATGTCGAGGTTCTAGTTGCTACACCAGGTAGAATGTTTGATTTGATTTCTCAAGGTTTTGTTGATTTAAGCGCTGTGAAGCACTTTGTAATTGATGAGGCTGACTTGATGCTAGATCTTGGGTTTAATGACGATATTCGTGATGTGCAAAAGCACCTGCCTTACAAAAGACAAACACTTTTCTTTACAGCAACATTAAATAAAAAAATAAAATCTTTGGCCTATGATGTGGTACGTAATGCCATTCGTATCCATGTTTCTCCAAAAAATCCAGTGTCAAAAAATGTACAGCATGCGGTCAGTCGCGTTGAAATGGATGACAAAAGGTTTTTTCTTGAAAACTTACTAAATGAGTTTGAAGAGGGTAAGTTTATTGTTTTTGTCCGCACCAAGGTTCGCGCTGAAAGGGTTGTAGCGGCAATGAAAAGAGCCGATATATCGACTGAAGCATTACACGGAGGTATTGAGCAAAAAGAACGCTTTGAAATTTTAGAACGCTTTAGAAAGGGAGAGAACAGTATACTTGTGACCACGGATGTAGCCTGCCGAGGAATTGATATTCCCGACATGGACTATGTCGTGAATTATGATTTACCTGAAAACCCAGAAAACTACGTTCATAGATGTGGACGCACAGGAAGGGGTAACAATAAGGGTCATGCGCTTTCCTTTTGTGCAGAGAGTGAAATAGTATTGCTTGAGGAAATAGAAAGCTATACAGGTCATGAGATAGATGTTTATGACTTAAAGCCCGAAGAGTATCACGCCATTGTAAGTGAGTCAGAGTCTCATGAGAAAAATTGGAAAAAGCTTTTGGCCGATAATGATAACCCTGATGCTTGGGACTAAGGCCTACTTAAGAGGGCTTACGTTTACATTTTGAATATCCGCTTTTATCTTCTTCAAAGCTTCATTTGTTACTTTTTTACCCAATTTAAGGTTGTATTTCGCAGTGATACCGTAATGCAAGAAGTGGTGGTCTGAGAAGTCAGAAAGTATCCTAGCATTTAAGCCAATGCTTACCTGGTTAATCGGGTAGTAGGCAGCGATATTTATACTATAAAAATTAACATCGGGGATCTGAGGATTAGAGAAATTGAAAGCGTATCCAATATCAATTCCAGAGGTCTGTGTAAAGATTGCGCTCAATTGCGGTATAAGCATTCCATTGAAGTAGTCGACCTTTAAGCCTGCCTGAGAATACGTGTAAAACTGCCGGTTGCCTATTTTTTTCGAGGGTCTTAGGTTGAAAGTTTTGTATCCCGCAAGACTAAACATTAAATTTTGAGTGATTTTAGCTTTATCCCCGTTATATAATGTATCTGGAGCATTAAAAAAGGCAAACTCACTGGGCTTTTTCCCCAAAGTATAATAAGATATAGAGGGCTCGATAGTATAGCCGACTCTGCTTTCAGTAATGTTTTTTAGCAAAACGTTGTGGGCTTTCCTTTTGGTTTTTATTGACAGCTTTTGAACCTCTATGTTATCGGGTTTTTCGTTTTCTAGAATCGCCATCGATACGAGTGCTTGCTGCAGATCGTATCCACGCGAACGCATCTTAATGTATCGAATTCGTTCACTAAGGCTATACCTTAGACGTTTGTCAGAGATTTCCTTAAAGAGCGCTGGATTAACATCGGCGTATTCTGAAAGCTGGCGGTGAACTACTGTGAGATGTTCTAAACTATTGTCTTTTGAGCGCATCATTTTTTGAACACGAGTAGCCAATTCGTTGAATTTTTCTGTTCTCAACGAATCCTGTGCCGCCGCTGTATTTAGCAAAAACAAAGCAGCAACAAATGCTATCTTACAACACTGATTCAACATTAACCCTCTCAATTATCACCAAATATAGATAATTGCCTTTGAATACTAAATTAAATCGAGGGCATTTATTCAAAAGAACAATTCAAAAAGGATTAATTTTTGATTTCTGAGCTTTTTGCTCCAAGATTTTATTGATGAAGGATCGAGATTTTTGGGCTAAATCATCTTTTTGTATTCTTAAAAATTTTCCATTTGAATGAATACTATAATCATCAGAATGAAATAGGGAAAGTTTGTAAAAGGGAATGGCCCAGCTGTATCTTGTAGCTCTTTTATTTAGGTGAACAATAATACCGTTTGGTCTTAACTCAATATTGCAGTAATTGTTGTTGCTGTCTAGTTCTAAAAACCCTTTAAAGTCATCGCTATACCCTGATATATTGAGCTTTGTAGATCCAATTCCTTTTAAGCGAAGACTGTCCCATATGGTATAGGCTGGACCAACAAGCTTGGCTATTTCATTTATTTTTTCTTTTGATAATACCGTTGAGTCTAGAAGCATATACATATTAAACAATGCTTTAGAAATAAGGTTCTTGATTTTCATTATATTTGCCGTTCAAAGACCTACATATTTTCACAACACACGACAACGATTTACATGATATCAAGACTAATCACCATTTATTTCTAGCCTAAATTTATCCATCGGTACCTGAATATAAGCGATTCAAAACTTCTTCAACATAAAAAAAACCCTTCATCAAAAGGGTTTCAGTTTTTTGTAAAAAAGGATTCTAGGATCCGCATCCAACACAATCAATTCTCGTGTCCATTGGCTTTGTTCCAGTTACTTTCATTTCTAGATTGTGAATTTGATCTCGGATATCCATGTCTTCCATCATGTTTCCCGTCAAGCTTCCTTTTAGTGCCTCTATCTCTTGCTTTAAGGCGTCAATTTCATTCATAATTTAGGTTTTATGTGGTTTGCATAACTAATCTAATAAATGAGAAGTGATTTACAATATATTTTTACCAAGAGTTATTAAGACTGTTTTCAACAATATGCATTATACCCTATACTGAAAGCATTTTATGAATTTATCTATTGCTTGATAATTTTTTGCATCGTACGCCCCGATATGGTGTCAATCACTATGAGGTAGTTTCCAGGATTGATTTTGTTAAAATCTATTGCGTTGTCATTGTGCTGGGTTCCTTTCTGTAAAACTTCACCATACATCCCTATGACCTGATAATCGAAGCTGCCTGCTACGCCGTGAACACACACGCTATTGATGACTGGGTTTGGTCCAATCCGAACGCTGTTTTGTGCTTCTTCAATTCCTGCATTAAGGTCTAAAAAGTTATCCTTGTATAAGACGCCCGTAACTGTTTCTTCTCCTGAGGCATCGAGACGCGTCAGCACTTTAAGTATGGGCTCTTTTTCACTTTTTGTAATCCATTCATATTCGTAACGCACCGGAACAGGTAGCTCGTACCATTCGGCACCTTCAAATAGATCTATAAATACAGAGTCGCTTTCAATGATTTCATGCCTAATTCTTAGGACATCAAAAGTACCATAAGGTGTTGTGATGCTCCCGTATCCATCTACTTCTGTATTTCTTGTGCGGTATTGTATCCAAATGGCATTGTAAATAGGGTTGAGGTCTAAATAGGAATACCCGTTCGAGGTATAGCTGTCCCCATAATTCATTGGGAAAGCGTAACGGGTTTCAATCGTATCGGAGGTAACCGGTATTTCAGTACCTGAAATACCAATGGATAATCCGACGCTCGTGATTCCGTTCGTTGTGTTTCTTGAAAATTGATTGATGGCATCAATAGTAATAGGTAAAAATTCCCCTGCTTGATCCAATGGGATGTCAACGGTTTCTGCAAAATTTGTGGCCTGGTATGCCTCATCTGCAAAAGCTCCAAATGTAAAGGATGGGATGGCGCTTGCGTTGTCCATACTCTGATAGTCCTTGACGGTTTGACTTTCGGCTGAAAGGCTTGAAAAGTCCCAGGTGTAATTGTCTCCGGTGCTTGCATAGTCGAGTGAGAAGTCATCGGTATTACTTATGCGTACTGTATCTCCACCATCGGCAAAATCTGAAACTTCGAGTGTAATTTGAGCACAAATAATCGTTGGTAGAAGGGCAAAAGGAATTAAGAATTTCATAGTAGCTTTTGTTTAAAGTAAAGTTAAGGGTTTATTGTTTCTAATCATATCTGGTTCAAAATTAGTGGAACAAAACCGAGCGACACTTAACAAAGGATAATTTGCGTTTTCATGCATAAAGTTTTGGGTATTGCCTATCTTTATGGTGACTAGAATTAAACTCAATATGAAAAATGTCTGGGGATATTATGTTTACTTTCCAAAGCAACAATTGGAAGACTATTTAAAGTTGGACTTTCAGGAATACCTTAATATCTATTATTCAGAAACACCTGAGCATTGGTTTGTTCTTAAAAAAAATGTGGATATTGCTTTTGCTGCTGATACAGATGAGAAGAAGGCAGAAGTGCTTAAGAATGATGTTTTTATGACCGAATTTGATTATTCACTTATGCATGAAAAGTATTCACTATTATGCACTATGTCCTTACCTTTTGATGATGATATCCTTAGATGGGTCGCTTTTCTTTATGGCTATAACAGGTATTTTGAAAAAATCGGTAATCCTCCATTAAAGTTGTGGTTGAATTCGAACAATTTCAATCATCCTTTTGATGAACCACCAAGTGAAAATTATTTTAATAACATGGGATTGCTGGAGTTGGCATCTACATTTGAGCATGGCCAGAACGCATGTAGGGATATGCTGAATTCTCCAATTAAACGTTTGTTTCCTATGTAGTGACTAGAATAAAACTCAATATGAAAAATGTCCGGGGATATTATGTTTACTTTCCAAAGGAACAATTGGAAGCATAATTTTTGAATATGAGAGCAAGCATATTATTGATGTTAATACCTGTTTTTTTTTGGATGTAACTCTAATTTAAAGTTTGAAGAGTTCGTTGGTAAGTGGCAAAATAGTGATGAAGGATGTGCTATAGAGTTGAAGGAAGATAGTACGTTTAAGGCAATAAATATTCCATTAGATGTAGAAAATGATTATTACTTGACTTTTAGTAAAGAGTTAAAGGATTGGAGTGGTAAATGGGAATTGGCTCAAAATAAAATAAGGCTTAATATGAATGATAGCTATTATACACTTAGGGCAGATGAATCATATCTATATATTAAGTTGTCAAACGAATCTGGAGGTGATTATATTTATTTTGAAAGAAATTAGAAGCCTTGCATTTATGCAGGGCGTTTGTTTCGTTAAATCCGAACGATTTGCCTTGTGTTTTGTTAAAGAGACATGCAATTCAACAGCACATTGCCCATCTACAGCGTTAGCGAGCAAATTTCCGTTGACGTCTCTCCACAAAAATTGTGGAAGCTCATATCCATGCCTGAGAACCTGAACCTTTGCCATCCGTATTGCAAAATAAATACCGTACAAAAATGGGGAGGTATTGGTGCTAAAGATACCCTCGAGTATTACAATGGCTTGACCTTGCACCGTGAATTCATTGTATGGAAAGAGGGGCAGGGCTATACGCTCATTATCGGTAAAAAAGACGTGGCCACAGCGCGTGTAACGTGGCAGATCAATACCTTGTCGGAGGAAATGTCGGAGCTTTCCATTGGGATTGAATTGCTACCAGACGTCGCTTTACGCCGCTATGCACCCTGGTTGCGAGGCTTGATTCGTCGCTTTTATTTTATTCCAAAAATGCAACATTACATTCATACTGTGGTAAAGGGTTTCAAATACTATGCAGAGCATGAAACACCTGTTACCAAAAATCAATTTGGCTACAACGCCATGTTTTCGGTTAAATAAGCAAGATTCACTAAATTCGCGAAGCACAAGCCAAATCATAACCTAAACCACGAATACAAACTTGTCCCTAAAAATAGCAGCCGGCAGTATCCATAAAAGAACGGTCTTTGATGCCGTCTCTGAGCTTCACCATGCAGATTGGAACAAGGTGCAAAATGGACGCAATATTTATCTTTCGTTGCCTTACCTAAGTGCGCTCGAGCAAGGAATGGGAGGGGAGCTGAACTTCTTTTTCTCCATCTCCTACAATTCCCAAGATGAACCTGTGCTGATTGCGGTATTTGTACGGGTCAAATTTGTAGACAAGCGCAAGCGCTTTGGTGATTCGGTTTTTAAGCTGCGTTTCCCTTTTAAAAAGAAACTTGAAAATATTTTAAGCATCAATGCCTTGGCCTGTGGCAATGTCTTTTCGGCAGGNGAGAACGGAATGCTNTGGACGGANNAGCTCNANGCACAAGATGCCTTTGAGGAGGCCGAAAGGATACANCAANTNNTAATGACCGAGCACGANNNAAANAAGGANGTNTCTTTGCGTGTGTTCAAGGATTTTTGGCCACAAACCGTTCCATCCGCAAATCGACTCATTGAAAAGGGCTTCTTTGATTTCAAAATTGACGTCAATATGGTCNTANAGATCCANNAAGATTGGAAGACCNTCAATGATTACCTCATGAGCATGAAAACCAAGTTCAGAACGCGNGCCAATGNAGTATATCGAAAGTCAGCGCCNNTGACCATTAAAGCTTTAAATGCTCANGATATTNTAGAAGAATCTGAGCATATTGTGCGTTTGTTTGATAGTGTCCTAGAGAAATCTGATTTCCATATCGGAACCATGAACCCAAAGACCTTTGCAGCNTGTAAAGAAAATCTCGGAGATGATTTTATCTTTATGGCCTATTATATGGATGAGAAAATGCTTGGNTTTAGCACCGCNTTTCGGAATACAAACTCGCTNGANGCTAACTATGTCGGACTTGACTACGNNTACAATGAAAGCTANGATGTNTACCAGCGTATTTTGTACGATTATGTGAAGCTCGCCTTGGAAACCAAGTCTGAGGAGCTGCAGTTTGGACGCACCTCTGAAACAATTAAAAGTGCCGTAGGTGCAGAGCCCCGAGATATGACCATCTACATTAAGCACAAACGGAAATTATCCAACATCATTTTAAAAAATGTAATTCAATCCGTAGCACCAAGCCCATTTGAATTGCGCAAACCTTTTAAAGCCAATTTTAAATAGTAATGGATTCATTAACACAAATCGTATTAGGAGCAGCAGTCGGNGAGGCCGTACTCGGAAAAAAGNTTGGCTCAAGAGCNATGCTTTGGGGAGCNATNGCTGGAACCATTCCAGACCTAGATGTTTTCTTGCGTTATTTTACCGATCCNATNACNNCAACNGANNTGCACCGNGGNTTTTCNCATTCATTGGTGTTTGCNATACTGATGGCGCCCATTATGGGNTGGATTGCCAATAANATTCANAAGAAACGNGAAATAGGTTTNAAGCNCTGGACCAAGCTNTTTTTTCTTTGTATCGTNACNCATCCNTTGCTNGACAACCATACAACNTGGGGNACNCAGTTCTTTTGGCCCTTTGAATANNGAATCGCTTTCAAAAATATCTTTGTGGCCGATCCTTTGTATACNNTNCCATTCTTGACCTTCTTGTTGATTGCAATGTTCCATAAGCGGACCAATCCTCGGCGAAGTATGTTCAATAAATTGGGATTGATTGTCAGCTCGTCGTATATGGCCTTGACGATTGTGCTCAAAGGCGTTTCTTACTATCAATTTCGTGCCCAGCTCAAAAAAGACAAGGTTGAATACCTNGACATGGATACCAAGCCAACGCCACTAAATACCATTTTATGGAATGCCCAGGCAGAGACCAAAACGGGCTACCGTGTAGCGAACTATTCCTTTTTCGANACCAAGGANATTGAGTTTTCCAATGAATTCCCTAAGAATGATANCCTCCTCGANCCNTACAAAGACCAAAAAGCNNTGCAGCAGCTCATTAAGATTTCGGCTGGCTGGTACATTGTTGAGGAAATTGAGGGCGAGCTCTTNTTTGTAGACATACGCTTTGGACAGATGGGTATGGACATCAATAAAGCNCCTTTCTTGTGGCGCTACAAGCTCATTCCAGATGAAAAAGGACAGATTCGCGTGGAACGTGCGCGGCGAGATTTTGGTAAATCATCTGCTGGTTCTGTCTTCAGTGAACTTTGGAACCGCATCAAAGGAAATTAAAAGCAGCGCTTTTCGATACTAGAAAATTTGGCGCTAGAGGAAAGGGTGGAGCAGTAAGCGAATCGAGAAGCAGATCATCAGAATCCCAAAGACGCGAAAGACATTCTTTAGCTTTTGGGGTTCAATCAAGTGACTAATGCGCTCGGCAAATAGGGCTTTTAAGACATCTGTAGAGAAAATCACCGCGAGGGTAACCAACAACGAAAACAGGGCAGTACCGTGGTCATATAGTGCTTGTGTGTAGCTCACAAAACCAAACCATACCGCAAATACAAAAGGATTCACAAAATTAATCAAGAAGCCATTGATGCCATATACCAATAAGGAGTTTTTTTGCAGTCTGCCTTTCACGGTCGTGTCGAGGTTTGGTTTAAGGACATATTTGAGTCCCATCACAAGTAAGAGTGATCCACCTATCATCGATGCCCAAAAGACAAAGGTGGGTTGTGCGATAAATTCTGTGGTGCCATAGAGTGCAATCCCGAGGCAAAGCATATCTCCTAGGATAATCCCAAGAGCAACAGCTACTCCTGCTTTAAATCCAGATTCTAAGGTGCTTTTCAGTAGGTAAAAGAAGACCGGCCCAATAAAGAGCAAAGTACCCAATCCCAAAAGAAAACCGGTGAAGAGTGCCATTATTCCTTGTCTTGCTTCTTCTTATATTGCTGAAAGGCTGCACCAAAAACCAGTCCGAGAGCTATACCAAGACCAATGTTGTCGAATGCTGCACCAAGCGCGACGCCAATGCATAATCCGATGCCAATATAGTAGTCAGCTGGTTTTTTTTTCTGCTCATCCATAGTATAAAGATAAAAAAGCCCGACCAATGGCCGGGCTTTCATCATATTTAGTAGCAATGCTACTATTGTTTAGCTATGCGTATTTCTCTGCTTCCTTCTGGAGTCATAATTCTTACGAAATAAGTACCAGCAACATAGGCAGAAAGACTGATGCGCTCTTGGTTGAATAAACCTGTCTTTTGCATCAATACTTTTCCTTGAATATCCACAAGAGCCATGTCAACAACATCGATGCCTTCTAATGATATGGTAAGGTCATTTGTTGTAGGGTTAGGGAAGAGCTGAATGCCGTATTGTGCATTTAAGTCATCGATATTTACTGTGCTTGTTATGGNATAACAATCAGAGGTGTCCGNGCAACCATCGATGCTTACCTCTACCGCATAGTCACCTGAAGTTTCTGTGGTAAACGTTGCATTNGTCTCGCCTGCAATTGGCGCATAATTATCACTACAATCCAACCATTGATAGGTCGCANCTTCGTCTTCTTCTGCCTCCAANGTATTTTCANCAACCTCTTCTANATCGGTATCGACCTCAGTAATTTCTAAATCTAAGGTCACAGTGCTGTCGCACCCTGCTGCATTTTGAAGGATAAATGTTGCTTCATCGTTATCCTCATCATAGGTGACTCCATCAATCCAAGTAAATGNACCACAAGCAGTTTGTACATCTACTGATGCGTTCGAGTTGGATATCGTCAAGCTCAGTGTGATTGTACTATCACATCCTGCTGCNTTAGGAATCACATGCGTAATATTATTGATCTCCGATACGGTNATTGTTCCAGCCATCATTGGTGCATGTGGATCACACTGATAGTCATAGGTNCCTGCAGTTCCAAATACGTGTGTAAATNTCCATCCNGAGCCAACNGCGTTTCCAAAGCTTTCAGGGTTTCCAGGGAAAGTTCCCGTNGTTCCATTCACGTTGTGGTTTCCACCCGTATTNACAAACGTTACAGTATCACCTACAAAAACATTGAGTGAANTTGGAGAAAAAGTCATTCCTACCGTTTCAACAAGGTGGTTTGTNTTGGCAACTGGTAAAACACTTTCTGTGTAGCTATTTCCATCAATCCATGTATAGCTGTCGCATCCCTCAACAACATCNGTGCTGGAGGAAGAAGCNGTAAATGACAGNTCAAGTGTAACAGTAGAGTCGCATCCTGAAGCTGTTGTAAAGACTTGCGATGGAACNCCAGAGTAGTCTACNTTACCATTTAACGAAAGGGCATCAAATTCAACGCCGCCNNTACTAAATTGAAACTTTACAGTCCTGTCGCCCCATGGGTTTGNAGGAGCAGCAACGTTAATGGTATTGTTTCCTAAAGATAAAGGTTGGGCATTACCATTGTTGAAATTTCCGTTGGCTACTGTTTTAACAACTCTGTAGTTTGCTCCTCCAGCGGGAAGTGCGGTTACATTAATGGTGAGNGNTTGCTGCACACCATTGTTTCCATCTCCAATGACACATGCCGTATAAACATTTGTCCAAGTAGCATTTGGTCCATTTGNAAATAAACCTGGTGTTTGTGCACCAATTGTTGTNGNNGAAANATAACTGNTTTCGGTATAGGTTACNCCGTTNGACCANGTATAGCTATCACAGGCCGAAACTANTTCNGTACNNGATGTAGAATTNTCTACGAACGTTAAATCTAAGGTNACNAGAGAGTCACATCCTNNAGCATTTGTNAAAGTTTGTGTGGTNCCTTCGTAAACAGNAGCTCCATTTAAAGAAAGCGTNCTGAATTTAATATCNGCNCTGCCAAACTGAAATTTAACCGTTCGGTCTCCCCAAGGGTTTCCTGGTGCAGCAACATTGATNGTATTCAAACCAAGTNCCAAAGGNTGTGGGTTTCCNTTAAAGAAGTTNCCGTTNGCTACAGTTTTAATNACCCTNTANTTTGCNCCTCCNGCAGGNAGCTCAATTATATTAATCACAAGTGTCTGCTGTGCTCCGTTNTTGCCATCTCCGATGACACATGCNGTATAAACATTCGTCCAGGTGGNATTTGGTCCTTGTGAAAANAGTGCTGGAGTTTGCGCGCCAATGGTGGTTATGGGAACGTAATTNGCAGCGCTATAGGAANTACCATCNGTCCANGTGAAACCNTCNCATGCCTCCTGAGTGTCTGTTACAGACTCNGGGCATTGGCCAAAGGTAAATAGGGTAGTGAACCCAAAAAATAATAGTAGAAANTTTTTCATAGTGTNAAATTTGAAGATNTGATTTTAANTTTAANCCCAAAAGTAAGTGCANTTGAGCGACAACTAAGATAGTCATTTTAAAAAAATGAACCGNTTACAAAACTTATTTAATGATCTTATTGGGTTCATTATAAACCCGCTGAATCACCGTGTCTGTCATTCTTCTCATTTGTTCCANGGAGCCATCGTCTTTGTATTCTTTNCTNAGNGCTTCGAGCTCTTTTTTCAGACTTTCAATNAATTCTGCNGGTGCTTCAGAATAGATATTGNGCATTTCATTCGGATCTGTTTTTAAATCGTANAGCTCCCACTCATCCATNGAGTAATAGAAGTGCATCAGCTTGTATCGGTCTGTTTTTACGCCATAATGCGGTTGCACTTTATGCCATATAGGATACTCNTAATAATGATANTAAACAGATTTTCTTTTGTTCTTATCGTCTCCTTCAAATGCTCCTTTAAAGCTTTTTCCCTGCATTTGGNCTGGGATATCTAAGCCTGCCATATCAAGGAGTGTAGGNGCGAAGTCAACGTTCATCACCATCGCATCCGAGGTNGTTCCNGCTTCAATGGTTCGTGGATTCTTAATTAAGAAAGGCATTTTGAACGATTCTTCATACATCCANCTNTTATCAAACCAACCGTGNTCNCCAAGGTAAAAGCCTTGGTCAGAGGTATAAACGACTATGGTGTTTTCGCTCAATCCATTTTCTTCTAAATAATCTAAAACGCTTCCGACTGCGCGGTCAACACCAGCAACNCATCTCAAGTAGTCNTTGATGTANGTCTGGTATTTCCANTANTTNAGTGCATCGCCCTTCAAGGAGTCNTNNGGCGACCAATANTGTCCNTTGTCACCATAGGCAAGCCAACGCATTGAATCTCTTCTTGATAAACCNGGAGGTGGNACCTGCTTCATATCTCTTCTGTTCAGGTGGTTTCCAATTTCCATCATGTTTTCACTTGCTGCAAGTCGTCCNTCATAGTTATCCTCAAAGGTTTCTGGAAGTGGAAAATCAAAATCAGTGAACAGCTCNTGAAACATAGAGTCAGGTCTCCAATCTCTGTGTGGTGCCTTGAATTGATATAAGAGCATAAATGGTTTGCTCGTGTCTCGCTTTGACAACCAATCNAAACAATCGTCTTCNATGGCTTTTGTAGAGTGTCGCTTNGTTTCNNTNACGGTATCTTTTCCATTGATGCAAAATTGAGGATTGAAATANGTNCCTTGTCCGCCCCAATTGATTANAACCTTTGAATAGTCAAAGCCTGTNGGGGTCGTNCCNANGTGCCATTTTCCAATNACTGCTGTTTGGTAGCCATTTTTTTGGAAAACTTTTGGAAAGGTAAGCTGCTCGCCATTGAAATCTCCGCCATCAACATTTTTATAAAAGCCATTGACGTGTGAAAATTTACCCGTTAATATGGAGGATCTACTCGGTCCGCATATGGAGTTGGTGCAATAAACGGCGTCCATTCGTGCACCTTGCTCTGCAATACGATCAATATTGGGTGTTGGCGCAAGCTTACTGATTTGAGAACCATAAGCACTGACCGCCTGGTAGGCGTGGTCATCAGCCATAATATAAATGATATTTAGTGGCTTATTTTCTTTTTTTGCAATGTCTTTTTGTTCATCATTTGCGGAATTACATGCGCAAAGTGAGAGTAGTAAAAGACCAGTAATGCCGTATATGCTGAAAAGACTGTAGGGTTTCATATAAAAATCGTTTTTAGGTAACTGTTTTGTAAGGCCAAATCTAAAAGCAGAAAACAATTGTGTTTTAGGTCTGAGTCCTTATCTTAGTGTTTTAAGGACACTAATATAATTAATTGGATTAAGTTCCGACTTACAATAAAACTAAAACTTGAAAATATATCTGATTTCTGCACTTTTCCTTGTAGCTACATTTTGTTACGGACAAGAATCGCCAAATTTTTTATGGTTAGTCTGCGAAGACCAATCCTTGTTTTTTTCAATGTATGGGGATTCAAGTGCACATACACCGAACATCAATCAGCTGGCCAACGATGGGTTGGTATATCAAAACTGTCATACGCCATCTCCCGTTTGTGCGCCGAGCCGAAGTAGTCTGATTACGGGAATGTATCCTACGACACTCGGTACACAGCATATGCGCGCCTATAAAAAGTCGGCCGCAAAGAATGCAATTAATGCGCATAATTCGCTCCCATATTATAATGCGAAACCAAAGAAACCTGTTCGATTCTTTACTGAAGACCTTCGGGCGAACGGATACTATTGTTCGAACAACGCCAAAGAAGATTACAATATGCCTGGCTCACCATTGGCATGGGATGAAAGCAGTCGAGAGGCCCACTGGAGAAATAGGGAGGAGGGTCAAGCTTTTTTCTCTGTCTTTAATTTTAATATAACACATGAGTCTAGAATTTGGAAAAACGAGACTACATATTCAAAAGAACAATTGGATAACGTTCGAATCCCAGATTTTTTTCCTGAAGATGATGGAATCAAAAGTGATTTCTTGACCAACTACAAAAACATTGAAAAGCTAGATCAACAAATTGGCGTAATCATAGCGCAGCTCAAAGCGGATGGTCTCTATGACAACACCATTATCTTTTTCTTCAGCGACCACGGCGGTCCTTTTCCGCATTACAAACGTTCCATTTATGAGACAGGTCTGCGTTGTCCAATGGTGGCGAAGTGGAATGATGATGCTTGGAAAGGAGAGACCTATCAGCTTGTGAGCTTTGTTGACTTTGCACCGACTATTCTAGATGCAGCCAACATCAAAAGGGAATTTCCTTTTGAAGGTGTTTCTTTCTATAAAAAGGACCAGCGGCAATATACCTATGCGGCAACAGACCGATTTGATGGAGGAACAGATATGCGTAGAAGTATTCAAGACAAAGGTTTTAAGCTAATTTATAACGGCGATACGACAAGTCCTGTTTATAAGCCGGTGAAATACCGTGAACAAATGAAAACGATGCGGGTGTTGGATTCTCTTCAAGAGAAGCAGGAGCTGAGTGCCTATTTTTCGAATTGGTTCTCAAAAAATAAAGATCGTTTTGAGCTTTATGAAGTTTCGGAGGACTACTACGAGATGAACAACCTAATGTCTTATCCGAGATACGAACGAATTTTTAAAACATTACAACAGCATTTAGTTACTTGGATGGAGGAGTCTGATTTTGGTCATTTGAGCGAGTCGGCAATGCTAGATTCTATGTTTACCAGTTCCATGACCATACCAAAGCTTAATGTTCCGAAACTTATTTTAAAGGATGAAGGATATCTCATTGAATCTAATAATCTATATGCCTCGGTGGGTTGGCGAAATAAGAATGAAAGTGTTTGGAAGATCTATACGTCGAACGAGTTGATACTTCCGGAGGATGACTTCGAGGTTTTGCTCTTTCGACCTGGGTATGAGATGCTTCTGAAAACCTTTAAAAAATAGAGTAACGGTTCATTACTGAACGAGGAAAGGAATGTTGGCTACCGAGCATTGTCCTTTTTCATTTTTCACGAAGGCAAAGATGCGGTAGGCTCCTCTCTTTTTTGGACTAACAAAGGTGAGCTCGGTGTCAGTTTGCTTGACGATTTCAAATTTTAGTGGTTCTGGTGATATCTGAATATCACCACCAATTTTATTGCTAAACGCCTCCGGATATAATACATATTCAAGTATTACTTCTTTGTTGTTGTATTTGAGGTAGTCAACACTCAAAGTTGCTTGCATATCAGGGGAGAGGATATGGTCTTTCCTCCAGCCAATATTGTCCAGTGAGATATTTCTTATTGAAGGTGCGCGAGATATTGGCCATTCTCCCGACCAGCAATACTGCATCACATCAACAGCCTCTGTAGGCTTTCCATTGCTCAGGAACATTCCGTGCCAGGTAGCAGTAGATTCTTGTTTTTGTCCCCAAAGAAAGCAGTAGCTTCCCAGGCAACGTTCTTTGTCTTTTTCAATGAGCTGTTGGTACCTTCTCTGGCGCTGGTCGGCTTTAACGCCGTTCGGTGGTTCTATCTTGGCTTTCCATGATGTTTTTTTCGCTTCAAAGGGACCATTTACACCCCATTCAGAAACGATGTAGGGTTTATCCCAATTGAACTTTCTGAGATTCGCGCCAGCATTTTCTATCGATCCGTAAACATTGAGTCCCAAGATGTCTACACTCGGGCAATGTTTTTTTATGTGATATGCTTTTGAGGGGTCAACACCAGCAATGACCGTCATTGTCGGGTGATTCGGGTCGACCTCTTTAATGAATTTCGCAAGGATCTCTATGGTCTCCCAAACTTTAAAATTGCTATACCTAAGGTCAACCTCATTACCGATACCCCAAACCAATAATGCAGGGTGGTCTTTGTATTTTAATATCTCATTCTTGAGATGTTCAATTTGACCTTTTACCGCGTATTCATCATTATAATCCATTCCGCTCCTTTCGGGCCTCACGTATAATCCGAGTGTGACTGTGAGCTTGTGGTGATGTGCAGAATCTAAAAATTCTTTGTTGTTGGTGCTCCATACCCGAATCGAGTTGGCTCCTGATTTCACCAACAGATCAAAATGTTCTTTGGCGCCTGCACCCTTTATATAGTACGGAACTCCGTTTCTATGTAGCTCAAAATCGCCTGAGGCATTGGTAGTTACTTCAACTTTACTCACCTGTGATTGCGCGCTAAGAGCGGATAGCATAGCAAATACCAGACTAACAAATAGATTTATATTCCTTTCCATTCGGTTGGTTTTTTGGGATTGCCACGGAATTCAATAAGCTGAAAATCGCCTATTTCAAATTGCGTACCCTTGAGTATTTTAAATCTAATTTCTTTTAGTGCGTCCCATCTAAATTCGCCATATCCGGTCAGTGATTTCAAAGGAAGGTAGGCATCATATATCCCATTTCCTCTATCAATGAAGTGGCTTTCATTTATTATTTTTTGTAGCCTTCTTCTTTTACCAGTATAAGCCAATAGAACGGCTTGAAGTTTGGGTAGCTCAGCGGCTTTAACCTTAAACCTTAGTGCTGATGTGGTGTAAATAGAGGAGAGGTCTGAACGCATCCATTGATAGGGAGAAAAGCCAAAGGTATTCCAAGATGCCCTTTCAGAAGATGCATCTAAATCAACGATTACACTCTCATTTTCAAAGGAGCTTCCGAATTGAATGCTCGATGAATATTTTGTATTGATGCCCCACCAATATTGTTTACCGACGCCAAGCTGGATCGGATGTGTATCAAATACCTTTGTAAATGTATCCTTTGTCTTCTTGTAGTGATGCTTGTGTGGTACAATGATAATATTGTCTATGTGCAGATCTCCCTTTCTTTGAAATTCAAGTCGGAGCTCTTTAATGTTGCCCATGTTTACGCCTCGTTTTTCATAGTTGAATGTCTGCAAAGGAATACGTATTCTTCTCCATTCAGTATCAATTTTGCCTCCTTCAAGATCCAAGTAGTTTATTTTCGTTCTGCATTGATTCCCACCGTAGTCGACAAGAATGAAAAACATTGGAACGTTTGAAAGCTCACCCTCATCGATGCGCACCCGAAGCTCTATAGCAGTCGATTCTATAATGGGCTGAAGATTTTTACCCTTATAATTCCCCCATTTGAGGCCCATTCCGATGTACTTGCATGAAGACTCGTTCCACTTCACGTGAAGGTGGTCCTTTCCAATATAGCTATTGGTTGTCTCAAAGGATATTTCCTTGCAAGCATTGTTTTTTATGCCCCACAATCCATCTTCTTCAGAAGAGGTGAAAAGGGTTTTATATGGAAATTTTTCAAAGGCCGAAGTTGATTTGGCAGGCTCATAAATACTTACCTCGCGCATTGAACCACAAGACATCGTACAGCAAACAAGCATCCCTAAAGCTATTTGTGTGGTCAACTTCATTATTGGTCTAATAGGGCTGAGTTTGCAGTGAAAATAATATGGTCTATATCTGTGCGCACATCTTTACCAAAGTTTTCTGGACAAATTGGATTTCCGGAGGACGATGGGCATGCCTGGCATGCAATTCGGATGGCACGAATGTTATTTGGGTTCATATCAAAAACAATATCTGGATTATTAGGATCTCTCGGCTCAAAATCTGAATACCTAAATGATTTCAGCTGCCAACCGTTCCAGTCAATAGGTACTTTCATTTTATAAACCTCCATTGTGGATTCAAATAAGTCTGACGCATTATTATCGAGGTTGTCATTGAAAGGAGTGTTTGTTTCCTCCGATATTAAAATATTGATGAATTGTCCGGTGTGCACATCGTCAAGATCTGAGAGCATACCTATGTTAATATATAAGTCATCTGAGGCTTGGCTAACATTAGCAATATTTAGAGGTAGGTCCAAACTGCCCAGGGCCCAGTCCCAATTGACTCTACCACCCATCTTGAAATAACTGCTTCCCAATAATGCATCATCATTTGCTACAGAAAAAGTCATTCCCCCACCATCAGTATTATAATAAACGAGTCCATCTGAGGGTACGCCATCCTCAAAGTCTTCGAACCAGATGCCATTTTCGTAAGTTTTGGCTGAGGCAATGGTGATAGTATCTCTGAGTGTATCGATTTCATTTTCAAAGGTCAGCTCTACTGAGCAAGTCTCTTCTGAAAAGAATGGGACTTGTGTTGGACCGCCATTCCAAACAACCGTATTTGAGTCTATCAGGTTAGAAAATCCTGTTATTTCTCTTGTGGCATTCGTATTTAATCCTTGAATGGCAATTTTCCACTCAACAGGTTTATTAAGTGCGCAATGGAAACCAACTTGCTCGTTACCAGCAAAACTAGGGCTGTAATTTGTAAGTGTTAGTGGCTCTATAATCTGAAAGTTTCCATAGAGGTTATCAATGGATGGTCCTTCGAACTCCTCTTTCGTGCAGGTATAAAGAAAACCCACTAAGCTCAGAAAAAGAATAAGTTTTGTTTTTAGGTTCATAAGGCGACGGATAAAATGAATAATAATCTATTGTATTTATAATCTGAATAAGCTTGGTCTATGAATGTCATGCCCCACCAATTGTACTGCAGATTGGCGTAGACATTCTCTCTCAATTTATAAAGCATTCCAACGGAGAGTACATGGTCTTTTTGGTTGACTTGCGTTGAGGTAAAATAGGTGATATCACCATAATTATCGCGCTCTGTCAAAAATTCGTTTCCATTCGCATTGAATTGCTTATAGGAAGCTTGAATGAAAAACTTTTTAGCTAGCTCTATATTTAGTGATGTATTGACCTGGTGGCTAAATAAATTTATAGAAGAAATTGTATCACCACCTCTACTTGTTAATTCGCTTTCGGAAGAAGCAGAAATGCTCATCTCTTTTTCCCAATTGAACCAGCGGTGTAGATTGACTTTAAGCGCCGCTTTTACGAGCCCAAAGCTTCTTTTTTCTGCCGTTCCTTGACCAATCACTTCCTTGAAAAATCCTGCATTTATTTTACCAAGCAATACCTTGCTTTTGTTATTGAGCCTTGCTTTGAGATAGACTCCACTTCTATTGGGGGTCGCATCTCCATAAGGGAGTACATTTGAATAAATAGGATTGAAAACCATCAAATTACTCGATAGGTCTTGGTTGTAGATCCGATCGTCCGCTACAAGGTCAAACACAGAAGTTGGTCTTGTCATGGACATATTGGTATAAAGGGGATAAATCGTATTGTTATTGCCAGCAGCATAGTCCAAACGTCTCGTTTGTGCACCAGCACTTCTGAAATTGGGAT
Source organism: Crocinitomicaceae bacterium TMED16 (assembly GCA_002167775.1). Lineage (GTDB taxonomy): Bacteria > Bacteroidota > Bacteroidia > Flavobacteriales_D > Crocinitomicaceae > UBA952. The sequence continues at coordinate 9,541 of NHBV01000009.1, read as the reverse complement.
CGACATATCGGTAACCTACAGTTAAGTATAATGTAGAGTCTTTGCTGTATTTGTTTTCTAGTTCAAAGAACATTCCTTTGGTATCGTTTGAGGTAGAATCCGCCATTTCATTCTCGAGCTCAGAGTGCAACCAATGTCTTTGAGAGAAACCAGTTTCTAACTTCTGCTCAAAGTGATGTTTGTCGTTTCCATAATGATGAAGTAATGCCATGTCATAAACAGGATTTCGTACGGAGATGTTTTGCGTACCGCTAGACGCAACTTCAAATAAGCTTACGTAATTAGCTGATAATGATATCCTTTTGTTTATTTCTGAAACCATTGATCCTCCTGAAAGTAGAAGGTCACTAGAATAAGTAGTACCACTAATTGCACTAGAACCTCGAGGTCGAGTGACAAAGAAGTCAAAGGCTAAGGTTCTGATAAATCGGTCAAATTTGAAGGAGAAATCAGTCTGAATACCTTGTAAACGCCATCTATTTTCGGTGTAAAAGTTTTCGTAATGAATAATATCCCGATAGGGTTTCAGCATGTCATTTTCATAACCCGAAAGCTCTTCATCATAATTGTAAAGTGTGAATCTTGATTGCTTGAGAAAAATGTCACCTACACTAAATCGAACTTTGTCATTGATGGTTCCTTTTGCCCTTAATTGTCGAACATTTATTTCCGTTCCTGAACCGAAAAAACTACCAAAGGAATTTCGTATCCGAAGCTGAGCAAAAATTTCAATATCCTTGATCGGGTTGACGTGGGTGTTGAGGTCTAAAAGATTATATCCATTCGATGCATTCTTAGCAGATACCGTATCTTCGGTATTATTGTCTATGGCATCACGTGCAAAATATGAGCGGGCCTGTCCGTCAAACCAAATCTTGTCTTTCATTTGTGCTTGCAGCTCATTTATAGAACCGAAGACTGCACAAACAAAAAGTAAAAGCGTTAAGCATCTTTTCATAGATTAAAAATTTATTTTCAATTCAAGCATTGTTTCCCATCCCTTCAAGTGGTTTTCTATAAAGTTAGGATCGAAATAGCGATATTGGTTGTAGCGGAAAAATACCATTACATTTTCTCCGATTTTATAATCTAAACCAAAGCCCAAGAGTGTGTTCTTTTGGTTTCTTGAATTCGTCAATCTGTATAGTTTTTCCCAACCTAAACGCTCAAAAAAGGTGTTCGTTGCAGTAGCATCAGGATTATCCCCTAGATCTGTAGAAGCATTGCCTAGTATTTTCTCGATACCATAGCTCAAAACCAAGACCGCTTTTTCATTCAACTCAATACTGAAATCTAATTCTTCACTGAGCTGACTTACGAGCGCTTGCTTGCCAATCTGAGGTAGTGCTTTTAAGTCTCTTTGACATGAATTCAGCCGCGTTAGAGAGAAAATATAGTAGTTTTTTCCAAAAATCTTATTGCTGTATTTGGCCTGAAATTCAATGGTATTGAAAAACTTTTTAAAGTTTGCCAAGCCATTGGCACTCGTATCGGTGATGTTCACGTTTTCAAAAACACCTCTATAGGTTGAGTTTAATGCGTTATACGGTCCCCAGTTTTGTGCAAATAGATAGATTCTGGAAAGTGTTTGGCTGTTCACATTATGGATGTAGGACAAGGCTGCATAAGAGGTGTCAATCTCGGCAAATACACCAATTCCTCCATTCAGCTTGAGCCTGCCTAAGCTAAGGTCGGCATTAATTGAAGCACCTTGTCGATTGTTTACAGGGAAGCCAATTCCGACCATAGGACTTTGATAAGGTGTTCTTACGGTTGTTCCGATACCAGCAACATTTGGAAATACTTCAAGCACAGATGTATTTAAAAAGTTACCCGTAACATTTACAAATTGGGGTGAAATTCTATAAAGCTGCACATTCAAAGGTACCTTGGTTGATTTTGCAGTTTTGATGTTTAAAAGGATTGCCTCGCCATATCCAAGTGTCCTGAGCGGATCTCGATAGTTCCCGAGTCCTAGCTCCATTTGGACTTGTATTTTACTCCATTTCTTGTCTAATTCAAGGGTGTGAATAAAATAGTTTCTTCTCTCATCACTCAAAGAATCTGTATCTGCCCAAGAAGAAAGATAATTGTAAGCAATTTTAAAGGAAGGGTTTAGCGTGTTTTTCAGCTGAAAACATCCGGTGAAATTATCACTTGTCTCTAGTAAAGATCTGTTGAAATTACTTTTTCCAATCACCCCTTTCACTGAAAAATTAAATGGAAGCTTCGTCCCTTGAAGGAAAATCCCCTGAAACGCACGGCTCCCATATCTAATGCCTTGATCGACTAGTCCGCTATTGTAATACTTTGAATAACGCTCAATCGGTACCTTATTCAATGGCGTCTGTGGCCTTCTTTCAAATATGCTAATTCTATTGAATGAACGATTTCCCCAGACAGTTAGTCGGCTCTGTCTGTACCATGATACCCCTCCAGATTTAAAATTAAAAGTTCCAAATTTTGTAGCAATCGATGTGGTCAGATTGAGTCCAAGATTCAGTGTTAAAGCTTTTGTATGTTCTGATGAAGGCCCTTTATAGAGACTATTTAACATTAGATCCGCTCCAAAAGTGATTTTATCTCTAGTCTTTCCGTTAAGTTTTAAAAGAAACATGGGCTCCCTGTAGGCGTCTCCGGAGCTAATCACTGTGGTTTTACCGCTATTGTTTGGGAATGTCTCTTGTTGGTTCCGAACGAATCCTAAAAACCGATAAAAACCTGAAAAAGTAATAGCACTCGTGGGATTCTTGAAACTTAAGCTATTGCTAGTAAAGGGTTTTTTTAGAGCTAAGGTATCTTGGGCATAATAAGAGCCTAACGAAAAAATGAAAATAAACTGAATAATAGCCCTCATAAATGTATTTCGTGTATATACGACACTAAGGTACTAAATTAAATATTTTGAGATATCACTATTTCTAGCCTTAGTCAATTAAATATACGATAATAAAAGTGTAAAAAATGAAAGATGAAAAATGTAATTAAGGTCTGATGTCTTTTACGCATCTAAAGCCTGTATGACTCATTCCCGTATCCTGTGAATTAGGCATTCTTGCAGATACTCTATAGCTTGAACAGTAGCTGTCATTACATAAAAAAGATCCTCCACGAATGACACGTTTTGGGTCGTTTGGTTCCAAAGGATAGCTCCACGTTTTTGGGCCTTTTGGATTGTCTTGTATTCCATTTGCGCTGGGAACTGAATAATAGCTTTCGTCATACCAATCTGAACAGATCTCCCAAACATTTCCCGCCATATCATACAATCCGTAGCCATTTGCTTGATATTGCATAACAGGGGCGATACCTTCGAAGCCATCTGCTTTTGTATTACGGGTAGGGAAGACCCCTGTCCAAGAATTACATTTTGGTGTTCCTTTGTCAACAGACATATTTCCCCAAGGATAAATTTGGTCCTTTAATCCGCCTCTTCCTGCCCATTCCCATTCAGCCTCTGTGGGTAGTCGTTTTCCGCACCATTTTGCATAGGCAAGAGCGTCATGATAACAAATATGCACAACAGGTTCGTTTTCTTTGCCTATAATATTACTTTTTGGCCCATTGGGATGTTGCCAATCGGCACCTTTCGTCCATTGCCACCATTGAGAAATATCAATGAGGTTATATATATCGTTGCTTGGAAAAAAAACCATCGATCCAGGCTGCAGGACATCCGCACTAGGCTTAGGTGTATGCTCAGGAAGCTGTTGTTTAAGGATTTCCCAATCAATGTCTTGTTCTGCAACGGTTTTATATCCTGTGGATGCCACAAATGCGGAGAACTGAGCGTTTGTTACTTCGTGAATATCCATATAAAACGCATTTACTTTTACTTGATGCTGTGGTAGTTCTCTTTTTAGTGCCATTTTAGGATTGCTTGCGCCCATTGTATATACACCCTCGGGTATATAGACCATCTTCATTGTCGAATCTTGAAGACATTGCAATGAGTCACCGGTAGAAACTTGTGGTTTGTTCAATGTTTCTTTGAGAAGGTGTTTTGTTCTTGAGTTTTCGCAGCAAGCTTTTTCACAATTATTGCTCGTGCTGTCCTTTGAATTTTGGGCCGAATCATTGCAAGCCCCAATTAAGAACAAAAAAAGAACAAGAGAAATATTTTTTTTTGTCAAATTCAAAATATCAATAGTTTGAATTAATTTCTTTTAAAGGAGTTTTTTTCCAAGTAATTCCTTCTTGCCATTTTGGCGCATGCACTTCAGTAAGGTAGTCGTCTAATATTTTCTCCAAGTCTCGTGCTTTTTTTGGATGATCCGCCACTAAGTTTGTTTGCTCCATTTTATCCTCAACAAGATTAAAAAGTAAAATACTTTTATCGTCCTGGAATTTAACCAACTTATAATCTCCTTTTCGAACTGCGGAATGTGGTCTTTTCAATGCGATACCATTTTTATACGGAACGTGAAAAAATATACCGTCAACAGCTCTTGCGATATCTTCGTTGTTTTTATTTAAAAGTATAGATGCATAGCTGCCTCCGTCAATGTCGGTCAACTTATGTTCTTTATTTCCAGCGAGCTCAATTAGGGTGGGTAAGAGGTCTGTTCCCGAAACAGGTGTTGCGGATTCTGAACAATGTTTGATTCCTGGTCCTGAAATTATAAGAGGAACACGCACGCCGCCCTCTAAAGCATCCCATTTTCCTCTGCTTAATGGATAGTTATAGCTTTTTTCATATTTCTTAGCCCCAGGGATATTGGGCACAGATCCATTGTCGGACATATAAATAATATAGGTGTTGTCTTCAATACCCAATTCTTTTACTTTTTCTAAAAGGATACCAAGCCCTTCATCTAGATCCAATGTCATTGCTGCGAAACCTGCATCTTTCTGTTGCTGACCTTTTGGCTTATTTTTTAGCTTTTCATAGCTGCTTTCTTTTGATTCAATGTCTGCATGTACGGCGTAATGTGATATTTGGAGGTAAAATGGCTTTGATTCCGCGGTACTTGACTTCATAAAGTCAAGGGCTCTATCTGTAAGAGAAAAAATATTTTTTGGATCTTCTTTGTAGGAATGTACCCACTGGGTTTTATCGTTAACAAAATGACCATCTTTATTCTTGGTAGGTCCGTCACTTATATCATATCCAAGTACCGAGGGTTCGCTTCCCATTCCCCATTTTCCGAAATGTGCTGCTCGATATTCACTATTGATATTTTTGAGTGCTTTAGGGATGCTTATAAATCCTTCATGGTCAATATGGTCCGTATTCATCCCAACACGAATGAGTGAAAGCCGTGCTGGTGTTTTTCCGAATTGAAGGCTATATCTTGATGGTGCACATACCGGTGCGCCTGCATATGCATCAGAAAAACGAATACCTCTTTTGGCGAGTAATTCGAGGTTTGGGGTTTCGAAATAATCACTTTTAGAGCCGGGTTCATTATGCATCATCTGAACCGATGTACCATTCCAGCCTTGGTCATCTGCTAAAATAAGTATGAAATTTGGTGACGGCTCTTGTTTAGTTTTTTCTTTTGAAGCGTCAGCTGTATTACAAGCAAAAAGCAACAACAAAATTGAAATAGAAAAAACAACCTTTTGCATAAAATAGACTGATTTTTCTTCAATAGCTTCATTTGATATCATGGTATAAGTGTCTATAATTTGGTATTTAGCCGATGTGAATTTAGTTTAAAATTGCTGAATTATTTCTCTTTTAAATAGGTTCTTTTACCATTTTCGTCATGGAAGTCACCGAATGTAATGTTCTTTGCTTTAGACATTGGAATGGCATTTTCATTTTGTCTACCGAGACCATCGGGCTTCATTGAAGCCTCGGTAATTCTTTTTTCAAGCACAAGCTTTAAAGAATCAATAAGCGCATTATAATTTTCATTTGATGCAAGATTAACGAGCTCGCTTTTATCGTTTTTATGGTCGTACAGTTCATAGCCGAGCACACCTTTTTCGCCCCATCTTGTGAGCCGATATCGCTTGGTTTTTATCGAGTATCCATTTCGCCACCTTGTCAGTGCGCTTCCTCGAACGAAAGCATCTTTGTTTTCTAGTAATGGTTTTAAACTTTTTCCTACTACATGCTTTGGTGTTTTAATATTGGTAAGCTCCATCAGTGTGGGGTATAGGTCAATAAGTTCGACAGGGCTCATCGTTCTTTTTGATTTGATTGCTGTATTTTCAATACTAGGCAATGAGATGATCAATGGAATTCTTGTTGCATTTTCAAATAGTGTTTGTTTTTGCCAATGTCCGTGTTCACCCATATGATAGCCGTGGTCAGAGGTAAATACAACAATCGTATTTTTATCCAATCCTGAAGCTTCGAGATGGTCGAGGACTCTACCCACCTGGGCATCCACAAACGAAATCGTTGCATAGTAGGCTTCTTTGATCTCTTGGGCAAGTTCTTTTTCTAGATTTAGCTGTATTTTTTTTGCTCTGATTGATTTTGCAGCGGGATCAGGAAGCGTTTTTAGGTAGTCATCCGAGCTCTCTGGAATTTTTATTTCTTCTCTGTCATAAAGCTCAAAGTATTTTTTTGGCGCGACAAAAGGGGTGTGTGGTCTGAAAAACCCTACTGCTAAAAAGAAGGGGGTACCACTTTCCGAGAAGCTATTGAGCTTTTCAATGGCCTCGTTTGCACCGATACCATCTGTTTGCTCCTCGTCTTTTCCGTCTGCAGCAAGCCAGCTTAAGGTACCGCCATACCTTCTTGGAATAAGGGTATTGATTTTATACTCTTCAATTTTGTCTTTTCCGTAAGGATTCACAGTTTGATCCCAAGAATAGATATCATCATTTCCAGATGTTCCAATCGCACTCGGGTTGTCATAGTGAAACATTTTCCCAATACGCACCGATTGATAGCCTTGCTGTCTAAATCGTTGACCGAGTGTTATAACATCAGGTACCGAGTTTCGAAGGTTCATGTTGTTCTCAGTAATCATTGTTTGATTCGTGTACATGCCCGTCATAAAAGAGGCACGCGAAGGCCCACACAAAGGGTATTGATTATGTGCGTTTTCGAAAACAACTCCTCTTTGGGCAAGGCGGTCAATATTTGGAGTTTGCACCACATTATTTCCGTAAGTACCTAGGTCACAGTTTAGGTCATCTGCAATAATGAATAATACGTTGAACTTTTTACCTGATTGAGCGGAAGGTTGGCTTTTTACCTTTTTGGATTCTTCGGCATTTTGTACACAACTGAATGAACATATCAACATGCTCACAAAAACAAGTACTTGGACAATCCTTTGCCTCATAGAAACAGTTTTGAAAAAAGAATTATCGCTGGCCGATTATTAGTTTTTTAGTCACCCACTTTTGGTTCACGAGACAATTTACAAAGTAAAGGTCATTTGTGAGTCCTAAAGTTTCAATTTCCACCTTGCTTTTTTGTGGTTTCATTTCAAGAACGACTCTTCCGGTTAGGTCTTTAATTGTTAATGCTTCTATAGGTTCATTTGATTCTATAAATAAATTACCAAATGAAGGGTTTGGGTATGTGTTTAAATAAATATCGTGTTCCATAATATCAATTGTATTGGTATTAAGGATTGTCATTTTTTGCCAATAAACAGTGTCGAAGTTCGCAACACCCCAAGGTGCTCTAAGTCCAAATCTTGCTACTGGACCTTCAAATAGGTCGCCATTATCTGGTTCAGATTCAAGATCAATGATATAGGTGCTAAATTCTGTCATCCCTGTGTCTACCGCAAATCTCCAAGAACATATTTTGTCATTGCTTCCTGGAGGATATGCAAATAGTATTGCATTAGGATTTGCGTTCGACCCCACTGCGACAGGGTTTTTTAGAGTTATTTCTACTTGGTTGTAGGTTGTAGCGTCAATGCCTAAATCGGCTGCAAGGTTGCCACTTCGCATGATGGGAGTGGCATTAAAAGCACGCATAGCCACTGCCTCCGGCTGGGCAAAAAGCTGGCATCCGTTATTTGTTTCTGAAGCTGAAACCCAACCTTCTTGAGAGTTCTGCCAATTATATTCTATTTGGCCACTCACATGGTTCGTGGAAACTGCAAAAACAATAAAGATTGCTGTATTTAAAAATATTGTGTAGAGGTTATCTTTCATGATTTGAAAATTTAGTACGACTGCTTTTTTACTAAAATAGTATTTAGTTCCAAAGTAAAAAAATCTTATTGTTAAAGCAACACTAAGTCCTTATTCATCAAACAAAAAACCCGAACCTTAGTTCGGGTTTTATCAGAGTGGAGTCGGAGGGGGGCTTCTCGAACTTTTTGGAGGGGGATATTGAGCTTTTGATGATGTTTTTTTTCACTAGGCGTTAGATGGGATGAATTGGTGGAATTAGGGATGTTATTTTGAAAATTAAAGAATTAAAATCGATTATTTAGACAAAGACCTCCTATCATTCCATTTGGCGATACCTGATTGTAATTGGGTAGTTATATTACTAGGATTGAAGATTGCCGAGGTTACAAAGCTCCATCCTACATAGGTTTGGGGGCTTTTTTTATTGCTTACTACCTGCCTTTTTACTACTTTCAGTATCTAATCAAATGAAATGTTCAAATTGCACGAAGAACTACCAAAACAAATTATTAGAGTTTTAGATGCTATTGATTTTAAATTTGATGCTGAAAAGCAATCAAATCCTTTTTATTTTGCTTCTTATAGCGAGGTGAAAATGAGGGGGTGGAATACAGCAGCAAATGATTTGAAAGATAACCTTACTAAGGTTTTAGAACTTGTGCAAAAAGATCAGTATTTAAAAGACAAAGACAATACCATTCGGATTTTAAGTCTAAACATAGAGCGATTAGATCTTTCGTTGGATTTTTATTCTGAAGATTTTTTAATGAAACACAAAACGAAGTACTTAAGAACAGTTCGAAAATTAACAAAACCAATTCGTCCAAAATCCTTACGCGAATATAGATATGATGAAGTTGGCAAACTTCGAAAATTAGAGTCTTCAAAAAAAGCAAGAAGAAAAATCACCATTCCTGAGGAAAATTTTGAAGATTCATATGCTACATATTTGATTGATTTTGAAAAGGAAAATTACAATCCAAATTGTAAAGCGTATATGCGTTTATTCAAAAAAATAGACCCAAAAAACTTGATATGTTATCCGATTTCCGAGGTCTATGAATTTTTTAACAACGAAGTCAAATGTGTATTTAAGAACAATGCGATTCGCAAAAAAAGTTTGGTAAATAATCACCGGATTCTAAGAGACTTTTGTTCTAAGAGGTCAAAGGTTTTGACATCAGACTACTTTCCATCTTTTAGCTATATTGCGGTCCCAGATTTCCTAAGTGGAAAGGAGCAACAAATCATGACATTTTATGGAGGTCAATTTGCCTTCGGAGGTGGAGGCGGTGGTAACGATTACTATGAATTAAGTAATGGTGCCTTTAAACATAAGAAACGTTTTCCGCGATGGTCTTCTTCATACAAAAGGAGTCAGCAGTAAAAAATCAACGATTCTCATATTTGTTTATAATTCAGATTATAAGCGCTATTTTTAGTTTTGGATTTTCCTTAAAATATTAGTTAAATAATTAAA
>NHBV01000008.1 GCA_002167775.1 Crocinitomicaceae bacterium TMED16 | reverse complement strand
GTGATTATCGGTTAAATTTGAATTATCGGCATTTAATTGCAGGGATACATTTTCTATTTTGGTAATCAATCCACTGGATTCCGAGCCAATATAGATTTCTCCTTGTTCACCGTGCGTGAGACAAAGAAGACTATTTGCTGGCATATCTGAATTTAGCGCATTGAATGAGTTCCAGGGCCCTCCGTTTCCCATATCTACAACTAACCCGGCAGCAGGAGAAATAAACCAGGGTCGACCTTCTAAATCTATTTCGACATCCAATGCAGAATTATCGGGGATACCAGAACTGATGATCGTGTGGTTTGTAAAGTTGTTTAATGCATCGAAATATAAAACCCCACCATTGATAGTGCCGATGTATTTTGTATTCGAATCTGCACAAATAGTTGAAATATTATTTGAAAGCAAACCATCATCACTTGACCAGGAGTTCCACGAATTTCGATCAAACATGTAGAGGCCTTCGGTAGTGGCAACCCATATATGACCATTCAGGTCAATTTCGATTCCGCGAACAAGAAAATCTCCAATACCGGAATTTTCAGGCGTATAATTCACCCATTCTGAGCCATCAAATTTAAATAAACCACCTTGTATTGTTCCAATCCATATAAGGGAATCTCCATCGTTTTTTAGTGCTCTAATATTGTCATTCCAGAGCGGGCTATTCATTGAATTATAGATGGTCCAGTTTGTTTCATTTTCCAATTTTGCCAAACCATAATCTGTTCCAATCCACAGTGTTTGATTGCTGTATTCTAAGCATCTTACTGTATTAAACGGAAGCGGAGAGTTTTCTGCGGTATAGCTATTTACAAATTGTGCTTGCCCTTTTAAGGCAAGCACAATGAAAATTAAAATGGCAGTGAGATTCCTGCAATTAGTCATTCTTTACAATGAGTCTTTCGGTATGTATTTCTGCACCTGCTTTAATCTGAAGTGTATACATTCCATCTGATATGTTTTTTAAGCTAATTTNATGTTCAGTTGTGCCAGCAGCATCTTGGAATTTTCTTTTATATATNCNTTTACCTGCAGCATCTAAGATCTNGAGTTCAACTTTACTCTTTTGNGAAAGCCCGTAAGAGACTANAAAAACTCCGTTAGACGGATTTGGNGTTATGCCAATTGTATTTTCNATNTTGAGTTCACTCAAATCTGCACATGATTCGACGATAACTTCCACAGCAACAGAACCACTAGTACAGCCATTTTCACTNGCTTGAACAAAGAATGTCGTCGAAGTTGTCAAAGCTGGTGTAGAGAAATTAGAGCCAGAACCCAACAATGAACCTGACGCATCAAACCAGTTCAATGTGCCTTCTCCTGTGGCACTTAATTGAGCAACTTCATTTGCACAAACTGTAGTTCCGTTTGCNTCAGGTTCTTCAGGATCACCAAGCGTTATTTCTACTGAAACTAAGTCACTTGTGCATGTTCCGTTTTCGGTCTCAACTTCCCAATCGTAAAAATAATAGTAATAAGAAGAGCTAGACGTGGCACCTATAATGGAGAGGATATCTCCTAAAATGTAAGGATATGTCGCCGAATTATTATTTCTGTAAAGCCCTCCCGAAGGTAAATCTGTAGCAACCAGTTGATAGTTATATCCAACAGAGATNTCAAAATTGAGGTCAATTCGGCTAGCACCCGCTGGCACTGTTTCGGTTAATGTTTCTANGGTTGTCCCATCCTCGTCTTGTAATTCGACCGTGACGCTTCCACCTTCATCGGCATAAACCAATGCGCTTTTTAGCATAAAAGGTGTGTATGCATGAAAGATAATTCCTTGCGTCGAAGACAGAAAACCACCACCACCAATTCCGTTGGTATAAGGCTCTGCGTTCAGAGTTTCNGTATATGAATCCGTATTTTGCACCCACAATGTTGTGTTCTCCGATACAGGGTCAGTGGTATATATATTTCCAGTGCTCAAATAGTTTCCGTCATCATCAAACCAATCTACATCACCAGTTGAGCTGGCCTCTAAACCAACAAAGTCCCCGGAACATGCTACTGCATCAGCTACAACTGGAGCATTTGGCACAGCGGTTGTCACGACATATGGCAATGAAGTATTAGATCCACAAAAATTGGTTACGGTGCAGGTGTAGCTTCCAGGCTCAGTTATTGTAATACTTTGCGTTGTTTCACCCGTAGACCATAAGAATTCAGTACCAGCAGTTGCGGTCAAGGTTATTGTTTGTCCCGAACACAAATTGTTAGATTCATTTGAACTAATTGTTGGAAGTACTCCAGAGTTTGCGGGATGNTGTAATGATATCGTCACGGGGACAGCTGTAAAGTTGTTGTCTTCATTTTCTTCCTGGAAATAATTGTTTTTATCTACTTCCATTACAATATAATAGTCTCCGTTGCATGTGTTTTCTGGAATATTGATCCACATCCCATCAAGCCAATATCCGTATACGTCAGTCCATCCGGCAGAAATACCTTGTTCAACAATAGAGCANCCATAGTTTCCACCACCTAAGTTCCAATTAGAGAAGTTGGCATTTGTCATAATNTTACCCACATTATAGGTTGTGTTGTCGTCTCTGCAATGACCATAATAGGTGCTTCCGGCATTTGTTCCGCATTGACCATAATCCATCAAGCAAAACCCAATTTTAGCACCATCTCCAACAATCGGCCAGTTCAATGGATTTGGATCNGNAGTNGGAATNCTNANGGTCATNACGCACCANTCATCAACNTGATTGTGCCCATGNCTNTCATGATACGTCATACTTCCTGTCCATGTATCTTCATAGGNCATNTTNTTTCCATNCTTNTTNTANACNCGCTGCAATAACATTTGTTTNGGNTTTTCNTCACCNTTNGGGCANGTAAAAGATCCGGATGAGCTNACACCATANATGGTNTCNGAACCACAAATNAAAGCNCGNTTTCCATCGTTGTCTTGACCNCGAACNGTNAANGAACCNTGACCNACATTTGGCGTAGANCCTGTNACNCGNAGTCGACCATCGTCNGGTCCTTGATTNTTNAAGTTTTGTCCGGCGCCACTTTGNGGATATTCGATCCATCCGTTATCNGCAATTCCNTGCCANGAGGCAGTAATATCCGGTAGAAGGAGGCAGTTATNGGTTCCATCAGCGCATTCGCANCCTGATGCTTCTGTAGTCGTNCATTGTCCNTANGCACTGAAGCNCANNACAATAGCAGTTAATAGTGNNTAGAAANTTNTCATAGTTTNGTTTTGGAAANTCAATATACGAAATTCTAATTTGANNTTNTAATTTGAAATTCTAATCTGAAAGCACATGGTACCATCNTTTCTAAAGGACTAGAATCTCTATCTTTGTCNTGTTATGATTCCAAAATTATATAGCATATTTAAACTTCGGTGTCCTAAGTGTTTGAAAGGACAGTTTTTTGAATCTAGCGTATATGACNTGAAAAAACTTGGAAATGTTCGTAATGATTGTCCAAAATGCAAAGTAAACTATATTCCTGAGCCAGGTTTTTATTTTGGCGCTATGTACGTTTCTTATGCGCTTGGTGTAGTCGTTTTTGTGGCTATTTGGGCAGGGGCAAATTGGTTTTTTAGTGATGTTTCTGTTTGGACTCAGATTACAATTCTTACCATTTTAATTGTTGTATTAAGTCCACTTATTTTTGCCTTATCTAAAATCATCTACGCCAATATATTTATTCACTTTGATAAAGATACGAGTGATAGGGTGGAAAAGGATGATTGAAATTCCCCGCCCTTTTTGTAATTTCGGGACAAATCAAACATATTATGAAAAACAAATACAATTACGTGCTCAAAATCTTATCTCTTTTTTTCATCATGCTTATTGGGACAGCCCAATCTCAAATNATCAGTAATCCCTTTTNCCCGGAAATCATCATTGATGCATCAAGTGAGCCATATGCTTTCGATTTTAATNATGACGGCGTAATTGAATTTTATTTTTTGGTTCAAGATTTGAGCGGAGATACTACTATTTCTGGTCTTCCAGCAACTTATGAAGGTTCGGGTGCTCTCCTCGGTTGTGAAAATGGTAAACCTGCAGGGTCTACATCCATCGAAACGGCAGCGTTTGACGTTACATTATTTAATACCGGCGATGAGCTTACTGTTTTTCAGGAGTATGGANCAGATACGAGCTATGCCTTAGGGATTGACCTTACAGTAAATACTGGAATTATTGGNAGCTTACCCTACCAATATGGCGCGTTTCTAGGNAACCAGGGATACCTTGGTGCTATGTTTGATATAGNAGGAANTGGTCATTTAGGNTGGATTGAGGTTTCTGTTCTGTCTGATGGAAGTCAAATNACATTNCANTCNTACGGTTATGATGCTTCTCAAGGNGGATTTCCAATCAGNGTTGGNAATTCTAATACGAGTGTGAATGAATTAACGCTTCAAAATGTTGATATNAATATATCCAACAATACATTGCAAGTATATTTAAGGANATTCGATGCCCATGCTAAATTGAGNATTATCGATATTAGTGGAAAAACACGTTTTTCTTCAAAGCTATTAAATACGCAGAATGAGTTTGATCTTAGTATATACGAACAAGGGATGTACATCGTTTCCTNCGAAGTAAATGGATCTTTACANACGCAAAAAATCATCCTACACTAAAATCCCATTAGCTAAGCTTCTTATTCCTTTTTCTGTCAGAAAGTATGACATTTAGACATATTTATAATTCTCGCTTGTCTTTTTTGTCATAATAAATCCTTGTTTTTCGCNGTGGCATATTAATTGACATAGAGTAGAAAAAAATAATAACATGGGAAAAATTATAGGAATTGACTTAGGAACCACCAACTCGTGCGTTTCGGTCATGGAAGGAAATGAACCAGTGGTTATAGCGAACTCAGAAGGTAAAAGAACAACACCTTCTGTTGTAGCTTTTGTTGAAGGCGGTGAGCGTAAAGTCGGTGACCCAGCCAAAAGACAAGCCATNACAAATCCTACCAAAACAATTTACTCTATAAAGAGATTTATGGGGTCGAGCTTTGATGATTGTAAAAAAGAAGTAGCTAGAATGCCTTACAAGGTTGTTAAAGGCGAGAACAACACACCTCGNGTTGAAATAGATGATCGNAAGTACTCTCCACAAGAGATTTCAGCTATGATTCTTCAAAAGATGAAGAAAACAGCTGAGGATTATTTAGGACAGGAAGTATCTGAGGCAGTCGTTACTGTTCCTGCATACTTCAATGATTCTCAACGACAAGCAACGAAAGAAGCCGGNGAAGTCGCTGGCCTAACAATCAAAAGAATTATCAATGAGCCAACGGCGGCAGCATTGGCATACGGACTAGACAAAAAAGGTGTAGACCAAAAAATCGTAGTTTTTGACTTTGGTGGTGGAACACATGATGTTTCCATCCTGGAACTTGGCGACGGTGTTTTTGAAGTATTGTCAACTGATGGTGATACCCACCTTGGAGGTGACGATGTTGATGAAACAATCATCTCTTGGTTAGCTGACGAGTTTAAAAAGGATGAAGGTCTTGATTTGAGAAAAGATCCAATGGCATTACAAAGATTGAAGGAAGCAGCAGAGAAAGCAAAAATTGAGCTTTCCTCAACTACTTCTACAGAAATTAACTTGCCTTATATTATGCCTGTAGACGGTGTTCCAAAACATTTAGTTCGAACATTNCAACGTGCAAAATTTGAGCAGTTAATCTCAGAAATTGTAGAAAGAACAATTGCGCCATGTAGATCTGCACTTAAAAATGCTGGTTTATCTGCCAGTGATATCGATGAAGTAATTATTGTAGGTGGTTCTACAAGAATTCCAATTATTCAGGATGCAGTGAAGAACTTCTTCGGAAAGGCACCTTCTAAAGGAGTAAATCCTGATGAGGTTGTTGCGATTGGCGCAGCAATTCAAGGCGGAGTTTTAACTGGTGAGGTAAAAGATGTATTGCTTTTNGATGTAACGCCTTTATCTCTTGGTATTGAGACAATGGGTGGAGTATTTACCAAATTGATTGAGTCGAATACAACTATTCCAGCTAAGAAGTCNGAGGTATTCTCAACGGCAGCTGACAACCAACCNTCTGTTGATATTCACGTGCTTCAAGGTGAACGCCCTATGGCGAATGACAATAAATCTCTTGGTAGATTTCAGCTTAGTGATATTCCAGCAGCGCCTAGAGGTGTGCCTCAAATTGAAGTAACATTCGATATTGATGCAAATGGAATCATGAATATTTCTGCAAAAGACAAGGGTACAGGAAAAGAACAATCGATTAAGATTGAAGCTTCTTCAGGTTTGTCTGATCAGGAAATAGAAAGAATGAAGGCTGAAGCTGAAGCAAACGCTGAAGCTGATCAAAAGAAGAAAGAAGAAGTTGAGGTTGTGAATAAAGCAGACTCCACAATCTTCCAAACTGAAAGACAGCTTAAGGAATATGGAGATAAACTTCCAGCAGATAAAAAACAACCTATNGAGGATGCTTTNGCNGAATTGAAAAAGGAGTTTGANGCGAAGAACATTGAAAATCTTGAACCAGCGATGGAAAAGTTGAACAATGTATTCCAAGCCGCATCTCAAGAAATGTACAATGCAACGAATCAAGAAGGCGGAGACCCTAATGCAGGACAGCCACAAGGTGAAGGTGCAGAAAATGCTCAAGACGAGGTCACGGATGTTGATTTCGAAGAAGTAAATGAAAAGAAATAATCTCTAGTAGTAAAGGATTATTTGGTTATAAGTTAAAAGGCACCTTCGGGTGCCTTTTTTATATTTTTATANCTTTATTCAATCGAAATAGATTGCCTTCCTTGAAGAAGTCATGTCCGCATTCAATTTCGATTAAAGCTTTAGGAAAACCTAATTGCTTAAGGAAATAAACTGCTTGTTGGGTTCTAATGACTTGGTCATATTTACCCATAATTACCCTGAAATAGATCTTATTGGAATTCAGAGACGAAGAGATCGCATTGAAGTCAGGTTTTATATTCCTGAACCCTCTCCATGTTCTTGACGCCCTTTGAAATTGTTCCTTATTGCTTGCAAATAATTCAATAAAGGCAAATACTTTTGGTCTTACTAGTCCGAGTCTATAGGCAAATTTTGCAATTCGTATAAATGATTTNGGGGAACCCTCCCATTTTTCAAATAATAATCTTGCAAACCTCATACGGGAGGTTCGATTATAAAAGCTCATTGGGTCCATACCGTCAGGAGAAATTAATTGAACGGATTTCAGTCGATCCTTATAAAAAGGAAGCAGTGAAAGTGCAAATCTTCCACCTTGTGAAAACCCAATGAAATGAAAATCGNCGATTGCCTNTTTTTCAAGAATTTTTGCAAATATAGAATTGAATTCTTGAATTTTCAGGGGTTGGTTTTCGATTTGTTCTATCGGAAATTTTGATTTTCCGTGATGAGGCAGTACAATTAATATTAGTTTTCGGTTTTTTTTTGCCAAAAACAAAAAATCTTCCACCTTTCTGCCATGTCCATGAAAACAGATGAGGGTATTTTGTCCTGAACCCTCACTGTAGTACTCTANAGTTAATTTCCCTTCTCTAATTATGTGTGAATGCATTTCCTCAAAATTAGGTGATAACTGGCTGTTTTTGCATAGTAATATGCTTTAATTAACATTCTGGTTAAAATTTGTGTATAAACAATTTACATAATTGACCACAAATCGTAGTATTTCAATTAAATTTGCTCTCGATTTATTGTGTTATTTCTTTTCATTTAAATTGAACATTGTATGCCCAAAGATTCTTCTGTAAAATCTATTTTAATTATTGGTAGTGGTCCCATTGTAATCGGTCAAGCTTGTGANTTTGATTATGCCGGATCTCAAGCATCTCGATCCTTGCGGGAAGAGGGAATTGAAGTTACCTTAATTAATTCGAATCCGGCAACAATCATGACCGATAAGGTTGTGGCTGACAANATTTACTTAAAACCATTAGAGCCTGCTAGTGTAAGAGAAATTCTNGAAAAGCATGATATTGACNCGGTGCTTCCCACTATGGGAGGACAGACGGCATTGAATTTNTGTATCAAGTGNGATGAAATAGGTTTNTGGGAGGAATTTGGCGTAAAAATAATAGGNGTGAACATAGACGCTATNGAAATCACTGAAAATAGAGAAGCATTTAGAGATTTAATGACTGAGATAGGGGTGCCGATGGCGCCTCAAAAAACAGCAAAGTCATTTTTGGAAGGAAAGGAAATTGCCCAAGAATTCGGCTTCCCCCTTTGTATACGACCTTCGTACACCNTAGGTGGATCTGGAGCTTCTATTTTACATGATCCAAATCAGTTTGACAATCTTCTAGAGAGGGGACTTCAGCTTTCTCCGATTCACGAGGTAATGATTGACAAAGCTTTATTGGGTTGGAAAGAATTTGAGCTAGAGCTCTTGAGAGATTGTAATGACAATGTTGTGATTATTTGCTCGATTGAGAATTTTGATCCTATGGGNATTCACACAGGAGATTCAATCACTGTTGCACCNGCNATGACCCTTTCTGATACTACTTTTCAGAAAATGAGGGATATGGCCATCAAAATGATGCGTTCGATTGGAGAGTTTGCTGGCGGCTGTAACGTTCAATTTGCTGTTTCTCCAGATGAAAAGGAGGACATCATTGCCATTGAGATCAATCCAAGAGTAAGTCGTTCTTCCGCACTTGCNTCCAAAGCAACGGGTTATCCTATTGCCAAGATTGCTTCAAAGTTAGCGATTGGTTATTCATTAGACGAGCTAGATAATCAAATTACAAAAACGACTTCGGCGCTNTTCGAGCCTACCTTAGATTATGTGATTGTAAAAATACCTAGATGGAACTTTAATAAGTTTCCTGGGACAGATAGAAAATTAGGTCTGCAGATGAAATCTGTAGGCGAAGTAATGGGTATTGGTCGATCTTTTCAAGAAGCGCTGCAAAAAGCCTGTCAATCTTTAGAGATCAATAGAAATGGTTTAGGAGCAGATGGCCGAGAGCTAACAAATCAAAATGAGATACTCCATTCTCTTGAAAATGCAAGTTGGAATCGTTTATTTCACATTTATGATGCCATTAAGCTGGGTATTCCATTCAAAACAATTGTTGAAAAAACAAAGATTGATATTTGGTTTTTGAAGCAAATTGAGGATTTAATTAAGCTGGAAGATAGAATCGAGAAATTCCATATTGATAATTTGCCTGATGAATTGTTTTTTGAAGCCAAGCAAAAAGGGTATGCAGACCGGCAGATCGCCCATCTTTTGAGATGCTTGGAGTCTGAGGTGCATACCAAACGAAATGCAATAGGATTGAATCGAGTCTATAAATTGGTTGATACGTGTGCAGCAGAATTCGCTGCTCAAACGCCTTACTATTATTCCACCTTTGAATTTGAAAACGAAAGTGTCGTTTCTGATAGGAAGAAGGTCGTGGTTTTGGGTTCAGGTCCAAATAGAATTGGACAGGGGATTGAATTCGATTATTCATGCGTTCACGGGGTNCTTGCGGCAAAAGAATGTGGCTATGAGACGATCATGATCAATTGCAATCCAGAAACTGTCTCTACAGATTTCGATACCGCGGACAAACTCTATTTTGAGCCTGTGTTTTGGGAGCACATATATGATATTATTCAGCATGAGAAACCTGAAGGAGTTATTGTTCAACTAGGTGGCCAAACTGCATTAAAGCTTGCGGAGAAGCTAAGTCGCTACGGTATAAAGGTATTAGGAACTAGCTTTGACGCCTTGGATTTGGCTGAAGATAGAGGACGTTTTTCAAAACTCCTTGAGGCAAATGAGATTCCATTCCCTAAATATGGTGTTGTTGAAAGTGCTGAACAAGCTTTAGAACTTTCAGATGATTTAGGTTTCCCTNTACTTGTAAGGCCTTCTTATGTTTTAGGAGGACAGAAAATGAAGATNGTGATTAATAAAGAAGAGCTTGAGCATCATGTTGTTGATATTCTGAATGAGATGGGTAACAATCAAATTCTATTGGATCACTTTTTAGGAGGTGCAATTGAGGCGGAAGCCGATGCAATTTGTGATGGAGAGGATGTCTATATCATCGGAATTATGCAGCACATTGAGCCTGCAGGTATACATTCAGGTGACTCATATGCTGTTTTACCTCCATACAATTTAGGTGACTTTGTGATGACTCAAATTGAAGACATTACAAAGAAAATTGCGATTGAATTACAGACAGTAGGGTTGATCAACATACAATTTGCCATTAAGGATGATAAGGTATATGTGATTGAAGCCAATCCACGTGCTTCAAGAACAGTTCCCTTTATTGCCAAGGCATACGACGAGCCTTATGTGAATTATGCCGCTAAGGTTATGCTAGGTGAAAAGAAGGTAAAAGACTTTAATTTCACACCGCGTAAAAAAGGCTATGCGATCAAGATACCAGTATTTTCCTACGGAAAGTTTCCAGACGTAAAGAAGGAGCTAGGTCCTGAGATGAAATCAACTGGAGAGGCGATTCGATTTATTGAAAATTTGAAAGATCCATTCTTTAGAAAAGTATATTCAGAGCGAAATATGCATTTGTCACGTTAATGACCGTTTCTTCTTATCAACCCAATCGGGCTTTTTTTATATTTGTATTATGTCGAGTATAGAAAAGATTATTGCGCCTGTAAAATCTGAAATGAGTTCGTTTGAAACTTATTTCAAATCAGCTCTGGAATCTAAAGTTCCACTGCTCGACAAGGTTACCCAATATGTTGTAAAGAGAAAAGGAAAGCAAATGCGTCCTTTGTTTGTTTTCTTGTCTTGTAAATTATTCGGCGAAACCAATGATACCACATTTCATGCAGCATCCCTGGTGGAATTACTGCATACCGCTACGCTCGTTCACGATGATGTAGTGGATGATGCGAATGAACGAAGAGGTTTTTTTTCTGTGAATGCGTTATGGAAAAATAAAATAGCTGTGCTCGTCGGGGATTATATGCTTTCGAAAATCCTATTGCTTTCCATTGAAAAGGAGAATATTGATTTATTAGAGGTTGTTGCGCGTTCCGTAAAAGAAATGAGTGAAGGTGAGCTCTTGCAAATCGAAAAAGCTCGGTCTTTAGATATTACTGAGGACATTTATTTTGACGTCATCAAAATGAAAACAGCATCTCTTATTTCTACCTGTTGTGAAGCGGGAGCAATTAGTGTTGGTGCAGATAAACATCGAGAAAAAATGCGGGATTTTGGTGAAAAAGTAGGCATTGCTTTTCAAATTAAAGATGATATTTTTGACTATGGAACACCTAATAACATTGGGAAACCAACAGGAATTGACATTAGAGAACAAAAAATGACGCTCCCTTTGATTTATGCACTTGATCATTCTCCTCCTCATATCAAGGCGGAGCTAAAAAACATCGTCAAAAATCAAAATGAAAATAGTGCAAAAATTAAGCGTGCAACCGATATCGTTTTAGAATTTGGAGGTATAGATTATGCCTATAAAATCATGAAGGAATATGCGAGAGATGCGATTTCTATTTTGGATAATTTTCCCGATAGTGACGCAAAAGAGTCTTTAAAATCCTTGGTTGATTATACGATGAATAGAGAGAAATAAAATGAAATTAAGCTGCACTTTTTTATTGTTCGGAATTATTTTGGGTTGCGCTGCAAACGAGTCTACTGAAAACGCAAAATCTTTGCCCGTGATCCAAAAAGAGATTTTAGTCGATTCTCTTAATGGACAATACAAAGAGTGGTATGCGGGAAGGCAGCAGCTAAAATATATTGGTGGTCAAGATGCTAAAGGTAGGCGTCACGGAAGGTGGACACATTATTTGGAGTCGGGTATTGAAAAGTCCATGACGACCTATACACACGGCCTTCGTGAAGGGTTTTCTATTGTAAAGTATGACAATGGAATGATTTTTTACCGAGGAGAATGGCACAATAATAAAAAAGTAGGCGTTTGGACAACTTACAGTCCAAAGGGAGATGTGGTCTCAGAAATTAATTACTCGAATCCATGAGTAAAATTCCGCCACATATCGTAGATGAAATTATGCAAACNGCTCTTGTTGAGGAGGTTATTGGTGATTTTGTCCANCTTAAAAGGGCGGGTTCAAATCTGAAAGGTTTAAGCCCTTTTACAGATGAAAAAACCCCTTCATTTGTNGTTTCACCAGCAAAACAAATTTTTAAATGTTTTTCTACNGGAATAGGCGGNACCGTTGTTACTTTTTTAATGGAAAAAGAACACTTTACTTACCCAGAAGCATTGCGTTGGCTNGCGGATAAATATGGTATTAATATTCCTGCACCGAGAGAGCAAACCAAAGAGGAATTAGAGCAAATCTCTGAGAAAGAGAGTCTCTTTGTAATCAATGATTTTGCCAACCAGCATTTTCAAAAGAACATTCAATCAAATAAAGAAGGTAAAGCAATCGGTCTTTCNTANTTCTTGGAANGAGGATTTACCCAAGANACCATNGATCAATTTCAANTGGGNTATTGTTTGGATGTTAGCGATGATTTNACAAANGCCGCACTNAAAAAAGGNTATAAACTTGAGTATCTGACAAAAGTCGGCTTAACAAAGCAAAAAGAAGATTATACTTTTGACTTTTATCGCGGCCGCGTGCTTTTTCCTATTCATAGTATTTCAGGNCGCGTTCTTGGATTTGGTGGACGGACCTTAAAAAATGATAAGAAGGTTGCGAAATATTATAATTCTCCTGAAAGCCCAATATATAATAAAAGTGAAATTTTATATGGCTTGTATTTTTCCAAAGGAGCCATTATTAAATACGATGAATGNTTGCTTTGTGAAGNGTATACGGATGTGATTTCTATGTTCCAATCTGGCGTTGAAAATGTTGTTTCTTCATCAGGAACCTCTTTGACAAGAGAACAAATCCGNTTGGTTAAGAGATACACAAAGAATTTAACCATTTTGTATGACGGNGANGCAGCAGGGATAAAAGCATCCTTTAGGGGTATTGATTTAATCCTAGAGGAAGGGTTAAATGTTCAGGTAGTATTNTTTCCTGATGGTGAAGACCCCGATTCTTTTGCCAAAAATCATTCCTTGACTGAAATTCAAGAGATGATTTCTTCAAAAAAGCAAGATTTTATTTCTTTTAAAGCTTCGGTGCTNATNGANGGTTCAGAAAATGATCCGATTCAAAGATCTAAATTGATTAGAGAGGTGGTTCAATCTGTTGCTTTGATTCCTGATCAAATTACNAGAAGTGTTTATGTTCAGGAGATAGCNAAGAAGTTTGAAATCAATGAAAATACGATATCAAATGAGCTGATTAAGCTTTTACGAGCGCGGTTGACTANAGAACAAACTNNATCTCGTGCATTTCAAAGCCCAGNGCGTCAACCTCAGCAAGAACAAAATGNGCAGGGAGAAACAGNTCCAAAGAAACGGCCTCCTGCTTTTGAATATGAGCTAGATTTAATCCGATTAATGCTTCTTTTTGGTACAAGGGAAATTGTTATCGCTGATGAANCTGAAGAAAAGCAANCGACAAGNGTTATTGAGTTGATTTATGATGAGTTGATTCANGANGATTTAAAATTTGAAAACCCATTNTGTAAAATGATTTTTGAAGAATTTGAGCGTAACCTAAAAAATCAAATTNTGNTGTCAACNTCNTACTTTAAAAANNTAGAAAATCAAAAAATTGTATCTTTCGTTTCACATCTTCAAAGCAGCGATATTGAGTTGAGCTACAATTGGGTGGATAAATACAAGATTGTCACCAAATCAGAGGGAGACGATATTTACAAATCTGTTATGAATTCCATTTANAACTTTAAATACCACAAAGTTGATGAGGTGATNTTAAACATTAAAAGTAGGATTAAATCAAGCTCNGGNAAAGANGAAGATATGCTTGACCTATTGGCAGAGCAGATGAGCTACGAGAAAATTAAAAAAAGCCTTTCCGATAAGCTGGGAAGAATAATTATAAAGTAATGAACGAAGTACTATTTAATATTGGGCCTTTTGATGTGAATATTTGGAACATTCTTGTTTTAGTNTTGATATTTTATCTTGCTTTTAAAGGAAAAAAAGAAGCTGGGAAGCTCATTGATAANTATTTGGCAAAAGCCGAAATCAATATTAAAGGGAAGAAACTAGCGCGCTTAAAGCTTATCAGTCAGAGTGTCTATTTTTTAGCATTTTATGTATGTATTATAAGTCTGAGAGTTAATAATCCCACTGTCGGTTTTGAGGATTTATTGAACTATCCGATCATCAAGATCTCTACATTTGAATTTTCCTTTTACCATATTTTAGTCATACTCACGGTGCTTTTTTCAGCGCGTATATCCGTATTTTTCACGCGCTTATATATTGTNAAAAAATTAAGGGAAAACCCAAGCCATGATGAAGGAAATGAATATATATACACNCAATTGGCAAAGTATGTCATTTANGTTTTCGCTTTTCTTTTCTGCTTTCGTGCTTTAAATGTTCCGCTNACGAATCTTTTTATTGGATCAACCGCTNTACTTGTTGGTATTGGATTAGGTCTTCAGGATGCATTTAGAGATTTAATTGCTGGCTTTATTCTCCTTCTTGAAGGAAATATTAAAGTCGGAGATGTCGTCAAGATTTCTTCAACATCACAAGAAGANGATTTGNTCGTNCGTATTAAAAAAATCAACATACGAACCACTCAAATTCAAACATGGGAAGGGAATGTCCTAGTCATCCCAAACACTATCTTGACACGAGATAAGGTCGAAAATTGGAGCCATGGATCAAAACTCACCCGTTTTATCATCAATGTGACTGTTGCTTATGGTTCAAATACCGAGCTTGTNAAAGATTTATTGAAAGAGGCAGCAAATAGTCATCCNAAGGTAAAAAAGACNCATCAGGTTATCGTACGCCTTGCCGATTTTGGTGACAATGGATTACATATGGAACTCATATTTTGGGCAGATCAGCANTGGGATGTTAAAACCTATAAATCAGAAATTCGGTTTGAAATAGATCGTTTATTTAGAAAGCACAACATCCNNATCCCTTTTCCCCAACGTACGCTTCATATGCCTACTCAAGATTAAGACAGGCATTCCTTNTACGCCTGAATTGCTTTTTCAATTCCTATGTATAGTGCATCTGACACGATGGCATGACCTATTGACACTTCCGAAAGGTATTTTACCTGGTTTTTAAAAAAGGTCAGATTATTAAGATTTAGATCATGTCCTGCATTGATTCTTAATCCTAACTTATNTGCAATTTCTGCTGCATGTATATATTTCTCNACCGCCATATCGCGGTCTTTTTCAAAGTCCTGAGCGAATGGACCGGTGTAAAATTCAATGGCATCTGTTTTGATCATACTGGCTAAATANATGCTATCTTTATCTGCATTGACAAAAATAGATGACCTTACGCCTAAGCCTCTGAGTGCGTCTATTGTATTGATTAATAAGTCCTTATTCTTTTCTATGTCCCAACCGTTATCGGAGGTAAGAACTCCGGGTGCATCGGGTACGAGTGTAGCTTGTTTNGGCCGCACATCTTTTACTAGACGCATAAAACGTTCATCGGGATATCCTTCGATGTTAAATTCAGTTTGAACAATAGGTGCCAAGTCATATACATCTTTTGTTGTTATGTGTCGCTCATCTGGTCTTGGATGAATGGTTATTCCATCGGCTCCAAATCGCTCGCAATCCCTCGCAAATTGAACTAGATTAGGTAAATCTGCTCCTCTTGCATTTCGAAGGGTAGCTATTTTGTTGATATTGACACTTAAATTAACCATGGCACTAATTTTGGAGTGGTAAATTTACAAACTCTTAAATGATTTTACTACTTTGGACACAAGCATGAATGCAATTGATTTAATAACATATGACATCCCTCCTTTGGTTCATTCTGATTCAGGTGAAAAGGCCATGAATTGGATGGATGAATTTAAAGTTTCACACCTTCCTGTGCTGAAAAACGGTAATTATGTTGGTCTCGTGTCTGAGACAGATATATTAGATAAGTTAGATTTTGACCGAAGCCTAGATGAGCTCTTTCAGCATTTGCCAAGACCCTATGTTAAGTCAGATGCTCATTTATTCGAGATTTTATACAAAATATCAGAGTTTAAGATAAGTGTTATGCCTATTCTAGACCACGAAGAGAAGTACCTTGGATGTACCAATATTTTTGAACTAATGACCACAATTGCCAATACTGCAAGTATTAAAGATAAAGGTGGTATTTTAGTTTTAGAGGTAAGTCAATCTGATTATTCAATGTCACAAATAGGGCAAATTGTTGAAAGTAATAATGCAAAGATTTTGAGCTCAACGATTCTGTCTGATCCAACATCAACGAATCTTGATGTAACTTTGAAGATAAATCAAGAGGATTTGACTGCCATTATTAGAACTTTCGAGCGTTATGATTATGTTGTTAAGGCAGAATATCAAAATGGTATGGGCTCAGATGACCTTAAATGGCGTTACGATGCTTTAATGAATTATTTGAAATATTAAATATGCGAGTTGCAATCTACGGGCGTAAAATAACGAAACAGACTTTATCTGCATTCAATGAGGTTTTCGATACAATACGCTCATTTGGCTGGTCCATACTTCTTGAGGAGGATCTTTCAAAATCATTGATGCAAAAAGCTCCCGTTACCTTTCCGTTTANAACTTTTGCTTCCCATTTAGATCTTCCGTCTGATGTTGATATGATGATTAGTATTGGCGGTGACGGTACTTTTTTAAAATCGGTGGAGTACATAAGAGACTCTGAAATACCTATTCTAGGAATAAATGCGGGAAGGTTAGGTTTTTTAGCCAATGTTTCCAGAGAGCATATTCAGGAAGCCTTAGGTTTAGTAAGGGATAAGAAATACATTTTTCAGCAAAGGTCATTACTCACGGTTAATGTAGATGGTTTNCAAGGAGAGAAAGATTTTTTTGCTATGAATGAACTAGCCATTCATAAAAAGGACACGTCCTCAATGATTAACCTTAATGTATTATTGGATGGTAATTTTTTAAATACTTATTGGTCTGATGGTTTGATTATCTCAACTCCTACNGGATCTACAGCCTATAATTTGAGCTGCGGAGGACCAATTGTAACGCCCGGCTGTCAGGTGCATATTTTGACCCCGATTGCGCCTCATAATTTAAATGTAAGACCNATGGTGATTCCGGACCACATGCCNATTACNCTNAATGTGGAAGGGAGGGGTAGGTCGTACCTGATGAGTATTGACGGGAAATCTCACAGCATAAAGCAAGGTCAGGAAATTTTGGTTAAAAAAGCCGATTTCATGATCAATGTCATTAAATTTGAGAATAACAACTTTTTAGATACAATTAGAAACAAGATGCTTTGGGGCATCGACAAAAGAAATTAAACAAATATGAAAATCTCCACATTTTTGCTGTGTTTGGCCATAGTGCCTGCGAGCTTTAGTCAAAATAAGTTAAAGAACGAAGTAGACAGTGTATCATACTTAATAGGTCAGACAATTGCTAGTAATGTTTTANGAGACCTTAGTGAAGCAAATAAAGAGCTCGTNGTCCAGGGTTTGAGTGATGCACTTAATGCTAAAGANCCTTTATGCACTGATCCAGGAAATGTTATTCTAGGTGCTTACTTCAATAAAAAAAGTCAATTAAAAGCACAGAAAGCAGAAAAAGAAAATCTTGTTTACAAGACTGAAGGTGAAAAGTTTTTAGAAGAAAATAAAAAGAATAAAGAAATTCAAGTAACAGCTTCAGGACTGCAGTATAAGGTCCTTAGAGAGGGAAATGGTGAAAAACCTTCTGCAAGCTCNAAGGTNAAGGTCCACTATTTGGGGACGACTCCGAAAGGTGAAAAGTTTGATAGCTCATATGATCGAGGAGAACCCATTGAATTTGGTCTAAATCAAGTAATACCTGGATGGACAGAGGGACTTCAGCTAATGTCGAAGGGGTCAAAGTTTCAATTTTTCATCCCTCAAGAGCTAGCATATGGNGCGAACCCTCAGCCAGGAAGTGTCATTAAGCCATATATGCCTTTGGTATTTGAAGTCGAGCTTATTGATTTCTCAAACTAATTATCACAAATATTTATTGAAATGAAAAATACTATTTATAGCGTTGCAATTATATTTTGCACCGCTTTTGCGTCTGGTCAAAGTGATAACCTTTCTAATGGTATGTATGCTGAATTTAAGACAGACAAGGGAAGTATTTTGTGTGCACTTGAATTTGAAAAAGTCCCTATGACTGTTGGTAATTTTGTAGGCCTAACAGAAGGTAAGTTTTCAGTAGAAGAGACTTCAATATCAAAGCCTTACTACGATGGCTTGAAATTTCATAGAGTGATTTCAGATTTTATGATTCAGGGTGGATGTCCCTTAGGTAATGGAACTGGAGATCCAGGATATAAATTTTATGATGAAATTGTTGAAGGTTTGATTCACAGTGGACCGGGTATTTTATCGATGGCAAACTCTGGCCCAAGCACCAATGGTAGTCAGTTTTTCATTACTCATAAAGCGACACCTTGGCTTGATGGAAAGCACACAGTATTTGGCCATGTGATTAACGGAATGGATGTTGTCAATAAAATTGAAAAAGATGATGTTATAACTGATATCAAGATTATTCGAAGAGGNNCGGCNGCTGAATCCTTTGATGCGATGAAAGCTTTTCATTCTATTTATGACCCTATCAGGGAGTCCGAATTAAAAAGAGCAGAGGAGCTAAAGTTTGTCGCGGAAATGTCTGAGGCTGAATATAGCAAGTACATNTACAAACAAGTAAAGAAGAAGTANAAGAAAGCTAAGCTNACAAAATCTGGTTTAGTCTATGTACGTNAAAANAAGGGAAAGAGGAAGCCCAAACTAGAGGAAGGAATGCAGGTCGAGTTGCATTACACGGGTACATTTCGAGCAGATGGCAAAAAATTTGATTCTTCTCNAGACAGAAATCAGGTCTTTAAATTTAATTACAAAACACAGAAAATGATTGCTGGTTTTGAAGAAGGAATCACGCTTATTGGAAAGGGTGGAGAGATTAAAGTGATTATTCCATATTATCAGGCTTATGGAAAAGCTGGTCGAAAAGGTGCCATCCCTCCATATTCNGATTTGGTTTTTGATATTCAGTTGATTGATTTCAAAGAGGTTAAAGCTGCCGCGCCTGGCCACGAAGGTCATGGACATGACCATGATGGTCATGATCATGATCATTAAGCCTAGTTGGTAAATACGTATTGAATAATATTCGCACCCATTTGTAGTGCTTCTTCCCGTTTATCGAATGGGTCATTGTGCACATTTGCATCTTCCCATCCATCACTTAGATCTGATTCAAAGGTATATAAACAGACCATTCTTCCATCTAAAAAAATACCAAATGCTTGTGCTGGATTGCCATCGTGTTCATGTATTTTNGGTAGTCCATTAAAATTAAAATTCTGGTGAAAAATTGGATGGTTTGCAGGAATCTCAATCAATTCTAATTTGGGGAATATTTTTTTCAGCTCAACACGAATAAACGGGTCCATACCATAATTATCGTCGATATGCATGAATCCACCGGCATCAAAATACATACGTAAATTCCGTGCCTCTATAGGAGANAAAACTACATTGCCATGACCTGTCATATGTACAAATGGATAATCAAACAAGTCTTTACTGCCTGCCTCAACATAAGGTACTTCATCTGAATTTATCTCTGTTTGGAGCGTTGCGTTACAAAATTCGATAAGGTTTGGGAGCGCCGTAGGGTTTGCATAGTAATCTCCTCCGCCATTGTATTTGAGTACGGCAAGTGTTACCTGGTTCTGTGACATGAGCAAAGCCGAGTGAAGCAAAATAAATAAAAGAGTTATCGATTTCATGACATTAAAAATACGCATTACGAGGAAAAGTAAAGTAAAAAAATAGCGCTTAACGCGGCTACAATACCTATAATTTTTCGTTTACTAATGACTTCTTTAAAGACGATAAAGCCAATAATTACCGAGAGCAAAACAACGGAAACGTTTACGACGGCCAATATACTAGANTCCTGCCAAGTCAATGATTGATAGGATTCTAANAGGAAATAAATAGAATAATAATTGGGTATACCCAANAGGAATCCANCAAGCAAGTTTTTAGCTTTAATGGGTTNTGCCATCCCTNTAAATCTTTGAATGNTNTANACAGCAACACCTATAGTACCGGCTGCAGCAAAACCATAAGCTGTGAATATTGAGGACGAAATATGATTGAGCACATGATTTTGGGCATAATTTAGATTAAAGTCTAAAAAACCGCTTCCGATGAAAAGAACGATGAGCATATAAGCAGCATTACTTTTGTTGTTCTTTGATCCAGAGGAAGCGATTAAAAAAACACCAATAAGCGCACAGAATATCCCTGCTAACTTAGGGCCAGATATGNCCTCATTGTATATNAAAATCATCCCAAGCATGGATACGGCCATACTCATTTTTACGGCAACAGACGTCGCTGCGATTCCATTNTTTTGNGCACTAATCGCCATCATGATGAATAATGATATGAACAAAACTGCGGATAATACCACAAAGGGAAGCCATTCTAGATGATNAAAAGAATNTANACTGAGCTCATTGNTGTGCAACAATATCCCACATAAAAAGGCCGTAAAATAATTCGCAATGATGGCTTGAAATGTTCCAATATTAAATCTTTCAAATATTCTAAAGATCACAAAGATGAATGTCGAGCAAGCAACAGTTCCAATTAGCGCAATCATTTTCGCTTGTAATAGTGAATCATATCTTTCCCAAAGGGAATGGATTTAATAGGTACTTTGTTTATAATTGGTGCCTTATATCCTTCTTTAAAATACTTTTGACCAACCACNACCCGTGCTTCGTCCCAAACATTATCTATGATGAAGTATTGTAAAGTTCGGCTACCTCCCTCTACAAAAACGGATTGTATACCTCTTTTGTGAAGCTCTTCAAGGATGTTTTTGGTACTCGTTTCCTTTATTTTAATCCATTCGATGTTGTTTTCTTTCTTGTCCTTTATTCTGTTAAACACGATGGTAGGNGCATCTTTTGAATAGATATTTAATGCCCCACTTATTTGCAGCTGGCTATCGATCACTAATCTTATCGGATTCATACCTCCATAGTCTCTTACCGTCAAGGATGGATTGTCATTTATAATCGTATTTCTGCCAACCAAAATGCTTTGTTCTTCACTTCGCCACTTGTGCACGAGCGTTTTTGTTTCAGGTTCTGAAATCCAATTGATTTTCTGCGTTTCATCCTCTCGTATGCGGTCTAAAAAGCCGTCTAAAGTTTGTGCCCATTTTAGAATTACATAAGGGCGTTGCTTTTCGTGAAAGGTAAAAAAACGTTTGTTTAACTCAAGGCACTGTTCCTGCAAAATTCCTTCTTCTACCTGAANACCNCCATTTTTCAGCTTTTCAATTCCTTTACCCCCAACTAAGGGGTTTGAATCTTTCGTTCCAATAACCACTTTTTTGATCCCTTTCTTAATAATCAGTTCTGCACAAGGTGGTGTTTTCCCGGTATGAGCGCATGGCTCCAAAGAAACATAAAGGGTTGCTTTTTTAAGTAGGCTTTTGTTGGAGACATTGTTTATGGCATTTACCTCTGCATGCGCCTCACCATATCGCTCATGATAGCCCTCACCAATGATTATGTTTTCCACGACGATTACACAACCCACCATTGGATTTGGGGCTACCGCCCGAATTCCTTTTTTGGCCAGGTCTATACATCTTTGCATGTAAATTTCGTTGGTCATAAACGCTTTGTTTCTCCCTCAAAATTAACAAAAGACATTCTCATAATGCTTAAAGCATGAAGTTAATCCGCTTTGTATGCTGAAAGTACTGGTATCTTTGGCAAGTGTGGTACTTGTAATTAGTTCTGATACTCAATATTTCCTTTATTGTCATACCAAATTGCTTCAATTCGATCGCCCTTTTTATAAAGCTCGTAGCTTTTTATTTTTCCATCAATAAAATAGGTAGTATACTCACCATCATAGTCACCATTAGAGAAATATCCATGTTCCCAAACTACTCCGTCGTGATAAAATTCAAAGAACTCTCCATTTTTCTTACCTTCATTATAGGAGCATTTCACAGAAATCTGGCCATTTTTATAATATTCTCGGTAATCTCCGTGTAATTCTGAATTTTGGTAGTTCTCCTCTTCTTTGATTTGGCCATTGACATAATACGTCATCTTCTTGGATACAAATTCATAGCTTCCTGCCCCGGCATAGGTTACCACCAGCTTTTTTTCTCCTGTGCTGTAGCGCTCTATAATTTCTTCCCGTCTTTCAGTGATAGGATCCATTGCGGTGCTTTCATTTCTTTTAAGCAAAGCTATTTCCGCTTTAAGTGCAATGATTTCTTTTTCCGCTTCAGCATTCGAGCAGCTAGAATTAATAATCAATATTAATGAAAAACATAGTATGATTAATTTTTTCAGCGTATTCATAAGTTCTATTTTCTTTCTAAAATTTCAAAATTAAAATGCTAGAATCATTCTACTTATAAGATGAGATTTAGTGCCAAAAGTTGCCTGAGATGATGTAAAAAACAAAAAGCTCAGTAAAGTTGATACTTACTGAGCTTTTCTAATCCCACAGCCATATGGGCTTGCGGTCTGGACGGGACTCGAACCCGCGACCCCCTGCGTGACAGGCAGGTATTCTAACCAACTGAACTACCAGACCATATTTTTAATCTTTCNATCTCTGACAACAGCCAGATTCAAAAATGTTCGTTCCAAAAAGGAGATACAAAAGTAAACTTATTTTTTCGAATGTAAAACACTTTTTACAAAATCATTTGTAACAAAATCATTAATTTGGATTCAAATGATAGATCATGNCNAATATNCTTCGTGTATTATGTTTTTTATTAGTGCCTATTACTTCTGTTTTGGGTCAAGAAATTCCTGTATTGAATAATGAACATGTGGACATTAGGCCGTTAGATGCGCTCAATACAAATTTCAGAGAATGTAATCTTTCTATTATGCCAAATGGTACAGAGCTTTATTTTATGTCCACAAGAAGAAAGCCTTTCAATACCTCTTTTGGTGATGGTGATATCTATAAGTCAACATANATAGATTCAGCTTGGATGGCTCCAGAGTATGTGACTCAAATCAATACTGATAATGGTGAGGATGAGCCATCTGTTTCGTATGACGGTGAAAAAATTTATTTCCAAAGTTGGCTACATTATTGGGAATCCTCCGGGGGCCCTTATTATGAGGCTGAAATAAGCAATGGAAAATTGAAAAATNTAAAGGGATTGGGAGGAGGTATTAATCAGTTCTTTAGAAAACACTATCGAAGTAATATGGGNTATGCTACNGATGGCATGGCTGTTTCGCCTGACGGAAACCTTTTCGTTGTTGCGTGTGGATCCAATTATAAAGGAAATATGGATCTTTATTTNAGTGTTAAAAAGCATGGTATATGGACCTTTCCAGAGCTTTTAAATGTAAGTACAAGTGGGGATGAACGTTCTGTATACATTGCCGCTGATAATAAAACCATTTACTTTTCNTCTAATGGATATGGTGGATTTGGCAAGCTAGATATCTTTAAGACCAAATGGAACGGAACAAATTCGGAGGAAACTATCAATATTGGGAAACCTTTTAATACCCGAAAGGACGATATGGGTTTTGTAATTTCAGGCAGGGGTGAGGCTGCTTATTTTATTAGAGATCTAGATATTTATTATGCAGATTTAAGAGAAACCCAAGTTTCCTTAAAGCCTGAATCGAGCGTNTTAGTATATGGTANAGTTATGCTGAATGATCAACCCGATCAAAAGATCATTCGAATCATNTCAGGAGGTGATTTANTCGGCGAAACCTTTTCTGATGAATATGGAAGATATTCGATTACTATTCCCGNAGATTNTANTACNGCAGAGGTTTTTGTTGATGGTTCCGAGGNGCTTTATCAACGACAANAAATAACATCTAANTCCAATCGATACGAGGAAATCCAGATTGATTTTTTAGCATATCANAAGCCTCAAGTAGAAGAGGATANTATATCTNTTCTAGGTTCAGAGAAGGANCATTTGAATGCCATGATTTATTTCGAATTCGATCAATTTGACATTCCTTTTGACGAATCTTTTAAATTGAAAAGATTACTTCNGTCCATCAATCAAAGTTCGGTCATTTACATCGTTGGCCANACGGATCATATTGGTCATCATCAATACAACCTTGATTTATCAGAAAATAGAGCCTTAGCTGTTNAGAATTATATCGTAGAATTTACTGGGTTGAATAAAAACCAGTTCATTACGCGATTCGATGGTGAACGCAATGTGCTTAATACCGGTGNGTCACCTGAAGATAGGTCAATCAATCGAAGGGTTAGCGTAAAAATAATNAACCATTAATTCCTTAATATTTTACCATACTTTACGATACTTTCAATGCGCTCCAAGGTCTTTTTCTCTTTGCAGAGTTCCAAGAAAGCCTTTCTTTCGAGGTCCAATAGATACTGCTCTGATACAACCGTGTTTTCTGATAAATCTCCTCCACACAAAACAAAACCTAATTTTTCAGAGATGACTCGGTCATGCTCGGACATGTAATTCCCGGAAAGCATAGAGTTCGCACCGACATATACGATNCCTAGTCCTTCCTGACCAACAACAGTGATGTTTTTCTCTCTCTTTGGCGGTACATATCCCTTATCAGACATTTCGAGGCATGCTGCTTTGGCGCGTGCTAGCTGATGNGCTCTNGAAACAACAACTTCATCAATGCCTTCGCGCAGGTAACCGTAATCAAATGCTTCNTAAGCCGACATAGAAACCTTCGCTTGACCAACTGTCAAGAATCTGTCTCTAAGTCGGTTAATTTTTATATCCCCGGAGTGAAGTTCATCAGAGAGTCTCTTTGCGAACTCCTTCGTTCCACCACCACCTGGAATTAGTCCTACACCAAATTCAACAAGACCCATATATAATTCTGCATGNGCGACTACTTTATCGGCATGTAATGATATTTCGCAACCTCCACCAAGTGCCATGTTGTGCGGGGCTACAATAACAGGAATGTTACAATACCTAATCCTCATGGTTGTATCTTGAAACGCTTTAACGGCAAAGTTCAATTCATCATAATCTTGGTCCGCTGCCATCATAAAGATCATTCCTACATTCGCTCCTGCTGAAAAGTTTTGACCCGTATTTGATATCACAAGTCCTTTATATTCGCTTTCCGCAAGGTCTATAGATTTTTGAATCCCTTGTAGCACTCCGCCTCCAATTGTATTCATTTTAGTATGGAATTCTAGGTTCAAAATACCCTCTCCAAGATGAACAAGCGTACAATCTGAGTTCCCCCAAACTTTATTGTCTTCTCGGAGTGCATTTAAATCTACAAGCTCTTCCGTTCCTGGAATCACTTTATAGCTTTTGGAAGACACATCAAAGAACATCTTTCTTCCATTTTCTGATTTGTAGAATGAGGTCATTCCTGCGGCGCGCATTTCATCAATGGCCGCTCCCATTGTTTTATTGGCATCTTTAATGAATTTCACACCTTGCTCATAACCAAATAAATCCCAGGACTCAAAAGGTCCTAATTCCCATCCAAAGCCTGCTTTCAATGCATCATCTATTTTGTAGAACTCATCAGAAATCTCTGGTATCCTATTCGACACGTACGCAAGTAGTCCACCAAAAATTCTTCTGTAAAATTCACCTGCTTTGTCCATTCCCATCACGAGCATTTTGGTTCGTTGTTTCAAGTCCTCTATTGGTTTAGCCA
The DNA here is from genome assembly GCA_002167775.1 of Crocinitomicaceae bacterium TMED16. Taxonomy (GTDB): domain Bacteria; phylum Bacteroidota; class Bacteroidia; order Flavobacteriales_D; family Crocinitomicaceae; genus UBA952. Next base: position 28,056 of record NHBV01000008.1, on the reverse strand, counting down.
TTTCCAAGGTTGGGAATTTCACCTTTTCTGGCTTTTTGTATTCTAACGTTTCTAAATCGAGTGCTAGAATTGTTTTTTTGCCATTCTCGTCTTTTTCTTTCTTGTAAAAACCTTGTCCTGATTTTGATCCAAGCCAATTATTTTCAACCATTTTCGAGATATATTCAGGAAGCTCGAATAGGTCTTTTTCTTCATCGTCTGGGCAATTTTGTTTTAAACCGTTGGCAACATGTACCAAGGTGTCTAGCCCAACAACATCACAAGTTCGGAAGGTTGCTGATTTGGGTCTTCCCAATATAGGTCCTGATAATTTATCTACCTCACTTACTGAGAAGCCCATCTCTTTTACGGCATGAAATAGTGCCATGATAGAATAGACACCCACACGATTTGCTATAAAAGCAGGCGTGTCTTTACATAGAACGGTTTTCTTTCCAAGAATTTTGGCTCCATAATCCATGAGAAAGTCTACTACGCTTTGATCTGTTTTTGGTGTAGGAATGATCTCAAGTAATTGCAGGTATCTCGGAGGATTGAAAAAGTGTGTACCACAGAAGTGTTTTTGAAAATCCTCGCTGCGGCCATCAAGCATCATATTGATCGGGATACCTGAGGTATTAGATGAAATTAAGGTTCCTTCTTTTCTATGTAGCTCAACTTTCTCAAACAGCTGCTGTTTAATATCAAGTCGCTCAATAATCACCTCAATGACCCAATCGCAGTCTTTTATTTTGTGTAAATCATCATCAAAATTACCCGTCTCAATGCGACTAGCAAAGGATTTAAGGTAAATAGGAGAGGGGTTAGATTTCAAGGCGAACTGAAGGGATTGATTTACAATCCTGTTTCTAACGGCTGGAGATTCCAAGCTTAATCCTTTTTTTGTTTCTGTTGCATCTAGTTCTTTGGGTGCAATATCAAGCAATAAAACTTCACATCCAACATTGGCGAAGTGACATGCAATTCTTGAGCCCATTACTCCTGAACCTAAGACGGCTACTTTTCTAATAAATCTTTTCATAAACTAGGTATAATTTCTATTCGTTATTCTTTTTGTTTTCGACATCCTCGATTGCTAGATCCACAGCATTCATGACATTCATAAATCCCTGTAGGTCTTTTTCCTTGAATTTAGAGGCGATTTTTTGGTTAAATTCTAAAAGAAAGTTTCTTACTAGCTTTCTTTTTTCTACTCCTTTTGTAGTAAGAAAGATGTTTACCTTTCTTTTGTCTCCCGTAAATTCTTTTCTTTCAATCAAACCACTCGATTCCATATTGTTCAATGTTCTGGATAGAGATGTGGGTTCCATCCCCATTTTTGGCCCGAGTTGTGTGCTTGGTGTCCCCCTTTTTTCAACAATCATGAGTATAAATCCAACGGACATGGTCATTCCCTCAGTACTCGCTGTGTTATTATACATGCGAGAAACTCTATGCCAAGCGTGGCGTAACATAAAGTCTATTAATAAAGGTTGATTTTGCTCCATTAGGAGACTAATTTAGTAAAAAAAATATTATGCATGCATAATTTTACCAAGGAATTTTTGAGATGTAAACCGTACCCTTGAACACTGCAATGAGTGTGTCGTGTTGATTGATGATATTAACTTGATAAACACCAGTTTTTTTACCTCGATGAATTTCAGATGAGGTAGCCTTCAAAATGTCTTTTGGCTGGACTTTATGTAAATGGGAAATGGAAGTTTCAATACTGAAGCTTTGATATCCATAGCTATTTGCGGCAAAGGCCAATGTTGTATCCGCAATAGAGTATGCGATTCCTCCGTGCGCAATGGAAAATCCATTGAGCATTATGTCCTTTATGTTGCACGAAATACTGCAACTTCCTTTTTCTATGGAAAGAACTTCAAGCCCAAGCCAATTGCTAAAAGCATCTTTTTCCATCATTTTTGAGATGATTTCCGCAGGTGTTTTTACTTCATGTATGCGATCCATGCTTTTAGGTTTAAATTAGAGCGTATAGAATCAATTTCTATTTCTGCTTGCTCGACTGAGACATAAGATACGAATATAACCCTATACCAGTCTTCAAATTGACGGATGGACTTTACGCCATATTCGTTAAATGATTTTTTTTCTAACCAGCTCTTTGCATTGTTTTCATTTTTAAAAGATCCAACAATAATATGGTAGTTCTTTGGACTTTCATATTCCGTTAGATCTTCTTGCATCATTTCAGTACTCAAAAGCTCTTCAACAATGACTGTATCTTCCGGCCAGCTCTCATTTAATTCTTCTTCTCTTTCCTTCTCTTCTTGCTCTTTTTGAGCAATATCTTTGGTTTCATCGACTCGTTGATTTTCTGAGGTCGATGATTCCGTTATTAAGTTTTCGGAGTGTTTTGGGTTTGGTATTTTATTATCTTGATTGATGAAAAAGTATACACTGATCATCAATAGAAGAATGCTAAAAGCTACAAATGGTTTTAAATTCTTTTTTCTCTTTTTATCAAATTCTGCTTTTTCAAGTATTGGTTTTTTGATTTTAGCCTTTTGATGTTCTATGGGTGGTAGATCTAAATCATCATCCCATTGCTCTTTTTCGGAATATGCATGGGATGTTTTTTTTCCCTTTTGATCAGAACCGCTCATAAAAACATCGAATTAAAGTTAAAAGTATTGTCCAATCTGATTCCTTTTTCCGTGTCTTTAAGCGTGCAACATTCGTTTATGGCGTCATGTTCAAGGAAAAGCACGTAGTTTTCTGCCTCTGCTCGTTTTAAAAAAGCACCTTTTTCCTTTAAAGTAGTTAATGGNCGTGTATCGTATCCCATTACGTATGGCAGAGGAATGTGTCCTACACTGGGCAATAAGTCAGCCATAAATACTAGCGTTTTACCTTTGTAACGAATATGAGGAATCATCATGCTTTCTGTATGACCATCGACAAATAAGACATCGAAATTAGGGAATACATTTTCTGTGAATACTCCTGTTTGTTCAACAAATTGTAACTGTCCGCTCTCTTGTATCGGAAGAATATTTTCTTTTAAAAACGATGCCTTTTCTCGTTCATTGGGATTGATTGCCCATTCCCAATGATTCTTAGTGCTCCAATACCTCGCATTTTTGAATGTTGGTCTGTATCCATTTTTTTTGTCATTCCATTCCACTGCACCGCCGCAATGGTCAAAATGAAGGTGAGATAAAAATACGTCGGTAATATCATCTCTNGAAAATCCAAGATTTTTAAGATTTTTATCCAATGAGTCTTCACCGTGCAGATAGTAATAGGAAAAGAATTTATCAGACTGCTTTTCTCCCATACCTGTATCAATAAGAATCAGTCTTTCTCCATCTTCTATGAGTAGACTACGCAAAGCCCAAGAGCACATATTGTTTTGATCTGCTGGATTTGTCCTTGACCATAAGCTTTTAGGAACAACCCCAAACATTGCGCCTCCATCGAGCTTAAAATATCCTGTATTTAGAACGTGTAATTTCATTGGCTAGGTAATGCTATAATCCTCAAAATCTTCAATGACATCTTGTTCAAAGGTATTGGTCACTGATATTGGAACATAATCTACAGTTACATTGGTTTTATCTAGTCCGAAGTCNTCTGCTGGCTTGAGTCCTGTACTCTTTACAAATCGGTAAGCCTTTACGCATATGTTTTGAAAAGGAGTTAGGTCGTTGTCTATCGCTACCCTTGAGTTNATTACCACAAACCGATAATCTACTTCTTCAATTTTTCCCCGAACTGCTTCGAATACACTTTCTCCTGAAAGTTCATTCTTCTCCACCATTTTTCTTTGGATTTTACGCATCATATATTCTATGTGATGTTCTTCTTTAAATCCAAGTTGAAGGCTAACATAATAGCAAGTTTTATCAATAATCTCATTCACTGAATAATGAACTCCCCATGGCTCATTTTGGATGTCAAGATGCAGGAACCACACAATGTCTGCTTTTCTCGGCGTTTTATTAAANAGAGAATGAAAGACAGTTGTNTCCAATTTGTTTGGCGAATTACTTCTTGTGGGGAAGACAAGGTTTGTCGCATCAAAAGGAATCATTTTATCCTCTTTAACCGCTGANAGCAAAGGAATCACCTTTTTCATAGATTCATACTCCGTTATGCTAGTTCTGAGCTCACGCGCTTTATTATATAGGAATAATAGTGTAAAGAAGGTTGCGGCCAAGACCAATGTAAACCATCCCCCTGAAACGACTTTCCCCAGGTTAGACATAAGGAAGACACCTTCAATACAAATAAACAAAAGGAAAATACTTAAATACAATAGCCTTCTTTTAGGGTACTTTACAAGTAGCAAGAATCCAAGAAGGATTGAAGTCATGACCATATCTATGGTAATGGCTAGGCCGTAGGTATGTTCCATGGCACTTGATTTTTTGAAAATAAAGATGACCAAAAGGCATCCAAACATCAAGAACCAATTTATAAATGGAATATAAATCTGTCCTTTATGATCCGTAGGATATTTTACTTTTAGATTGGTCCAAAGCTTAAGCTTGATGGCCTCGTTCATNAGGGTGAATACCCCTGTAATTAGCGCTTGGGAGGCAATAATAGTTGCTGCTGTGGCAATCGCAATTGCAAAAGGCATAATACTTTCTGGAACCATAGAATAAAACACCGTTTGACTTTCTGCTAAACTGAAACCTGGTGTTAGACATAATGCTGCTTGCCCCATGTAGTTCATGACCAATAGCGTTGCAACAAATGCCCAACTGACGCGAATGTTTCCTTTTCCACAATGCCCAAGGTCTGAATAGAGCGCCTCTGCACCTGTCGTACATAGAAATACTGCTCCTAAAACCCAAAAACCACCATCGATGTTAACAATAAGATTAAATGCCCACCATGGGTTGAGAGCCCTTAGNACTGTTGGGTTGTCTATAATTTGCATNGCTCCCAAGTAACCTAGGAATGAAAACCAAACCACCATAAACGGTCCAAAAAACTTACCTATTGCATTTGTACCAAATTGTTGCACCAAGAATAGAGCAACGACGATGCTAACCACAATNGGNATCACATGGAGATTCGGATAAATATTATTTAGGCCTTCTACGGCTGAGGAAATAGAGATAGCAGGGGTGATGAAACCATCAGCAATCAACGTAGAACATCCAATAAGCGCGGGGATAATAATCCACTTAAAGCGTTTTTCCTTTAGTAGTGCAAAAAGTGCGAAAATTCCACCTTCTCCTTTGTTATCTGCATTTAAGGCAAAGTATACGTACTTGAACGTGGCGATGAGCAGCAGTGTCCAGATTACACAAGATAGCCCACCNAGAATGAAGCCTTCACTGATGTTTGTTCCTCCTCCTGTAATGGCCTGAAAAACATATAATGGAGATGTTCCAATATCTCCGAAAACAATCCCTGTGCTTATAAGAATACCAGCGAATGTTATTTTGCTAACATTTGAATCACTCATGCGTTGTAGTTACTAAACAAATGTAAATCAAATTTTTAAGATGATTACTTTAAAATTGGTGATTTATAAAATGAAAAATAGTCTATATTTGCAGAGAAAATGCCCACGTGGTGAAATTGGTAGACACGCCATCTTGAGGGGGTGGTGCCGTAAGGTGTGCTGGTTCGAATCCAGTCGTGGGCACATTTTNTTGAAGGTGATTCTTCGAAAAATCTTAGGCTNAAAACTTAATNCTATTTCATAATAATAAAATTATAAAAATATGAGAATCAATTATTTATCATTACTTACATTAAGTATGAGTTTGTATTTNTATTCGTGTTCGTCAGACCTTCCACTGGACGTAGTAATTGAACAGCCTCAGGAAATCAATTACAAAAAACAGGGAGAAGATTTTCTTGCCGAAAATAAAAAAAGAACAAGCGTTATAACGACAGCTTCAGGTTTACAATATGAAGTATTAAACGAAACGCAAGGGCCTAAACCAACGCCAACANCAAAAGTTCAGGTTCATTATCATGGTACCACTCCTAACGGGGANGTATTTGATAGTTCGATAGATCGAAATCAACCTGCAGAATTTGGCTTAAATCANGTCATAAAAGGTTGGACCGAAGGTTTACAATTGATGTCGGAAGGATCAAAATANAGGTTTTACATACCACAACAACTGGCTTATGGTGCAAATCCGAATGGTGATGTTATAAAACCTTTTATGCCTCTTGTTTTTGACGTGGAATTANTGGCCATTCTAGATNACCCTGNATCAAAGNCTAANGTTCCTACAACCAGNTTAAAGTTTGATAAGCTTANCCATGACTTTGGTAAAGTGAAAGAAGAATCTGACAACAAAACTGTTTTTAGGGTTACCAATACGGGCAAGTTCCCATTGATTATTGATGCTGTCAAAGCGAGTTGTGGCTGTACAACGCCCTCTAAACCTACTGAGCCTATTGCTCCCGGAAAAAGTGATAAAATTGAGGTTGTATTTCATCCGAATGTGGGTCAGCTGAACAAGCAAAGTAAAACAGTAAGGGTTACGGCCAATACGGAACCCAANGAAACTGTACTGAAGATATCGGCTTTTGTAGAAAAAAAGNAGGATTAAGTTTCGAAATAATCTAAATCCTTTCCAAAGGTTTCTTTAAGTTGACTTAGACTGTATAGCGCCAACAATATAAAGACGAGACCTACAATATAAGCAGATATTGCGTCACCCAGATTTAATGCTGTGAGTAAGCCAAATCCAAGCATAATTAAGTTAACGGAACCCCTTACAAAATTTGGTATTGTATTGGCTGTTGTTGATCTAATATTGGTGCCAAATTGCTCTGCTGCAATTGAAACGAATAAAGCCCAGTACCCTGTGGCGGTGCCCAATAGAAAGCACAATAGATAGTAGGTGTCCTTTGAGGCTCCCTCCATAAAGAAAAGAAATGAAGTAATTAAGANGAGCGTGAAGCCTAAGTAAAGGCCTACAACTTTCTTACGGCTTCTAAGCCATTGGCTCAAAATGCCTGAGATGAGGTCTCCAACTGATAGTCCAATATAGGTATACATTACTGCTTGTCCATTCTCAATATCATGAATACCCATGAGGGGTGCAAAATTGTCTTTTGAATTCATGACCAATAATCCTACTACGTACCAAATGGGAATTCCTATGACAATACAGTGTACATATTTGATGAAATTTTTCTTATTGTAAAATAATATTTTCAGGTTACCTTTTTGGATATTTTGGTTTTGATCCATGTTCTCGAAGTAAGAAGATTCAATTGTACCAACTCTAAGAAGTAAAAGGAATAGTCCTAAACAGCCTCCCACAATGTAGGTGACCTGCCAGTTGTCTAATTGAACACCAACCAGGCTATTTATGAAATCGCCAATTACTGCTCCTTCAGAACCAACAAATGATGCCACAACTGCACCAAGGGCACCAAAGGTTACGATGATCATTGTTCCATANCCTCGTTTTTCTTTAGACATTGTTTCTGATACTAAAGTGATGCCGGCACCGAGCTCTCCAGCAAGACCTATTCCGGCAATCAATCGCACAATGGCGTAGGAAGTTATATCAGTTACAAACGCATTGATTAAATTGGCGGCAGAGTACAATAGAATCGAACCAAAAAGAACTTTGATCCGTCCTTTTTTATCTCCTAGAACACCCCACAAGATCCCTCCGATGAGCATACCAAACATCTGTATATTGAATAAAAATTTACCTGTAGATTGTTGTAATTCAATTGATTGACCACTCATTATTACACTTAAGCTTTCAGCTTTTACTACGCCAAATAAAACNAGGTCATAAATATCAACGAAATAACCNAGCGCGGCAACTGTAATCAATAGCNCGACCTTTTTTGAATTTTTATTNTTTTGANTTTGCATACACGAATGTATTGTTTTTTGAATAAAAATTGATGCTTAACTTCTGTACAATATTCTTCTTAAATCTTTTTTTTCTACGTACTTTTATTACCCATTAAAACAGAAATAAATGCTGTATAATCTTTCCGAAGAGCCATCCATTATAAGTCAATATCTTTCTGAAATTCGAGACGTAGAGATTCAAAAAGACCCTATGCGTTTTCGGTCCAATTTAGAACGTATAGCCTCTGTTTTAGGGTATGAGGCTTCCAAGAAGATGCATTACGTTGATCATAATGTACAAACACCACTTGGTGTATCCAATGAGGTTAAGATTGCGGAAAATCCAGTATTGATTACAATACTGCGGGCTGGTTTAGCCATGCATAATGGACTTTTAAACACTTTTGATAGATGTGAAAGTGCCTTTGTTTCTGCTTACCGGTCTCATACATCCAAAGAGGAGTTCTCTATTGAGGTGGAATATTTGGCTGCGCCCAATCTAGACGGACGGGTTTGGATAATATCAGATCCCATGTTGGCCTCAGGAAATTCCATGGTTGAGGTATATAAGGCCCTTCTTAAGTTCGGAAAACCCAAAAAAGTAATTGTTATTGTGTCTATTGCTACTCCTCAATCCGTAAAGCTTGTGGAAAATGAGCTTCCACAAAACACAGATATTTGGACCGCTGCAGTAGATCCTGAGCTGACTTCAGAATCGTATATTGTTCCTGGTCTTGGCGATGCTGGTGATTTAGCATTTGGTGTAAAAGTATAAGTATGAATTGGTCTGGATATATCACCCTAGCCTCTGTTGCAACAATTAAGTTCATGTTTTCAGCTATTCCAGGACCTGCGATGGGATTGAATTATTTTGAAACTGTAGGCTCTATTTCTGCTGGAGCTATTGTAAGCGCGGCCTTTTTCTATTTTTCGAGTGAGTTTTTTATGAATCGAGCAAGGTCTAAAAGATTGAAAACACTNCGTGATGCCGAGCTAAAAGGTATTCCTTTTNAAGGGAAAAAGACATTTTCTCGGGCTAATAAAGTTGTTGTAAAGCTAAAATTGAGANTAGGAAAGGTTGGTATCTGTTTTTGGGCACCGTTCTTTCTATCTGTTCCAATAGGNTCAATAATAGCAGCAAAATTTTATNGAAAGTATTCCTTTACCTTCCTTTTTATTTTGGCAGGAATTTTATTGAATGCTTTTTTAACCTCATTTATCGTTTATGTCTTTGTCTAATAAGCATGTATTTTTCGATTTAGACAGAACGCTTTGGGATTTTGATTCAAATTCTAAGNNTGCGTTGCTTCTGATTTTTAAAGAAATGGATTTAGTTGATATTTTCAAGTCGTTTGATCGCTTTTACAACGCCTATGTTGCTCAAAATGCACGNTTATGGAAATTATACGGTGATGGTCAGCTTTCAAAAGAGNTACTGCGTTATGAACGCTTTAATGCGACCTTAATGCAATTCAATATTGATAACATTGATTTAGCCAAAGAGATGGGATCGATGTATGTTACCATATCTCCCTTTCAAAAGAAACTTTTCCCTGGAACAATTGCCTGTCTTGAGGAGCTCAAATCCATTGGCTTTCAACTTCATATTATCACTAATGGCTTCGAAGAAGTTCAATATATAAAGCTNGAGAATTGTGGTTTGGATGTTTTTTTCGATGTTATTGTCTGCTCTGAAGNTGTTGGCAAAAACAAGCCGGCCCGCGCAATTTTCCAATATGCACTGAAAAAGGCAGGTTGCTCAGCCGAGAATGCCATCATGGTTGGTGATGATTTTAGGGCAGATATTTCAGGTGCATTGAATTCCGGAATGAAAGCCATTCACTTCGACCCTCATGGTTTATCTGAAGAAAATTATCCCTATACCTGCAAAAGGCTCTCGGAGATACCTCTTATGGTTACCCAGCTGTTACTTGCTTCGAACTAAGCTTATCTATTTAGCTCTTGTCGCATCTTTTCATACAAGATGATGCCTGTTGCTACACCGACGTTAAGTGAAGCAATATTTCCAAGCATTGGTATGTTCGTNCGCAGGTCAGACATATTAATTAAGTCAGAAGTAATTCCGTTTTCTTCAGAACCCATCACAATAACCATTGCGCCTCTCAAGTTNACTTCCTGCAGGGGCATAGATGATTTCTCAGTACAAGCAACGATGCGAAATCCCGATTGTTGAATGTAAAATAANCTATTCTTTAAATCATCGGTTTTACACACGGGGATTCGACTNAAAGCTCCTGATGATGTTCTGACAGCATCTGCAGTTACCAGCGCAGATCCTTTTGAAGGTATGAGAATCGCATCAACACCCTGACATTCCGCAGATCGAGCGATGGCGCCAAAGTTNCNAACATCTGTAATTCTATCNANTGCNAGGATNCAAGGTTTTTTATCNGNCTCNACCCACTGGTCNACAAGTGCTTCAATATTNTGATATTCTATTGGNGTNACAAATGCTACAACTCCTTGATGATTTCCNGCCGTAAGGTGATTTAGNTTTTGAATGGGGACATATTGAATATTATAATCCTGGTCAGCCAAGGCTTCTTTTAGCTCCCGAAAATGTTCTTTTTCAATTCCCCTTTGAATCATAATTTTATTGAGCTCCTGTTTTGACTTAATTGCCTCTATAACTGGATGGATGCCAAATATGATGTCTTTCTTTTCTTTCCTTTGGTAGGATTCTTTTCTATTTTCCATTTATAGAAATTTTAAATCTATTTTAACTTGATTTTCCAAGGTAACCCCAACAGGGCAGGAATTTGCAACAGTAATGATTTTTTGCAACGTNTCTGAATTCCATTCATTTTTTGAGACCTCAAAAANCACGTTGATCGCATCAATTCTTCTTGGGTTATCTCCCATGACCTTTTCGATTTTCGCCTCACAATNNTGAAAAGGAATATCATTTTTCTCACAATAGATACCTATAATTGTNATAACACAGGAAGCGAGTGACGTTGCCACNAGATCNGTNGGAGAAAANGCTTGACCTTTTCCGTTATTGTCTGTAGGTGCATCAGTGATTATAGTATCCTTTGATCTTAAATGCTTTGCGGCAGTCCTTAAATTTCCTAGGTAGCTAACTTCTGAGATAAGCATGATTAAATATTTATGTTGCGAAGGTACTATATTTCCCTTCAAATAAGCTTNCAACAATTGAAAACGATTTCGCATTCTTTTGATTATCTTTAATGCGCCAAAATAAAACGATGAGACTTTTAAATATTGTGTTGCTGATGCTNTGTGTTTCTATATCTTCCTTTGCGCANCTTGAAAGGAAATATAAAGGAGACAACAATGTTCCTAATTGGGTAAAATTAATGTANNCTGAAGATGCTGATCCAGGNGCAGTAATTGAAGCGCATGACGCCTATTTCAGGGCGCATTCAGCTCAAAAAAATGCTCATACACAGTACTATAAGAGATGGGTACGGTCCTTCAGTAGACAGCTTAACTTCTCATCATCNTCCAAAAGTGATCTGAATTATTTAGAANGCTCGAAAAATTTACGTGAACGAAAAGATGCCGATTCAGAATGGATTTGTATTGGNCCTTATGATTTNGATAAGGANGCTGCNAGNAGAAGCTATGCNCCNGGTNCNGNNCATGTNTATACTGTGGAGCGNTCNTTAAGTAATCCNAANATCATGTNTGNGGGNACCGCTACGGCAGGATTATGGAAATCNACAAATGCTGGAGCNAANTGGTCATTGATGACTAAAGACCTTGTACTCAATAGAATTTTTGCGTTGGAAATTGACCATTCTAACCCTGATATTGTTTATTTCGAAAGTAATGGCGACCTATTTAAAACGAATGATGGAGGGTTGACCTGGTCTGAAATTGGGGATGCCTCCTTTCAATCTGAGGATCACAATGTTAAGGATATAGTAATGCATCCGTCTATCTCATCAGAACTTTATTTATCATCGAATAGAGGATTTTTTAAATCTACAGATGGAGGATTGAATTGGACGGAAATCATGGATGGTGAATTTCAGGAAATTGAAATCAATCCGTCAAACGCTTTAATGCTATATACTATAAAGGTTGTAGACAATCATACAGAGTTTTATAAATCAACAGATGGTGGCAATTCTTTTACGATACAAACAGCAGGTTGGCCGAACCCAACAGGTCCGAATGATCACCAAGAACGCGTTGAGATTGCCGTAACACCTGCCAATCCTAGTCTTATCTACGCAAATGCAACAGGTTCGGCAAATGGAGGTAGCGGAACATATGGTATATACTTATCTCAAGATGAAGGTACTTCATGGACCTTTCAGTGCTGTGGAGGACAGCCTGCAGGACCTCCCTCATTGACCAATATAAATATGATGGGGTGGGACAAAGAAGGTGAAGACGATGGCGGTCAATACTACTATGATGTCGGCCTAGCAGTGGATCCAGTAAACCCCGACAAGCTCCATCTTGGAGGAGTAAATCATTGGGTATCGAATGATGCTGGGGTGACTTGGGTTTGTCCAGCAAAATGGTCAGAGCCTGCTGAGCCGGGTTATGTGCATGCTGATATTCACGATATTCGTTTTTTTGATAATGAATTATGGATTGCATGTGATGGAGGGATCTTCATGTCAACGGACGGTGGGACAACCATGAACAAGTCTCAGGTTGGTATTGAAGGAACTGATTTTTGGGGTTTTGGTGCCAGTCCGCAGTCAGACGTTATGCTCGGTGGAGCTTACCATAATGGTACTTTATTAAAAGATAATAACACCTATATCAACGATTGGATCTGTACCGGAGGTGGAGATGGTGTGCGTGGCTTTGTGAATTTTGGAAATGATAGAATTGCCTACGATGATTATGAAGGAAGAATTCTATCTGGTGATCGAACGCAAAATATCAATGGTTTTCAATTTGACTCTTTGCCGAATGCCTCATATATATTTGGTGAGTCTTCCACCTTGGAGTGGGATCCACGAAATAACCAACATATATATCTCGGAAGAGGAACGAACTTATTAAAAACAGAGGATAATGGCTTGACATATTCAGTAGTTCATGCTTTTGAGGATAAAGTAATGAGTGTTGAGTTATCCAGAGCAAATTTAAATTATATATATGTTACCACTTACGAGAGCTGGTGGGGAGATAAAAAAATATGGAAAACCCAAGATGGCGGTCTAAGCTGGACAGAAATCACGCCATCCACTGTGTTACTGAATGGTGATTTGTGGGTTCCTTTCGATATTGCTGTCAGTGCCAATGATGAAAATGTTGTTTGGGCAGCAAGAACTTCTCAATATGGGTCTACCAATTTGAATGGTCGAATGGTTTTTAAATCTACGGATGGCGGCTCGACATGGGGAAATTATACCAGTAATTCACTGAATGGAGAGGTAATTACCAATATTGAACATCAGAAAGGAACGGCAGGTGGTGTATATATTGGTACAAGAAGAGCGGTATACTATCGAAACAATTCAATGACCGAATGGGACTTGTTTAACAATAACTTGCCATTAAGCTCAACCTCTACCAAGCTTGTTATCAAATACAAGGATGGCTTGTTGAGGAATGCTACAAATAGAAGTGTATATGAGGTAGAATTGTATGAAAACTCTGTTCCCATGGCGCAAATCGCGGCAAATAAATTCAAAGTCTCTTGTCTCGATCATCAGGTTCAATTTATTGACCATTCTGTGCTCTCTTCAGAGAATCCAACATGGTCTTGGTCTTTTCCGGGAGGTACTCCTGCCAGCTCCAATGAACAAAATCCATTGGTTGAATACGAAAACGCTGGTTTCTATGACGTGACCCTTACTGTTACAGATGATTTTGGTACAAGCACACAGAGCTATCCGATGTTTATTGAATACCAGGAAACACTTACCCCGCTTGATGTGATTGAAGACTTCGAGTCGGGAATCACTGAGTTTTGGACACAATACAATGCCAATAATTCTTATGGATGGTCCCCTTTCTACACTGAAAATGGCCCGGATTGTAGCCCAACAAACTGTGTTATGATCAATCACTTTGCGATTAGCCAATCGGGAGATGAAGCAGAATTAATTACACCGAAAATAGATTTAACAACTGCCTTGAGTGCAATACTAGAATATGATTATGCCTACACCAAATGGGGCGGGAGCTATGAAGATGGATTCCGAATTGATATTAGCGCAGACTGTTGGGAAAGCTATGATACTTTATTCTATGCTTTTGGCGATGATTTAATAACTGTTCCAAGCACCAACGACGATTGGTACCCAGCTGATTGTGCCGATTGGTCTGCAAATAACGCTATTGATTTGAGTGCTTATCTTGGACAAAGTGTTGCGCTTCGCTTTGTTGGGATCAATGGTTATGGAAACAACTTCTTTTTGGACAACATCAATGTAATGGGACAAATNAGTGGAATAGACGAGTTGGATGTTCCATTTTCCATCTACCCGAATCCATCTAAAGGTCAGTTTACTGTAAGGCATGCTTTGTCAGCGCCGAATTTAATTGTCTATGCTGCAGATGGACGCATTGTGCACAACCAAATATTGTATGCACAGAGTTCCCTTGTGGATCTTGACGTGAAGGCAGGTGTTTATATAGTGCATGTTAATGACGGACTCAAAACCTATGTAGAAAAGGTTACTATCAACTAATTCTAATGCTGAAAAGCAGAACAATTTTTAAAATATAAATTCAAAATAACGTATGAAATTTCTCAATCTCTTTTTTATCACACTTGCTTTTTCGGCTTGTGCCCAACAAAAAAATAATATTGATGNTGGTACGGTTTCGGCTGTTTCTTTCCGTATGGTCGGGCCTGCATTAACGTCAGGTCGGGTATCTGACATTGCAATTCATCCATCTAATACGGATACTTGGTATGTATCGACAGCTTCAGGTGGTCTATGGAAAACACAAAATCATGGGATTACCTTCAACCCTATATTTGATTCATACGCATCNTATTCTATTGGCTGTGTAAAAATTGCACCATCTAATAAAAATACAGTTTGGGTAGGTTCCGGAGAAAACAACAACCAACGCTCTGTTTCTTATGGAGATGGAGTATATAAGTCTCTTGATGCAGGCAAGTCATTTAAAAATATGGGGCTCAAAAACAGTGAACATATTGGAGGTATCGTGATACATCCCACAGATGAAAACACGCTTTGGGTTGCAGCATATGGTCCACTATGGAGTAGTGGAGGGGACCGAGGCGTATACAAAACTACAGATGGAGGAAAGACATGGAATAGAACCTTGTTTATTTCTGATAATACAGGTATTGCAGAAATTCATATGGACCCCTCTAATNCAAATATATTATATGCCTCTGCACATCAGCGAAGAAGAAGAGAATGGACATTTATCAGTGGTGGTCCAGAATCTGGTTTATACAAATCGATTGACGGCGGAGATACTTGGGTAGAAATTAATAAAGGATTACCCGCAGGATATATGGGACGTGTAGGAATGTCAGTCTCGCCAGCTGATCCAAATGTAGTTTATGCCATAGTTGAGGCTCGATATGGTAAAAAAGGNTTCTACAAATCAACGAATAAAGGTGAAAACTGGTCAAAGCAAAGCGATTATGCGACAAGTGGTAATTATTACCAAGAAATTTTTTGTGATCCCAAAGATGTCAACAAAGTATTCTCTATGAACACCTATCTGCACCATACTGAGGATGGAGGTAAAACTTTTAAGAGAACAGGTGAGAAAAAGAAACACGTTGACAACCATGTTATTTGGATAGACCCAAGCAACACCGATCATTGGGTTGTAGGGTGCGACGGAGGTGTATATGAAACCTACACACATGCAAAAGAGTGGCGATATTTTGCCAACATACCGATNATTCAATTTTATAAGGTTACNACNGACAATGATGCTCCTTTTTACAATATATATGGTGGAACTCAGGACAATAACTCCATGGGAGGTCCTTCGGCAACAAAAAATTCTGGAGGCATTTTAAACCTGGATTGGTTTATTACCAATGGAGGTGATGGTTTTGAATCTGCGACGGATTGGGAAAATCCAAATATTACTTATGCTCAGGCACAATATGGATGGATNGTCCGTTATGATAAAGCTTCAGGTGAAAAAGTGCCGATTCAACCAATGCCCGGTGAAAATGAGCCAGCTTATCGATGGAATTGGGATGCTCCTTTATTGGTGTCTCGTCATGATGCTTCAACCATCTATTTTGCGGCCAATAAATTATTTAAATCTGAGAATAGAGGTGATGATTGGTCAACAATTTCTCCAGATTTGTCACGTCAGCTTGACCGAAATAAATTACCCGTTATGGGTCAGGTTTGGACAATGGACGCGGTTATGAAGAATAAGTCNACTACCATTTATGGAAATATCGTTGCCTTGGATGAATCTCCTTTAAAGCAAGGGCTGCTTTATGCTGGAACAGACGATGGCTTGATTCAAATCACGAACGATGACGGAAAAACCTGGCGTAAGGTCGATGCCATTAAAGGTGTTCCAGCGCGGACAAAGGTTAATATGCTNACTGCATCTTTACATGACGAAAATGAGGCTTTTGTCGCTTTTAATAGCCAGCGAGATGGAGATTTTACGCCATACCTATTGCGTACAGGCGATCAAGGAAAGACCTGGGAGTCCATNGCTTCGAATCTTCCTGAAAGAGGTAATGTATACTGTATTAAGCAGGACCATGTTAATCCAGATTTACTTTTTGCGGGAACGGAATTTGGTGCCTTTTTCTCTAATGATAAAGGTCAGAACTGGACAAAGTTATCAGGTCTACCTACCATCGCAGTGTATGATTTAGATATTCAGCAAAGAGAAAATGATCTTGTTGCAGCTACTTTTGGAAGAGGGTTTTACGTTTTAGACAATTATGAGCCACTTCGTACGGTTNGTAAAGANATTTTGAATAAAAGAGCACATCTTTTTCCAGTGAAGGATGCATTGTTATATGTTCCGGCAACGCCATTAGGTGGCGGAGGAACAGGCTCTCAAGGCCANAACATGTGGTCTGCGAAAAATCCTTCATTTGGAGCAACGTTTAGTCTCTATTTAGATGGAGTAGCGTCTTCATTGCGTTCAAAGAGACAGAAAGAGGAGAAGAAACTAGAGAAAGANGGAACGGCTGTATATTATCCATCCTTTGAGGAAATTCGTGCAGAAGACTTAGANGGTAAAGCTTCCTTAGTTTGGCAAATATATGACGCTTCGGGNAGTGAGNTTCGCCGNATGAAATCNACTCCTAAGAAAGGNATTCANCGNCAGGTATGGAATTTAAGAANNAATACCACAGANCCCNTAGGTTCAANAGGAANTGGTTTCTTGGTTACNCCAGGTNATTANNCNGTTNGNNTAAGTCTNGTNAANGACGGANNNGTCGAACTTTTGGTGGACAAACAAGNGTTCANNGTNAAGGGCTTNAANAATCANACCTTANTNGCTGAAAATCCAGANGAGCTGAAGGNATTTCGTGCCGAAATGTCGGAACTAAACCGAAAAGTAAGTGGAACGGAGAAGNTGATGGGTGAGACCAAAGAAAGTATTGAATTGATTGAAAAAGCACTGCTGAACTATCCAAATACTGATTTAACGCTATTAAAGTCCATTCGGGAAATGATGGTTTCACTAAAAGATTTAGAGGTGTTGATGTGGGGAGATAAGGCAAGGTCCTCAAGAGATTTTGAGACAGTTCCAAGTATTTCGGGACGTCTAGGAATGGTAGGTTATCAGATTTACCAGAACACTGCTGGTGTCACCAAGACACATCGATCAAATATGCAAATTGCAGAGAGGCAGTACAATGCTTTGAGGAATGAATTAAATAAGATTATCGGTGAACTGAGTGCGATTGAGTCTAAGTTAGAAGGAATTATTCCTTACACCAAAAACAAAGGTGCTGACTGGAAAAAGGATTAAGATTCAGCTGCTTCGAGCTTCTTAATTTCCTCAAGAATGTCATTAGCCTCAGCGGTCAAGCGATCGCTTTCAGAGCGGTTGCTCGTTGACATTTTGTAGGCCTGCTCTAGTTTTTTCTTGTATTGCTCGTTGAGCTTGTCTTTTTTGCTTTTGCGTGTGAAGAATCCCATATTGTTTTTTCCAATTAAACGTGGAACTGAAAGTATTGTTCATAAAAAAAGGGACCCCATTGAAGTGATCCCCTTTGTACGGTAGGTTATTGGTAATATTTTATTCGTCTCCGAAGCGTTCGATGACAGGTTGGGTAACTCCTGTGTTTGAAAATCCTCCATCATGGAAAAGATTCTGCATCGTGACATATCTCGTTAAATCAGAGAACATACTCAAGCAGTAGTCTGCACATGCCAATGCACTTGCATTTCCAAGTGGTGACATTTGCTCTGAGAAGTTAATGAATTCTTGAAATCCTTTAATTCCCTGTCCTGCAGTTGTAACTGTCGGCGATTGAGAAATTGTATTTACGCGAACTTTATTTTTGATTCCGTAATGGTAACCAAATGAACGTGCAATTGATTCCAACAATGACTTGGCATCCGCCATATCGTTATAGTCTGGGAAAATTCTTTGTGCCGCAATGTAGGATAAAGCCAAAACGGAACCCCATTCATTCATTGCTTCATGTTTGTATAATGTGGCTAATGTTTTATGTAATGACGTTGCTGAAACATCCATAGTCTGACTATAAAAACGGTAATCATTTTCAGTATAATGTTTCTTTTTACGAACGTTTGGCGACATTCCTATGGAGTGTAAAACAAAATCAATTTTACCTCCTAGTATTTCCATTGATTGAGTTACCAGATTGTCAAGGTCCTCAACGCTTGTTGCATCTGCAGGAATGATTTTACTTCCTGTAGCTTCTGCTAAGTTATTGATTTCACCCATTCGCATCGCGATTGGGGCATTGGTTAGAACGAAAGTAGCACCTTCTTCGTGCGCACGTTCTGCAACTTTCCATGCAATAGATTGGCTATTCAAAGCGCCAAATATAATTCCTCGTTTTCCTTTTAACAAATCGTTTGCCATTACTCTTAAATTTTAAACAAATTTAGTAATTCTTAATAGGGTAGACTTTAAAATTTAGTTTTAGATGAACAATGTTTTGTGGATAGACAACAAATTCTAGTTTAGGCTTTAGCCTGAAATGCTTGATTTCAAGTATTTATTATCAATATAAAATGTACCGAAGGGAATCAATGATGCAATGAAAAATAAAATCCCTCTAAACCAGCTCCATTCTTTTTTCAATGTTAGAACCAATAACCACANACAGTAGAGTAAAAAAACCAAACCATGAAGCATTCCAACAAAATAATTGGGTGCTGNAATCTCATAGACATATTTCAAAGGCATCGTAACTGCAAAGGTCAAATAGGATATACCTTCAATAAGAGCAAGGATTCTAAACTCCTGTATTCTAATTTTATCAAGCATAGGATTTTTTTAGTTTTTGAAGGGCGCGCATTCGATCTCGGAAACCTGCGGCTTCAATGAATTCTAAATCTTTTGCTGCTCTTTCCATGGCTTTTTTAACTGTTTTTATTTCAAGATCTAGGGTGGCCTCATCTTTAAAGTCAGTCTTTTTAAAACCTCCGTTTGTTACTTCTTGAACAACATTTGTCGGTGTTTTCTCTTTTTTATCACCATCAGCTACCTTTGTGGATTCTAAGATCAGCTCTTTTGATTTTTGAAGTGCTGTGGGTGTAATTCCATGTTTTTCATTGTACGCGCGCTGNACTGCTCTTCTATCCTCTGTTTTATCGATTGTTGCTTGCATCGATTTTGTCATTCGGTCCGCAAACATCAATACATATCCATTGACGTTTCTTGCAGCTCTTCCGATTGTCTGAACAAGAGAACGCTCATTTCTCAGGAATCCTTCTTTATCGGCATCTAGAATTGCCACAAAAGAAACTTCTGGAAGATCTAATCCTTCTCGAAGTAGGTTGACTCCAATCAGAACGTCAAATTCACCAAGTCTNANNTGTCTGAGTATTTCGACTCTTTCAATGGTGTCAATTTCACTATGAATATAGCGACAAAGTATGCCCATNTTCGTNAGATATTTTTGAAGCTCTTCNGCCATCCTTTTTGTTAGGGTAGTAACAAGTGTCCGTTCTTTTTTCTCAATTCGAATTTGGATTTCCGTAATAAGCGTATCAATTTGGTTTTTGCTTGGTTTGACCTCAATGACTGGATCAAGAAGTCCAGTAGGACGAATAAGCTGTTCTACGATGACGCCCTGAGATCGTGTTACTTCATAATCCGCAGGTGTTGCCGAAACATAAATNCACTGTGCATACATCGTTTCGAACTCTTCAAATTTTAAAGGTCGGTTATCAATGGCCGCCTGTAATCTGAATCCGTAATCAACAAGATTCGTTTTTCTTGCTCGGTCCCCGCCATACATTCCTTTGACTTGAGGTAGGGTCACGTGGCTTTCATCTACAACCATTAAGTAGTCCTCAGGAAAATAATCCAAAAGACAGAAAGGTCTTTGCCCTGGTTGACGTCGGTCAAAATACCGAGAGTAATTTTCTATGCCCGAGCAATACCCGAGCTCTCGAATCATTTCTAAATCATATTCAACACGGTCCTTAAGTCTTTGTCCTTCCTCTATTTTGCCTGCCTCACGAAAAGCCTCAACTTGCTGCATCATGTCATCTTGAATCTCATGAATAGCAGTTTGTGTATTTTCAGGACTTGATACAAATAAGTTGGCTGGATAGATGAGTAGGTCTTCTAAGGTTTCGATTTCTGAACCGCTCTCTGGATNAATGGAGCTGATGTTTTCTATTTCATCTCCCCAAAATTCAAAGCGTATGGCATAATCCGTNTAGGCCAAAAATAGATCTACTGTGTCTCCACGAACCCTGAAGGTTCCACGCTCAAAAAACTCATCCGACCTTGAATAGAGATTTGTNACAAATTTCATTAGCAACTTATTTCTAGGAATCAAGTCGCCTTTTTTGATTTCAATAATGCTGTTTTTGAATTCGCTTGGGTTACCGATTCCATAAATACACGAAACAGAGGCAACTACAATGACATCTCGTCTTCCCGATAATAATGCCGAAGTTGCTGANAGTCTAAGTTTTTCAATTTCGTCATTGATTTGAAGATCTTTTTCTATATAAGTATTGGTGACGGGCAAATAGGCTTCAGGCTGATAGTAATCATAATAAGAAACAAAGTATTCTACCTTATTTTCTGGAAAGAATTGTTTGAACTCACCATAAAGTTGTGCTGCTAATGTTTTGTTGTGTGAAAGAATTAAAGTTGGCTTTTTAACCTCTTGTATGACATTGGCGATGGTAAATGTTTTTCCACTTCCCGTAACTCCCAAAAGTGTCTGAAATGGAATGTTCTCCTCAACACCCGAAATGAGCTCTTGAATTGCTCTCGGTTGGTCTCCGGTAGGTTTAAATTCGGATTGAAGGCTGAAGTCCATGGATTACAAAAATAGTCATTCAAATTGGACATAAAAAAACGCCCGGAGGCGTTTTATTTAATTCTTGCAAACCAGTATTTTTTTCCTCTTTAGTTTTTTTACTTCAAAGGCCTTGCTGTAATTTAAAATGAATTGTACAGACGAAGGATGTGGTAAAGATTGTGTTTTATACGGCTTACTTTCTGCAGGGTATTTATGCATCATAGGCAACGTTTTTTTTAAATAACGAACAAATGTCAAATTTATTTTATTCGTTGTTTTTTTTAAAATCTGTACTTTTGCAAAACCAAATAATAAGACAATGAGTCATACAATAAAAAAAGGAGTAGCGACTGGAGATGAAGTCCAAAAAATATTTGCTTATGCTAAAGAAAAAGCATTTGCACTACCTGCAGTAAATGTTTCTAGTACGAGCACTGTGAATGCAGTAATGGAAACCGCAACACGTTTAAATGCTCCCGTGATTATTCAGTTTTCACATGGTGGATCTCAGTTCTTTGCTGGAAAGGGATTGAGTAATAAAAATGAGCAATCGGCAATCTTAGGAGCAATTTCTGGAGCACGGCACGTCCATTGTTTGGCCGAAGCTTACGGAGCTACTGTGATTTTACATACCGACCATTGTCACAAATCAAAATTACCCTGGATCGATGGATTATTGGATGCAGGTGAGAAGCATTTTAAAGTCCACGGAGTTCCTTTATATAGTTCTCACATGATTGATCTTTCTGAGGAGCCAATTGAAGAGAATATTGCGCTCTGTAAGACATATTTGAAGAGAATGAGTGCAATTGGGATGACGCTAGAAATTGAGCTTGGTATTACAGGTGGCGAGGAAGATGGTGTTGACAATACAGATGTTGATAGCTCAAAATTGTATACGCAGCCCGATGAGGTCGCTTATGCCTATGAAGAGCTTATGAAAATTTCACCTAGGTTTACAATTGCTGCAGCTTTTGGAAATGTGCATGGAGTTTACAAACCAGGAAATGTTAAGTTGACGCCTAAAATTTTAAAAAACTCACAAGCTTTTGTCCAAGAAAAATTTAATACCATATCAAATCCAGTAGATTTTGTTTTTCATGGTGGATCCGGTTCGAGCCTAGATGAAATTCGAGAAGGAATCTCATACGGGGTAATTAAAATGAATATCGATACAGATCTTCAATTTGCTTTTACAGAAGGATCGAGAGATTATATTCTAAAAAACCAAGAATATCTAAAAACCCAAATCGGTAACCCAGATGGTGCTGATATCCCAAATAAAAAATATTATGATCCCCGAAAATGGATGCGCGATGGAGAAATAACATTCCATACGAGACTCGAGCAATGTTTTTCTGATCTAAATAACATGTACACTTTATAAATCTTTGCTAATTTTAAACAAAGAAATCATATGAGCTGGTTCAAAAGAGATAAAGAAGGAATAACGACGACGACAAGTGAAAAGAAGGAAGTTCCTGAAGGTTTATGGTCAAGATGTTCAAAGTGTAAAACGATATTTACAAAAGGAGATCTAGAAAAGTTAAATTATGTCTGTGACAGATGTGGTCACCATGAACGCATTGGCTCCAAAGAATATTTCTCCATTATTTTTGATGATGGGAAATTTAAAGAGCTGAATTCCAAAGTGGCTTCTGGAGATCCATTAAAATTCGAGGACACTAAAAAATATTCCGATCGTGTGAAAACGACGCAAGGTAAAACAGGATTAACAGATGCGATAAGGACCGCTAAAGGAAAGCTACACAAGCATGATTTAGTTGTTGCGGCAATGGATTTTGGTTTTATTGGAGGATCTATGGGTTCTGTTATGGGAGAAAAAGTAGCCCGGGCAATTGATGAAGCAATAAAGCTGAAGTGCCCCATTATGATTATCTCGAAATCTGGTGGTGCGCGAATGATGGAAGCAGGTTTCTCATTGATGCAGATGGCTAAGATCTCTGGAAAACTTGGACAACTTGCGGATGCAGGTTTACCGTATATTTCCTATCTAACTGACCCAACGACGGGAGGAGTGACTGCTTCCTTTGCAATGCTCGGAGACATCAATGTAGCTGAGCCCGGTGCCCTTATTGCTTTTGCTGGCCCAAGAGTTGTCAAAGAAACGATTGGTCGTGATCTTCCTGAAGGGTTCCAAACGTCTGAATTCCTTTTAGATCATGGGTTTTTAGATTTTATCATCGATAGAACCAAGATTCGAGAGCGTTTGTCCTTGTCTTTAGAGTTGTTTGCAAAATAAATAATTCATTTTCTTAAAACGGAGAGAATTATAAATTCTCATTTCTTAGATTTTTAATCAGGTGCTTTTTCATTATTTTTGATGAAAATCTAAACTATGCATCTCAACCGATTTATTAGCGTATTTCTGTCTGTACTTTTCTTTTGCAGCTTTAACTCTTTTTCTCAAGATACAACTTGGGTTCAAACCTTCACCTTTGATTCAATTTCTACGAGAAGGGCGGAATTTACTTTTCCGTCAGAATTAAATGACAAAAGGTTTGAAAAGGTTTTAATGTATTACAAGCTAAAATGCAGTCCGCTTACAACTTGGGATCAGTTTAATTGTGGAGAGTGGGATTATCTTACTTATACGCGTGTTTTTGATCACACCGGAAACTATGATTCAGTGCGTGTAGACAGTGTGAGGTACTTGCACAACTATTCGTCCTTTAGCCCATTTGATTATGAGCCTTGGGGGTATAGCTATAAAAATTCAGTGGAAGTCCTTCAGCATGAGCGTATCGCCGAAACGGTTACAGAACATTCCTTAAATCAAACCTCTACAACGACTGCTTCATATCCATTTGATTTGAACCAACGAGGAGGCAAATACCAAATGCTTGTCTCTGCCTCAGAATTAATATTATCAGGGATTTCAGTTGGAGATATTCAATCGCTTTCCTTGTATGTTTCAAACCTGACAGGTGGTGGGCAATTGCTGAACCCAATCATCCGAATTAAAGGAACTTCTGAAGCATCACTGACAAATCTGCATTTAGATGGTTTTACAACCGTATATGATTTGAATCGTGACGTTTCGTCTAACAACGAATTGCAATTGGGGGAAAATGAGTTTTTCTTTTTCCAACCTTTTTCCTGGAATGGCACGGATAACATCATTGTTGAATTTTCATTTGACCATGGGGTAAGTGCTTCAAATCAAATTGAATTTGAAACAGAGGACATTCAAATGGATCTTGCATTGAACTCAGGGAAAAGAAATGGAGTTTTAAGCTTTGATGAAACAAATCATGCTTTGCTTGAATTGTCTGACATCGACATGGGTGATGATATTACGATTGGACTTTGGGTCAAAGGTGGAGGAAATACGGGTTCTAATACCTCCTTGCTCGAGGCCTATGACACATTAAACCAAAGAGTAATCAATATTCATATGCCTTGGAGTAATAGCCGTATTTACTGGGATTGCGGTGAAGGTTCAGGATATGATCGTATCGATGCAGATATGTCTTCGGCCGGTATTGACAATGAGTGGCACCATTGGACCTTTGTGAAGTCTCAATCTACAGGAGAAATGTTTATTTATCGGGATGGTTCACTTTGGCATTCAGGTTCAGATAAGACAAAATCAGTTGGTTATTTACATAGGTTTGTGATTGGCGCAAATAAAAATCTAGGTAATTCGTGGAGAGGGAAAATTGATGATTTTCAGGTTTTTTCAGCAGCGTTGGATGCCTCTACTATAAACGAATGGTACCAAAAAAAAATGAACAGTAACCACCCAAATTGGGCAGACTTAAAAGTAGCTTATTCATTCGATGATATTTCCTTGGCCGTTGATTTAAGCCCAAACAATTATCACTTGATGCCATCGTCTCGGGGCATGTTTGATTTCACGGAAAATCCTCTTTCAGGGATGGATACTGATGCGCGTAGAATGAGAGTTGCTTTTGGTACGGGTAACGTTTCATCGGTCGCAAATGATGCGATTCGTTGGAAAGATGAGCAAATTGAACCCGAGGTTCTTTTTGAATTCCAGACCGTTGATAGGCATTTTGAAATTACAGATGCATTTGCCTGTGCTCCTCGGGGAGCTGAAACTAAAACAGATATCAATGGAAACATTGTTTCTCAGCTGGATTATTCTACCTCAGCATCTGTTACCAATGAACAGATTACGTTCTTTGAAAATCCTTATGAAATAATATTTGACGTAGAAATTGCTAGATATATTACGCCATATGGTATTCAATTTGATTTGGGACCAAATGGATTTTCTTGGATTTATGATGTTACGGATTATCAAGACTATTTAAGAGATGTAGTAGATTTAGCCGCACACAATACACAAGAACTTTTGGATTTGAGCTTTGCCTTTATTGAAGGGGTTCCTCCCCGTGATGTTCATAAAAGAGAACCAATCTGGTCTGACTTTAGATCTTATGGTTTCACAGCAATGGCGGAAGACAACGTTTTACAAGAAAAGAAAGTGTTTCTTTCTGACACCTCTTCGGGTTTTAAAATTAAAACAAGAATGTCTGGTCACGGTCAAGTAGGAAATGCTGCATGCTGCGAATGGGTATCCAATGATCACAGTATCAAAGTGGACGGTATTACGAGATTTGAATGGGATATTTATGAAGAAGAAGATTGTGGAAACAATCCACTTATAGGTCAGGGTGGAACTTGGCCTTACGCAAGAGAGGGTTGGTGCCCCGGAGATAAGGTGAAAGAATATGAATTTGAGCTTACGCCTTTTGTTACGCCTGGAGATTCTGTTGCACTTGACTACGTAATCAATAATGTTCCTACCATAGATCCAGGTCAAGGCGGAGGCAATTATCGCGCTGCTTACGATTTAATATCCTACTCAGAACCAAATTTCCAAAATGATGCGGCCATCGTTGAAATATTAAATCCGAGTAATTACGAATATTATAGAAAATGGAATCCTACCTGCTCAAATCCCAGAGTTGTGCTTCGAAATACTGGTGCTCAGCCTTTGACTTCATGTACGATACAATGTTGGATTACCTATGGCGACAATATCAATTTTGAATGGACAGGGAATTTAGGGTTCATGGAAGAAGAAATCGTTGAGATTCCAGTAAGCTCCAATGCATGGTGGACTGACCTTGATCAAAACATGACTTTTACCGCTTATGTTCGTAATGTCAATGGTGCATTTGGAAATGACGATTACCAGCAGAATAGTGTAAACACCTCGAAGTTTGAAGCTCCAGAGAGCATCGATGGACCATTCTTCGTTTGGTTTACAACCAATAACAAGGCCAATGAAAATTATTATGAACTATTTGACGGTTCGGGGAATTTAATTTTTGAAAGAGATCAGTTGCAGAACAATTTTCAATATAAAGATACATTTGATTTGGAGCCAGGTTGCTACTCTATTGTTCTAACAGATAGAGATGATGATGGACTTTCTTTTTGGTATTCATCGCAAGTAGAAGGTGAAACAGCAGGTGCGTTTAGACTGCGTAAAGTAGGAGGAAGCTATATTGAGATTTTCCCAGGTGACTTTGGGTCTCATCATCGCTTTGATTTTTCTGTTGGTTTTGAATTGGGCCTTGACGAAACAGCTGTTTTAAACGAAATAAAAGTATTTCCCAATCCAGTTCTCAATGAATTGACCATAGAAATCGAAGGTAAGATTGATGGTTCTGCGCATATTGAAATACAAGACCTTTCTGGGCGCATTCTTGTGAGTGATGCCATGAATGCAACGAATTCATTTGCCGAGTATATTACGGATGTTTCTGATTTTAGAAAAGGCAGCTACGTGGTTAAAATTTTTACCGATAACGGAACCTCGACCTCTAAATTTGTGAAGTACTAGTTCTAGCTTAAATCACTTCACAGCTTAAATCTATCGTTTTTTCGGGCGAGGTTAAATCCTTTGTCTTGAATTTTTTTACATGCTTTACTTTCGGTATCAAGGACGGGATTCGTATGGTTGTAATGGATAAAATAGACCTTATTTCTTTCTTGTAGAGATAGCTCCTCAAAGAGTCCAATTGACTCTTCAATAAAAGGATGAGGGATTTCAGCAATATTTCGATGTCCAATTTCTACACCACTGTAAAAGGTACCATCTATAAATGCGTAATCCACTTTTTTTATCTCCTTAATTATACTTTGTCCCCATTTATTCCATTTATCAATGTCGGGAATGAATAACGCTGTTTTGTCTTTGCCTTTGATTTTAAAACCAACGGTTTCAGAGTATTCATCCCTATGCGGAACATGAAATGGAGTAACACTGAGCGATTTGTTTAGTATAATTTCTTTTGATGCTTCAAGGTTTACAAGATCTATATTCGCATTAGAAATCAGTTGGTCCCATGGCCCATTTTGGGTTAAGAATTTTCTCATTCCTTTCATGTCAAGTTCTTGACCAATTTTAGTTCTTACTTGTCTTTGCGCTCTTTCTGATTTTAATTTTGAAGCAAGAGGTGTTTCATAATTGTCTAAATCTAAAGTTTGTTGTCTCTTTGGAATGTCACCTCTATTGTTAATGTGTCTAAGAAAAGAGGCATATGAAAAAGGAGGGGTTGAATTTTTTTCTAATAGAGGTTGCATTAATTTATCATATTCCATCTTAATTGATTGAAGTTTTGAATCTGTTGCTTTTAAATTTTGTATTGCAATATCATAATCACTTTTAAATGAAGGATTACTTAGAAGTTTTTTTAATTCAGGTTCTACTGAATAAACTCTAGACTTTGATACAAAAGAGTCTCTTGGTGTTCCTGTAACCTTTATATTACCAAGGGCAGTATTAAGTCGAGCATTAGTAAAATTCTCCTTTGCTTCTGAACCACCTGTTTTT
>NHBV01000007.1 GCA_002167775.1 Crocinitomicaceae bacterium TMED16 | reverse complement strand
ACTTTCTCTTGCTATGAGTGATGTTAAGTCTAATGGGAAGCCATAAGTATCATAAAGCTCAAAGACATCTTCACCTTGAAGTGTGGATTCGTTTTTCGCTAAACACTTTTTGATGAGCTGTTCCATTCTTTTGATTCCTTGTGCCAAGGTCCTGTGGAAATTTTGCTCCTCCTCCGTAACTACCTTTTTTATTATACCAGCTTGGGTTTTAAGCTCAGGATAAGCTCCAGACATTTGATCATTTAGAACAGAGATAAGTTCACCCATAAAAGGTTCATTTACACCTAAGGTCTGATAGGCATATCTCACGGCTCTTCTTAAGATTCGCCTAATCACATATCCAGCGCCAGTATTTGACGGGAGTTGTCCATCTGCTATCGAAAACGATATCGCTCGAATATGATCTGCAATGACCCTTAATGCGATGTCCGTTTCTTCTGACTTGCCATATTGTATTCCTGAAAGCAATTCTATTTTTTCAATAATTGATTGAAATAAATCGATATCATAATTGGATTGTTTTCCCTGAAGCGCCATTGCAAGCCTTTCTAACCCCATTCCTGTATCGACATGTGTTTCAGGAAGGTTTACAAGAGATTTATCTGCGTTTCGATTGTACTGAATAAAAACAAGGTTCCATATTTCAATGACCTGTGGATGGTCTTGATTTACAAGTGCTTTTCCATCTTTTTTACTTCGGTCTGCATTATTTCTGAGGTCTATATGAATTTCGGTACAGGGTCCACAGGGTCCGATGTCTCCCATTTCCCAGAAGTTATCCTTTTTTGAAGCTTTAATAATTCTATCCGAATCAATGTGTTTTTTCCATAAATCAATGGATTCTTGATCAACGGAGACACGATCCTGCGTGTCTCCTTCGAACACAGTTACGTAGAGTCGGTCTTTTGGAAGCTC
Source organism: Crocinitomicaceae bacterium TMED16 (assembly GCA_002167775.1). Classification (GTDB taxonomy): domain Bacteria; phylum Bacteroidota; class Bacteroidia; order Flavobacteriales_D; family Crocinitomicaceae; genus UBA952. The sequence goes on along the minus strand of NHBV01000007.1, from coordinate 63,286 downwards.
ATAAACCTCTGTAAGAAGCTCCCATGCCATATCAATGGCTTCCCCTTTAAAGTAATCACCGAATGACCAGTTTCCGAGCATTTCAAACATCGTGTGGTGGTAAGTATCAACACCCACTTCATCTAAGTCGTTGTGCTTACCTGACACCCTCAAGCACTTTTGACTATTAGCTACTCTTCTATTTTCAGGGATTTCATTACCAAGAAAAAAATCTTTGAATTGATTCATTCCGGCGTTGATAAACATTAGGGTTGGGTCGTCTTTAACAACCATAGGTGCAGAAGGAACGATTTGATGACCCTTTTTTTCGAAGAAATCAAAAAAGGATTTTCGTATTTCGGTAACTGTCATAATTTATTTTAACGGGTATAAAGTTAGAATTTATCTTTCAATCCAATGTATTCGGAAGAGAGGGACTTTCTTTATCTTTGAATCAAATTTAAGTACATGAATTTTTTAGATCCTGAAATTGAGGCATATGCTGAAGCCCATACGACACCTGAGAGTGCTCTATTAGCCCAAATTACTAGGGATACCTATTTAGAGGTATTACANCCTAGAATGTTAAGTGGTCATCTCCAAGGAAGGGTTTTGAGTATGCTTTCTAAAATGATTCGACCCAATAGTATATTAGAGATAGGTACATATACCGGCTATTCAGCTTTGTGCCTTGCAGAAGGGCTATCTGAGCAGGGAACACTCTTAACAATTGATAAAAATATGGAGCTTTACGATCGGGCGAATGCTTATTTTTCTGAATCAANATTCGTATCAAAGATTAAGATGTTGAAGGGAGATGCGCTCTCTATTGTTCCAAAGCTCGAGCAGAAATGGGATCTAATCTTTATTGATGCGGACAAAGAAAATTATCAAAACTACTATGATTTGACNCTTCCAAACCTCAATAAGGGCGGTTTTATTATCGCCGATAACGTTTTGTGGTCAGGAAAAGTTATTGATGCTAACGAGAATGATGTTGATACATGTGCCCTCAGGTCATTTAACACCTCATTAATTGAAGACGATAGGGTTGAGGTCCTAATGCTTCCTGTCCGTGATGGATTGACGGTCGTAAGAAAGAAATAACATGAAATTAGAATTGCGCAAAACGGCTGATGGCTCGAATACATTATATGTACCAGAATTAGACGAGCATTACCACTCTTTCCATGGAGCGCTTCAGGAAGCACGACATGTCTTTATAAAAAATGGCTTGCTAAATCAAGAGAAAAAATCTCTTCGTATTCTTGAGGTTGGTTTTGGAACAGGTTTAAATGCCTTGCTAACTGCTTGCCAGGCGGTAAGTTCTAATTATACAATTGACTATGTTGGTATTGAAGCTTATCCTGTAACGACTGAACTCATGGTGGAGATGGACTATGGGTCTTTGATTACGGAAAAAAATGTAGCTTTATTTTTAGAACAAATTATTTACTCTGAATGGGAACAGAGCAATACAATTCATTCAAAATTCACACTTACAAAATTAGAGCAGCGCATTGAAGATACNGAATTAGATAAAAAAATTGACCTTATCTATTTCGATGCTTTTGGTCCACGCGTCCAAGCTGAAATGTGGGATGTTTCAATTCTAAAAAAAATGTATTCATTTTTAAATTTAAATGGTGAATTGGTTACCTATTGCGCAAAAGGACAATTTAAGAGGGATTTAAAATCAGCTGGTTTTGAGGTNGTTAACCTTCCTGGGCCTCCAGGGAAACGCGAAATGGTAAGGGCTCGAAAAAATANATGAGTTTTTTAAAGAAAAATGTAACCGAATTAAAAACATGTGTTATCTTTGCGCCGAAGTTACAGTTCTTGTAGCTTTTGAGTTTTATAGTTTAGCATGGTTTAGCAGAAAGAGGAACAAGTTAAGGTTTGTTCCTCTTTTTGATTTATAGCTTTTTAATAATACAATTTAGCTCATGTATTATGAGGGCTGTGGCTCCCCAAATAAAATGTTCTTTAAGTTGTATCCCTGGTACTTTTTTAAGTNTCAAACCTGCTTTCGCTTCAACATCCTGGAACGTTTTTTTCGTGTGTGTATCGATATCAGAAAGGCGACATTTTATTATTTCATCTACTTCTCTTTGATTTCCAATCAATTGAGGGAACACCTTGTGAACAAATATGTACGGAGTTACTCTGAATTCTGATACCGGAATCAAAACNGGACTTAATTTACCAATGCATTCGCCATTTTGGATGGGTAATCCGATTTCCTCATGACTTTCTCTTCTTGCTGTATATTCGAGGTTCAGATCTGAAACCTCCGCCTTACCNCCAGGAAATGCTATTTGCTGGCTATGTGCACCATTGTAAGAACTCCTCTTGATTAGAATTAGCTCAACGTCATGCTGATTGAATAATAAATGAATAGCTACAGCACTTTCACGGTATTTGGAAATCTCCCTAGCATAACCCCTCAAAGGAGAAAATTCTTTATGAACGGATATTCCGGGGAGTTCTCTTGTTAGCCTTTCTTTAAGCTTTTTATCACGCAATTTGATAGTTGTTTTTTGTTTTCAGCACCCTGTAACAAATGTAAAAGGTTTTTGAATGTGAAAAAGTAACTACTTTTGTTGAAAAAATCGTTGTTTTTCAGGAATTGTCTGNCGCTTTAACTTCTATATTTGTATNTGTTCCGCACTAAACCAAACTATTATATAAATTACAGTTCNTNGAGAGGGGCTTTTAAGGTTAAATAAATAAAACGAATATGAGTAAGAGTAAATTAGAGTATATCTGGCTTGATGGGTATGTTCCAACCCAAAACATGCGGAGTAAAACTAAAGTTGTAGAAGATTTCAGTGGTAAACTAGAGGATTGTCCCATGTGGTCATTTGATGGAAGCTCTACAAAACAAGCAGTGGGTGATTCTTCAGATTGCTTGCTGAAACCAGTTGCTATTTATCCTGACCCTGATAGAAAAAATGGCTTCTTGGTAATGACTGAGGTTTTGAATTCAGATGGATCAAATCATGTATCAAATGGTCGCGCAACGATTGATGATAATGANAATGATTTCTGGTTTGGATTTGAGCAAGAATATTTTATTATGGATAGAAATACACAGTTACCCTTAGGGTTTCCTTTGGGCGGCTATCCAGGACCACAAGGGCTTTATTATTGTTCCGTAGGAGGAAGAAATACTCATGGTAGAGATTTTGTTGAAGAACATGCTNATCTTTGTTTAGATGCTGGTTTGACCTTTGAGGGAATTAACCAGGAGGTGGCTAGTGGTCAATGGGAATTTCAGCTTTTCGCCAAGGGTGCCAAGAAAGCCGGTGATGAAATTTGGATCGCTCGATATTTGTTAGATCGTTTGACCGAAAAATATGGATATTATATAGAATATCATCCGAAACCTGTTAAAGGAGACTGGAATGGTTCTGGGATGCATGCAAACTTCTCAAATACTACGCTGAGAACGTGTGGATCAAAAGAAGTTTATGAGCAAATATGTGAGGCATTTAGACCTGTTACCAAAGAGCATATCAGTGTNTATGGCGCATACAACGATCAAAGGCTGACAGGATTNCATGAAACTGCATCGATTCATGACTTTAGTTACGGTGTTTCAGACAGAGGAGCGTCAATTCGAATTCCAATTATGGTAGTAGAAAATGGATGGAAAGGATGGCTTGAAGATCGCCGACCAGCGTCTAACGGTGATCCATATAAAATTGCAGCAAGAATTGTAGAAACGGTTAAAGGAGCTCAATAGGCAATTAAAATAGTAATACTTGGAAAGGCTGAATTTCAGCCTTTTTTCATTTNATACCTTGNTATATCCAAAAAACACTTTTCAACTATGAAAACAATTGCGAAACTGGTTTTTAAAATTATTGGCTGGGATATTGATAAGACATCTCCTGAGGGTTTGAAGAAGTGTGTTGTGGTAATGGGCCCTCATACATCTAATTGGGATTTTGTCCTAGGGAAAATGGCATTTCTTTCNTACGGTGTAAATGCAAACTATTTAGTCAANAGCGCAGCTTTTTTCTTTCCTTTTGGATACTTTCTTAAAAAGATGGGCGGTATTCCTGTTGACCGTTCTAAAAAGAATAACCTCACTACAATCGCAGCGGATTTGTTTAAATCATCAGACGAGTTATTTCTGGTTTTCACTCCTGAAGGAACGCGCTCATACAATCCAAATTGGAAAAAAGGATTTTATTATATTGCTGTTGAGGCAAAAGTGCCTATCTGTATTGCATATGTAGATTACAAAAATAAAAAAGGNGGTTTTCANAGCANATTTCATCCTTCAGGAAATGTAGAGGATGACATAGTGAAAATAAAGACAGTATTGAGTCAATTTGAAGGGCGGTTCCCAGAGAAGGGNATTCATATTTAACCTTTATTGCGAAGCTTTTCTTTTTTTTTGAATTCATAAGGACAATGCTTACAAGCGCTTCTACAACAGAAACCTCTTTTAAGGTGATAAACTTCTGTAAATACAATATATCCGTCTTGGCTGAGGTAATAATCCTTTTCGTCCATATCTTTGCGACTAGAAAANATTGAAAAGTCTTCTTTCATATTGTTATAATGTCTTTATATTCAACATACATAAAACGATCAGTNACCCAAAAGTTCACGCTATCTATAGAAAACAAAGATGATGTGATGTTGTTCGTTAAGCGCGATGATTTAATTCATCAGGAGGTATCGGGAAATAAATTCCGCAAGTTGAAGTACAATATTGAAAAGGCAAAGTTCCACAATTGTCAAAAAGTAATTACTTATGGTGGTGCTTATTCTAANCATTTGTTAGCNGTNGCTGCTTTAGGTCGGCTCGAAAACCTTCAAACTATCGGNATAGTTCGAGGAGATGAATTGAATCAAGACTCAAATAAACTACTAAAACGATGCACTGATCTTGGGATGCAGCTAAGTTTCATGGACCGTGCTGAATACAAACTTAAAAAGTACCGTGATGGAATTGCTCAGTCTGCCGGTGAGTGTCAATTCCATATTCCTGAGGGTGGGGCGAATCGTGAAGGTATTCTTGGTTGCAGAGATATTATTACGGAAACGACGAATGATTACGATTATATTTTCGTAGCGCAGGGGACATGTACAACAAGCGTCGGTATTTATATGGCCATGTCGCATCGATCAAAGTTAATTGTTGTNCCTGTTCTTAAAGGATTTGATAGTGTGAAGGAAATGAATAAGCTTGCAGAAAAAGTGAATGTCAAGTTAAATATGGATCGGGTAGAGGTATTGGCTGATGATCATTTTGGGGGTTATGCCAAATCAAGTAAAGTTTTAGATCAGTTTGTAGATTCTTTTAATCTTCAATATCAATTTAATATTGAGCCTATTTATACGGGTAAGCTTATGTTTGCTATGCAAAGTTATCTTGCAAAAGTAAAGGGCAAGAAAAAAGCCCTCTTTATACATACTGGAGGGCTCTATAATTTTTGAAAGAACAAATCTTATTTAATCTTNCCTCTTTTATTTGATTTTTTGTACAAATGAAGTGTTTTAAGATAGATTTCAATTGCACCAATGCTATTTGTAGCTTGGTTCAATGAAGAGAGGTTTGCATCAAAAGCAATGCCCATTTTGAAACCTTTGAATTTGAAACCAAATGTCGTAATTAAGGCGTCAAGGTGTCTATAATAAAAACCATAGTCAACAGTCACCGTTTTGTTGATATTGGTTATTGAAGATCCTTCTTTTAAGATATGTTCCAGAGAAACACCCGCAACAATATTTGAACCAGGTCCCGTTTTAAAATACATCAATTGTGGGTTGACGCGAAGGTCTCTTTTTCTTGTAACAATGTTTGCTCCAGCATGAACAACCGTTTGCATATATAAACGGTCACTACCNAATGAAAAGTTTAGTTTTGGTCTGTTAAGGTGATTCAAGGCAACACCTCCATATAAGAGCGTTCTATTTCTCATAGAATGCTGATAGAAAACACCAGTGCTAATGTCAATTGTGGAAAAACTAGAATTTAAGCCAGTTTCTGAGCTTGTTCCTGAAAACCCAGTTCCTTGCCACTGATCCTCCCACGTATGATTTGGTGTATAACTTTGTTGTATAAACCCGGGGGAAACACCTAAAGAAAGTTTATTTCTATTGTCTAAGGCCATTGTATAATTGATGGGGATTGAGATCATATTTGTGGTGTAGGAAAGNTTGTCTGCTCCACCTGCAGTTACATCTTGCATCACATTCAGTCCAAGTCCAAAATTGTTGCTACCCATAAAACCATCAGGAATTTTGAAATTTGCATTGAGCACGTTCGTTCTCATTTTTGTNAGGGGAAGCCATTGCATTCTAAAATTGGTGAAAAAACCAAAATCTTCCNCTCCAGTGGCTACTGAACCTGCATTATACATCATTGGTGACTGATACCACATGCTAATTGATTTGTCTTGCTGTGCGAAATTACTCACAGTCACAAGGGCAAAAAGGGCAAATAATATATTTTTCATTTCTTTATCTAAATAAGGTTACGTCTCCTTCTAGCGAGTCTGAAACTCCATCAATGAGGCGATATTCGAGCATATAATAGTAGGTTCCTGTATTTACGGGTTTTCCTTTGTAATTTCCATCCCATCCTTCATGAGGGTCTGTTGTTCTAAAAATCATTTGGCCATATCGGTCATAAACTCGAAAGTCAACTTCTATAATTGCGCCTCCCTCATAAAACCCATTGTCAAAGTTCTGGTCGGCATCCACATTCGTCAGGACGCGAAATTGATCATTTCGGTTATCTCCATTTGGAGAGAAAGAATTGGGCAGTGCAATATTAATACCAACTGCAATGGTATCTGTATTTAAGGTATCTTGAAACCAAACGGAAACCANTATNGTATCGTATGACGTACATCCTTCAGGAGTGGTGTAGGAGGCAACATAATANGTGTCATAGAANGGTGTTACAGTTAATGAGTCATTTGCCTCAGGGATCAAGCTNTCAGATTGTACGCCACTNGGGTACCAAACCATTGAACCACCAGGAGGTGTCCCGCTAGCAAAAAGATAAGCCTCTTGATACATGGCTATCGTTGTATCATCAATTTCAACATATACGCCATTTAATGTATCTGATAGTGTTGCGTTTACACTTGGTGTTTCACCTACATTAANGGTTTGTGCTGTCTGGTTNCTTCCAAATGTATTGGAGACCTCCAATGTAATCGCAAATGTTCCCGGTGTATTGAAACATACAGGCCCTGGATTGGCACCATTGTATGCCGCTGGTGTCCCATCTTGAAATGTCCATTCGAAATTGATTGGATTTCCTGTAGAATTGTTTGTGAACGTAATGCATTCTCCCTGACACACTTGATTGTCAGACATACTGAAATTAGCTGTGGGAATTTGAGCAAACGAGTNGCTGCTAAATGAGCATAACATTAGAAAGGCTAAAAACCTCATAAGAGTTGAATTTTTCGTAATAATTATACGAAAGTAACTAAAAAAGTTGCAATTATCCTTTACAAACTTCAACAAAATGACAACTCCCAAAGCTTTTTCACCTCGTTCATTTCTTGTACATCATGCACTCTGAAAAGTGAAGCTTTTTTTGAGAGGATGAATGCATGCATTGCTGTTGTTCCATTTAATGCATCTGTCGACTCAATTTCGAGCGGTTTATAAATCATTGATTTCCGTGATATTCCAGCCATAATAGGGGTGTTAAGAATATGNAGAAGCTCAAAGTTTTGAACGATTTCGAAGTTTTGTTTTAAGCGCTTAGAAAAACCAAATCCTGGATCGATAATAATGTCGTAAATACCCTTTGCGTTNAATTCAGAAATTTTCTTAGAGAAAAATTGTATGAGCTCTTTTATTNTATTTTTTGAGTCATCCATAACGTTTTTGTTTATTCCACCCTCAATATTATGGGTAAGAATGTACGGGCATTTGAATTTTGCGACAAGCTCTAACATTTTACTATTGTCATATCCTCCGCTTACATCATTGATGATGTCAGCTCCTATTTCCAATGTTTGCTGNGCAACTTCATTCCGCACGGTATCAATTGAGATAATAAGATTTGGAAATTCTTTCCTTATNAGTTTTAAGGGNTCTATGACTCTATCAAGTTCCTNTTTGGCAGAAGGTAAAGAAGAATTTGGTTTGGTAGAACTTCCGCCAATGTCTATAATATCAGCTCCATTNGCGATAAANGATTCAATTTTCTTAAGAAGGGCAGTTTCTTTTTTTTCGGCATCATTTTCATAGAATGAATCGGGACTTAGATTAATAATTCCCATTATCTTTGGCGTATCAAATTGGAACAAAGTGCCTTTGATATTAATTGTTTTAGGAAGCGGATTTAATAAGTCTGTATACATAATTTTAAATGGAAAAAACAACGCAGCAATACACAAAAGTAATGAATGTTTGTAGAGAAATTTTTACAAAGAAAACATTTGATTACGGAACTTCATGGAGAATTCTTCGGCCAAGCTCGTTAACCGATCAGATTTTTATAAAGGCAAATAGAATTAGAACAATTCAGGATACCGGAGTGAATAAGGTAGGTGAGAGTTATGAGGATGCTTTCTCTTCAATGGTNAACTACTGCGTNATGGCAATTATTCAGGGTCGACATACATTTGATTTGCATGAGGAAGAATTATCTGNAGATCAAGCAACTGTCTGGTATGACGAAGTGCGCGATGAGGCTTTTGATTTAATGACCAGCAAGAATCATGATTATGGCGAAGCATGGAGGGATATGCGCATCAGCTCTCTTACGGATTTAATNTTGGCTAAAGTTTTGCGCATTAAGAAAATAGAGGATAATGATGGCTTGACTCAAATTAGTGAAGGAGNAGAGGGGAATTACTTCGATATGCTGAATTACTCTGTTTTTGCCCTGATTCACTTAGCTGAGGATCGTTAAANTTCTGTTAACGCCAAATTTTTGATTNAGAATTCGCGTATTTTTAAACTAAAAAAATGAAAAATTTAAATAGAAAATACATTGTATGGGGAATAAGAATTGTTNTTTCCATACTATTTATTGTATCGGCAATTGCGAAGCTNTATCCTTCCCCTTTGATGGGAATTTCCTCTTTCGAGACCAAGTATTTATCGGCAATAGGAATAGACGGTTCTTTTTCGGTGATTTTATCAAGACTGCTCATTGGATTTGAATTCACATTGGGTTTATTAATTCTGCTACCGTATTATTTGAAAAGAATTGTTATCCCATCAACCATTGCTCTTCTAAGTGCTTTTTCTATTCACTTATTCATTCAGGTTGTTGGCGGTGATTCAAGCAANTGCGGTTGTTTTGGTGAGCTTATNCCAATGACCCCTATTCAGGCGTTAATAAAAAATATTNTATCAATTGGTGTGCTCTCTTTATTGCTGACCAGTTTCAAACATGAAATAAATGATCANAAAAACATTCATCCCATATTATATAGTGGCCTAATTATTAGTTTGCTAATGTTCATTTTACTCCCCCAAGGTTCCAGTAATATTTCACGCGCACANNTTAAATCAGGAGATTCAATTTACGCTCAATATTTCCCGAATGTTGCAGAGGGTAATAAGTTGGTTTGCTTTTTTGCTCCAACATGTCCACATTGTTTAGAGACAGCAAAGCAACTTGTAGCATTAAAACAAAAATTCCCAGGNTTAATCCCTGAGTTGAAAATTATTTTCATGGATGAATCGTGGCCTATAGACGGCTCACCTCTTGAAATTAAATCTTTTTTTAAAGAAATTGGTGCCGAGTTCGATTACGTCTCGATTGAGCCCAATGCGTTTTGGACAATTTTTGAAGCCCATCAGAAGGGTATGGAAGTGCCAGGTGTATTTTATCTACAAGGAGGAATGCACAAGGCGCTTTATTCNGGCTCTGCTGAGTATGGTGCCGAGAATCCATTTACGGTAGAGAGTTTAATTGATCAAATCCAAAAAGAAAATTGATGAGAAAGAAAATTGTCGCTGGAAATTGGAAAATGAACCTAGATGCCGATGCTGCTCTAANTTTATACCTCGACCTTTTGAANAAATCACTTAACCAAAGTGATGATAAAATGGCCTTAATTTTCCCTCCTAACATTTATTTGCAAGATTTTATCCANCGAAATAATGGCTCTTTTCAAATAGGAGCNCAAAATCTGAACGCACAAGACTANGGCCCCTATACAGGNGAGGTGAGTGCTAGTCAATTAAAATCCATTGGATGTTCATGGGTTCTAGTGGGGCATAGTGAGCGGCGCATACTTTTTAATGANGACGAACAAGTTCTTTTAAACAAGATAAAAACAGCTTTAAAGCATGGTTTAAATGTAATTTATTGTTGTGGAGAATCCTTGGATGAAAGAGAAGCGCTTCAGCATAAATCTACAATTCAAAACCAACTNTCTTTATTAAAANCATTTTCATTAGAAGAGATCGAATTTATCTCCATAGCCTATGAGCCAATATGGGCNATTGGTACAGGNAAAACTGCATCCCCTGAACAAGCCTCAGAGATGCATGACTTTATTCGGGAAGAGCTTATAGTTTTATTTGGATCAGANGCGTCGNATAATACGACTATTCTCTATGGGGGAAGCTGTTCTCCTAAAAATGCTGAAGCATTATTTAGATGCGACAATATTGATGGTGGATTAATCGGAGGGGCAGCACTAGATNGTGATTCATTTCGTTCTATTATAGAGGCCCTTTGATGACGCATTATCAATTTGAAATATCTCTTGATCCATTTGATCCGTGGTCAGAAATTCTTTCAGCTTATTTAGGTGAAATTGANTTTGAAGGTTTTTATGAGAAAGATAATGTGCTTCATGCTTTTGTATCCAAATCAAAATATTCAAAAGAGAAATTTGATAAAGTTTTAGAACNTATCAACTCAAAAACAAAAGTTGANTTCTCCTTTAACGAACTTCCTCATCAAAACTGGAATGCCCTATGGGAGTCAAATTTTGAACCTGTTTTTATTGAAAATAAATTAGCGATTATAGCTCCTTTTCATGCGCTTGAATCTAATTTTGAGCGTACCATACNAATTGAACCAAAAATGTCATTCGGTACGGGACATCATCAAACTACCCACATGATGTGTGCNTCAATTTTAAATGCATCACTTGAAGAAAAGACAATTTTGGACATGGGCTCAGGGACAGGTGTTTTGGCTATTCTTTGTGAAATGAAGGGTGCAGAGAAAGTNNTTGCTGTTGACATAGAGCCATGGTCTGTAGAAAATTGTAGAAATAATGCAAAGGTTAATAATTGNACTCGCATAGAAGCTGTCTTAGGAGACATTGAGNCAATAAACGCCAATCGTTTTGATGCTATTTTCGCCAACATCAATAAGAATATTTTNTTGAGTCATATGTCCGATTATGTNAAAGCTTTAAATTCAAATGGTTTCTTATATTTAAGTGGCTTTTTTAGCTCCGATGCGCAAGAAATTAAAGATGCTGCTGAAGGTTTAGGACTGAGTNTCTCTTCAAAAAGCGAAAGAGAAGGTTGGTGCATGCTGGTATTAAAAAAATAAGCTTAATGAAAATAGTTCTGCTTTGGTGTACAATTCTTTTTGCAATNTCGCTTCATGCCCAGCGATTTTCAAATGACAAAGAAAAATTTNTAAAAGAGCTTGGAAAGTCTTTACCTAGTGAGTCTTTTCAGCGCTTCTTGAAAAAGGATTTTNCTCCATTTTTATTAAAGTCGGGTTTGANTTCGAGTGAGTTTGAGCAGCTTACACGNCGCTGNAATTATTTATATGATCAAGACTTTTCGGCAGGCGATATCATGGCTTTGGTAAAGGTTGCTTTAGACCAGAAGAGGTCGGTTTTCCCCTCCTCATTTGTTTCAGGATGGCATNGTTTGTTCGATAGTAGGATCGATGAGAATAANAAGGACGGGCTTCATGCCTTTATTATCTTTTCTCGTGATTTTTTTCATGAATTCTCTTTTCATACTGAAGGAAATCATAAATGGGTTTATCANGGTGGTTCTCCACGCTGGGTTGTCCATAAATCTGGTCCTCAAATTCATATTTCCAATACNAATNTAAAATGTTTTGTATATCAATCTGGACCAGTCGATAGTATTGTTGTTCTCAATACCTCAGGTTATTTTGATTTGAGAAAAAAGAGGTGGCAAGGGAGAGGTGGTACCATTACTTGGGAAAAGGTAAATTTCTCTAAAGATGAAACNTATGCTNAGATTCGTGGCTATACTTTGAATGCTAGAGAATCAATCCTTAAGGTGGATACTGTTGCCTTGACGACTCCATATTTTGAANAACCGATCNTAGGACGGCTAAAAGACAAGACGCTCTTCAATTTGAANCTAGGTGAATCGAGTCCTATTTTTAATTCTTTTGAAAAAAGATTAAAAATTGAAGGTTTGAGAGATCAATTGGATTATGACGGTGGTTTCTCATTACAGGGCGCAGATTTCATTGGAAAGGGAGAGCCAGNTGATCTGGCGAAAGTTGTCCTTCATTANAAGGATCGCGAATTGTTTGAAGTGCGCGCATTGAAATTCCTAATGAATCCTGAACAAATTATCGCCCGAGATGCTGATGTTAGCATGCACTATCCTAATGGTGATTCGCTTTATGCCAAAAACACATTNTTTTATTGGGATGAAGCTAAAAAAGAGCTACGGGTNAATGCAAATAAAAAAGGAAGTAATCTATTGCCGTTCAATGATAGTTATTTTAAGCTTTTTATAAAGGCTCCTTTACTTTCTTGGNCCTTGAATAGTGCTTTTCCAATATTTACCTATGAGGTGGGAACGGCGCAAGAACAAAAATATGCATTTATTGACTCTTGGGATTATTTCGATAAACGTGCATTTCAAAGATTTGCAGGAATAGGAAATACCAATCCATTATTGGAGATTGCAAATTTGAGCATAGCGCAAGAGAGTAATCTCTTACCAGTGGGTCAAGTAGCTAGTGCTTTGAGAAAATCAGTAAGCCAATNCAAGTCTCAGCTGATTGATATAGCAAGTGCCGGTTTTATTCGTTATACCTCGTCATCCGANGATGTATTTGTTGAACAAAAGCTTTTAAATTATGCCCTGTCATCAAATGGAGATAAGGATTATGATGAGCTAAGTTTTGTCTGTGATTTGAGGCCAAAAGTGCTAAAAGCATCTCCTTCTCAGATTGCCAATGACCCATACTTGCAAAATCTGGAAAGAGAATTCTTAAGAACTTCCGCAAGACGTAAGAGCCAGCCTTGTTATGCTTACATTGATGTTGATCATCAAGAAATTTACTTAAATGAGGTAGAAAGGGTAAANCTGTCCTCNAAACAACGTACATCCTTCTATCCAGATTCGTCATATGTGAAGATGTATAAGAATAGAGATATGAANGTTTCTGGCTGGATTCAATCTGGAAAATTTTTNGCTCATTCGGTNCATTCTTCTTTTGGCTATGATTCNTTTAGTATATCTATTGATAGTGCTGATGAGGCATATTTGCGCGTAAACCCCTTAAGTCGCAGAGACGGAGATGAACCGATTGANATGNCCAGTTCATTTTCTGGGTTTCAAGGAACGCTTTATATAGATGATTCAACATTAAGGTCTGGNCGCAATAGATACAATTCAAATTTCCCTTATTTGGATGTTAAGAAAGAGCTTCGTGTCTTATATAGTTCGGATAATATAGCTGGTGGTGCCTATGATAGCACACGCTTTTATTATGTCGTTGAACCTTTTNTATTGGATAGTCTTGATGATTTTAGTGAAAAAGAATTGAGGCTGAATGGCAGGCTTGTATCCGATGGCATTTTTCCTGTTTTACAGGANCCTTTGCGTATTATGAATGATTACTCATTTGGTTTTATTACAGAAGCGCCAGAGGAGGGATATTCATTTTATGAAACAGCCTCGATGTATCAAAATAAAATTATTCTTTCTAATAATGGCCTTCAAGGTGCTGGAACCATTAATTTCCTTCAAGCGTCGGCGACATCAAAAAAGCTNACCTTTTTACCTGATTCAACGATTGGTTTGGCAAATTTTTTTAGTAAGGAAATTGAAAATGGTATAGAATATCCTGAGGCGAGATGTGAATTGGCGAAAATGTCCTTTAAGCCTAGATTAAAGATATTGAGTATTGAATCGTACCGTGATTNCTTTATTGATATGTTTAAAGGAGAATGTTTATTGGATGGTGCTATTTCAATTTCTGAGGCAGGGATGATAGGTTCGGGACGAATTGATTTGATGGACGCATTGCTCGTTTCGGATTCGTANAGCTTTAAGTCAAGTGATATTTTTTCTGACTCGGCTTCTTTTACATTACGCAATCGATTTGCAAAATACGGAGAGAATCCAATGGCAATTCAATCCGAAGGACTTAAATCGCATATCTCTTTCAAGGATCGACTCGGGACATTTAATTCTAGCGGTTCAAAACGCATTAAATTCCCAAGCAATAAGTTCTATTGTCAAATGGATAAATTCATNTGGCAGATGGATGGTGAGAGTATTGATTTTGAGCGGAAAAAGGGTCAAGAAACGAATTTTGAAAGTAGTGCAGGAATTGTAGCCAATAATTTCTTTTCCTTGGACCAAGAGCAGGATTCTTTGCAGTTCAAATCAATTAGTGCCCAGTATGATTTGAAAAATGAAACAATTAATTGTTACAAAGTAGATTTTCTAGAGCTAGGGGACGCTTATATTTATCCCAAAGGAAGACAAGTAAATGTTTTAAAGAATGCTGTCATTGATACTTTCGAGAATGCAAGAATCGTTGCGAATAGAGTAACAAAGCTTCATGAGTTTAGGGATGTTACACTTAATGTTTTGGGAAGGAATGAGTTTAATGGACGAGGTAATTATGTGTATTATGANCGCGACAGTGTCGCGACTAAATTAGCTGTGAAATCGATTTATTTTGATAGAATACAGACGGTTGCAAAAGCAATTATACCCGAGGATATTGATTTTCAGTTTAGTAATAAATTCCAGTATTATGGCTCTATGGACATATCCTCTAAGAATAAAGGNGTCATCTGCGACGGATATACAAGAATTNTGCATGATTGTTCTTTTGATAAATCCTGGATGTATTTTGAAGATACAATCATTGCAGAAAGTGTTCGTGTTCCAGTAACAAATGAATTAAAAAACAAAGAGGGGGATAATCTTGCTGTTGGTTTTTTGTGGCGCGATGCTCCAAATTTAGATAGTATCCAAATATATCCAACCTTCTTATCTTCTCAGGACTNCCCTTCAGATGCCTATCTATTTAATGCCAGCGGTAAAGTTTTTTACGATTATGAAAATGGGCGATTTGAAATCTCTGATGAACTTAATAGTGGACTAAATCCATATCAATCTAATTCCATAACCTTAAAAGATGGTTCATGTCTTATATCTGGAACTGGTAAAATAGATTTGGGCATTAATTTAGACCCTGTAGCTATTACTTCATATGGTTCTATAGCTTATAATATAAATAAAGAAAAGACAATCATTCGTGTCACATCAAAAATAGATATTCCACTTCAAAAGTCCATTGTTTCTAAATTGGCTGNCCAAATTAGTCTTTCTGATTCTTTGAGTGAATATACATTCGATCGACAAACCCAAGATGAATTGACAGATGTTTTTTCTGTTTTTGGTGAGGGCCGCGAAAAAGGAGAAAAAATATTTAAAGAATATGATGAAGATAAGTTGAGAAAGATGCCTTCTTTTTTGAATGCCACATTTTTGATTCCCGATCTCAGACTTGAATCCTATTCACTNCCTAAAAATGCAGATGGTGATGCCATTTCTGGTTTACGCTCTCGGAATTCAAAGCTTGTGCTTTTTTCTGTTGGAGACATCCCTGTTTTGAAGAAAGTTCCCGGGCAGCTATTATTTATGCAAGAAACGTCAACCAATGTCCCTTCGGGATTCGAATTAATTTTAGAGGATAAATTAATGAAACACCAATACTGGTGGAAATATGAACGTGTTAAAAGGAATGGAGAATTAAAGATTTTCACAAGTGATATGGAATTNTTTAAAGAATTAGAGTCTATTAAACCTGATAAGAGAAAATCGAAGAATTTTGGATTTGCTATTTTTGATGAGGGAGAGATGTTTCAAATAATGTCACTTAAAAGATAATATGGTATTTATAATCGTAATCTTTATTGGCTACATGTTGGGTTCAATTCCTTCTGCGGTATGGGTGGGTAAATTCTTTCATGGTATTGATATTCGTGAACACGGTAGCAAAAATGCTGGTGCAACAAACACTTTCAGGGTGTTTGGTAATAAGTCAGGTACNATTGTCTTGGCTATGGACATACTCAAAGGATATGCTGCAGCTTCTATTCCATTACTTCTCTCTCACATGTACATTGGTTTTAAAGATGAGGTTTTGATATTGCAGCTTACGGCATCTTTTTGTGCAATTATGGGGCATGTATTCCCAGTTTTAGCTAAATTCAAGGGAGGTAAGGGTGTAGCGAGTACACTTGGTATTATTATTGCAATAAATCCAGAAACTGCTTTTATATGTTTGGGCTGTTTTATTGTGGTTTTTATAGTTTGGAAATATGTTTCTTTAGGCGCAATTGTAGCTTCAGTGTTGTTCCCTTTTGTGAGCTATTTTTTCATGTTAGAGGACGCCAGAATAATGATCATATTTTCTATTATGATATCCCTCATCGTTTTGTTTTCTCATCGCAAAAATATGCAAAGACTCTTGCGAGGTGAAGAAAATAAAATGAACTTTTTAAAGCNTAAAGCGTAAACTCTACGAGTTTAAAATTGATCAAAAAGTGGTCCGNATTCGAATGACATATCGATTCATTCTTGTTTTCTGTTTCATATGGACAGGAATAGTTCCTGTTATGGCCCAATCTGAGAATCAGCTTGTCAAATCCTCAAACTCTTTTTTTGAGAAGAAACAATATTCACTTGCCATTGATGGATACCGACAATTGCTTTCAAATAATTTAAAGAATATTGATTACAATTACTGCTATGCNGTTTGTTTGTTCTATACCAAAAACCCAAAATCATCAGAGAAATATTTTAATTACCTCCTCGAGCANGCGCAATGTCCTAACGAGGTTTATTACTTTAAAGGGAGGCTGTACCATCTAAATTATGAGTTTGACAAGGCGATTGAGATGTATGCAAATTATATTGGACTCAAAACTAAGAAAAGTGTGGACTTTGGTGCNTCAGAGGAGATTAAACGTTGTCAAAATGCGAAAGAACTCCTNAAGAGCCCTCGTGCTATNCAAGTTGTAAGACAGGACCAAAGAACTNCAGAGGACTATTTTTCGGCATATTTGTTCGACTCTATTAACTACAAGTTGTACTCACANGATGATTTTGGAAAAAAGTATAATANGAAAAAGTCTTTTACGCCAAAATATGTTTTTAAAAGAGGAATGAAGTATCGATTTTTCTCTAGCTATACTAATGACATTCAATCAGGTAANGATATATTTTATCAAACAAAGAACAAGAGTAATAACTGGGATCCCCCTAAACGACTTTCTACCGATATAAATACATTGATGGATGAGGATTTNCCTTTTTATGACGAGGGCTCAGGATATCTATATTTTAGTTCATCTGGTCATAATTCAATGGGTGGATATGATTTGTTTCGTTCGAAGTTTTCTCTTGAGACATTGAAATCGGAAAAAGTAGAAAACCTAAACTTCCCATATTCGTCAACCGCCAATGATTTTTTATTTGTACCAAATTTACCGAGTGAAAACGTCATTTTTTCGACTGATCGAAATCAAGATATAGNTAAGCTTGCTGTGGTAGAGGCTAGGTTTAATGCACCTGTTTTATCCTCTCTTGTGGCAAGTCTTTATTTTGAAGACATTATAGACCCTCAAAATGTAGCAGCAGAATTCTATGTCACAAATGAATTATCAAAGGAAAAATTTGGACCTTTTAAAACAAATACGAATGGCGCACTTTATTTTATCGTCCCCGCACCGGGTGCATATTTTATCGAGGCGTCTATTGATGGATCTGAGCAGGTGTTTTTAGATACGATCGATATTCCACCCCATGTCGAAGGTTTTGAATTTGAGGTGAATGCCAAGTATGAAATGCGAGATTCTCGTGAATCTATGTCATATANTCAAAATCTTATTCAGCTTTCGGATATGGTTGTAGATATAGAAAGTATTGAGCTTCATGAATTTGAAAAGTTAACGGTAAATACAAAAACCATAGACGCCGCCATGGATATGCTAATTNCCGAGGAGTCTGCGCCTATGGGTGGTNAGGACATTGAAGCTAAAATGGACGATTTGATTGATCTTGAAGTGGAGCTAGAAGATCAAATACGACAAAAAATAAANCTNATAGAAAATATAAATGAGCTCTATTCAAAAAATGATGAGGTTGATGAAAGGATTGATTATATCATTAATCAAAATATTACGAATACAATAAGAGAGGTTGATTCATTGAATCCAATTCTATACGATTTACTGATTGATCGTAAAATCATTGTTTCTTCACTTTTAGACCAAAAAGAATACAACGAAAGCATGAGTGATTTGAATACACTTCAGGAACTGTATTCAGAAGTCACAGCATTTAACATGCGCGCCGAGGAANTGCTTGAGTCAGGAAATAAGGATTCATTAAGTAAAATGCTTCGTTCCTCATCTATTCAGGCTGAAAGCGTCGTAAATAATAGCTCTCTCTCTGATAAGGTNCGTAAAGAGGTCGCCCAAATGGAATCAGCACAAATAGAAATTCAGGCACGAATAGATAACAAAGAATCGGAACGCAATGCTTTTATTCGTCAGAAAGCTGAATTGGCATCAACACTACAGGCAGCACCAAATATTGAAACATGGNATGCTTTGTCTGATTCTATTCATCTTCTGGAAGAGAGGATATCTATTGTTGATAAAGATTTACGTGCTTTAAGCGAAAAAAATGAAATCCTTGAAGGTCAGTTGATATATGCTAGAGAAGGTTTACTCAATATCGCCTTGATTGATGCTGAAGGAAATGATCTTGAAAATGANCTAGAGGANCTAAATAATAAAATTGACGTTGATAAATATGCTTCAACTGAGCTTTATGCGAGAGATAAGTCGGAAGCAAGTGAATCTCTTAAAATCCTCAAGATAAATCAGAATGANGAAAGAAGTAGGGTTAGAAGTTCTTCTCTGAACNAGGCTATGCAAGACACCGTTATGCTTGCTAGTGAGTACGAGCATATGAAAGCTTTAAANCAATTTGAAGGCCAAGAAAATTTGGTTGCTGAAAACCGCGTAAATATATTGATANAGGATTCAGAATTGATTATTAATTCCCTTTCAAACAAAACGCTAGATAAGGAAACACAGGTCGTCTCAAATAAATCTGTCTCGTTTGAGGAGGAGTCTGCTGTAAGCGCAAAANCTTCACCTCAGCAAACAGAACTCNCCGTTAATACANCTGTCGAAGACCCAGTAGCATCGAATCAAAAGGACAATAAAGTAANTAACGAAAGTGAATCAAAAGGTTCTATTCCGAATTCCAAAGCTTCAATTGAAGTTCAGACAACTGATTTAATNGAAACTCAGGATGTNTTAACAAATTCTATCAATCCTCAACCGAACGATGGGTCAACCAATTCTTCCANTAATCCCNTAGCCAGNCAATCCGAGCAGGNATTGCAAGAAACGATCGATGCGGAAATAGCCCAGAATNTAAATACAGATGAGACCCAATCTATTTCTTCGCCATCCAATGATCCCTCTGAATCATTGCAGAATGATTCAAATATAAATAATACTAGAGANACTATTGNTGATAACAGCATTTCTGTTGAGGCNGAATCTGTTAATAATAATGAGNTAAAAACAATGGAAACATTGGCGCTAGAATCTTNAGGTACANCCAGTGAGGATTCAGAATTAGAATCAACAAAAGTTCCCGAAGGTAATATAAAAGAAAATGTAGCTGAAAATAAAACGACACCTATCGATGACGAGCTTATTTCCAATTTAAATACGGATGAGCCGAATCGGAAAACAAATGAATCATCCATAAAAGTTACTTCAAGTGAAGAAAAGGGAGAAGTGTTGGCCCGAGTTTCCTCGGAAGTTGAGCAAGAAGCCGGTGTATTCAATAAAAGTGGTGAGGAAATCTTGGATGCATCGAATGCGAGTTCTGAAGAATTAGCAGAGCGGAGTGAAACATCAACGAAACAGGANGTTCTTGGTGATGATCCAAGTATTAATTCTTCTGAAACTACGTTAAGCGTTTCGAACAAAGTTGTTTCGGAAGAAGTTCTTGCAAGCGAAAGCCAGTCTAATCCATTNAATAATTCNNTTATTCAACNAGATGGGCGAGNACCATCAACAGAGANAAACACTGAGCAGCTTCAGGCAGGAAGCGAAGCTAAAAAAGATGTTGAAGAGGAGACTATTCGTGGGGTAAATCAGAATGTTATTACTCCTTCAGAAACTGGTGAAAAGTCACAGTCTACTCAAAATCCTTCTGTTCAGGCCGAAGACGNTGGTAATTACACACGAGATAATACTGAACCTGNNAATGGTAGTGAAAGTGATCAACGTGAGAATAATGAATATACTTCCCAAGAAGAAGATATTTTGGAGAAAGAAAAGGAGTCAAATCGCGAATTACCAGTAAGGAATCAGCAAGAAATATCCTCCACAAAAGCAGTTTCTACCGAACAAGAATCACCTGAAGAGGCAACATCTACTCNAATTGTGAATGCGGAGATTTTGAATGAGCAGAACGATGATTCTCAATTCGCTACTACTGAGATTAATCGAACGAAAAAAGAGCAGAACANCCCTGCATCAGAAGCAAAATCNATAGGCAATGATGTGATCGCCACGAACGGNACTTCTATCGATGACAAAAAAGATGAAAATCGCTTTAGTGAAAATTTAGATCCCTCAATAGGTTCATTAGAGGAGAATACGAATGAATCACAATCGGGAANAGAANCCTTTAATGCGCGTNTTGAAACCGTTCGCTTTGATAACAATGAAGGACAAGATCCTGAATTTGGTNAATCCGTAAAGCTATTAACCGCTTTAGTGTTTGACGCTGAGCTTGAAATCAATGAAAGTAATTCGGATCCAGAACCAAAACGTAAAAAGGAAAAGGTTTTGGCACAAAATATAAGAGAAGAGCAGCAAAGAAGACTGGCTTATTTTCAAAACGANTTGAATTTAGAGCTCACAAACCAAAATATTGAAAATAAATACTTGAGATTAAAATCAATGCTTCCCGGTGTACAATTTGAAACGGTTGATAATTTAAATGCACAGCTTTTAGAAATTGAAATTAAAGAACAAGATTTATTGAAGAGGTTGGCGCGTACCACCGCTCAAAATGAAATNAATATGCTCAACAAGCTGATTGAGGCCAATCGGTCTAGAAAATTGATGATCGAGGAGGAGCTAGTAGAAATGCAATCTTTTGAAAGAAACGAATTGGTTGTTGCAATAAGAGCGGTAAATGACCAGGAAATTGAATCTATTCTTGTCTCAGAGCGTTATTTGANTTANGTAGAGAAGCGCCAAAAGCTTCAGGAGGCAAACGACTTNCTGAATCAGCTAAAGGCAAATAATCGATCCGAAATGATGGCTCTTGACGCATCTTTAAGNTTGAGTGCCAATGCCAAGGCCTTNACTGAAGAGCAAAAACAGATGGTGAAGGATATCNGTGCGCTTCAACAAGCTATTCTTTATCTAGAGGAGGAGGTTAAACTCAGAAGCTCAAGTCTTGAAACTGAAAGTGCTTCGGCTGAGTATGAATACTTGTATCAGAATGAGGTCAATCCATCAATAAGTTCTGNTGAAGCAGTAACACTTCAAACATTAAGCGAGCTTTCTAAAATTGGCAAAGTTTCNAGNGAAAATACAGACAATGAAAATACTATTTCGTTTGAAAAGATAAATTCAAACAATTCTATACAATCGGATGTGGAATCATCAATTAATTCTTTGGAACGCACTAACGAAAATTCTGATATTAAATCGAATGATCCTATGGATTTATCGGGTGTTGATGCAGAGACTATTTCTTTAGAAAATATTCCAAGTGAATCTGAATTGAATTCAGCATTGATTGAAATCAAAGATCCACTAGCTGTCCTTGAATCAAGAAATTATAAATCTTATGTGCAGGATCGCATCTTAGCGAATAGACTCGCGCAAGATTATAAAAATGTTACGAATGCAGCGTCAAACCCGAATGCAACGAATAATATTACCCCTGATGTCGGAGCTGAATTGGCATTGAAGAATGCGATTGATTCGGAAATAACCAATAGTTCTGATAATAATCAGGATGGAAGCTTGACCAAGCGAGACCTGGATAAGACATTTGATTATGTTAGTGCACGCAAGCTATCTTTAATTCGTTCTAAATTAAATAAGGCATTGTCAAGTATAGAATCNTATGATTCCTCTNTGGTTTATGAGGCACTATTGCGAAATGAATTTACTGAAATTGGTTCAGAGCGCACAGCAAGTTTACAAAAGAGTCTTAAAAGCTTAGATTTGGTCGATTACAGCGATAATGCACTAATTCAATCTGATTTTACTGTACTTAATCAAGAAGTTGTTTCAAAAAATAGTGATGTATTTGAAATAGGTAATGCAAATCCATCAGGATTAAACTTTAGGGTTCAGGTTGGTGCTTTTAGAAGGCCTGTGAGACAGGATGTCTACAGGGAGTTTACGCCAGTTTCNGGTCAAACGCTTGACAATGGACTCATTGTATATATGGCTGGTTATTTCAATAATAGTGTATCTGCGGTGTCGGCACAAAANCAAATCCGATCCTTCGGTTATAGTGATGCCTTTATCGTTGCCTACTGTAATGATGAGCGCTTAGCATTTTGGAAGGGTAAAGAATATGAGAGAAACGGTACNTGCATTGCAAATGGGAACAATAGCTTCATTGCACTCAATAATTCTTCAAANTCNACAAGAAGAAATTAAGAAAAGGGAAAGNAAACCGNCATCCACTGAATCGTTCAGTAGTAAATCGTCTCCTTCATTATCTAAGGTATCAACTAGCCTAGACAGCAAATCTTCTGAATCCTCATCTAAATCTATAGATTCCGATAAAGGATTAATTGTTCAAGGAAACAATCGCAATGGAACTGATAATAATATCAGTAGTAATTTTCAGGAGATTCAGGCGGGAAGGAGTGTAGGAGGAATCAATGTTGAGGGATTATTTTATTCTGTTCAAGTGGGTGCATTCAATCGCAAAATTAGGGGAANCGAATTATCAAAAATACGCGAATTAGACTTTTATGAATCAAACGGTCTATACCGTTATTCATCAGGTAAGTTTTTGAGTATTGATGAGGCGAGATTGAGAAGGACTGAAGTAGTCAATAATGGTATTTCTGATGCGTTTTTAGTTGTTTTCTATAATGGGAAAAGGATTACGATGCAGGAGGCAAGAGATTTGTTCAATACGAATGGTACGTCAGTATTATATCGCAAAGATCAGGAGNTCAAGCGAAATTCAACGCCGAATATTAGTAGCTCAANTAGTGANCCCNTCATTAAAAACANTGCGNCCGCTCAACCTGCTCCCGCAAAAGAGCNGTCCAAATTAATTGAAACAAAACAAGNCCCAAGAAAACCTGCTCAAAAGCACATTGTGAAAATTATTGACAAACAAAAATCACCTCGTGAAAAAATGATTGTTTACAGCTTAAAAACTGATTCATTAGATAAAAATTCAATTGAACGTCTGAATAGAGTAGGTGTATTCCATTTTAACAAGGACAGCTCGAAGATAAAATCTCAAGCATTTAAAACAAGTTTGGTAAATTCTATGTTGTCGTTCTATACGAATGGTATGCAGNTNGAAGAATTTAATTCAGACCAATTCATTATTCACACCATAAAAATGAACCCGACCATGGATGGATCATTTGGGAATTGGTTACTTAGAAGCAAAAGAACAATAGGATTTACGCGATTAAATAAAGATATTTATTTGAACTTCTACCTGACCTCGGAAATNGAGAAAGACCTCTTAATGAGAGAATTGAAGGAATTACGAAATGATTAGTATGAGTGAAAGAACTGAAATACAGGAAAAGCGCAAGACANTAGAAAAGACAGTTTCACAACATTGTTTGGTTTTGTATAACGATGATGTAAATACTTTTGACCATGTGATCAATTGTTTAATTCGGATATGNAGTCATGAGTTAATTCAAGCTGAACAATGNGCATGGCTAGTTCATCAAAAGGGCAGGTGCAAAGTGAAAAATGGTTCGATTAAAGAACTTAGAGCAATGTGCGAAGCTTTGTTAGAAAATGGCCTGACTGCTCAAATAGAATAATTTTGTTCCTTGTTATTTATTGANGAGCTCGTGGAAGGTTTTGTCAATCGTTTCATAAACTCCGTTGGGTATAGGNCCTAGTGCTGGTATGCTTTCAATATTTAATTCTTTATTGATGAGTACATAATAAGGAAAGGTCCCTACATTCAGCGTTTTCCAAATGGGATGATAATAGCTCAGGCCGTAAACCGGCCAAATTATTTCTTGGAGTACTCTTTGCTTGAAGCCTTTATTACGTGATTTGGATTCCAAATAAATNGTNACAAAGTCTATATCATTTTTATACTTGTCGTATAGAGATTTTAAGGCGAATGTTTCAGCTAGGCTCTTGGGGTTGGACGGATCNAAAAAATGGATATACTGATACTTATTGNTATTTCCAAGTACACTTTTGTCTTGTAAGTAAATAGTGGGTAAAGGGTCTCCTGCAGCCAGAGAATAAAACTGTTTTTGAAGGTTCTTAGCGATTATTTTATTTGTTTCGTGACCAGAATTTAGTTCAATGAATTTGGCCAATTTAATTAAATTGTTTTGAGGTATGTTGCCTTTTGGGTATTCTGATTTCATCATTTCTAAAGCAACCATTTCAGCAATTTGTATATTCGGAACAATACTATCTGATAATAAACCGCGAATCAAAACCTCCCCATTAGCCTCATTTAAACCAATTAAAACACCTTGCTTTGATCTTTCGTTTAGCTTTAAGCGTATTCCAGAATAGAAATCCTGAAAATAATCAATATAGGACGGGAGGTTATACAGTACCTCTTGGTCTCGTATGTAAAAGTTGAATTTTTCAAGTTCGTTTGGTCCTCCAAAATAATTAATGTTATCAATGGTTTTTCCTAAAACATATTTAATATGATTTTTGAAATATTCTGATTCCTCGTCTTTNTAAGCCGCTAGAACCTCCATTTTGAACTTTAATACACCGTCTATAAATTTTGTCGGTTCAACATCCTTAAGCAGATATAAATCAGCGAATTCGTCATCTAACCAAGCNTCGAAACCAAGAATTTTATAATTAATGTCTGTTGAATCTAATTCTAAGAATAAAAGTTCCATTTCTCTTCCTGAAAAGTAAGGAATGACCTCCACAGATTCTTCGGGAAAAACAATNNTATAAGTGCCATTNGGCTCAAGATAAAGCTCTGAATAAGAATTGTTTAATCGTATTACATAACGTTTTACTTCTTTGTTTTCTACCTCGAAGTAAAATCGATTTTTTTCAGTGGTTTTAAATTTCTGAACATAACGTTCCGATTTTGTAAAGAATTCTTCAATTTCNTATAGATAAATCCATTCTCCAATACTATTTTGGGCNGACCCAAATATTTGGGTTGTTGACAGACTCCAGAAGGGAATTAAAAGAAGAACAGAAATAAGAAATTTCATNCTATATATTTAGCTATGGTTTACAAGAATCAAACCAGTTTGTCGGCAGCAGAAACAAATGCATCAATCGAGCCATTTGACTTAAAGATTTCTCTAACAATAGATGCATTTATAGCACCTACCTCATCTCGTGACATGAAAAATACCGTTTCAATTTTTTTCATCATGAAATTCATTTCTGCAATTGCTTTTTCGTATTCAAAATCAATGGAATTTCTGAGCCCGCGGACAATATGGCTTGCATCAACTTTTGAGCAGAAATCAGTGGTNAAACCTTCATAGGTACTTACCTTTACCCGGTCATTATTCTTGTAGATCTCTTGAATATGTGCAATTCTCTTATCTAAGTCAAATAAGTATTGCTTACTTGTATTTACACCAATGCCAATGATAACCTCATCAAATACATCGAGTGATTTCTGAATTATATATTCATGTCCTTTCGTAAAAGGGTCAAAAGAACCTGGAAAAATGGCTTTTTTAGTCTTCATCTATATCAAAGTTAAAAAAACTAAAATAGACATGGCCAAATGCCTTTACCTTTTGAAAACCTTTCGTTTGNGCTAGAGAGGTTTGCTTTCCATGTTCGATAATTAGGCTTCCTCCATTGTTCAGCACGTTTTTAGATTCAACAAGCGCGATAAGCTCATNNTAATATTTAAAGTCATAGGGTGGATCTGCGAAAATACAATCAAACGTACCAATATCCTTTTGTAGAAATTTCAAAGCATCTANTTGAATAACTCTGTGTATTTCCTCGAGCTGATATGCCTTGCTATTTGTTCTAATGTACTTGCAGGATTGATGACTTAAATCTACACTTGTCAGCTCTTTGACGCCTCTTGATATAAACTCAAAGGAAATACTTCCCAATCCGGCAAATAAATCTAGAACAGCTAATTCTTCAATATTAGTNGTGTTTTCTAGAATATTAAATAAACCTTCTTTGGCAAAGTCTGTTGTGGGTCGGGAGGAAAAGGTTTTCATTTTCTTGAAACGCATACCCTTCAATGAGCCTCTTATTATTCTCACGATAAGAACTGAATTAAGGCTTTGTCTGAACGAGTAGTAAGGATTATTTCACTTAAGGTCTTGATCTTCTTAAANAGTGTTCTGGCCTCCTTTGTCTGTGTTTCCGTTCCATAAAGAAGAATGTTCGTCGCTTTCTTNGGCAGCTTGTCTAGGTGCGCAATTAAAAAATAGATAACGTCCGTCACAGTTGTATATTCAATNCAATTAAATGAAAAAAGTTTTTGATTCTGAAGCTTTATTAAATCAAAAGTATTGTCTTTCAATATAATATGAACATCATTTTTTTCTTTTTGATTGCTTAGTATTTTATCGAGATATTTTTTTGAGCTATTCATCATTGGCGTCTGAGGCATATTTTCGGAGCAGAAAGCTATGAACCAGTTAAATCTTGTGCTAATGAAATGGGCGTTGATCGCATCTATTTTTTCATCAAAGATGGATTTATTTTCATTTATTTCAGGATAATTTAAGGTGAAATAGGCCTCTTTTTTTTCTGGGTTGTAAATTTCATGAGGGATCAAAATACCTTCATTAGCATCGAATAGAATTTCTTCTATATCAATCCCTTTTTGAATCACATGCTCTTGAATTAAATGTTTGATTCTGTCTTCAGTAAATTTACTGTAAGCATCAATTTTATATGGCTTAAACAGGTCTAGCCCAGAACTTTTGTCCTTAACGAGGATTTCTTTCTCGTTGAAAAAAAGTATAGCATTAGCCATTTTTTATTGAACTTCCCATGAACCTGAAAGGTCACTATTGTCCAGTTTTCCGAAGAACATTGACTCTTTTCTCGAAGCACCTTTGATTTCCGTAAGCGGCAATGTGCCCTCAATACGCATCGTGGGTAGTGTATCTCCACCAATAACAACGGAAGCCGTATCAATTTTCCACATTTCTTTGTTGTCGGTAAAAGGAATGTATTTTAGGTTTTCGGCTGAAAATTCACCATATCCATTGTCTTTGCGCTCTTTAATATAGCTTCGGTTTTTAGAGAATGTAGTTTCAATGAAAGAAACGTTTATTGTATCTCTCCTAAAACCAACAAGCTCCACAGGTATTTCTGGCGATTTAGATAGGTAGTATGCCTCGAGCTCAGTCATTTTGTTGTCAATGGCTTGACCTCTTTTGTACAGGTTAAATTGAATCAAGTAATCTCTTTCTTTTTCTGTGATTTTTCTACTTGGCACAGAACCTTCAGCATCTAATATGGCGATGCTGTCTTCTTTAATAAAGGTTATAAGGGTTTTCCAGTCATGGGCGTAAACTTTATTTTTTGATAAGTAAGCCTTTTGTGCTGTTTGGCAATCTCGCAAGTTTCTTATTGATAAACCTTTGCATGCCTTGTAGTTGTTATTATGTTCTACAGTATCAGATATCGATGTGTATGTGAAGCCTAAAACAACGAGCGCCATTCCCAGAGAAATGAAGCCAATTATTTTTGTCATCTTCGCTGAAAGTTTACCAGATACATTCATTGCTGAAATGATGGCGCTGCCCAATATAACAATAGCAGAGAAGATGAATTCAATGGATTGTTCTTTCAAGAAACCAGTAAGTAAAAGAACGAAACCGATCAGACCGAAAATAAAGGGAACAGAATATTTTTTTATTAGTAAGGCGATATTTAGCATAACAATTCTTGTAATTTAACTGTTACAAATCTACAATATTTAATTTTACTGCGACCAAGACAATTGTAAATTTTGGATTAAACCAATTCTAAGAGAAATGAAACAAAATAAATTCGTTGAAAATGTCATTTCCCTAAGTGATTTTGAACTATCTGGAGATCAATTCGCTGCTACTGAGTTATTCGCTAGTTTTCTCGAAAAGGACTTCAGTAACGGCTTGTCTGTTTTTATTCTCGCAGGTTATGCGGGTACAGGGAAATCAACTCTGACCTCTCTTCTGAATAAGACTTTAAAGCAAGCCAAAATTAATACACGCTTGGCTGCACCTACAGGTAGAGCAGCAAAAGTTTTATCGGTTTATGCAAATCAAAAGGCTCAAACGATTCATAAAGAGATATATTTTGGAGGAAATGCGCTAGAGGAACGGGTTAAATTAACACCTGCCAAAAACAAACATAGAGATACCATCTTTTTTATCGATGAGGCCTCGATGATTCCTTCTGGAATGCAGGGAGACAATGACATATTAAGCGATCTGATCTACTATGTAAAAGAAGGCTATAAATGTAAGCTGGTTTTTGTTGGAGATATCGGTCAGCTTCCTCCTGTAGGTCAGGAAACTTCCCCTGCATTGGATGCGGATTTTCTTGAAATGTCTTTCAGTCATTCGAATGTTTATTATGCGCAGCTCAAACAAATATTTCGTACGAGTGAATCTTCCTCCATTATTTCAAATGCTACGTATATAAGAAACAAAGCAGTTTTTCAACCGCCCTTTATCATAGAGGAAGATGAAAATACTCAATCCTTGAAAGGTCATGAGGTACAAGAAAGATTAGAGGAAAGTATTCACGCAAAAGGAGCGGACAACGTTGTGGTCCTAACCTTGTCAAACAAACAAGCCAACAGGTGGAACAATGGTATAAGACAAAGCATTCATTTCCGAGAGGAAATGCTAGAATCAAATGAATCCTTGCTTGTGATTCGAAACAATTATTTTTGGATTGGACCAACGTCTCCGCTCGGTTTTCTCGCCAACGGAGAGAATATACGTGTTGAAAGAATCATTAAAGAGGAGGAGATGTATGGTTTTCAGTTCGCCAAGGTTTTGATTTCTTTTCCGAACTATCCTGACGAGGCGTTTAAAGAAGTTTTAGTGTTAAAGGACACCTTGCTCATTGAGACTGCAAACCTGAGCCGAGATAGAATGAAAGAACTTTTTTTTGAGATTGAGAAGGATTATTGGCATATCAGTATAAAGTCGAAAAGATACCAAGAGATTCTAATGAATCCCTATTTCAATGCATTGCATGTGAAATATGCAAATGCCTTAACAGTTCATAAAGCGCAAGGTGGACAGTGGCTTGATGTATATCTAGATGGCTCTTACATCCCAGAGCAGATGAAAGATAGTTCATATCTGCGGTGGTTGTATACGGCAGCTACCCGTGCAAAGGAAAATTTGTATTTGGTCAATTTCCCAAGTGAGTTTTTTCAAAACCATCCATAAAAAAAAGCTTCTTCTTGATACGTTTGTAAGCTTTAATAGAATATTTTTGTCGGGAAATGATGAAATTCTTTAGTGAAAAAAACTTTGCGAAATGGTCGCTAGTCGTTGGAGCAGTACTTGTGCTATTTACCGCCTTTTTAGGTTACAAAGTTACTGATCTCAAATTTGATTATGATTTTGAAAAGTTCTTCCCCGCCGAAGATAAAGATGCTGATTACTTTTATGCGCACCGGGAAAAATTTGAGTACGATAATAATTTTGTACTAATTGCGCTTGAAAACAAAACAGGAATCTTTCAGGTTCCTTTTATGAAAGAGGTCGCGAGTCTTATTGAAAGGCTCCAAACTGAAACACCATACGTGACCGGTGTTCGCGGCATTACAAATCAAAACGAAGTTTCACTTTTTGGTATCAACAACGCTGTTGAAAGACCTTATGTTGACCTCAAGAAGTGGTCGGAGGATCCAGCCTTTATAAAAAAGGATTCATCCAGAATCTACAGCAGTAAAGAACTATTAAATACTCTGGTCGCACGTGATGGCAAATCTGTCTGCGTATTTCTTAAGCACGAAAATGGTCTTTCCGTAAATAGAAGTGACACTTTAGTAAAGGTTTTACACCAAATCATATCTGACTATGACTTTGATGGTGTTCACTTGGCGGGAACGACCATAGGTCAACGTTATTATATCGATAAAATGAATTCCGAGCTCCTCTTTTTTGTAGCGCTGAGTGCAATTTTAGTGATACTTTTCTTATTTATTGCATTTCGATCTGGTTGGGGTATTTTAGTCCCGCAGGTCGTTATTTTTGCCTCTATGTTGTGGGTAATTGGTGGCATGGGACTCTTCAATAGCCCAATGAACATCTTGCTGACAACACTTCCTTCTATCATGTTTGTTGTGGCGATGTCTGACGTCATTCATCTGGTTTCTAGATATATGGATGCTTTGAGAGAGGGTTTATCAAAATTTGAATCCATTAAAACAACAATCAGGGAGGTAGGTTTTCCTACTTTTTTAACATCATTAACCACTTCCGTAGGTTTCTTTTCGCTTTATTTTATCAATGTACAGCCTGTAAAAATGTTTGGTTTAATTATAGGAATAGGTGTGCTTTTAGCCTTTTTCTTGTCGATTTTATTCCTGCCCATACTTTTTTATTATTTCCCTTCTCCAAATATCATTAAAAAAAGAAAGGAAACACTTTGGGGTAAGTTTTTACCTAAAGCCTATGAATGGATTATCACCCATCAAAAAAGAGTTTGGATCTGCTCCGGTTTATTTATTAGTTTTTCCATTTTCGGAATGACCTTACTCAAGTCGGACAATTTATTGATGGATGACCTGAAAGCATCAGATCCGATAAAGGCTGATTTCTTCTATTTCGACCAGCATTATGGAGGTTATCGTCCTTTTGAATTGGCTATAAATGTTGCAGACACCAATAATACAATTTGGTCATTGGATGTTCTTAAAGAACTTGAAGAGGTAGAGACATACTTGGAGGATTCGATGGGGGTAGAGCTAAAAACGTCACTTGTTCAATCTCTGAAGGTCTTGAGTCGTTCCTCTCATTTTGGGGATGAAGCTTTTTTTAAGCTTCCCAAAAAGAAAAGAGACTTGAAACGTTTTAGAAGATATTTAAAAATAGCGGAGCGAGGATCACTGCTTCCTCTTTTTGTGGATACTACCGAACGATTAACGAGAATTCAAGGGACGATTCCGGATTTGGGTAATAATATTATCACCGCACGTACAGATCGCTTTAAGGCTTATATGAAGCAAAGAGATTTCAAAGAGATTCAAGTCCGTGTTACGGGATCAGCGTATCTTCTTGACAAAAATATCCGATACCTATCAAATAGCTTAATTTATGGATTATTACTCTCGATAGGAGTGGTTTCCATAATAATGGGGCTTGTTTTTAGATCTTTCAGGATGGTTTTGATTAGTTTGCTTCCAAATACAATACCGCTTATTTTTATAGCAGCGATCATGGGTTATCTAGGTATTGAGGTAAAGACGAGTACCTCTATTATTTTTACAATAGCTTTTGGAATCGCTGTTGATGACACGATTCATCTCCTAGGTAAGTTTAAGTTTGAATTGATGAAAGGTAAGTCAGTACCTGAAGCTTTAAAACATTCTTTCATCGTCACTGGTAAAGCTATGGTGCTTACCACGCTTATTCTTTGTAGTGGATTTCTTCTTCTTTTGTTTTCAACCTTTATGGGAACCTTTAATATGGGATTCCTATTAGGAATTACCTTATTCGTTGCACTAATCTTAGACCTTACATTACTGCCATTATTGATCCTGGCTTTCTATAAGGAACCATCACAAACCCAAGATTGAAGTGCTTTGAGCTGAGCTGGGCTCTTTTCTTCTAATACATTCAATTTATACTTTGGATAAAAGCTACGATGTACTACGGGTATTTTCTTTTCAATAATTCTTTGAGCTCTGGCTATCGTTAGGCTTATGTCTCGAATGTTAAAATAGCCAAGCCATTGCTCTAGGTCTCCTTCTAACTTAATATTATTCACAGCTAGGATTTCGTCTCCGGCGCATAGGCCGCACATATCTGCGGGAGAACCTGGCGAAAAACTATGGATGACGTATTTTGATTTTGATGGTTTCAGCTTTATACCTAGGGTGTTTTCAGAAGTTAGTTTAGAATCAATAAGGCTCATTTCAAGACCAAAATAGGCCAATGCATCCTGAAGTATGGGCTCATAGGAGTGTGTTCCATTGATATAATTATCAAAGAAATTTTGGAAGGAAACACCTGAAACGCTTTCAAGAAGTTCTTGGTAATCTTTTTCACCATACCCTTTTTTACTTATTTCTTGACTGTAATATAAACGCCTCATGACCTCCTCAATTCCGTACTTGTTTTTTGTGCTTTTGCGAATTAAGTAATCTGTAACAAATGCGAGTAGACATCCTTCGACATAAATTGATACCTTTCTTCCAGGCGCACCCTGGACGTAACCGTCCAGCCAAGTATCAAAGGAAGAATCTCCAACAGAGGTATAAAACCGAGCAGGATTGTCAAAATGCCTTTGAAATTGAACCTGAAGCTCCTTTAAATAGTCGGTAATTTTAAATACACCACTTTTAAGTAAGTAAAGGTCACCCATGTAAGTGGTTATTCCCTCATAGATATATCCTAGCTTTGAGTAGTTCTCGTTTCTAAAGTCATACGGGCGCATTTCCCTTGGCCGTATGCTCTTCACATTCCAAACGTGATAGAGCTCATGAGATGAAACACCAAGAAGTTCTGAATAAAGGCCTTTAAAGACGTCGTAAGAAGGTCCTAATGCGATTACAGTACTGTTTAAATGTTCTACACCATGGTATGCCTTAAATGGAGGTGTATGAATTAAAAAATGGAATTCTTGAGAAGGAAACTCTCCGAAATCCTCAATTTGTTTTGCTGTAAACCTTTCAAAGTCATGAATTAACTTTTCCCATGGAACATCCAGTAGCTCATTGAACCAAATATTAAATGAAATACCCTGAACGGTATAGCTTCTGTTCAAAAGTGAATTGGAGCATATGAAAGGTGCGTCAAAGAGTGCATCAAAGGAATGTGCAGTTAGTTTACTTTGAGAAATATTGAGGCTTGTTGCTATTTTCCAATCTTCAGGAATCTTTAGGTCAATTTCTATTGAATCGTCTATGTGCTCCTTCGTGTAAATAAAACAATTTACAGGATTGACATATAGCATGGTTTCACTAACGAATGTTGACCCAGCATTCAGCTCATTGCTGTAATACTGATATTTTATATTCAGTGACTTTGATTTACCCGCATTTATGATCCATGAGTCCTTAGAGTTTTTAATAAAGGGAACCAATTGATTTTTTTCATTAAAAACTTTAAATCCACGAATGTTTTTGGCAAAATTGGCAATCTCATATCTTCCCGGTCTCCATGAAGGAAGGAATATTTCAATTTGTTCCTGTTTTACAGAAAAACAGCATTCCACATGCAGATACTGTTCATTGGGCCTTGGAATGGATAAATGAAAATTCATACTTGCCTTTTGATTCAATTTAGACATACATCTCTTCTCTCAAATTTATAACCTTTGAATCCTTAAGGTAGTTGTCATAGGTCATCATTTTATCAATTGTTCCAGAAGGCGTTATCTCAACAATTCGGTTGGCAACCGTATTCATGAGTTCGTGGTCATGAGAGGTAAACAATAATGTCCCTCTATATTCCGCCATAGCATTGTTCAAGGCTGTTATAGATTC
The DNA here is from genome assembly GCA_002167775.1 of Crocinitomicaceae bacterium TMED16. Lineage (GTDB taxonomy): Bacteria > Bacteroidota > Bacteroidia > Flavobacteriales_D > Crocinitomicaceae > UBA952. The sequence goes on along the minus strand of NHBV01000007.1, from coordinate 29,149 downwards.
AAGGTCTAAATGATTGGTTGGTTCATCCATTAAAATCAAATTACCTTTGGCGAGCATCATTTTCGAAAGCATGCAGCGCACTTTTTCTCCCCCAGATAAAACTGTGGCAGATTTCATCGCTTCTTCGCCTGTAAAAAGCATTCGCCCTAGGAAGGTTCTCAAATAAACGTCTTCTTTTTCCTCGTCAGTCTGTGCAAATTGTCTAAGCCAATCTATAAGTGATTCTTTCGATTGAAAATAGCTTGAGTTATCATTGGGCAAATAAGCGCTTTTTATGGTGGTGCCAAAAGTAAATTCTCCTGCATCTGGTTTTGATGCACCATTTAGAATTTCGAAAAAGCTTGTCAGAGCCATTGAGTTTTTAGAAACAAATGCTATTCGATCTCCTTTATTCACAATTAAGTTGATATCCTTAAAAAGAACCCCATCCGAGGAGCTTTTGCTTAATCCAGAAATTGAAAGGATTTGATTCCCGGCATCTCGTTCTTGATGAAATGTGATCCCAGGATATTTTCTAGAAGAAGGTTTAATTTCTTCCAGATCAAGGTTGTCAAGCATTTTTCTTCTACTTGTGGCTTGCTTGGATTTAGCAGCGTTTGCAGCAAACCTGGAAATGAATTCCATGAGCTCTTTTTTCTTCTCTTCTGCTTTTTTGTTCTTATCTGCTCGTTGTCTTAATGCAAGCTGTGAAGATTGATACCAAAAGGAATAATTCCCGGTAAAAAGATTGATTTTAGAAAAATCAATATCACAAACATGTGTACAAACAGTATCTAGAAAGTGCCTGTCGTGAGAAACCACAATAACTGTATTCTTAAATTCGAATAGAAATTCTTCGAGCCATGCAATAGTTCTTATATCCAAGTCGTTCGTGGGCTCATCTAGGATTAATACATCAGGGTTTCCAAACAATGCTTGCGCCAATAGCACCCTTACCTTTAGGTCGCTTGAAAGCTCTTCCATTAAAAGATAGTGCTTGCTTTCATCAATTCCTAAATTACTAAGTAGTGCTGCTGCATCAGTTTCTGCATTCCAGCCTTCAAGATCTGCAAATTCGGCTTCAAGCTCACCCGTGCGCATTCCGTCTTCTTCACTAAAATCTGGTTTCGCGTAAATAGCGTCTTTTTCAACCATGATTTCATATAAACGTTTATGACCCATGATGACTGTTTGGAGCACAGTTTCTTTGTCAAACTCAAAATGATTTTGTTTGAGTACGGCCATTCTTTTGCCAGGCTCAATGTTTACAAGTCCAGTTGTTGGATCCTGTTCACCGGTTAGAATTTTTAGAAAGGTAGATTTACCTGCACCATTGGCGCCAATAACACCATAGCAGTTTCCATTTACGAATTTTAAATTTACATCATCGAAAAGGACTCGTTTTCCGAATTGAAGAGATAGGTTCTGTACACTAAGCATCTAAAGTTTTTTTGCAAAGATACGGATTTCTCTTATTCCTTTGAACAGGTATATACGAATGCTGGAGGTATATTTAGAAGACACGATTTAATCTTTACTGCAGAAAATACTTTTTCGAGCATTTTTTGGGATTGAAGCGTATATTGAAATTGAATATATTTTCCTTTTTGTGAAAGTGCATCACTCGCAGAGAGCACAATTCTATTTCTTAGAAAAGAGGGCAAAACAGCCAAGGGTAGGGAGGATATAATAATATCTGCCTGAGATAATCCCAGTTGCTTGAGGTAAAGTGATAAATCTGTAGCTGATCCCTTGACCAGTGTCAATCTTGGATCACTAAGTTGCTCCTTGAGGTTTTTGTAAAAAATTGTATTGATTTCAATAACTAAAAGTTTTGTCTGTGGACCGATTAATTCTAGTAGTTTTTTGGTGAAAACACCGGTGCCAGGACCTAATTCAACGACAACCTTTGCTTCTGAAAGTGACAGGTTTCCCATCATTTTCTTGGTGAGGTATTTCGAGCTAGGGGCGATGGCACCCACCTGATTATTTTTGTTTAAAAATTCTTTAAGAAATGAGGAGGTTTTCAAGTATTCAGTTCATATTAAATTGTCCATCTCTTGCAATTCCTATTACCTTTCCTTTGAGTTCTGATACATCGAATGGAGAGTATAGTTTGTCTTTTTTCGAGAGAAGGTTCGCGTCAAAGTTTTCGTTAGGGTCAAATATAGTAATGTTCGCAATACACTCTTTTTCAATTGATTCTGTTGATATTCCTAAAGTATCCGATGGTCTATCTGTAAGAATTGAAATAAGCTCAACTAATTTCAGCGTTGTACATGTATTCATTGCAGCAAAAACAGTTTGTATATGCGGCGCACCGAATGAAGCACTTTCGAAATCCACTTCTTTTTCATCTTCGTCGGTGGGCCTGTGATTAGATACAACACAATCAATGGCTCCTTCTGCCAGTGCTTTGACTAGTGCTTTTGTGTCCTTTGGGTTTCGAAGAGGGGGTAATGTTTTAAAGCGCGTATTGAATGCTAGAACTTCTGAATCGTCAAAGCACAAGTTTACAACGTGGGTCTCGGCAGTCACTCGAAGTCCTTTTTTCTTTGCATTTGCGATTAACTCAGCACCTTCTTGAGTAGAAACTCCGCTGATATGTAAGCTTCCTCCGCTATATTCTAGTACCCTTAAATGTCTTTCTATCTCAATAATTTCTGAAATATTCGGATCACCTTTGAGTCCTGTTTTAAGTGAAGCCTCTCCTTCGTTTACCTGCGTTTTTTTGGATAATGATGAATTTCCTAGACTCACTATTATTTTACCCGAAAAATTTTGTGCGTACATGAGCGCGTTACTCAGAACCGCAGCATCTGTAGATATTCGGTCATCTGTAAAAAGCGCCGCGCCAGATTTCTGCATATCATAAAGCTCTGCCAATTCTTTACCTTTCATTTGTTTGGTCAAACATCCCATCGCAATGATACCAGTGGTTTTTTGCGAGGCTTTTCTAAATAGTGAATCTATGGAGGCCTTTTGATCCATAACAGGATGGGTCGAGGGAAGCACACCTACTTGTGTAAAACCACCTTTTGCTGCTTTATCCAGTCCTGACTCGATTGTTTCCTTGTATTCATGCCCTGGATCGCAAAAGTGTGCTTTTAGGTCAATCCAGCCTTTAGAAACGTGCAAGTCTTTGGATTCAATGGTCTTGTAGCTTTTATCTGTTTTAATTTGGTCCGTGATTTCAATAATTTTGCCATTGTCAATCAGAATATCCATGCGCTTATTGTGAAAAGCAGAAGTTTGATCGATTATTTTAGCTTGCTTGAGTAGTACTTTCATGACTTATTTTTTCAAGAATTTAGCAATTAAAATTTCACAAAATATTGCCATAATTGTAATAAAGATACAAATACGCCAATACTCTTTCGTATGATTTAATTTTATTTTTGAGACGTTTGTTTTTTCGTTAAATATTTGGGTGCTAAGGTTTTTAATCCCTTTTTTTCTGAGTTTTTCCTTCATTAATTCTGCATCTATCAAGTCTACTGAGGATTCTTTTCTGTTAAAGTTTAGGGCTAATACTTTTAAGGTGTCTTTTTGTTTTAAAACGAAATTTCCTTGACTTAGATATTCCATGGCCTCTATTCCTGATAAATCAATATAATTATAGGCGTCTTTTTGAATGGTCTTTGGAATAAAATCGGTTGTATTATTTTGGAGCTTAACTGGTCCTTGATTTCCCGATTCACGCTCGAAAGAAATGAGCTTATCTTGGCCTATGAAGTGATAGGGTAAGTTGTCGCTTCCGGCCATTTCAGCAATTCGAATACACAATACCGGAAATAGTGTGTTTTGTGTAAGGTCTGAGCAGCTTTCTTTTAAGCATGAATAGAGTGCAAATGATTGGTTATCTAGTGATTTGTAGAATACAGGGCTTTCATCCCTAAGTTTTAAAAGTGCAATTGCGGAGGTGTTCTTTGGGTTTGTCTTATGGATAAAACGGAAATTAGGAAGGTTCAAGCCTTTTTCTTCTTTTTTCTCAAATACACCGTCAAAGGTTGGATCTTGTAATTCTATTTTATTGGTTTTCAGTGAGATGTATTGTGACGTTTTTATTTGAGGTAATCCTACATTACTAAGCAGTGGGTTAATTACACCCTTTTCAATTTCATTAGAAGGGAGGATTAATATATTCCCGCCTTGTAGCTTAAATTTCAAAATATCAGCGCTCAATCCAGTTGAAATCGTTGTAATCCCATTCAGAATAATTAACCTCTTGTTGTCAAAGGAGGATTGATTGACTTTATTAATAGCCGTTTCAGTTACGTCAAAATAAGGCTCTGTGCTGTAAGCTTTTACAACACTTTCATTTGCATCTTTCCCATTGATAATCAAGATTTCACGCTTTGCGGCGGTTTGATAGCTGAAATAGAATTCGTCATCCCAGTACATCGTTTGGTCGCGTAATTCTATTTTTCCTTTAGAATTCCCTTCTCGCTGTGCGGGAATATTCACTGAACTGACGACATTGCTGTCTCCTGGTATATTAACAAAGATATCTTTAGAAAAATCATTCACATTTACATTAAGTTCGAGGTTGACGATGTTCTCTGGACCCTCATTGTTAATTCGAAAAAAGAGCTCATTTTCTTCAGAAGCTCTGTGCGTTTTTAATCGGAACCAAAGGGAGTCGATGTAACAATTTTCTGCTTTTTGCGGCTTAAATTGCCAAAGATTTATATTAGATATGGTATCTGGTTTAATTGTTTTTATTTTGAAGAATTCACTTTGAAAGTCACTCAAAAACAATAGTTCGTGCCTTATTGAATTTTGCTCTCTCTTTTCTATTTTTTCTTTTGTTTCCTGCTGCCAGTTGAAAATAGCGCTGAAGTTTCTATGAATAGGTGAATATTTTATAAGGTCAATTTCTTCTTGTGCGCTCTTTGCGTCAATGATTCTTTGTTGAACAGCACTCAAGTCGTTTGTGCTTAATATGTAGCGTTGGTTGTTGGGATATGAGTTTATGAGTTTTTTGGCAGCTTCTTTAGATTCAGAAAGAAGTTCTCCTGCTATTCCTTTTGCAGACATAGAAAATGAATTGTCTATGAAAATATTTACGATCGTTTCTTTGGCTTTATTTACATCGTATGATGGGTCTGTGTAAGGCTGAGAAAAGGCAATCACTAAGAAAGTAATTGCAACGATTCTACAAATTAAAATCAGTAAGTTTTGAAGTTTTTTTACCGCTTTCTTTTCTTTTTGAAATCGCTGCATAAATCGTAGCGAGGAAAAGTATATCTTTTTGTGTCTTCTGAAATGAAAAAGATGAATCAGAATAGGAATTGAGAGTAGGAGTAAGAACCAAAGTGTATTGGGGTACAAAAAATTCATCGGCTACAAAAGTAGTGAAAGTTCATTGGTAGGCAAAAAATAGGAATCAAAAAAAAATGTCCCGAAGGACATTTTAATTTAGTTTTTTGATTTATCATACCATTCTTTGAATTTCTCTTCATTGCCGCTGGCTCTGTAGGCCATGGCTAAATTCTTCATGACTGATTTGTTATCTGGAAAGGCAACGATCATCTTTTCAAGGCTTGGAATGGCTTTCGTTAAGAGCTGCTTTTTCTGGTCCTCGAGCTGATTAACCCTTGGATCTCTATAATCCAAATCTCTTGCTTCATCACCAATAGCAATGCTCCAATCCATATACAAAGCGGCAAGGTTAGAGTGGGCATTTACATACTCTGGATCTATTTCGATGGCTTTTAACAGATTAGATTCAGCTTTTTCATTTTCCTTTAGCTCAATAAAGGAGGTTCCTAAGATATAATAGAGTTGTTTGTTATTAGGATCTAGCGCTAAAGCTTCATTAATGTACTTTTCAGATTGCTCTGTATCTCCACTCTTCAGTGCGATATTGATGTAGTTCGTTAGCACAGTCATGTCATTTGGAAACAAATCATTGGCTAGGTCTGTCAGTTCTTCAGCCTTTGTAAGCTCATCACCCCTAATCAATGAGTCTGCCACGTATCTATAGGTTGCCATTGCATTCACCTTGGCGTCTTCATACTCTTCACCTAAAAAGAGTTTAACTTGGTAAGCTCCTGCAAAGCTCATAAAGGCCATTTCAAAGTTCTTCTTCTCATACATGCCAAGTCCCATGTTGAAATACTGAGTCACACGACTTCCAATAAAGCGCTCAGCATCGGGTATGTATTTTCCTTTGGGGTCATTCAGGACCTTTGTAAAGCTCTCCATGGAAATATCCTTGTATTCTTCAAGTAAAGCCTCGTCAGGTGCTTTGCCTGCCATTGCATCAAACTGGGCAACCTCAATCAATGCAAAGTATACCATTCCTCTGTAAAGGTGCATCTTTACGTCTTCCTTTGTTTCTGCATTCACGGCTGCAAGATCAATGAATTTTTTCGCCTTTGAGGCCGTCTCTTTTGCTTTTTCTGGACCTGCCATTGGGCTGTATTTTTTCATAAGCATGGCGGCATCAGTTACATTTTTCTTCTGAGCAAAGCTGAATACAGCAGCGAAAAGAAATACGATACATATAATATTTGTCTTCATTTTCATAATTATTGTTTTACAGTAGCACTTTCAAATCCTGTGCCATTTTTATTATTTAATTATTCTTCAGTGTTTTCGTCGGTCGTTGTTTCAGCATTATCTGATCCGTTTTCTTGGTCTTCATCTCCAGATAATTCTATTTCTTCGCCGGCTTCATCTTCGTCACCGCGAGGTACTCTGGCAATTGCTGCTATTTCTGAAGTTCCCTTAAGGTTAATAAGTCGAACACCTTGAGTTGCTCTGCCCATTGTTCTTATGCTATCTACATTCATTCTAATGGCTACGCCACTTTTTGTTATGATCATTAGATCGTCCTCGTCGACAACGTTTTTGATTGAAAGTAAATCTCCAGTTTTACTTGTGATATTAAGTGTTTTTACACCTTTACCACCTCTGTTCGTGATTCTGTAAACTGGCTCTTTATCTCCGGGATCGTTCAGATAGGTACGTTTTCCGTATCCTCTTTTTGAAACCACCAATATAGTAGTGTAGACATCTTCAACGCAGATCATTCCGACAACCTCTTCAGTGCTCTCATCTATTTTAATTCCTCGAACTCCTGATGCATTACGTCCCATTGGTCGCACATTTTCTTCATTGAATCGAATGGCGCGACCTGAACTTGAAGCCAATACAATTTCGTTTTCTCCGTTTGTGAGCTTCGCCTCTAGCAACTCGTCATTCTCACGAATGGTGATGGCATTGATTCCGTTTGTGCGTGGTCTTGAATATGCTTCTAGTGAAGTCTTTTTAATAACCCCCATTTTCGTACACATCACAATAAAGTTATTATTGATGTAGTCTTCATCAGTAATATCTTGCACTTTAACGTAAGCTTTTACCTTATCATCTTGAGGAATATTAATGAGGTTTTGGATTGCCCTTCCTTTGGCTATTTTGGTTCCTTCCGGAATTTCAAACACACGCATCCAGAAACAGCGACCTTTTTCAGTAAATATTAAAAGGTAATTATGATTGGTTGCCACAAATAAGTGCTCTAAAAAGTCTTTTTCACGTGTTGTTGAGCCTTTGGAGCCCATTCCACCTCGATTTTGAACTTTGTATTCAGCAAGACTAGTTCTTTTAATATAGCCAGCATGGGATATCGTAACGACGACCTCTTCATCAGCGATAAGGTCCTCAATGCGCATTTCACTTGCGCTGTATTCTATAACAGATCTTCTTTCATCACCATACTTCTCTTTAATTTCAAGAAGCTCGGTTTTAATAATTTCCATTCTGCGTGGTTCATTCGCGAGGATATCCTTTAAATCTGCAATGGTTTTCATTAATTCATCGTACTCTGCTCTTAACTTGTCTTGCTCCAGTCCCGTCAGCTGACGAAGTCTCATGTCGACAATAGCTCTTGTCTGAATATCTGAGAGATCGAAGCGCTTTGCTAAATTCTCTTTTGCTTTATCTGGAGAGGCTGAACCTTTGATGATTTCAATAACCTCATCTATGTTGTCCGAAGCAATGATAAGACCTTCTAAAATATGCGCTCTCTCTTCGGCTTTACGGAGTTCATACTTTGTTCGTCGGACAACTACTTCATGTCTAAATTCGACAAAGTTGGAGATCATACTTTTTAGGTTCAGAAGTTCTGGCCTTCCTTTTACTAAGCATATATTGTTTACTGAAAATGAGGTTTGTAGAGATGTGTATTTAAATAATTTATTTAATACTACATTAGCTATAGCATCTCTTTTAATTTCGAAAACAATGCGCATTCCGTTTCTATCAGATTCATCACGTAAATCTGATATACCTTCGATTCTTTTATCATTGACAAGATCCGCTGTTTTCCGGATCAAATCGGCCTTATTGACTTGATATGGTATCTCAGTAACAATGATTTGTTCTTTGCCACTACTGTTCTCCTCAATTTCCGCCTTACCGCGCATCACAATACGTCCCTTGCCTGTGAGAAAAGCATTTCGGACTCCTTCGTAACCATAAATAATACCACCTGTGGGGAAATCGGGTGCTTTCACATATTTCAATAGCTCCTCATCTTCAATATTACTATCCCCAATATATGCGATTGTTCCGTCAATAACTTCTGAGAGGTTGTGAGGGGCCATATTCGTTGCCATACCAACGGCAATACCTGATGCACCATTTACCAAAAGGTTTGGTATTTTGGTAGGAAGTACACTAGGTTCATTTAAACTATCATCAAAGTTTGGGCGAAAATCCACCGTATCCTTATCAAGATCGTCGAGCATCTCTTCCGAAATCTTTTTAAGACGCGCTTCGGTATACCTCATGGCTGCGGGGCTATCGCCATCTACAGAGCCAAAGTTACCTTGTCCATCAACCAGAGGGTATCTTAGGGACCAGTCTTGTGCCATACGCACCATCGTGTCATAAACAGAGCTATCTCCATGCGGGTGATACTTTCCCAGTACTTCACCGACGATTCTTGCGGACTTCTTGTAGGGTCTGTTGGAATATACTCCAAGATCTTGCATCCCGTAAAGTACTCTTCTGTGCACAGGTTTAAAACCATCTCTAACATCAGGCAATGCCCTAGAAACAATTACCGACATCGAATAATCGATGTAGGCTGATTTCATTTCATCCTCTATGTTAATTTGAATTATCTTCTCTCCGTCTGCCATATTTTTTCTACTCTATGTTTTTGGTTTCGAACACTAAAATGTTGCGTGTATCAAATTTACGAAATATGAGGTCTGAAAAACATTCTTTATTAGGTATTTTACTAACAAAATTTAGGTATAAATTGTGGATAAATAGGCGTATTTGGCAAATTATTCATATTATATTTGTAACCGTATAGAATTGAATTTAAATAATGGAAGCTAAATTTTCACCAAGGGTAAAGGATTTATTATCGCATAGCCGTCAAGAGGCTTTTCGGTTAAAGAATGAATTTGTGAGTGCAGAGCATCTTTTGTTAGGGCTAATTAAGCTAAACGAAGGAACAGGTTTGCGTATCATTAACGAGTTCCAGCTTGACTTGAAGGCCATAAAGACAGAGGTTGATGTTTTGTTAGAGAAATCTTCAGTAACTCAATTGGAGAACGCTAATCTTCCATTGCTAAAGCAAACCGAAAATATCATTAAACAATCCTACCTAGAAGCAAAGCAGTTTAAATCTTCTCTGATAGGGACGGCACATATTTTATTGACGATTCTTCGGTATGAAGATTGCGCGGCTTGTAAAATATTAAACAAATACGGAATCATGTACGAGAATGCAAGGGATGAATATGAGGTTATTCTAGATGAGTCAAAGGGGCCTAGAGCTGAGTTTCCAGGGAGTAGTAGTGAAGAGGAAGAACCGTTTTCTTCTCCAGCATCTAAAAAACCGACAGATTCTAAGTCTAAGACACCAGTCTTGGACAATTTTGGAAGAGATCTTACGAAAATGGCTGATCTCGGTAAGCTTGATCCGATTGTAGGTCGAGAAAAGGAAATAGAAAGAGTGAGTCAGATCTTGTCCCGTCGGAAAAAGAACAACCCTATCCTAATTGGTGAACCAGGTGTTGGTAAAAGTGCCATAGCTGAAGGTTTAGCGCTTAGAATAGTTCAAAGAAAGGTCTCTCGTGTACTTTTCAACAAACGCATTATGTCATTGGATTTGGCATCGTTAGTTGCAGGAACCAAGTACAGAGGTCAGTTTGAAGAACGTATGAAGGCTGTAATGCAGGAGATTGAGAAAAACCCTGATGTTATATTATTCATAGATGAAATTCATACAATCATTGGTGCAGGGGGTGCAAGTGGCTCATTAGATGCCTCAAATATGTTTAAGCCTGCATTGGCAAGAGGTGAGCTTCAAGCCATCGGTGCGACTACTTTAGATGAGTACAGACAGCATATTGAAAAGGATGGCGCACTTGAAAGAAGGTTCCAAAAAGTAATTATTGAACCTACAAATTCAGAAGAGACTTTTCAGATTCTAATGAATATAAAGGAACGCTACGAAGACCATCATTCTGTTAGCTATTCCGAGGATGCGATTAAGGCTTGTGTTAAGCTAACTGAGCGATACATTACAGATCGACATCTACCAGACAAAGCAATAGATGCCTTGGATGAGGTTGGTTCGAGGGTACATATTACGAATATTAATGTGCCCAAAGAGATTACAGAGATTGAAGCTAGAGTAGAAGAACTAAAGGAAGAAAAAGCCAATGTAATCCGCTCTCAGCAATATGAAAAGGCAGCTGAGCTTAGAGATGACGAAAGAAAACTGCTCGAAAAATTAGAATCGGCAAAACTCAAATGGGAGGAGGAATCCAAGAATAACAAAATTGAAGTGACAGAGGAACATGTCGCGGAAGTTGTTTCGATGATGTGCGGCATACCCGTAACCAAGGTTTCACAGTCAGAAACTGGTAAGCTAGTGGTCATGTCTGATGAAATTAAGAATTTGGTTATTGGTCAGGACGAGGCCGTTGATAAAGTGGTTAAAGCAATTCAAAGAAATAGGGCAGGGCTGAAAGATCCCAATAAGCCAATTGGTTCTTTCTTTTTCTTGGGACCAACCGGAGTGGGAAAAACTCAGTTGGCAAAAATCTTGGCGAAAAAGCTTTTTGATACTGAAGAAGCATTGATTAGAATTGATATGTCAGAGTACATGGAGAAATTCTCGCTTTCTAGGTTAGTTGGAGCGCCTCCAGGATACGTTGGTTATGAAGAAGGTGGTCAGCTTACTGAGAAGGTAAGAAGAAAGCCGTACGCGATAATTTTGCTTGATGAAATCGAAAAAGCGCATCCCGATGTTTTCAATTTATTACTTCAGGTATTGGATGATGGGCACATGACGGATGGGTTAGGACGTAAAATAGACTTCAAGAATACCATTTTAATCATGACCTCAAATATTGGAGCGCGTCAGCTTGCTGACTTCGGTACTGGAGTTGGTTTCGGAACGCAGGCGCAGCAGGAGTCGAAGGAGGACAATGTGAAGTCTATCATTCAAAACGCATTGCGAAAGGCATTTTCTCCAGAATTCTTAAATAGAATCGATGATATGATTATGTTTAAATCATTAGGCAGAAAAGAGATTCATAGTATCATTGATATTGAATTGGCAAATTTATATGATCGGATATTGTCTTTGGGTTATGACATTTCTTTAACTGAAAAAGCCAAAGAATTTATTGTCGATCAAGGATACGATGAGAAGTTTGGTGCGCGACCATTGAAAAGAGCGATTCAAAAGTATATTGAGGATCCGCTTGCTGAGGAGATTATTAAATCAAGCTTTAAGGAAGGCGAGAAAATCTCAATGGATCTTAACAAAGCGAAGGATGGTTTGGCAGTCATTAAAAAGAAATCTAAAGGAAAGCCAAAAGAGAATTCTGAAGAAAAAGATTCCGAGTAAGGTTTATTTTTTAATCACGACTTCATCATAAGGAACACGGAATCTTGGACCCCAAGTTCCTTTTTCCGTTCCTTTGCCTACAGAAACAATCATATTGATTTCAGCCCCTCGAGGCAGCGCGAGTAGCTTTTTGACGCGTCTTTTGTCGAAACCCTCCATCGGGCAGGAATGTAGTCCTTCCGCTGCCACAGATAGCATAAACGTTTGTGCTGCTAACGCACAAGATTTGTGAACCACAATTCTCTGCTCAGCCTTTCCTCCAAGCCGATAAAATGGTTTTCGGATACCAAGCAAAGAGCTGGCAATCTTTCGGATTAGGGAAAATATTCCGAATCCATCATCCATGTAGACAATAGGGATCAGTTTTTTGTAATAATTGAGCCCTCTTTTTTGAATCTTTTTTGGTTCGCCTTGAATACCCTCTTTTATGCGGTCATAATTCCATTTTGCCCGTTCTCTCCATTTGTCCTTTCTTGCAATAAAAACGACCATATGCTTGGCTGTTTTTGCGGCGGATTGATTTAAGCAAAGTGGTATTAGTTTTCGTAAAAGATCAGGGCTCTCAATCCATTGAAATTCCCAAAGCTGAAGGTTACTGCTGTTAGGTGAAAGTATTGCGTTTTTCAAACAGCGCTCAATAACTTCCCCAGATACCTCATNATCAGGTTCAAAGCTTCTATTGCTTCTTCTTTGTTCTACAATTTGCTGAAATTCTTTTTGGTACATTTTGATNAATAATACGACAGCACTAAGGTATTGAAGTAATTTATAATATGACACTTTTTCTCATAAATGAAAAAAAGTATGACAGCATGTCTTAAAAACAATTGTGGCAGTATCTTTGTCATTGGAATGNTGAAATTATTTCAATATGACAACTAAGAAGAAGAAAGAGAGTAAAAAAGCGGAGAATACTGAAAGTGTAGCTGAAGAAAGTCAANAGGCGCAGAACACAAATGAGGAAACCGCAGCAAAAAAAGAACCTACTCCAGAAGAAAAATATAATGAATTGAACAACCGTTTTTTACGATTGTATGCTGAGTTCGAAAATTATCGAAAGAGAACNAATAAAGAACGGTTGGATTTGATTACAAATGCCAATTCAGATTTACTTAAGGATCTCGTTCCTGTGATTGATGATTTCGAAAGAGCGATCGCCAATAATGTAGATGCAGATGATATCGAAGGAATTAAAGAAGGTTTTTCTTTAATCTATNACAAATACAAAGGATTGCTTCAGTCAAAAGGTTTGAAAGCGATGGACGCCAAAGGAGAGGTGTTTGACCCTGAGCTTCATGAAGCGATCGCAAACTTACCCACTGACGATNAGAAGATGAAAGGAAAAGTCATTGACGACGTTGAGAAAGGGTACTTTCTAAATGATAAAGTTTTGCGATTTGCCAAAGTCGTTGTAGGTCAATAATAAGGAACATAGATGAGTCAGAAAAGAGATTATTATGAAGTTTTAGGATTGTCAAAAGGTGCGTCCGAAGGAGAAATTAAAAAGGCCTACAGAAAATTAGCGCTGAAGTATCACCCAGATAAGAATCCGGATGATTCAAGCGCTGAAGAGAAATTTAAAGAAGCGGCTGAGGCATATGAAGTNCTGAGCAATGGAGATAAGAAGGCACGTTATGATCAATATGGCCATGCAGGTATGGGCCAAGGATTTGGCGGTGGCGGAATGAATATGGATGANATATTCTCTCAATTTGGCGATATTTTTGGTGGCGCTTTTGGAGGAAGTTTTGGAGGAAGTAGAAGTAGAGGAGGAGAACGTGTTGTAAAAGGTTCTAATCTTCGTGTGAAAATGAAAATGACATTGGAAGACATCGCCAANGGTGTTCAGAAAAAAATCAAAGTCAATAAGCTTGTTAATGCAGATGGTGTGACTTTTAAAACCTGCTCCACTTGCAATGGNACAGGTCGTATTACCCGAATGGCACANACTTTTATCGGTGCTATGCAAACACAATCTGTATGTAATGTTTGTCAAGGTTCAGGAAAAGTAATCGATAAGAAGCCNGCTGAAGCAGACCAAAATGGCCTCATACGTAAAGAAGAAGTGATCGAGATAGAAATTCCAGCGGGTGTTGAAGANGGAATGCAGCTCAATGTCAGAGGGAAAGGTAATGCTGGACCATTTAATGGAGTTCCTGGTGATTTGATCGTCGTTATAGAAGAAGTGGAGCATGCTGAGCTCAAAAGAGATGGTGACAATGTGCATTATGAGGCGTTTGTAAGCTTTATGGATGCTGTCCTAGGCGAGAGTATTGAAATACCTACACTTTCTGGTAAAGTGAAGATAAAAATAGATGCTGGAACCCAAAGTGGAAAAGTACTTCGTTTGAGGGGCAAAGGATTGCCTAATGTTCAGGGTTATGGTTCAGGAGATTTATTTGCGCATATCAATGTTTGGACGCCAACTAAAATATCCAAAGAAGAGAAAAATATGATTGAGAATTTAAAGAAATCTGAAAACTTTAAGCCCAAAGCAGTTGATAAGGATAAAGGATTTTTTAAACAAATGAGGGATATGTTCTCATGACTCGGTTTATAGACCTGAGCTCAAAACATCCTTCAACAATGGTACAGATTATCGCCACTGTATCGTTAGTTGTTTTCTTTTATTTATTGGGAGGTTTTGGATTGCATATTGACTATACTTTAAATTCTGGAGTCGTCTCGTCTGAAGCCATTGGTGTTTCGGAATATACATCGGCTTTTGGCAGTAATCGTGTGTTTTTCTGGTTATTGTTTCCCTTTCTTCTTGTTTTTGTGGTTTTTTTATCGGCTATAAAGTGGATTCATCGCCGACCCGTTTTGTCTATTTTTACGAAGAGAGATCGGTTTGATTGGCGCAGGGTCTTTTTGAGCTTTTTCTTGGTGTTCTTCATTTTATTGATTACCACGGGTATTCAGATTTACTTTTCAGAAGACATTATTTGGAATCTACAATGGGAAAGCTTCATNCCNCTCGTTGCGATCGCTNTGGTGATGATTCCTTTTCAAACGACATTAGAAGAGTTATTGTTTAGAGGCTACCTGATGCAGGGTTTAAAGACAAAGTTTGGTTCTAATATCTTTGCTGTGCTTATTTCAGGATGCTGTTTTGGTCTTATGCATTTTGGAAACCCTGAAATAGAGGCGATTGGCTACCATGTATTATCTTACTACNTAATCATTGGTATATTCTTAGGGTGTTTGGCTGTCTTCGATAATGGTCTGGAGCTCTCTATTGGCTTCCATGCTGCNAATAATATTTTTGCNGCTTTAATCGTTTCAAATGACTGGCAAGTTTTTCANACCGATGCTTTGTTTCTTGACTACTCGATGCCTGAATTTTCGCTAAATATGTTNCTCGTTTCTATTGCTTTTCTGTTTGTCTTGGTATTTATTTTCAAGAGAATTTACNGCTGGAAGTCCCTAAAAGAATATTGGGTCTGACAGGACTAGACTCCTCAACTTTTTTTAGATTTACATTTGTATGATTGAGATTTCGCATGTTTCAAAGTCTTTTCGACGTAAGTCTGCATTAAATAATGTTTCCTTGAATATTCCTAAAGGAAAGATTACGGGTCTTCTNGGTCCAAATGGTGCAGGTAAAACCACCTTGATCAGACTGATGAACCTGATGTATTTACCGGATGACGGTTTCTTGAAGTTTAATGGACAGTTGCTTAAAAAAGACCACCTNAAAAACATTGGTTATCTCCCGGAGGAAAGAGGCTTGTATCCGGACTTTTCGGTGCGAGAACAACTTACTTTTTTTGCAAAGCTGAGAGGGCTATCTAATGCGGAAGCAGAATCAAGTGCCAATTATTGGATTGAAAAGCTTGAAATGAAAGCGTGGAGCAACAAAGATGTTGAATCATTATCGAAAGGAATGGCGCAAAAAGTTCAATTCGCAGTTGCTGTCGTACATGATCCAGAATTTCTAATCTTAGATGAGCCTTTAACCGGTTTTGATCCTATTAATATTGACCTGATTAAGAACCTGTTATTCGAATTTAGAGATGCAGGTAAAACGATTCTTTTGAGNACNCACAANATGCAAAGGGTTCAGGATATGTGCTCACACATTATATTATTAAATAAAGGAGAGGTTGTTTCGGCGTCGTCGATAAGCGATTTATTTAAGGGCTATGTTTCCAATCACTTTGTGGTTCGTTACAAGGGAACGGGAATTGCCTTTGCAAATGCCCTTTGGACCGACTTTGAGCTGGTCAATCAGCTTGAGCTTACAGACGGAATCACGGAGGCCAGGCTATTAAAGCGTGGCGAAAAATCAGTGGATGATTTGATTAAAAACCTTCAAGGACATGTTTCTATTGAAGCTGTTCACATGGAGCAACCTGATATGGATGATATTTTTATCAGTTTGCTTGAAAAAATGGAGAANGAATGAAATCTATCTTACTCATTTCTTGGAAGGAAATCAGNCAACGGGTCTTGAATCGNTCNTTTNTNCTGTCACTNATATTNGGACCGATTTTTATATTGACTTGTNTTTACCTTTTGGTCAAAGCCGCNGATGAAGGTAAGAAAAACGTTCATGTCTTAATTGCCGATCCTGGGGATATTTTACAAGGTGTGATTTCGTCCAAAGAGGATCCNAATGTNCAGTATTCTTTTGTTTCTGATTACCTGGAAATAGATGAGTTTTCNATGGGAAAACCATATCAAAACTATGATGCTTTACTAGAGGTTAATGAGAAAGTNCTAAACAATAAAAAGGTTTTTATTTTTTATCGAGACTACCTATCAAATCGTGTCCAGAATTCCATTCGCTTTACTTTCGAGCGAAGGATAGAGGAGGTACTCATTGANGANTTTTCGGATNTAACNGTGGATGCTTTNCGACAACTGAAGCAACCATTNNATTTNGNTTTCAGAAGCATAATGAATCCAACAAATTCANNTGAAGGTGAAGCNGGATGGGTCGGCTATTTCTTTGGTTCGATTATTATTTTATTCACTTTATTCTATGGAATGTCAATTCTTCGNGGCGTTGCACGTGAAAAAGCAAATAGAGTAGTAGAGGTCATGGTTTCTATTGTTTCNCCGCCGCAGCTTATGATGGGCAAAATTATTGGAGTGGGNGCTGCTGCNNTANTTCAGCTTGTNGNTTCCTTGGTGNTTATTTTATGCGGATTGTATTTTTTTCAGGAGTTTTTGTTTTCTGATTTTTTCTTGAATCAATCCTTATCGGGTGCTCAAGTTTCAGAAGGAGCCAACGAATTGCTTCAAAATGAATTTCAAAGGGTGCGCAATAATGAGGTGATTCATTTGCTTTACGACCGAATCAATTTGACCTTGATGTTGCCATTTTTCTTTTTGTTCTTTTTGATTTCNTANNTCTTTTATGGTGCGTTTTTCAGTTTAATNGGNGCAGCNATGGGCTCTGAAGGGGATGGTCAGGTTTTGATTCTTCCGTTGGTGCTACTACTCTTGTTTTCTTTGTTTGCAGGGTACTTCATGGTTCTNAATCCATCTTCTGATTTTTCCTNTATTTGTCAATACATTCCATTTACAGCACCAATGGCAGTAATGGTTAAGCTCTCGATGGGTTATGCGATGGGTGAAGGGTATTTGTTATGGATAAGCTTTTTAATATTGCTACTATCTACCTTTTTGATACTTTGGATTGCCGGAAAGGTCTTCAAATCAAGTCTTTTATCCTTCGGTCACCGACTATCATTAAAATCTCTTTTTAGATGGAGGAACAGAACGTAAGTGCGGTTATTGATATAGGCACCAATACTTTTAATCTTTTAATAGCAAATCGCTCAANGAGTGGTCTCAATATNATTGAGTCGCATAAGNTTGCCGTTTCTTTAGGGATGGGAGGAATCAATGAGGGCTTNCTNGCAACTGACGCCATTCAACGCGCACTNGATGCCTTTGAAACGTTTCAAGNNATTCTTCTGAANTATCCTTNGGTGCAACCAATACTTATAGCTACTTCAGCGGTTCGTGATGCGAAGAATGCATCCACATTTATTACTGCTGTATTNGAAAGATTTGCTTGGNAGGTAACTGTAGTTTCTGGAATGAAAGAGGCCGAGCTCATCTATAAAGGAGTAGGGCTATGTTACGATTTCAAGGAGCATACAATGATTATGGATATTGGTGGCGGGAGCACAGAATTCATAGAGGCCAATAATAAAGGCATTTGTAGTGAGGTTTCTCTCAACATAGGCGTCTCTAGGTTATATCAGGGTTTTTCGGTTAATGATCCTTTTTCTAAAGCGGATGTTCAAGGNATTGAGTCCTTCATNGAGGAGCATTCAAATGGCTTATTNGAAANNATGGATATTCCGGTGCTTTTAGGTTCTTCAGGAACGTTCGAAACCTTTTATGAATTAATGTATCGAAAACCCTTCCCAAAAGGCAATCAAATTCTTGAGCTAGAGCTTGAATCGTTTATATCTATATTAGATGAATTGATTTATTCTAGTTNAGCTGAACGCAACGAAAATGAATTCATTATTCCCATTNGAAAAAAGATGGCNCCCTTTGCGGCGGTGAAAACGAGGTGGGTATTGAGACAAATAAAACCGAAAAGAATATTGATTTCTCCNTTTTCCTTAAAGGANGGTGTACTGGCCTAAATGGTGATTATTTTGAATNTTTTAATATTATTATGTAATTGAATTTCAATTATATAAGAACCNTCACCTAAATTTTTAATATCAATTATTTCATTTGGTAAAACACTNATGTTTTTTCTTTCTTTACCTTTTAAATCNTATATGGTNAGNTCTGCTTTTTCNGCNAAACCATTAATTTGAAANGTACCGNGCGAAGGNTTTGGATAGATACTTAGATTTAAATTATTTTNTTCGGCTTCAATNAAACTCAGCTCATCACTTTGAACAATGCTTCCCACCTGATTTATAATCCAATTTTCAGGATCTATCAAGATAGAGGATGCGATTGTTCCAATATTNCTTACAGTAAATGTATTCGAATTNTCGTTTACGTCGAACCTTACAATCGTATCCCCTATNCCAGGTCTAATAAANCGTATATCCAAATCGTTTGTAAATGTTGCNGTAACATTNGGCTTAGAGCATGTATGGTTTATTTCAACAAGCACATCTTCTCCACTTTGCTGCCANANNAGNGANTAGGTAGGATATCCCTCACCAAAGTACCATTCTTCAAANACNGGATTAAAATCNATACCNGTNGCATCCTCTAGCGCTTCNTTAAAATCAATACCATAAGCCGTACTATCTCTAAATGCTACTTGAAAATCTCTGAGTATATCGAAGAATAGCGCATCATCATTCACCATATACCTCATGGTATGCACGATTGCAGCACCCTTNTCATANGTGAGTCTGCCGCTGAATATTCTATTTTCATTTAGACTATCCAAAACCCATACACTTCCTCCATTTTGATTCATGACATTGTCATGCACATCTTGCATATGTCCTGCGCTTTCGTTCGGATATAGGTTTTCTAACATTAAATATTCACTGTAGGATGCAAAACCTTCATTGATCCAAATGTCACACCATGACGCGCAAGTTACATTATCTCCCCACCATTGATGCCCCAATTCATGCGTAGTTAATCCCTTTGTAAAGAAGCCTTGTGTGGTCATCGTTTGGTGCTCCATGCCTCCTGAAAAGGGAGCCATGCAATGGCCATATTTTTCATCCTCAAATGGATAGGGTCCATATAAGTCATAAAACAACTCCATAAAGTCTACTGTTTCATCTATATCATCTTGGAAGTTGATGAGTGTTTGAGGATTATCGTAAATATAGTTTTGGATCAAAATGGGGTTGGGGGCACCTGCTGGATTGGCGTAAACGTTATATTCTACATAGCTTGAGACAGATACTGAAATTAAATAATAATCAATAGGGTGGCGGTGCTTCCATTCATATCTGCTGAAGCCATTTCCCAAATCTACAACCTGCTCAAGGAGACCATTTGATCCAGCTTTGAGGTTCGAAGGTACCGTAATAAAGAAATAACTACTGTCTGCTTTATCTGTTAGGCTTTGCTTACATGGAAACCACTCATAAGCTGAAAAAGGTTCGGATAGAGACCATACGACCTCATTTCCCCAAGTAGGAGAGTCATCTTGAGACATCCCCGCACCACCAAGTGGATTTGTGGCCGCTGTAGGCGGTGTTCCTGAATAATCCGTTTCAATATAGAAGATTTCATTTTGTAACGCATTGACCGGAACTTTAATGGCCGAATTGTTTCTTGAATAATCTACCGTATTTCCATTGACTCTAATTTCTGTAATCGTATACCCGGAGAAAAGTTCATAAAGCGCTGAATCTAATGATTCATTTGCGCTTGCATCCATGCGAACAGTTCCCGACAAGGCAGTACTCAAATTATTCATGTTCAAGTCTAGATGATAGAAATGAACATCATAACGCTCTGTTTGAGCAATTTGGGCAATACTTAGAGAATTACTTTTTAGCTGTGAATGTATTCGGTTTTTTTTACCACAAATAGTGCTTTGACCAAATAATAATGAACCAAGAATTAGAAAAGATAAGGATAGCAATGATTTTGACATGTTGTTGATTTGGATGGTCAATGTACAAAAAAAGGAATGGATTGAGAAGGAGTCGTCTTTTGGATCGAAGACGAATTCATGCCTAGTGGCGAATCATTTTGTTGACAAGGCTGCTTTCCCCGTCACTTATGCGAACGGTGTAGACTCCCTTTTCAAATTTAGAAAAAGGGATATTGAAGTTATGAATACCTTTGAGAAGTTCAGGGCTTACCTCTTTGTACGCAATACGACCGGTTTGGTCAAAAAATTCAATTTCCAACGATGTGCTTGTCGTAAGTAAAGTAGATATGGTAATGTCTTGATCACTTGGGTTTGGAAACATCGACAGTAGGACCAATCCTTCTCCTTCAATATTTTTACACTTTGTATTATTCTCTTGATTTAGATCAAGGTAGGGAGAAGCGTTCGCATTCTGAGCCTCAACGCATACAAAGCGTTCTGTTGCATCTTGATCAGAAATGAATGCTGACGGTTGCGCATTGAAAATATAGATTTCATTTTCACCCTGTAAGATTGATCCGGACCAATTCTCTTGTATGGGGCCGTTTTCAGGTGTTTTAAGCGTTAGATTCAGGCTTTCTAATGGAATTGTACCCAAGTTTTCTATTTGAACCCCTACAGTAAGAAATCCATTGATATCTTGGGCAAATAAAGTTTCTAGGTTGATATCATAGAGTGCCTCATTGACCAATAAGGTTTTACTGATTGTATCTCGACAACCGAAATCATTTACGGTTATAAGCGTGATATCCACATAAGTCCCATTTAAAAGACTAGAATACGTTATACTATTTTGAATATCATTATTGTAGTTCAGTCCATCCGCATTACCGAAGTCCCAATAAGAACTGTCTGAACCAACGCTTGTATTTATGAAAGAAATCGGAATATCTGAAACCAATATCTCGGGGTTAACATTGAAATTCGCATTGAGTTCTTCGCTGACATCGACGGTAAATGTCGTATCAACGATACACCCTTGGTCACTTGTTGAAGTTAAGTCGATGAGCTGAATACCGGTAGTTGGAAAATTAAAATAAGTGTTTGTCGCATTAACCTCAAATTGTAGATTAAAGAGCCAATCCGTTGCAGTAATAGAACCTTGAGGGATTGTCGACAGATCATCAAATTCAGTCCAAGTGTTTTTACATGCAGGTCCAACTTGATAATTGATGATAGGTTTAGGGTGTACTGTAATGTTTTGGATGGAGGTATCCATACAGCCATTATCCGCCGTCAAAATGAGCTGAACTGTATATTCTCCATAATTCTCATAGTACTTACCTTGAACGGGGTTGATAGAGTCTGTTTCATCACCATAATCCCATTCGTAGGTCGCTATTTCGAAAGTATCGGAAATACTGCTGTTATCATCAATATCCCAGATTGCAAACTCACAAGGGTTTGAAATAAAGATATCCGCTACAGGGGTTGGTTGAATGAAAACTACTTGTACTACTGTATCTGCACATTGGTTTGAATCGATGGCGATAAGTTCAACATTGTAATTGCCAGTTACACCGAAGTTATATGATGGGTTAATTTCAATACTTGTATTTCCTTCTTGGTCAAAGTTCCAATTGAATGAATTCAATGGAACTGCATATTCGTTCGAAGCCTCAAAGTTGATATCCTCGTAAGGGCAATAATTTGTGGTTTCAAATGTGGTTATAGGCTTAGGGTGTACGGTAATATTAAAGCTTTCTTTACTTGAGCATCCTTCAGCTGTTGAAACCTCTAGGAAACTATAGTAAGTTCCGGGGTATTCATAGACTTTAGTACCTGAACTTACAAAAACACTATCTAATTCTCCAAAGTTCCATGTAATTTGCGATATGTTATTTCCAGGTGGGACGGTACTGTTTTCATTAAATATGAGTTCGCTGCCTTGGCAAACTTCGCTCTCTATGAAGTAGGATAAGGATGGTGCTGTTCCATTTACAGCTACTTCAATAGTATCTGAATTTTGACAATTATTGTTATTCTGAATTTCTAGTATGTAAATACCACTTGTATCAATAAATTGTATTGAATCTATATTTCCGGTATTCCATACATAACTTTCTACATTAGGCAAGGATTCATTAAGTCCAATCTCGTTACCCAAACAAAGGGAAGTATCTGGCCCGAGAGACATAGGTTCAAGAGATGTATCAATCACGAATGAGGCAATATTGGAGGACCACGAGCAGTTAAAGGAATCGCGAACCGTGTAAAAAAGGGAATCGCTTTGATTTATAATTCGAGATGGATTGGTAATTCCATCCGACCACTCTTCAAAAAAGTAAGCACCTGTCGGTAAAAATGCCTCAATGGTTGTTGGTATGTTGAAACAAATTAATTGGTCTTCTAATGAAAGGCTGTCTCTATTCGGAATTGTAACATAAATTGAGTCTCGAGAGGTTCTGCCGAAGACATCGACAGATTCTAGCCAATATAATCCTTGAGTATCAATAGCAATTGTTGAGTCATTGGAGCCATTGCTCCATAAATAACTCGAATAATAATTTGGCGAACTTAATGATGTGTCGCAAAATCCATAGGATATTTCAATATCGTTTCCCAGATTGACAGGTGGCGCGTATTTGTCCATTAGGTATGACTCAATCTCCTGGCGATCTTGAATACCTAGAAATTCACTGAAAATAAGGATTTCGGCAATATCTCCTTTTAGTGATGTGAAGCCAGTAGCATAACCCAGATACGAACCGCCATTTACAAAGGGTGACACATGTATGGCATTTCCAATACTTGATTCTAATATTCCGTTTAAGTATATTTTCGCAATAGAATCAATTTTTCTCTGATAAGTCATAACCACAGGGTCAAATCCGGTATTTTCCACCCCACCAATAGTAGAACTTATTTTTTTTGTCTTAACAAAGGTTGCAAGATTTTCTGACGCTAATTCTCTCGAGCATATTAGACCATTATTAAAATTATTCACACTAAAAATGCCAGCTCTAGCGCCACTTCCCTCTTGGTTTCGTCCAAGGCTTACGATAAATATTGAAAGGTCATATTCATTAATCGAATCAATTGAGGCGTTATACAAACGGTCATTTTGGCCATCAAATTTTATAGAGGGTTCGTTGTTTAATTTGTAAAAGTTATTCAGTTGAGGTCTAAACGCGACATTATTAATTCCATAATTATTGTTGTTACCACTTAAATCATTCCATGAATCAACAATACCATTGGTTTCAGAAACGCCAGCATCTGACTTTAGCCATAAAATACATTGGTCAAAGAAGTCACTTGTATCAAATTGTGTGAACGAAATTTTTGGAGCAAAAAAAAAGCTCAGAGCAAAGACTAAAATTTTGATTTCTTTTTGGAAAAACACTACCTTTATTTACATTACGTATTCAAAAATAGACTATATACGTTTAAAGTCAAAAAATGAAAGGAATTATTACGCAGTCCAATTATATTCCATGGAAAGGTTTTTTTGACAGTCTAGGTGCAGTAGATAATTTCATTGTCTACGATGACATGCAATATACCAAAAGAGATTGGAGAAATCGAAACTTGATCAAAACACCAAATGGATCAAAATGGTTAAGTGTTCCAGTTGAGGTTAAAGGAAAGTATTTCCAAAAAATAAAAGACACCAAAATAGCAGATAAATCTTGGAACATATCTCATTTAAATATGATTAAACAAAACTACCGGAAAGCTAGATGTTTTTCCGATGTTTTTCCTTGGCTCGAGGAACTTTATGTTTCATGCGAATATAAGTATATAACAGAGGTAAATATGCATTTTATTCGTGGTATCAATTCGTATTTGGGAAATAAACCAAAAATCAAATTCTCATCTGAATTTGATTTGCACGAGGACAAGAATCAACGTTTAATTGATTTGTGTCTTTCCAACAATATTTATACTTATTATTCAGGTCCTGCAGCCAAATCTTATATGGATCTTGATTTATTTCATGAAGCAAATATTAAAGTGGAGTTTTGGGATTATCGCAATTATAAACAATACGAACAGCTTTATGATCCCTTTGAGCATGGTGTATCCATAATAGATTTATTGTTAAACGAAGGTGATAAAAGTAAAGAATATTTTAAGTTCTCCAAATGAATGTATCAATAATTAGTCCAGTTTACCGAGCAGAGAAAATTGTTGGTGAATTAGTGCGTAGAGTAAAGCAAGAAATTGAACCTCTAAGTGATAGTTATGAGATTATACTTATTGATGATTTTAGTCCTGACAATTCATGGGAGGTTATTAAAGATATTGCAGCTTCAGACTCGACTGTAAAAGGTATAAGATTTTCTAGAAATTTCGGGCAGCATGCTGCAATCAAAGCAGGTTTAGAAAATGCACAAGGTGATTGTTGTATTGTCATGGATTGTGATCTGCAAGACGATCCGAAGTATTTTGAACTGCTTTTAGAAAAAATGAATGAGGGATATGATATTGTTTACACACGCAAGATCACTAGAAATCATTCAGTTTTTAAAAATATAACGGCGAGATGGTTTAATCGAATATTTAATTGGCTGCTTGACAATACTAATGTTCAAGCAAGTGGGGAGGTTGGCTCATTTAGTTTAATTTCCCGAAAAGTTGTTAATGCATTCAATGCCTACAATGATTATCAGTTTCATTATGTTCAAGTATTGCGTTGGTTGGGTTTTCGCTCAGGCGCCATTGATATCCAACATAATGAGCGTTTGGAAGGAGAGAGCACGTATACCCTTAAAAAGCTATTAAAGCATGCGATGGTTGGGATTATCTATCAGACGGACAAATTATTAAGAGTAAGTATATACATTGGTTTCACTTTTTCAATTATTTCACTTTTTCTTGCTACAATTCTTGTTGTCAATTATTTTATTTCGGGTCCGCAACCTGGATGGACCAGTTTAATTGTTGTAATCCTATTTGCTACAGGCTTGATACTATTGTCAATAGGCATTTTAGGACTATATCTGGGAAGAATGTTTGAGCAGGTGAAAAGTCGTCCACGTTATGTAATAGATGAAGGGGTAAATGTTAGCAATAGAACCAAACCAAGCAATTTAACAGCTTGAATTAATCAATAATAGGTGTAAAAGATGAAAAAAAAACTAATAATAATTGGGAATACGAGTAATGCGAGACTTACCCATCATTTCTTTAAAACCGATACTGATTATGAGGTTGTGGCCTTTAGTGTCGATGAAAAATATATTGAGTCTGATTCTTTTTGTGGTCTGCCAGTTGTTGCTTTTGAAAATTTAGAAAGAAAGTATAGTCCAGCCGATTTCGATGCATTTGTCGCAATTGGATATAATGACATGAATGTGGTAAGACAAAATATGTATACCAAAACGAAGAAAAAAGGGTATTTCTTACCCAATTATATTAGTTCTATGTGTTCATTTTTAACGGAGGAGGGAATAGGAGATAATAATTTAATTCTCGAAGATAATACCATTCAACCATTCGTTAAAATTGGGAATAACAATGTATTCTGGTCGGGCAATCACATTGGCCATGATGCAGAAATTAAAGACCATTGCTTCATTTCTTCGCATGTTGTCATTTCTGGATTTACCGTTATTGAAAACAATTGTTTTCTTGGTGTTAATTCTACATTTAGAGATGACATAACTATAGCGCCATTTACGCTAATTGGTGCAGGAGCTACAATAATGAGTTCCACCAAAGAAAAAGGTGTCTATTTGGCTCCAAAACCATTTGAGATGGACAAGTTAAGCACGGAACTTAAAATTTCATAAAATGAAATGGGAAAAGTTAGGACTTCTTTATGAGGTAAATGAAGGGCATCCACTTTTACTATCACATGCTTCAAATCCTTTAGCTGTCCATATAAGTGGGGATGAATTCCGTGTTTATTTTAGTGGTCGCGATATTCATAATAAATCATCCGTAGGTTGGGTAGATATTGATATAATCTCTAAAAAGGTACTTGAAATAGGTAGTGAGCCGCTGATTTCATATGGACCTGGGGATTCATTTTATTCTCATGGAATTAGTATTGGTAACCTATACAAAGGTCCAAATCATAGACAATATATTTTATTTATGGCTTGGCAAATACGTGGTGGAAATCACTGGAGAGGGGATATTGGTCGTCTTGAATTAAAAGATAAAGATGCTATATATTTAAGTCCTAATGCACCTTTTATGTCCACAGATCAAGAAGATAAAATAAGCCTTTCCTATCCCCATGTTGAGTTTCATGAAGGACTTTATAAAATGTGGTATGGGTCAACAATTGATTGGAGTTCTGATAATGGAGAAATGATTCATGTCATTAAATATGCTACTTCTAAAGATGCCGAAAATTGGGAGAAGCATGGTGTTGCAATACCCTATGAGTTAGGAACAGCTCAAGCTTTTTCTAGACCTACTGTACTCATCGATACTGATGGATATCATATGTGGTACTCATATCGAGATGGCTCTGGAACAAAATATCGTATTGGTTACTCTACAAGTGATGATGGTGTATTTTGGAAAAATCATTTAGACAATGTTGGTTTAAATGTTTCAAATTATGGCTGGGATTCTGAAATGATTTGCTATCCATTTGTTTTTAATCACAAAGGGGAGAGGTATATGTTGTATAACGGCAATGATTTTGGAAGAAAAGGGTTTGGGTTGGCTAAATTAATGAGATGAGCGGTAGAAGAATATATTTTCCCGGACTAAACGGTTTGCGATTTATTGCCGCTTTTGCCATATTACTTCATGAAAAGAGAAAGATCATTCAGTTTTTTTATAAAAAATCAACACAAATATTAACATATAACCTTCTAATAATTCAAATACTGTTTATTCATCAACATTTACCTGTTACCTTTGAGGTATATCGTTTACTTTTCGCGTTCATCATTGTAAATCTGTTTTCTAACCCAAAATCAATATTTAAACTTGAGTCAAAAATATTCAGTTTTTTTGGGAAAATATCATACGGCTTGTATATGTTTCATCCAATCATTGTGTTTAGCGCTATTAAGTTGATAGGAGACCATGAGTTTCTCTCAATACCGATTGTAACCTATATTGTAATTCTAACTATTACAACTCTGATAGTATCTTTATCTTATTATTTGTTTGAATCTAAATTCCTTATCTTAAAATCAAAATTTCAATTGGTTAAAAGCAATAGTAATGGAAATGAATAACACCATGGAAAAAAGAATTCATATTTTATTAGGTATGCCTCGTGCAGGCACAACTTTTTTGTACCACAACTTCAATAAGCACCCCAATATTTTTCTTCCCTTTCGAAGAAAGACCAATTATTATGCTGCGCATTTCAATAAGGGGTATGACTTTTTCAAAGGTCATTTTGACGAGATGTCAGAGGATCAAATTGGACTTGATACAGACACATTAAGTTTTTTGAATTCAGAAAGTTACGACAGGTTCAGGTCTGATTATAGAAATCAAAAGGTCATTTTGGTAGTTCGTAACCCTTCCAGTTGGGCATTTTCATTATACAAGCAGATTTCATCTTTTACCCAATCTATGCCAACCTTTGAGCGTTATGTAAAGGACGGATATAATCTTGTCGAGGATGCTACGGAAATTCCCTATCATTTCGAGCCTGGTATGGTTGCGGACAAAATCTCTCAAATATCACGAGACTTCAAGGGGAATTTGTTGATCCTTAACTATGATTTACTCAAAAAAGATGCGCTTCTCTTTATGAAAACAATAGAATCCTTCTTGGGTATAGATTCATTTTTTAATAACGAAAATATCATCACACAAAAGATAAATTCATCAGATCGCAATAGCAATAAGTTCATTTCTTCTCTACTGCGTAAGAAGTGGTTGATTTTTATTTTACAGAATTTTATTCCTCGTAAATTGGTTATAAAAATAAGGTATGTCTATGATTCACTGAGTGTAAAGAAAACTGTTCCTAAGCAACAAATTGAGACTGAGAATGATCCCGAATTAAATTTCGCTAAAGAGTATTATGCTTCGGATGAGGTCTTTGTTCAAAAACTATTTGCTAAGAGTGATATTCTGTTGAGGTAAATTTTGGTTACATTATGAAAAAATACCTTTTAATATTAATACCAATATTCTTGATTGTTTTGGCACAAACAGCGGGTAAATATGGTGTTTCTGAATCTCAGGAAAACATCATTAATATGTTTGTATTACTTAGTTATGGTCTCATGTTTATTCGCTCATTTATATGGATGATTTTGTTGAAAAATTTTGATTTAAAAAGTATATATCCGCTACTCAGCTTAAGTTACGTAGCAGTTTTATTTGCAGCGTTCTTTTTTTTCGACGAACCCTTATCCCTGAATAAATTGCTGGGTACTGCTGTTATTTTAATTGGAATCACAATTCATTTGTATGGAGAGCATTCTAGAGTATAGATTTTATCTGGCTTTGATTGTTATGTCCATTTTTGTGGCATATTCTCAAGTGCTCATGAAAAAAATTTCTATTAGCCTAGATCTTTCAAATATTAAATCGATTTTTCGTTCAATGATAGGTCTAATTACAAATCTTCCATTCCTCCTTGTCGTATCATTAATTTTGACTTCTTCTGTTATGTATTTGTATGCATTGAAGGGCTTAGATCTTTCCATTGCATATTCTATGACCGCATTAAATTATGTTTTTGTGGTTCTATTTTCTTCAGTTTTTCTTAAGGAAAATATAACTTTTTACAATTTGATTGGAACCCTATGCATTTTTATGGGTATACTAATAATAAATTTTTAATG
>NHBV01000006.1 GCA_002167775.1 Crocinitomicaceae bacterium TMED16 | reverse complement strand
CTATACTAAAAATTGAAATAAATCAGGTTTGTCGTTTAGGTACTCTCCATAAAAATCATATTCAATCATTCGTTCTTTTAAGGAACTAAACTCCGATGCATTACCGAGTTCAATCCCTACCACAGCATTGCCATAGTGCAAAGATTGGTTAAAAAGTGTCACGCTAGCATCTTTCGCTTTAATCCATTTTCCATCGAGGTATAATATTGTGTTTTCTGAATAATACATCGCTTTAATTGTTTATTTCTTTTAAGTAAAAAAAGCCATCCTTTCGGACGGCTTTTACATATTTTTAAATCCCATCCAAAGACTAATTGCTCAATGCAATAATTGAAATATTCTTTTCTATGGAGCCGTAATTCATCATTCTTGGACAAATCTAGGTTCATCAAAATGATAAAAAAATGACAAAAATCAGTTTTCTAAAAAATACTTGATATTGATTCTAAATCTTGCTTTAAATTGGGACCTTGGAGGTTCAACCCTTAAATTAAAAAAAGAGAGAGGTGTTTTTTTTGAGAAGAGTCCCTTTGTTTCTATCTTAGAGGTGCTAAACTACATTTTAATGTCGAAATTATTATCTCTCCTTTTATTTGCGAGTTTCGTCCAAACTTGTAAAGCTCAGCTTGTCTTTGCAGAGCTACAAGGAAACCCTGTCAATACAAGCGGCTGGAACCTAACGGGAGCAGCATATGTGAGTGATACATGGGGTGACAGCGACGCTGATTTCGACGAAATCATTCTTACCAATCAGGTGAATACAAGTAGCGGAGGTGTTTTTTATTCTAATCCGTTGGACCTATCTACATGCAACCAATGGCATGTCGATTTTGATTTTAGGATTTGGGAAGGTAATGGGGCTGATGGCCTTGCTTTCTGCTTTTTAGACGTTCCCCCCATTGGTTTTGTATCTGGAGGAGGTATAGGAATCCCTTCAACAGCAAATGGAATAAAAGTCGTTTTTGACACGTATAACAATTGGGGTGCGGCAAATCCCGCCTTACAAATCTACAGCGGAGTTGGATATGACGAAAACCCTGCACTTTCTACAGGAATTGAATACATTGACAATGTAGGTGGAAGCCTTAATTTCATTCGCTCAAGCACCTACAATTCCGCAACAATTACGTACAATAATGGGACAATAACTTTAACCATCAATGGCACGTTATACATGACCGAATATTTTCCGGTCAATTTTGCAGGCTACATGGGTTTCACGGCTAGTACAGGGGGGTTGTATGACAAACACTCTATAAAAAATGTCTCAATCTTTGCTGACCTTCCGGAAGCAAATGCTGGCTCAGATGTTACAGTTTGTAGTGGTGAACCTATTCAGATTGGTGTTCCAAATAATCCAGACAACACCTATTCTTGGAACAACGGAACGTCTTTAAATGATACCAGCATCTCCAATCCAACTGCCACAATAACCAACAGCTCAAACGGACCAATCGTGGAGCAATATGTTGTCGAAACATTGATTGCCGCAAATTCTGGTGCCTGTCCAGACTATGACACTATAAATGTGACAGTGCTGCCAATACAAACGAGCATTGAAAACACAACACTTTGTGAAGCTCAATTACCTTATGTCTGGAATGGCCTTACCTATAATACAGCAGCTAATGACACCTTAATTCTATTAAGTGAGGACAACTGTGATTCTTCCGCTATCTTAAATCTCACCATAAATTTACCATCATTCAGTTTAACCGACTCTGTGCTATGTGCTACAGAAGTTCCTTTTCTATGGAACGGATTGAATATTGATAGCACCGGTACCTATAATGCGACATTGACGAATGCCGTAGGTTGCGATTCTAGTGTCACGATAGATGTCACCATTCTCCCAAACTTATTAAGTACAACTGACTCTACAGTATGTGATACAGAGCTACCTTTAACCTGGAACGGATTAACTTTTAATAGCGCTGATATTCAGTCAGTAACCCTAAGCAGCGCAATTACAGGTTGTGATTCCATAGCAACCTTGAATTTAACAGTGCTACCAAGCTCAACGAGTATTACAGATACTATTGTGTGTGATACAGAATTACCATTTATTTGGAATGGGTTAAGTTTTAATGCAGCTGGACAGCAGATAGCAACCCTTCAAAGCATACTGACAGGATGCGATTCACTTGCTACATTAAACGTGATCGTGAATCCAACATTATTTAGTACCACTAATATTGTCATTTGTGACCATGAGCTTCCTTTTGTCTGGAATGGATTGACTTTAAATGACTCAGGTGTAAATACAGTTACCTTACAAAGTTTAGCCACAGGCTGTGATTCATTAGCAACATTGAATTTATTGGTCAACCCTACACTTTTGAGTAATACCGACACTACAGTCTGTGCTTCGGATCTTCCATTTAATTGGAATGGTTTGACCTTTAATACGCAAGGCATACAAACTGCTAATCTGGAAAGCCTAGTTACAGGTTGTGATTCTTTGGCAACATTAAACTGTATAGTAGTCGAGAATCCTCAAATTGATATCATTGTAAGTTCAACTGCCGGATGTGCTCCAATTGAAATCGAATTTTCAAATTCATTCGCCAATGCAAATACAAATTGTGATTGGAGTATAAGTAATGGAAATACATTCAATACGTGTAGTAGTAACCTTACCTTTACCGAATCAGGATGTTATGATGTGACCCTTACGAGTACACAGCAAAATTGTGTCTCATCGCTAACGCAAAACAATCTTATCTGTTTAGAAAGTAAACCCGAGGCGAATTTTACGGCAGCACCAGCCGTCATAAACTTAAGCAGTCAGTGGGTACAGTTTTATAATTCTTCTTCTTCTTTCGTTACAAATTTCTTGTGGGATTTTGGTGATGAAAGTTTCGCAATCGAGGAGAATCCTCAGCATTTATATGAGAACAATACCTATGGCTATATGGCCAGTTTAATCGTAAGCACAGATCAAGGTTGTGCAGATACCGCAGCGCTTTTTATAGAATGTAAGGAAGAACCTGTGATTTTCATTCCAAATTCATTCACCCCAGATGAAGACCAGTACAACCAACATTTCAAGCCAATTATATCGCCATCTATAGACCCACATAACTATACTTTATGGATCTTTAATCGATGGGGTGAAATCGTTTTTGAATGTCACGATCCCAATTTAGGTTGGGATGGAACATATGGAATGGGCGGAATGGGTGCTCCTGAAGGAGTATACATTTGGAAAATCATCTACAAGTTGCCAGATACAGATGAAAGAAACACAATTTCTGGACATGTTAATCTGCTTCGTTAAGACTAGGAAAAACTGCATATAGAATGCCCTAAAAATAGCCGTATTCAAGTCCTTGACCTACATGGAAAAATACTAATGGAGGTTATTTCAAATAATGGATATACAGCACTACGCTTAAACAAGCCAAGTTCTGGCGCCTACTTTATTATTATCCAAAGTGATCAAGGCATATTTACCCAAAAAATTATTCGGCAATAAAAACATTTATCCTATTTTCGTAACACGAATCAAAAAAATACTCATGAAAAATCTTCTCTCTTTATTTACGCTCATATTACTTTCTAGTTTTACTTACGGACAATTCGCTATTGATGTACAGGCAAAGGGTGCAGCCAACTCAACATGGCTTTTAAACAAAAACATTTCAGACAAGGGCGCTACCCAAGATTATGCTGCTGCATGGGGTTCAAGCTATGGTATTGCAGGAAATATTTATTTTGGAATGACAGGCCTCGGTGTTGAATTTTTATACAGCACACACAATGCAGCATATACCGGCGCTTATTCAGTGAACGATGTATCTACGGGAAGCTACACCTCAAATGTTAAATTACAGACCATTCAAATTCCATTATTGCTAAAGTTCCAAAGTGACAAAGGTGCCTATATTGAATTAGGTCCGCAGCTTACAAATATTTCTAGTGCACAATTCGAACGTTCAGGAGAATTAATTGGCATTGGATTCGAGGAGTCAAAAGATGTTTCTGAGGAATATGCCTCTTCTTACATTTCTGGTGTACTAGGTTTCGGTTCTAAAATAGCCTTCGGTGATTTACCTTTGGGTATGCTGCTCGGTATAAGACTTCAATATAGCTTTGGAGACCTCATGGGGGTAGATGGTGAGGGAAATTCTCTCGGAAGTGAGGAGGATCCAGGATTTTGGCATCCAACCCATGAACCTACGCAGGCAGTCTCAGGTGGACTTGTTATTGGATTAACCTACACCATCAAATAGTCTTTACAGTTAGGTCTATCAATATAATTTCAAGAAGCTTTAGGGTAGTACGTAAATAAATTACGATACTGTGATTTTTATTTGTATTCTAAAGTCACATTATGAAACTACTCACCGAAAACGAAAGGTTCCGGGAATATCTTATGGGTTTTGATGAATATAAACTTTGTGAGGAAGCGAAGGAGTATATCCCCACTGAAGTTAAAAGACAATCACTCATTTCCTGTGCAGAATACCTAAGCCATTTTATTGTAGATAATTTAAATAAAAACGCTGTGGACATTGAAGCTCCCGAATCTTTACAGCAGGAGCAAGTTGTTACATTTATTGAATCTTTACCGAGAAAGACTGTTCAAACTTTTTACCATGCTTATATGGAATCATATGGTGTAATTGAAGACCTTATGATTTTGAATGAACACAATAGACTACACCTTTTGTTTCAGTTGACGAAGCATTCCTTTGAATACCTAGAGCTATTAAATAAAGAAATTCTCAATTAGTTATCGGATTGATGACCGAACCAAACCGTGGCATAGCCTTTGAACATGCCTACACCGATTGCTTTCCAGGGAGCATCCCAAATGTCTTTATTGACGATCACAGCATTATGGTGTTTGCTTTTCTTCCAGGTCTCCAATGCTTTTGAAGGAGATAGAGGTTCGCTCCCAACACAGGAGATTTCATAACCCGGAAATTGATAGCTAGTAAGCTCCTTGGGCTTGTCCCACATACAAGAGGCTTTCTTGTGGTCTGATGTATAGCAGCACGGAGTCCAATCACCTTCATTAGACCAGCTATGCCCATTACATTTTCCTTGATCAGGTCTATTTTCAGATAAATCTTTGCTGTGTAGCTGAGCTACTTTAGTCAAAGATGGAGACAAAGCTATGTTCGGGAGCCCTTTTGAGGCTCTATAATCCATAATGAGCTCATACAATTCTTGCTCATCTGAGGATGGCTCTTGACTGAGTACAGGTAATAGTTGTAAACAAAATAAGAAAAGGAGAAAGCGCAAAATCAATTATCTAGTCTTGTCTTTCATGATTTGTCTTCTCAAGGCCTCGACAGCAACATCGGCAGCTTCCTCAAAACTTTTGCACTGCTTTTTTGCAAACAAATCCTTCCCTGGAACATGAAGTTTGATCTCCGCTATTTTATTTTCCTTATCACGGTCATTTTCCAATCTTAAAAAAACCTCAGCTGATACAATTTGATCGTTGAACTGTTCTAATTTATTTAGCTTTTCTTGAATGAACTTTAATAATTTCTGGTCTGCTTTAAAGTGAACTGCATGCATTCGAGTATCCATAGGTTAATTGGTTTTACGCCCACGCGGGTGAGCTTGTGAATAAATTGAATTTAACTTCGCAAACGAATTGTGGGTATAAATTTGAGTAGCCGATAAATTTGCGTGTCCCAGCAAATCTTTCAAGGTCTCGAGTCCCGTGCCACGGTTAAGCATATGTGTCGCAAATGTATGACGCAACACATGAGGACTCTTTTTATCCAACGTCGTTACCTTTCCAAGATAGCTATTTATTTTTCTATAAGCAAATGCCGGATAGAGTTTATTGCCACTTTCTAAGACAAGTAATTCAGGTGTTTTTTGTGTTTTTTCGTGCCTTAATTGCACATATTCTTCTATCTGCTTCTGTAAGCTATTTGAAATAGGAATGATGCGTTCTTTGTTTCTTTTACCTAAAACTTTGATCTTTCCCAGCTGAACATCCTCCAGTTTTAGACCTATGAGCTCACTCAGTCTAATTCCAGTCTGATAAAAAAGTTCAAACATTAAGCCATCTCTCTT
The DNA here is from genome assembly GCA_002167775.1 of Crocinitomicaceae bacterium TMED16. Classification (GTDB taxonomy): domain Bacteria; phylum Bacteroidota; class Bacteroidia; order Flavobacteriales_D; family Crocinitomicaceae; genus UBA952. The sequence continues at coordinate 48,853 of NHBV01000006.1, read as the reverse complement.
ACCTTCAAAATTGTCTTCAAATAATCCTTGAAGCTTTTCTAGTTTCAACTCCGACTCTTTTACAAATTGTGGCAAATGCTTTTCACTCTTTGGACCACTTACCTTTCCCATTGGAGAGGATTCAATATGCTGCTCTTTAACCAACCACTTGTAAAAACTTCGCAATGAAGCAAGCTTTCTATTCACAGATCTATTTTTCAAACCATTTTCAATCAAATGAACAATCCAAGAACGAATATAAGAGGCGCTAAGGTCAGAAAACTCATTTAATCTCTTAATATCTGCATAAACTAGAAAGTCGTTTAAATCACGTTCATATGCTTTCAGTGTATGCGCTGAATAGCGCTTTTCGAACTTGAGGTATGAAATGAATTTCTCGAACATAAAAAAAGGAGTCTAATGACTCCTTTTAATAACGTATATTTTTTGATAAGGTTACCCTTCCAATGATTGCATTCTCTGCTTGTAAGAAGCTCGAATAATTTGCTGTCGTTTTGTAACAGAAGGTTTTTCGAATTGCTTGCGTCCACGTAACTGAAGCATCACTTTCGTTTTCTCGAATTTCTTCTTGTACTTTTTGAGAGCTCTTTCGATGTTCTCTCCTTCTTTAATCGGTATAATTAACATATTCTTTGATATTTATATTGATATCGGGAGGCAAAGATACGGTATTTTCTAATTCCTACAAGAAATCATTTCAAAATTTCTCTAGAAATTACAATTTTCTGTATTTCTGAAGTCCCTTCACCAATTGTCATGAGTTTTGCATCCCTTAAAAACTTCTCNGCAGGATACTCTTTGGTGTAGCCATATCCACCCATTACCTGCACAGCCTCATTTCCACATCTTACCGATACTTCAGAAGCATAGTACTTTGCATAGGCGCCTGCTTTGGTTACAGGCTTCTTATTGTCTTTTAAATATGCCGCTTGAAAAGTAAGTAACTCTGCAGCTTCAACTTCAGTAGCCATATCCGCTAGCTTAAATGCAATTGCCTGAAAATGAGCAATCGGTTTACCAAATTGTTCTCTTTCCTTGGCGTACTTTACAGAAGCTTCATAAGCTCCTCTTGCCACGCCACAGCTAAGTGAGGCAATAGATACTCTTCCGCCATCTANGATCTGCATGGCTTGTTTGAAGCCCGCTCCAACCTCACCAATAACATNAGACTCGGGGATACGCACGTTATCAAAAATTAGCTCTGCAGTTTCACTCGCTCGAACACCTAATTTCTCTTTTATTTTTACNGCTGAAAATCCTGGAGTTCCTTTTTCAATGATAAAGGCAGTAATGCCTTTACTGTCTAGAAGATCCCCCGTTCTGATTAATACAACGGCCACATCTCCTGACAGACCATGTGTGATCCAATTCTTTGTGCCGTTTAATACCCAATGGTCACCGTCTTTGACTGCAGTTGTCTTCATGCGCATGGCATCCGACCCTGTATTCGCTTCAGTCAAGCCCCACGCACCAATCCATTCTCCACTNGCTAGCTTTGGTAAATACTTTCTTTTTTGTTCTTCATTTCCATGNTAAAAAATATGACCTGTACATAATGAATTGTGGGCTGCAACACTCAAACCGATTCCACCGCATACCTTACCAAGCTCCATTAATGCTGTCGCATACTCAGCATAACCGAAACCAGAACCACCATATTCCTCTGGTATAAAAATACCAAGGAGGCCAAGCTCTCCAAGTTTTTTCATCGTATCTACAGGAAAAGTCTCATGGTCATCCCAACTCTTCATATTTGGTTTAATCTCCTTTTCTGCAAAGTCACGGACCATTTGTGCGATCATACCCTGATTTTCGTTCTGCTCAAAATTCATATATCTTATGATTAATTANTGCTTAATAGGAGACCAAATTTACAATATTCTTACTATATCTATTTAGCTTTTCGTCTCCTTTAAGAAAGCTAAGGTTTACTAAAAAATTAAATCCTACTACAGAGCCTCCACAGCTTTTAACAAGCTCGGCGGCGGCGGCGGCCGACCCACCTGTGGCCAATAAATCGTCGTGTATCAGTACGTTTTGACCACTACCAACGGCATCCTCGTGCATTTCTATTTCTGCGCTTCCATATTCAAGTTCATATGAATAGCTAATTTTTTTATAGGGAAGCTTCCCTTTTTTGCGAATTAAAATAAAAGGAACCTTGAGCGCAATAGCAAGTGGGTAGCCGAACAAAAAACCACGACTNTCTATACCAGCAATTGCNTCTATATTTTGATCCTTATAAACGCTGGCCAAATGAGCGATTACTTCCTGAGATAGCTCAGGATTCAACATAATAGTAGAGATGTCCTTAAAAAGGATGCCAGCCTTCGGAAAGTCAGGCACATCTCTAATTATATTTTTAAGCTTGTCTTCTAAAAGCATGTGCAAATTTAATGAAGGTTTAGAGGATTAGGAATTTTTCTTTATGTTTTTANAAAAAACTATTCAATTATAAGGTATGGTACAAGTTTATCAAAGGTCTTTGAATCAATGAGTTTCGATTTTTTTATTTCTGATANATGTTTGAACCCATTTAATTGCGTCCGCATCTTAACAATTGAATTTGCCTGGGCATAGCTCAAATAAGGATGCCTGTATAGCTCTTCAAATGATATGGCGTTTAGTCGTAATTTCTGTACTTTATCACTATCAACAAAAAGCTGTTCGGTCAGCGCTGCATAGGTCTCAGGTCTCATTTTCCAAACTTCAAGAAGCTGCTCAATCTGATAATAGCCTCCGATTTTTCTGCGGTACTTTAGAATCTGAGAAGCATAAAACGGGCCAATACCCCTAAGTGAGACAAGTTGAACCGAATCAATGCTATTCAATTCTAAAATTGGTTTCAACTGAATAATATCACTCGAAAGAATTATTTCTTCTGAATTTTTAACCGGANCAGAAGTNTTTGGATAGAANNTGGAATCNTTAATCANGGTCAAAAGTTCTTTTGGGAACACATAAATCTTGTCAAGAGCATCATTTGAGTATATACCTGATTTTATAAACTTCATTACGACAGCTGCTTGCTTTTTNGATAACCCCAGGTAAATCCATTGAGCNTCATCGTATTCATTCGGNTCNAANTTNCGGGGTGGTAATCTATATTTTGATTGACTTTTTTGCTTTCTTTGATTCAAACGTTTTGAAGCTTTCTTAGGTACCAATTCTTGCTCATTGATTCTTTTNACATCCTCAATGGTCAGCATTATTTCGGGTTCTGAATAATGATNAATTAATCTAGGAATGAAGACAATGAGCAATGCCAAAACGAAAAAAACAACTAGACCTCGACGTGTTTTTCTTGAAATATAAAAAGGACTATTAATCGTTTGANGNATTAATCTGATTAAACATCTTTGGCTTCCTTAATGGCATTAAAATAACGTGCGAGTTCCTTCTTGACAATCGGGAAAAGGAAAAACAANCCAACCATATTAGGAAAAACCATTGCGAAAATCATGGCATCTGAAAAGCCCCATATTGAATCCATGCTTGCTGCTGCACCAATGACAACAAATCCCAAGAAAAGAAATTTATATGCTAAATCAGCGGATTTTCCTCTACCAAATAAAAACTTCCATGACTGAAGACCATAATAAGACCATGAAATCATCGTAGATACGGCAAATAACACAACTGCTATTGTCAAAAAAACCTTGGAATAAGGAATATAAGCAGCAAAGGCTTGAGAGGTTATACCAGCCCCCTCATAAGCAACTCCATCAATCATCACTGAACCCGAACCATCTCCTCCATATTGAAAAATAGCACCATCACCACCACCGAAATTGAAGATGATAATAACAAGTGCCGTCATCGTACAAATGACAACAGTATCTATAAACGGTTCAAGCAATGCGACAAGACCCTCTGAAGCAGAATATTTAGTCTTNACAGCTGAATGGGCTATAGATGCAGAACCGGCACCAGCTTCATTTGAGAAAGCAGCTCTTTTGAANCCGACCAATAAGACNCCAATGATTCCACCAACACCAATTGCTTGAGGGTTNAAAGCTTCACGAAAAATCAAGGCAAAAGCATCGTCNACAAAACTAAAATTACTGAGTATAATATATAGACAAGCCGCTAGATATAAAACNGCCATGAAAGGCACTATTTTTTCAGTTACAGAGGCAATTCTCTTGATTCCACCAATAATAATAATCCCAACTAAAACAGCTAAAACAACTCCTATGATTGCTCCGGCACTTGAACTTTCCCAGCCCATTAGCTCCTTCAATACAATTGTGGCTTGGTTACTTTGTGCAGCATTTCCTCCACCAAATGAACCTCCGATACAAAAAACAGCAAACAAGACAGCTGTTATTTTACCTAATGTTGCGAAACCTTTTTCCTTTAAACCTTTACTTAAATAATACATGGGACCACCATAAACGGTTCCGTCTTCTCCGATGTCTCTGTATTGGACTCCCAAAGTACATTCAACAAATTTCGAAGACATCCCCAACAAACCACAAANAACCATCCAAAAGGTGGCTCCAGGACCTCCCAAAGCAATGGCCAAAGCCACACCAGCAATATTCCCATTCCCTACAGTTCCTGAAACAGCNGTCGCCAAAGCNTGAAAATGGGTAACCTCTCCTTCCTTACTTTCATCGGCAATTGTATCCTTAATATCACCATCAACGGCCAAAAGATCATCACCTGAAGAGCTATGGTCCANATGGTCATATTTACCACGAACAACATTTATTGCTTTACCAAAAAATCGAATGTTTGGGAAACCAAAATAAAGTGTGAAAAATAANGCGCTACAAACCAAAANGATAATAACAAATGGAGCTCCATCGAATACTTCAAAAAATATAATACCTGAAATAAAATCTGAAATAGGTTTAAANGCCTGGTCTATTTTTTGGTCCAAACCCATTTCATCTTGAGCAAAGCTCAACATAGGTAATAAAAGAGCGAATAGAGCAAAAATTCCTTTTTTCATGAGGTNGTTTTAATGTTTACAATTATTGTGTCGAAGGTAAGGTTTTTAGACCGAGAATAAAAGCTTTAAGCTATCCTCGAAAGACAAGGGTCTATAATCAATTTCAGCGCGTGCTTTACTCAGATCAAAACCTGTTTTTGGTGGTCTTTTGGCAGCTTGGTTCAATGACTCACTCGTCGTTTTATTTAGTGATTTAGTGTCTAAGCCACAAGACTTAGCCACCCTAAGTACAAGCTCATAAATTGAGAANGTCTNTGGCCCGGAGATATGATATATTCCCGTTTTATGCAGCTCAGCTATTCTAATNCATGCCCANGCGAGGTCATCAGCCCAAGTTGGCGCTCTAAATTGGTCGTCAATAATATTCAGCTCTTTTCCTGAAGTCAACGCCTCTTTAGCCCACAACACAATATTGGATCGAGACAAATTCTTTCCTTCACCAAAAACAATAATCGTTCTTACAATAGACCAATTTTTGTTTGTCGAATTTATGAGAATTCTTTCGGCGTCTACCTTTGATTGGGCATAAATACTTAGAGGGTTCGGCTGATCAGATTCCGTATAATTTCCTTTCTCCCCATCGAAAACAAAGTCAGTAGAGAGGAGTNAAAAATGAGCTCCAGTTTTCTGAGTAGCCTCAAACAAATAAGCAGTGGCAGTGACATTTACTTCATGACAAAGATTAGGATTAGTTTCACAATAATCTACATTTGTAATTGCGGCTGTATGGATCACAGCATCAGGATTATAATCTTTGATCACCTCATTGACCAAAGCTTGATTAGAGATATCTAAAGANCTATAAAACGCATTGGGACAGTCTGGATTCCTGTTTTCTCCGAGCGATGTAGCTAAAAATGATTTTTTGTTTTTCTTGAGCTGCCGAACAATTTTCTGTCCAAGTAAACCATTACTACCTGTGATTAGAATTTTCATATCCCTTAATAAATTATAGCTCCCAAATGGACTTTTTTCTTTTGGTAGAAAAAGTAAAATAATGCTTGTGTTCGAGAAGCCAGGCCATAATTAAATAAATTAACAATGGAGAACCTAGGGTTACGAAAGAAAAATATATAAANCCTAAGCGGACCTTTGTGNTTCTAATTCCAAGTTTTCGCGCCCACCACTCACAGACACCATAGGACTGCATTTCAAAAAAAAATAAGATTTTTTGAAGCGTTCGTTTCATNTAAAACTAAAATAGCTTTTTTACTTCAGAGGCTTGAACTCCATCCATTCAGGATTTGCCGGAGCCGCAGTATTCGGATCAAAATCTTGACTTGTAATTCGAGCTGTAGTACGTCTGTTTATTTGATGTAAGCGTTCGAATTTAGCTTTGTCAGAGNACCTGAATTTGTTNATATACCTCTCAGTAAGTACAATTGNTTTTCCGCCTTCGTCTACCCAAGATGCAGGCTCAGCCTCTCCTTTACCTACCGGTTGAATTCTTCTAGAATCAATGCCTTTTTCCTCAACTAAAAACTTATAAACGGCCTTGGCTCTATTTTCTGAAAGTACCTGGTTATAATTGGCAGATGAACGAGAATCTGTATGAGAGAAAAGATCTATCGTTATATAAGGNTGGGTACTTAACAAGTTGTACAAGAAATCTAAAGAATCTGTTGACATGCATGTAGAGTCATTGATAAACGTCCACTCATTTAATGGATAACGCACCTCAGGTGTTCGGATTTCTTCAACAATCGGTACAAGTTCAATCTCAACGATAAATGATTGGCTCTCTTTAAGACCAACCGTAGTTATTTTAGTAGCATTTGGATTTTGGAGAAAACCATCCTTCATAGCATTAATGGAATAGGTGACATCCTCATTGATATATCTCTGCTTCCCATTTTTGACATCAAACCTGATCGTAGTTCCAGATTCATTTGTATTATCTGCCCAATNCGAATCATCGTCACCACTAAATGATACCTGNGCGTCAGATATTCTTTTGTTTTTGTTACCAAACTCNTGAACAATCACCTTTACGTCATATAGATTCGGTGGAATACTATAACTCCATACATCAGGNGCGNACTGATTATTATTCAACCTTCTCTCAGATGTAAAGTACCCTTTTTTGCCNCGACTAGTAATCGCATANTCATTACTCGGTGAATTAATTGGATATCCCATGTTTTGGGGAGCATCCCAAGTGTTTTTTTCTTCCAAAGGTTTGCACATAAAAATATCTAACCCTCCTATCCCTTTATGACCGTCACTCGCGAAAAAGAACTCACCTTCTTTACCNATCGATGGGAATAGCTCATTACCTGAGGTATTGTAGCTTGGCCCCATNTTTCTCGGGATAGAATCCCAAGCTTTTGCTTTCTTGTTGTAACTGATNTACCACAAATCTCTTCCACCAAATGATACATCCCCACCACTCGATTTCATATCAGAGGCAAATATTAGCTTTGCACCGTCCGTTGTCAAACAAGGATGGCCCACAGATTCTTTTTCGTCTCGTTTCAGATTGAGNTTGACTGGATCTACAAATTCACCTTCCACAAGATTCACTTTCCATATATCACAGCCCAACATCATCTTGTCTTTATTTGGACATCTCGTAAAATACATTGTTTTNAATTTCTTGTCAAAACAAAGAGAACCTTCACTTTCAGAAGTATTGACGACTCCATCTTTATCTATTGTCTCTACATTTGTTGGNTCNCCATTTTTATCAAACTCCGCTACATAAAGGTCCATNTATTTTTCACCCGTAATCGGATCTCTTCCAATACCTGAACTTTCTTGTCTACTTGAAGAGAAATAAATCTTGAGGCCTTTTTTGTCAGCAAAGGCAGGTGACATGTCAAACTCTTTTCTATTTATTTTCGTTTCACACTGAACTTCATAATTGATTTCTGGCTCCATCATGTCATAGAATTTATATTCTTCACATGACTTTAAAGCAACATCAACCTCATNTGATCGCGCTCCATCAGCTAGTTTCTTAAATTCTGAGTAGCTCTTCTCTGCNTTTCCGAANTCTCCCATTTTTCTGAGAGCTTCACCCTTGTAAAAATAAATATCCGGATTNATATCAAAATACTTCAGCTCTACACAAACGTCGAGCCATTCATTTGCACTTTCGTATCGNTCTAGGAGCCTGTANGATTCTGCGATTTTGAACGCCATATCGCCCTTTTGTTTNAGAGAGCCTTTCGAACCGAGTTTAGTAAAAGCCGCCTGACATTTGTCTATGGCTTCAAAATATTTTCCAGATTCAAATGATGTGTATGCTTCTCGAACATATTTAGGACCAGCAGATTGNGACATTACTGTCGACGTGAAAAGCAAAAATAAGAGTATTGTAAAGTTCTTGTTCATAGGTTAATAGTCGTTATTCCTATCGGAAAAGCAAAAATAAAGAAAAAATATCATTATTTACAATAATCCCGGAATCGCTTAAGGGCCATTTNAAAATATTCAGGTAGCTCCGAATAAAATTGCACATCTTCGCCGTTTAAGGGATGGGTNAAACCCAAGGATTGTGCGTGGAGTGCTTGCCCCTTAAATAGTTTAAAATTATTTTCTATAAACTTCTGATATTTAGCTGTTTTCAACCCTTTTAACACCTTATTGCCTCCATATTCTACATCATTAAATAAGGGGTGTCCAATCCATTTAAAATGAACACGTATTTGGTGTGTTCTACCAGTCTCAAGCTTACACTCCACAAGCGTTACGTATCCNAATCGTTCTACAACCTTAAAATGTGTCACCGCATNCTTACCTTCGTCGCCATCAGGGTAGACGGACATGACCTTTCTATTTTTTTTTGATCGNGCTATATGCCCAGTTATAGTTCCGTCATCTTCCACATCTCCCCATACTAAGGCCAAATATTTCCTAGAGGTCGTCTTGTCATAGAATTGTTTGGCAAGCTTGGTTAATGCCCGCTCTGTTTTGGCAACAACTAAAAGACCTGAAGTGTTTTTGTCAATCCTNTGCACNAGACCAGGTCGTCCTGCATAGTCTGAAGGCAGCTCCGGTAGTTGATCGAAATGATGCAATAATGCATTCACGAGCGTGCCATCATAGTTTCCATGACCAGGGTGAACCACCATGCCAGCNTCTTTATTTACAATTACAAATTGATCGTCCTCATGAACAATATTGATGGGTATNTCTTGCGCTTTAAGTTCAAACTCTCTCACTGGATAAGGGAGCACCATTGTTACAAGATCACCAGNTTTTACACGGTAATTTTGTTTTACTTGCGCACCATTTACCAAAATATTTCCTTCTTTTGCAGCAGTTTGAATTTTGTTGCGAGAAGTATTGGCTAAACGCTCACCTAAGAATTTGTCTATCCGAACCTGTTCTTGACGTGGATCTGCTTGAAATTTGTAATGTTCAAATAAATCTTCTTGCTCTGACTCTATTGTTTCATCTTCCATCACAGCTTTATAACTTTGTACCTTNTGTCAGAAAGCGAAGGTACCGAAATGAAATAGATTCCCGGTTCGACTGTNCGAAGGTCAAATGACTCTTGGTTTGTTCGCATGAGCGTTCTACCTGNAGCATCNAAGAGAACTTTTTCAATAGATGACAGGCCTAAAGAATTCTTTACATAAATAANCGCACGCGNAGGATTAGGGAAAANANTGATTTCAGNAGGNTTTGTTTGTGGTTCAATTATCCCTAAAGAAGCATCCATTTGAGTTGAAAAAATAGGCCGAANCATCGCGCTCCCTGAAAAAGGAGAAACCAACCAAGAAACACCACCATTAACACTGTATAAAATCTCATCAGATTGATCGATATTTCTATCAAAACCTAGGTTAAGACGTTCTGGATCCAGCTGTCTCCATCCGACAAAAAAAGAGTTGCCAACAGGGACTTTCATTGTATCAGTAAAATAATAGCTCAAGTATTGATTCTCNCCTTGAACATAGATAGGGTTTCGGGGATTAAAAACATCATCTTCATAAAGGACTTCTCCGGGCTCTCCATTTTCATCATCCCATACAGTGAGTAGAAAAAGCTTATCTGAGACGTCATTTACAGATGGCACAAAACAAAGATTTACACCAATAAGACTATCTGCTTGGAATGCATCGAAATGAATGGCAAGCCTGGCCTGAACGCCAGTAGGGCCAAAAGCCGCTTCAGCAGAGCCATCATCGTAGCTATAAAAATTATAAAACCCTTGCGTAAANGCAGTTGAATCATTTGGTTCATAGTTTGGATATTGTGCTGAAGCATTTACCCTAACATCAAATTCCTCATAAATNCCAGATAAATCTCTAGGAAATTCATATCCCGATTTAAGGTCGTGATAAGAAGTAGCAAAATCTAAAGCGGCATAGTTAATTTGTTGTTCTGCTAGGGTGAAACCTTGCAATATAAAATTTCCTTCGCTNATACCATTATAAGAAATATCTATCGCTCCATCTTGATAGTTTTCGGGACCACTACTACCATTGAAAACAACAACTTCCATCGCTTCGTTCATTTTATTTTCTGTGGANTCCTGATAATGATCCCAAGGAACTGAAGTATAATCGCGCAGTAATGAATTGACAGGGTACACAAAAGAAAAATCCTTAAAGACAGTATCCATGTANGCCGGAGGTGTTGCCTCTCTGAGATAAACCATATCCAATTGAAAATGATCTAAAGACCCAGAAAGCCCACCATAATTTCTGAACCTGAATTGAAAAGCGTCTGTGAAATAATTGTTTCCTAGGAGAGGAAGGTGTACGATACTAAAAGGTTTAACACTCCTTCCTGTATCACCCCAAATCCTATTCCACTGTTCAGCGGCAGAATCATAAAATTCGAGCAGAAGNGAATCGGTAGATTCAGGTTCATCTCCAAATCCTTGAGGTTGATATATAAAAGACATGTAGATAGAATCAGCAGGACTCATGCCTGATAGATCAATAGGTTTAGAGGTCAAAGCATCAGCATAACCGGAAGAGGCTGTTCCGATGGCATAGGGGTACCCGTATTCATCAAGACCATCAAAGGTCATTACGCCCAAAGTTCGGGGATGGTCCCCATATCTATAGTTGTGATATACATAATTATCAACCCACAATAAGTTTGGATCTGATACAGGTAAGAAAAACTGACGTGCTGAATCCTGGAAAAATGGAGGATTCTGAATCCATACCGTATCGGATTCATCTCCTGGACTTAAGGTGTCGTAAATATAATAGGGCGGATAAAGATCAACAGGATCGTAATTCACCGGAAAAGAAGAGAAATCAGCAATATTAATTGATTGGGATGCAAAGACAGTATCTGTGAACGTTCCCAGCGCTGGATCAAAAAACCTGTTAAACGTAACCTGGTTTGTGAAAAGTAAATCATTTGCTATCGGCAAAGCAGTCGCCTGGTCTATCATGTAATAATACAAATCACTTGTTGCCAGTGGACTTGTGAAGTCAGGTGTATATTGCTGTATTTTATTGAACGTGAAATCATCGAAAAAAGGAAGCCCAATCGTATCCGTAGAATAAATAAACGAGCTATCAATCGTTCCATTTTTTAGATGTGGTNCAGCATTTTGAANATGATTTTGGGTCAGTGGACCGAGCTCAACTTGTCCNTAAGCAATATTTAATANCCAAATCGAAACGAGCATGACAAGATAACGCAATGAATTCATTCGAATGGATTTTCGGTAGCTGCAGTTCCAGCGTTAATAAGGATTGTAATGTGTTTGGACCTTTCAAGAGTTTTATTTTCAAAATACTCCGGGGATTGTCCGAAAACGAGTGCATTCAGCGTATCTGATTTGGTCTCACAATTATTACAAATGGTTGAAAAGGATTGAAATCCGGTGCTGGTCAATAAATTCACTGCATCTGCATAATTCATCCCCACAAGATTCGGAAGTTCAAGCGAAACACCAACCTCATTGCGCCCAACAACCAAAGTAATATCTGAACCTTTTGGGATTCTTGTCCCAGCTACTATATTCAATCCAGCATGTTTTTGTTCTAAAACAGAGCCGTCTGCCTCTGTTGTAGGCTTATATTCAATGGAAAACTTGAATCCTCGGCTTTCTAATCTTCCCTTAGCAAATTCAACCTCATCATATAATAAGTCTGGCATTTCAGTTAGCTCTCGCTTTTTGGAAAGCCGTAAACCAATAACTCTGTTTGATTTCACATGGACTTTGGATAAACTAGTAGGTTGAAGCATTTGTTCCTTTACAATACCATTCGGCTCATTCGGATCATATATACTATCAAGTATTTCATAGCTAAGTCCTAANTCTTCAAGCTTTAGCTTCGCTTCCACTGCAGATAAGCCCAGAAGATTGGGTACGGCAACCTCCTCTCCATGATTGGTAAACACATTGAGGTAACGCATCGTTCCATAGAGAAGACCTCCATAAATACCTGCAAGAAGCAGACTACTTAACAAGAAAGTTCGAGACCAAAAAAACTGCCTGATCAAAAGAAATACCCTCAGCTTAAATATGGACTTTAGCTTATTTTTCACACTGTAAATATAAAGTCTTTTAAAGAATTAGAAGTTAGGAGTTAAGGAATGTGTTGTAAAGAAATCCTCAATATATTCAACGGCTTCTTCAGGAGTATCAACCAAACAAAATAAATCTAAATCCTCTTTAGAAATATTTTGCTCCGCGTCTAGCATTGTCCTTTGAATCCAATCTGTCATCCCTGACCAATATTCTTTACCAACCAAGACAACCGGGCGCCTTGCAATTTTCTTTGTCTGAATCAGCGTAAGTGCTTCGAAAAGCTCATCTAGTGTTCCGAAACCTCCAGGAAGCGCAACGAAGGCCTGAGANTATTTCACAAAGATTACCTTACGAACAAAGAAATAGTCAAACTCTAGATTATGAGCAGGATCAATATAAGGGTTATGGTTTTGCTCAAATGGCAAATCAATATTCAAACCTACGGAAGGACCAACACCTTTTTGAGCACCGCGATTTGCTGCCTCCATGATTCCGGGTCCTCCACCAGAAATGATACCATATCCTCTCTTAGAAAGTTGTTCGGCTAAATCAACACCCAATTTATAATGCGGGTTTTCTTCCGGGGTTCTTGCCGAACCAAAAATAGAAACACAGGGCCCTATTTTAGACATACGGTCAAATCCTTCAACAAACTCAGACATTATTTTAAAAATTGACCAGCTGTCGTTACTTTTAATGTCATTCCAATCTTTTCTACTATTTACCATATGTAATTGATTTTGCTTCAAATGTAGTGTAAATTTGATAACGTAAAAATCTAGGATATATTCTCTAAATTCGAGGTATGAGGCTAATTTTATTTTCAGTGTTCTTTTCTTTGGTTACAACTTCAGATGCACAAGATTTTCAGGACACCTCAGATACTGTATTTTCAANGCAACGATTCGCATGGTCAACAGCTAGCGTCGGAACAGCCAGTATTGGAAGTATATATGGACTAAGTAAATTGTGGTATAGTCAGGAGGATCAAGGATCTTTTCACTTATTCAATGATGCTAAAAACTGGATGCAAATGGATAAGTTGGGTCATTCACTTTCTTGCTATCATGTGACCCGAGGTCTTGATGCTCTTTTTTCATGGACAGGCCTAAAAAAAAGNAAAAGTCTCTTNTTAGCCTCTGGAATTAGCTTAGGATATTTTACCACCATTGAAATACTAGATGGTTTCAGCGAATCTTGGGGTTTTTCTCTAAGTGATATGGGTTTTAATGCAATTGGCGTTGGATTATATGTCTTTCAAGANCATTATTTTAAATCACAAGTTTTTAAACCTAAGTTTTCTTTTCATCAAACGCGATTTGCCGAACAAAGACCTGAAGTTCTTGGAAAGAATTTCATTGAATCTCTTCTGAAAGATTACAATGGACAAACGTATTGGCTNAGCTTTTCTCCTAATCTAATAGGGGTTCAAAAATGGCCTGATTGGCTTATGCTAAGCTTTGGGCATAGTATNAGAGGAAGGTTAAAGGGTGATGCGACAAGCTATCAAGGCATAACTAGCCATAGAGAACTACTGTTGTCTTTGGATGTAGACCTTAGTAAAATTAAGGTGAAATCAAAATTACTGAAAGGCCTATTTGAAGCGCTTAATACATTAAAAGTACCCTTTCCTACATTGATTTACGCAAATGGAAGACTCAACGCTAGACCTNTATACTTTTAGCTTTTAGCGAAATTTCGTAGACTTGATTCCAGTACTTTCCTGTCAACCAAAAGGTATTCGTCTTTTTCCTGTAAGCAATGCCGTTAGGGACATTTGTTGCGGAGGCTTTTCTAAGAATATCTTGAATATCAATAAAGCTTTCTACNGCACCTGTTTCCGGATCAATGACAACAATCTTTGTCAAGTTCATACGTGAATCGTGCTGAAATCGCTGTTCGCTCATCCATACATTTGCATAGATTCGCCCATTGACATAATCAAGCTCATTCAAGTTTGTAACCGGTCCCCGATCGGAGTGAACTTCGATGGTTTTTAAAACCCCAAAATATTTAGGGTCTCGAAAAGTCAATTTATTGGTGCCATTAGACATAATAATATTCGTTCCATCATTGCACAAACCCCATCCTTCACCCTGATAATTAAGGGTNTCTAAAACATTTAAACCTGCCAAGTCGTAAACAAAACATTTCTCATCTTGCCATGAAANCTGGTATATTTTCGAACCGAGTATAGTAATTCCTTCACCGAAAATTGGATTCGGTTGCTTTACTTCTTTTATTGAAGCACCTGTTGTTTTATTAATCTCTGCTACCATTGTTGCATTCGTCTGGCGCGGATTACCGGTCGATTCATAGAGCTCATCCTCAAAAAACTCATATCCTTGGGTGAAATTATTTGGATTATGCGGATGGGTATCGAGCAACTCAAATTCTTGCTCTTGAAGTGCATTATTGGCATTTACAAATAGAAATCTCTCGTCGTTGTTAACAAGTTCTCCTGATGAAAACCCACTAAGCTCAATTGAATAAGTCCCCAAAGCATATTCTTGTGTAGGGATTTGAAAGGTCAATGCTTCACCCTCGGCCCAAACCCTTTTTTCCTCTGCGGCCCATGATTTGACTAGGTTACCGTTTAAAGAAAGTTCNATTCGGTCAACATTTTGACCTGCATTCATAACGAAAACAAATGGTTTTCCCTGCTGAACAGATAAAAATGTATTTGAGGATTTAAACCCGAAATCAATCATCTGTTCGGGGTTTGACTCATTTTTCCCAATATATGGAAGGGCAAAGGCAATCACTAATACAATCGCCAATACAATTGCTCCTATTTTTTTCATTTTAAATCATTTAAGGCGAATTCAATTTGGTCGGTATCAATTGCAGAGTGAGCAGCATGATACACAAGTTCTCCTTTATACAAAACTAAAACTTGAGGTGATTCGTGTCTTACATTGAAATCATTCGCTAAAGCATTCGACATAGCTCTATTTTCAATTACATGCAGAAGCCAATAAGTCTCNTTGGAATTTTTAAACAACTCAGAGGCTTCAAAACGTCTCAAAACCATGGATGAAATTCCACATCTTGGACTATGCTTAAAAATAATATGAGGCAAGTCATCTGAGAAAAAACCGTCCTCAGTTTCTTTTGATGTAAGTTGATTCCAAGGCATTAAAGGGTGGATTTGAATTGGTCAAGAAAACGCAAATCATTTTCAGAGTACATTCTGAGATCATTGACCTTAAACTTAAGCTGGGCTATTCTCTCAACGCCCATTCCAAAGGCAAAACCTGAATATTTTTTCGAATCAATACCAGAAGCCTCTAAAACATTTGGATCAACCATACCACAACCCAGAATTTCCAACCATCCTGTATATTTACAAACNTTACAACCTTTTGAATTACAGATTGTACAGGAAACATCTACCTCTGCACTGGGTTCCGTAAAAGGGAAATAGCTCGGTCGCAAGCGAATTTTNGTCTTGGCACCAAATATTTCCTGAGCAAAAAACAACAATGTTTGCTTAAGGTCCGCAAAGGAAACCCCTTCATCAATATAGAGACCTTCTATTTGATGGAAAAAACAATGAGCCCTGGCTGAAATAGCTTCATTTCTGTAAACGCGACCAGGTGANATAGTCCTGATAGGGGGCTGATTATTTTCCATTACCCTAACCTGGACAGAGCTNGTATGGGTCCTAAGGGCAATTTCGTTTTCTCCTTTTTTAATAAAAAAAGTGTCTTGCATATCTCGGGCAGGATGTTCNGGCGGAAAGTTTAATGCTGAGAAATTATGCCAATCGTCTTCGATTTCAGGTCCTTCTGAGATTGAAAAGCCAATTTTTCTAAAAACATCAATAATTTCTCTTCTAACAATCGACAAAGGATGGTGGCTTCCAAGCGGCTGCTTGGCCGCTGGTCTAGTCAAATCCTCCTTATCTTGATTCGNTGATGTACCGACAAGTTTTTGTTTGGCNNCCACCAGCATTTGCTCTGACTTTATCTTCAGTGCATTAATATGCTGACCCATTTCTCTCTTTTGTTCATTGGGGACCTCACGAAGCTGCGCATACAAACCTTTTATCTGGCCTTTCGATCCCAAAAATTGAATTCTGAACTTTTCTGTGTCTTCAGCGGTATTGAATTCATAGCTGGATAGCTCATTTTCTATTTTTTGAATCTGTTCAATCATTGCTTCGCCCTTGTAACTTTTAAATAGAGTTAATTGTAATATACAAAAGTACAACAAAAACATTTTTGTATGCCAAAGCACTTTGCTTGTTTCTTNGCTTTTCTATTAATCACTTTGTCCTCCTGCTACAAGACATCNCCAACTAGNCTNCGTGTAGANGTTAAAACTGAATCAGGGGGAGCTGTTGCTGGAGCAAGTGTGCAAGTGAAAGGAGTTCCTCCCGACAATACAGACGGTAATCTTATAATTGTTGATTACNAAGAAGCAACCAATGGCAACGGAATTNCGTTTTTTAATTTAGATGACATTTATAAACCTGGACAATCAGGAGTTGCAATTGTGGAGGTTAAGGCACAAAAATTAGGACTTNTCGCAGAGGAAACNGTCAATTTGATAGAAGAAATTGAGAACCGCGTTGATTTGGTCCTGCAGTAACACTTTTAGAATTAAACCGTATAGATTAAAAAATATTTAGCTTAACTTTGAGCTCAGAACTAGAAANATGAAGAAATTATTATCCATCAGCTTGACCCTTGCATTGTTATTGCTTGTGGGTTGTACACCCAAAGACCCGGCAATTCTTAAGGTTTTTGTTCGTTCATCAACCAACCAATTGGTTTATGGAGCGAAGGTCATTATTATCGGTGATCAGCAATCCAATCCGCCAACCCTAGAATACGTGGATACCACATATACCAACAGCTCTGGATTTACAACTTTTGANATGGATGACTACTTTAATGTTTCAGGACCTGACAATACAACGGGTTATTTTGATATCCTAGTAAAATCAAACACAAAAGAAGCATCCGGTTATACAAGATGTAGAGTACATACAACATCTGTAGAAACTATATACTTACCAAATTAAGGAATCATGAAAATGAAGCACTATTTACTNCCTCTCACGTTTATTATAATCACCATTNCAGGTATGACTTCTTGTAGAAAGAAAGCAGATACACTGGCAAACATTTATGTCCGAGACGAAAGCAATGCAGTCGTTGAAGGAGCGATGGTGGTGTTATACGGTACAAATACCCAAAACCCACCTGTGCAGCTAGTTGCAGTTTATGATACNGCGTATACAAATGCTGCTGGTATGGCGTCTTTTAACTACAATGAGATTTATCAGCTCGGTCAGGCAGGCGTTGCTGTTTTGGATATCAAAGCGCAGCTTTTAAACAAAATAGGNCAAGGAATCATCAAGATAGAACCTGAACAGGTAAATGAAGAGACAGTTTTCATTCAACCCTAAGCGCGAATCATCCTAAGCTCAGACCTAGTGGTTTGTGTTTGTAATTCCGTAAAAGAAACTTCCCGCGATATTAAGCTTTCAAAGTCGAACTTATATTCACTGTAATCGTTTTGGGTATAAGAAGACAGGCAGTCATATACTGACGCTTCCGGATTTAGCTTTTGAATTAAGTTAAGGATTCGATTGATTTGAGANACCTCCACCTTTAAAGTATATTCGCTTTTGAGGTAGCCTTTAACTATTTTTCCCTGCATGGTTATCCAGTCATTAAAAGAGTTGAATTCTAGTTTTTGAATTTGAAATTTTGGCATATGGCTTAATTTTAAAACAAATCTACCCCANGTGATCGTAAATGATTTACGTTCTAAAAATTGTTTTGAGCTATTATCTGATTTTGCCTTATTATCAAGGCTTTTGGTTAAATTTGTACATCATAATTAAGGATTTTGAAAGATCAAAAAGGCAAAGCTGATTTAGACCAAATGTCGTTTATCGAGCACCTAGAGGAGCTAAGATGGCGTCTGGTTCGCTCTGCAATCGCTGTTATTCTTATTGGAATCGTCATCTGGACCTTCCAAGAATGGATCATGAACAATGTCTTTATGTCCATGAAAAAGAAAGATTTCTTTTCTTTTCGAATAATGTGTGACTATTTAGGGACATGCGTTGAGGATATTCCAGTTCAACTTCAAAGCATGACTGTTTCTGGTCAATTTGGGTACGCATTGATGATGAGCTTTATGGGTGGACTCGTTATAGGTTTTCCTTTCATTTTTTATCAAATATGGGCGTTTCTAAAACCAGGCCTGAAATTTGGTGAAAAGAAAATGGCGAGAGGCATTGTTTTTTATGTTAGTTTGCTTTTCTTCCTCGGCATTTCATTTGGTTATTTCGTTGTCGCTCCCCTAAGCATTCAGTTCTTTGGATCCTATCAAATCTCTAGCGAGATTAGAAATGATTTCACAATTAGCTCATACATGAGTATGATTCTTTCCACTGTTTTTTATACTGGACTCTTTTTTTTACTTCCTGTCGTCACCTACCTCCTTACAAAGGTCGGCGTACTAGACCCTGAATTTTTAATTAAATATAGAAAGCATGCCATCGTTGGGATTCTAATNCTCTCTGCCATCATCACTCCACCAGATATCATTTCCCAAGTAATTGTTTCAATACCTATTTTTATTTTATATGAAATAGGAATTCTCATCGCCAAAAGAGTGGTAAAAACTTCGGAGGATGAATAAGGTAAAACAGCTGTTCTTTCTTTTTATCATCCTACTCAGCTCCTTTTTCAGCTTTGGTCAGATGCAACTTATTAAAGGACGAATTNTCGATGCAAAGACGAAAGTAGCTTTACCATTCTCAGTGATAAAGGCAATCCCCTCGAAAAAAGCGACACTTTCGGACTCCGCAGGTTATTTCAAGATTTTAGTAAAGCCAGAAGATGACACCCTCGAGGTTTCTGCCACAGGTTACCAAAAGTCGAAAATTGACCGTACCATATTCGAGGAAAGTCTGCAAAATGAGCAAGAAGCATTCACCGTTTATCTCAAAAGCATTTTTATCGACTTTAAAGAGGTGACTGTTCGGGCTCCAGAGGAGCTCCCATCTAAAATTTTGCATAGAAATTTAATTGCGAATAAGCATAAGAATGACAAAAAAAAGCTGGATAGCTATGCATATAAATTGTATACGAAAATTCAATTTGATTTAAACAANATTGGCAGTGAAATAGAANAAAACAAAAGAATTCAAAAGCTCAATGTCCTCCTCAATTATTTGGACTCCACAGACACTGGGAATAAATACTTGCCGTTAATATTAAATGAGACCATTTCACGCTTTTACTACAAAAATAAACCCCGAGAACGAAAAGAGGTCATCGAGGCTGCTAGGACCACGGGAGTGGAAAACCTAGAGCTAAACACCTTTCTAGGAGACATGTATCTTGACCTCAATATCTACGATAATATATACACCATTTTTGGCAAATCTTTTATCAGCCCAATCGCAAACAACTCNAGACTTTTTTATAAATACTACCTCGAAGATTCTAGTTTTATTGACCAGCATTGGTGCTACAATCTAAAATTTATTCCAAAGCGACAAGGAGAGCTCACTTTTTCTGGTTCAATGTGGATCCACGACACAACTTTTGCGGTAAAAAAGTTCAGCGCAAATGTATCANCCGATGTGAATTTAAATTTTGTTAATGACTTCTATTTTGTTCACGAATTCGAACAAATCAATGAATCCACATGGATGCTCAGCAAAGAAAATCTCATTGCAGACATACAGCTTACAAAGGGAGGAAAACTCAGCGGATTCTTTGCCAGAAAGTCAAGCCAAAGAAGTGAATTTTCAATCAATAAAGAACAGGATAAAAAGTTTTATAATTCAAATAGTACCGTCGAANTTCTAGAGGGTGCAAAGCAGAAATCAAAAGAAGAATGGTTGGCACTGAGACCGATAAAGCTTTCAACGCAAGAGGAAGGCATAGGAGACATGATTGACTCACTCAATACAAACCCTTATTTCAAAAGACTCAAAAACATTACCTACCTCGCGGCAAGCGGGTTCTATCAAATCGGAAAGATTGAGCTTGGAGATTTATATTCCTTGGCAAGTACAAACCCAGTTGAAAAATTCAGAACAGCACTTTCCATTAGAACCTCAAATGCTTTTTCGAGAAGAATTGAATTTGGNATGAANGGGGCCTATGGGTTTGGAGATAAAGTATGGAAATATGGAGCCAGCTTTCGCGCCAATATTAGTCCTAAAAAGAGAGGTATTCTCTCTTTATACTACAATTACGATATTGAACAAATTGGCCTGTCACCTTANGCGATTGGCGTAGGCAATACCTTTGCCACATTATTCAGNACCGCCCCTTTTGACAAACTTACTTTTCTGAAAAAGGCTGGTGNAAATTTAGAGAAAGACATCGGTAAAGATGTTATTCTCTTTCTAGGAGCAGAATGGAAAGAATTCAATCCTTTAGGCTTGGCAAATTTCTTAAGACCCAACGGGTCTAATAGCGGACTTGATACAATTAACCAAATCACAACAACGGAGTTCAAAGCCCTCATAAGATGGGCTAAAGATGAAGAGTTTATTTCAGGTTCATTTGATCGAACCAGTATTCGTTCGAAGTTTCCCGCCATTTCCCTTCAAGGTGTTTTTGGTGTAAAAGATCTTTTAGGAAGTGAATACAATTATCAAAAAATAGCGCTAAATATAGAGCACAGAACACAAATTGGCATACTTGGTCGTATTGAGTATGGCGCCAACATTGGAGCAGTATTTGGAAATGTAGCCTACCCGCTATTGCATGCAATCCCAGGAAATCAATCACTTTGGCTCATGACCTCTGCTTTCAACAAGTTGAATTTCTTGGAATTTGTCTGTGACAGGTATACAGGGTTTTATTTAGAAAATCATTGGGATGGCTTTTTTATGAATAAAATCCCGCTTGTGAAAAANTTAAATCTAAGGCTCGTAACTTCAGGAAGGTTGGCTTATGGAGCCTTAAGTCATAGGCATGAGGCTAGTATGATCTTTCCCGACTTTATTAAAGAGTTCAATGGGTTGCCCTACGCCGAATCAACCATAGGAATAGAAAATTTATTNAAATTTTTCAGAGTAGACTTAGTCTGGAGGATGACCTACTTGGACGAAACGACCAATCCATTGGGTATTCGCGCTAAATTTGCCCTTAATTTTTAGTACATTAAACGCATGAAACTCTACACGAACAATATCCAAAAAAGCTACAAAGGGAAAAAGGTCGTAAATGGCGTTTCAATTGAAGTAAATCAAGGAGAGATTGTCGGTTTATTAGGCCCAAACGGAGCGGGTAAAACAACCTCTTTCTATATGATCGTGGGTTTGGTGAGGCCAGATGTAGGAAAGGTATATTTGAATGAAACAGAGATCACAAAGCTTCCCATGTACAAACGTGCCCAAATGGGAATTGGGTATCTTCCCCAAGAAATCTCNGTGTTTCGAAAATTGAGCGTCGAGGATAACATTATGGCCATCCTTGAAATGACTGACAAATCACCATCAGAAAGAAAAGAAAGGCTTGAAGAACTTCTGGAAGAGTTTAATTTGAATAACTTTCGGAAGACATTGGGAAACAGGCTGTCGGGAGGAGAAAAAAGAAGAACNGAAATTGCGCGTGCATTGGCCACAGATCCAAAATTCGTGCTCTTAGACGAACCCTTTGCTGGAGTTGACCCTATCGCTGTAGAAGATATTCAAAGTATTGTTTCAGATTTAAAAAAGAAAAATATTGGCATCTTAATTACAGACCATAATGTTCAAGAAACGCTTTCTATAACAGACCGAACTTATCTTTTATTCGAAGGAAGTATATTAAAATCTGGTACCGCTGAAGATTTAGCATCTGATGAACANGTAAGAAGTGTCTATTTAGGACGTAATTTTGAACTAAAGAAAAAAGTTCTTTAACGAATTAGGTTTACAAAACCTTTTANCAACTTCGCTTCAATTGGGTTTGCACAGGATTTATATCTCAGCGTATAAATGTAGGTCCCATCTTGACACTGTTTACCTTGAAAGGTACCATCCCACCCTGATTCATATTCTCGACCATTGTAAATAAGCGCACCCCATTTATTAAAAATGCTTAAATCCCATTCATGAATTTCGAAATCTGTAATGGGTAGAAAATTGTCATTCAATCCGTCTGCGTCTGGAATGAACGTATTTGGGATATATATGGCAAATGGTTCTACAAATACTTCGGCCCGAATTGAATCCGCACATCCAAATTCATTATATGCTATTTGTAGAGGNTAATCAGATCCGGACTGCGTATAAAAATGTGTAAAGTCGGACTCAGTTGACATATACTGACCCTGATCATAAAAATAGGAAAAAGACGTTGCTCCTATGGATTGATTTATAAANGCAACCTCATTGTCNCAGACGTCTACCTTATCTGGATTCACAATAAATCCAGCAGTTGGAGAAGGGTAAACATTCACTAAGTCTTGCTGTAAAAGATAGAGTGTGTCAACACAACCTTCTAGAGCGATTAATGTAAGCCCAACACTATAATCTCCAATGGTATTNTAAGTATATGATGGACTAGGCAGCATAGAAACACCACCGTCACCAAACTCCCAGGTATAAATCACCTCGCCTTCGACCTGACTNAAATTAATAAATTGAGCCACCTCAGGAGCGCACAATACATTATCTACAATNGTGAAATCNATATATGGCTCAGAAAAAACATATAGCAATGATTCTACAGAATCTATGCAAATNTCATGAGAACCTGTAAACTTGATTGATTGGAAACCAGGACTTGAAAATTGTATGCCCGATACACTGAGCTCAGTTGAACTCTGAAGGGATGCATTAGGTCCAAAATCCCATANAAAGCTGACATCATCAGGGCCACTNACGGTTGCCTGAAAATCAAACAAACCATCTGTNATGCACAACGAATCACTGTGCTCAATTTCCATCACTAGTTTTTCCTTGACCTCTATTGTTGCAGTTGCTGTATCCATACAATTTGGCGCATTACTTCCTATTAGCTCAATAGCGTATATGCCGGGGTTATTAAACGAATAAGTCGGGTTGCCTAATGTACTTTGGTCATCATTTGTACCAGAATCACCGAAGTCCCAAAGAATATTGGAGACATTCATAAGCGTGCTTTCAAAGTCTATTGTCAACCCCAAGCAGGAAACATAATCAGGCAGTACAATTTCAACAGACGGTTCATCAAAAATAAAGATAGAATCCTCAAATGATGTTGCACAATCTCCATCGTCACCATATAGCGAAATAGTATGAAAACCAGGATTAGAGAAGCTCACCGANGGGACATTTGCACCCGTCCAATTTTCAATATTTGCGTCAGGCCCAAAAGACCATTCAAAATTGGCATTTTGATTACTTGTCAGCAGATTAAAGTCAAACGAATTGCCCAATATNCAAAGGGAGTCCTCTGCCGACCAGCCCACAGAAAACGGATTTCCTACTGTAATAGACATATACGCCGTATCTGTGCATGTCATTCCCGGGTTTACAATCAAGGTTGCCAAATAATCTCCAGGCCCAGGATAGGTATATGTCGGCTCGAAAGATCCACTTATATCATTAGATTGNTCTGCAACACCAAAATCCCAGGCATAAGAGGAACCTCCATATGAGTTATTTTCAAATTGAACAGTCATACCTTGACAGTACGAGACAAATGTAGAAAGGTCCTCTTGAAAAGGAAGTAGTGCCTGCATCGTTATATTACAATCCATTACCTTAAAAAGAAAGTCACGAATTGTTTCACTTATTAATATCCCATTTCTGAATTCTTGAACACGAACNCCCACGACAAATAGACCCATTAAATTTGGGTTGACTAACAATAAGCCATCAGCATCTATTTGAGTTGAAGAGCCAGGACCTAACGGAGCTTGTGGAGTGAACCCGCCAATCCATTGGATAGGAAAATAAGGTGGTGGCGGTGCGATAGGAGCAGGATCAAAAGAATCTCCTCCTGAGAACGGAGTGGCCATTGAATAGACCAATTGGTCGCCGTCTGGATCCGTGGCAACATGGTCAAAANCAATTTGTTCATTGTTACAAAGTAAAAATGGTGGGTAGTTCGTAAATCGCGGACTGCTGTTGTCAGTGAAACCTGTTTCAATACCCGGAACATGCGTAGTTAAGGTTAGTCCAGTATCATCAGGGTTGACGATATTTACAATTGCTGGTCCTCTGCAACAACGCTGGTAACTTACATTATATCCTCCTTGAATTGGGGGCAGGTTTAATACAGTTTCNTAAATCGCACGTTCCACACATATCCCACCAGGAGCTGTGGCGCATGGATTGTTAAAATCTAANGGAATAAAAACACTTCCTGCAAATGGAACCTGAACGGTCTGATAAGAACTACCATTTGCCATATAAACGGATAGCATTAAAGGATTGTCAAATTCTGCACCATCAGAGGCACAATCCCGGTAAAGCGTAAGTACAAATTTATAATTGTTATTACCCAAATAATCATAATAGATATCACCGCCGATGATGTGTGANGCATTTGCACACAGGGTATTAATGAAAAATAAGAAATAGACGATGTATCTCATTAATAGATAGACGTTAAAAAATATTATTTGTTGTCTTAATTGATTTTATCTAGGTTATCAATATCATGAATATCAAATTGATATTCATACTTAAAGCTAGATGCAAATTTTGAGCCATTTATCATCTTACCATTGCCCTGATGATCAAATTCAAGCGCTNTTTGAAAAAGCTTACGTGCNATTTCACCATAATACTCGCTTTTAGTTGGATGCGCTGGGTAGCATAAATTATAAAAACCTGGGCGCGGATTTTCAAGCAAAATGGTNAAGGCATTTAANATATCCTTTCTGTGAATCAAATTAACTGGAGCAGCNCCGTTTAGATTGATTTTCTTTTTCAAGAAATAAAGAACAGGATGCCGATTCTCTCCGATGAGGCCAGCAAGCCTAAGAATCGTATATTTTTTTGGGAAATTGAGACAGATTTGTTCCTCTGCAAGGACAACAGGGTGCGTTTTTTTCAATGCACCATCTTCGTAAACCCAGCCCGACTGCTCTTGATATACNCCCGTAGAGCTGGTGAAAACAAAATGGTCTACTGAAGGGAATTGTNTGCAAATAGATTCAATTGTATGCGCATAATTCACCATCTGAGAAGGTGGAAGCATGACCAAAACCTCATCTACTTTTTGGGTCATTGGGATTTCAAATTCTACTGCACCTGATTGGGGATGAAAAGAAATTTTGCGGTATTCAATATCTGGATTGCTATTTTGAACTATTGGCCNTCTTGTAGCAACGATAATTTTCCTTTTCGAGGAAGCCAATGTCTTCAAAACGGCCTTACCCAACCATCCTGCTCCAAAGATTAAAATCGTTTTCATGAAAACAAAAATATAGAAGTCCAAGCAAGGAATCTAATCTGCTGATATTAAATCAATAGGAAGTAACAAAAAACAAAGGCGATTCGAGTAAAAAGTATAGTTGATGTTTGTTACCTTTGCTTAAAACTTGAAACTATGTACGACGTCATTGTTATTGGATCGGGACCTGGAGGTTATGTAGCTGCCATAAGAAGCGCTCAGCTAGGAATGAAAACTGCACTCGTTGAGAAATATGCTACGCTTGGAGGTACTTGCCTNAATGTTGGCTGTATTCCATCGAAAGCACTTTTAGATTCTTCCGAGCACTTTCACAACGCCACACACACCTTTCAAAAGCATGGTATTGAAGTAGATAATC
This sequence comes from Crocinitomicaceae bacterium TMED16, assembly GCA_002167775.1. Classification (GTDB taxonomy): domain Bacteria; phylum Bacteroidota; class Bacteroidia; order Flavobacteriales_D; family Crocinitomicaceae; genus UBA952. Next base: position 22,700 of record NHBV01000006.1, on the reverse strand, counting down.
CAAAAGTGAATCTCAAACAAATGATGGACCGAAAGGATGAAGTCATAAGTCAGACCTGTGATGGCGTAAAATTCCTAATGGATAAAAATAAAATAGATGTCATACATGGCATCGGAACTTTTGTCAANAATACCACGATTGAGGTACTATCCGAAGACAAAAAGAAAAGCAAATTTGAAGGAAAAAACATTATNATCGCAACGGGATCTAAACCTAATTATTTCCCCGGAATGGAACCAGATAAAAAACGAATCATCACAAGCACTGAGGCCCTTAAGATGAAGGAAATCCCCGGGAAACTCTTGGTCATTGGAGGAGGTGTTATTGGATTGGAGCTTGGTTCTGTATACAAAAGACTTGGTAGCCAGGTAGAGGTCATAGAATTTGCAAAACAAATTCTNCCAACAATGGACCTAAGCATAGGAAAAGATTTCACCAAAATCCTGAAAAAAGAAGGCTTTAAATTCCANATGGAGCATCGCGTTGAATCTGTAAAAAACACAGGTAAAAAGGTAATTGTTACGGCCTTGAACAAAAAGGGTGTCGAGGTCGAAATAGAAGGAGATTATTGTTTAGTCGCTGTTGGAAGAAAACCTTNTACTGAAGGACTNAACCTAAAAGGTGCTGGAGTTGAGGCGAATGATCGAGGTCAAATTATTGTCAATGAANACCTTCAAACCAATATACCTAATGTTTATGCCATTGGAGATGTCGTGCGCGGTGCAATGCTGGCTCACAAGGCTGAAGAAGAAGGCGTNTATGCGGCTGAATTCATTTCAGGACAAAAACCCCATATCAATCACAATTTGATTCCAGGAGTCGTATATACCTGGCCTGAGATTGCTGCAGTTGGTAAAACGGAGCAGGAGCTTGTTGCAGACAATATTGAATTCAAATCCGGAACATTCCCTATAAGGGCATTAGGAAGAGCGCGCGCAAGTATGGATATTAATGGGATGATCAAAATTCTGGCAGATAAAACTACGGACGAAATATTGGGAGTACATATGATTGCACCAAGAGCTGCTGACCTAATTATGGAAGCTGTAACTGCAATGGAATATAGAGCTTCTGCTGAAGATTTAGCGAGAATATGTCATCCACACCCCACGTATACAGAGGCAATTAAAGAAGCTGCATTGTCGGCAACTGAAAATAGACCTTTACACATCTAAACCATNACTTAGACCATATTTCCCAGCTTTTCAAAGCTTGCTGATGTAGCATGCTTTTTCCATTTAGGATTATGCTTCCTNGATCTGATGCATTTTTTAAAAAAATTGTTTGCTCAGGATTGTAAATCAAATCAATCACTAAATGATCGCTTGTTAAATAATGATGAGGAAAAGAAATGGTTTCATTCGTNNTTGGATACATTCCAACAGGTGTNCAATTCACAATCAGCTTGCAAGAATCAATCATATNTTTATTGATCTCCGAATATCCAAAGGTTTTATTTCCTAATGGGTTTCTTGAAATATAAAAAACCTCTAANCCNATTTTTTCGAGAACATATGCTACTGCCTTTGCAGCACCTCCAGTACCTAACAATATCGCCCGATGNTGATTAAAATTCAAAAAAGGCTTGATACTCTGATGAAAACCAAAAGCGTCGGTATTATAACCCGTTGTTCTTCCGGAATCGTTGACTTTAATTGTGTTAACCGCACCAATAGCCAATGCCTCTTCACTAATTTCATCAAGCAATGGCATGACGGATTCCTTGAAGGGAACTGTTACATTGAGACCTTTGTAAGTCCTTATTTCTTTATTAAAAAACAAGTCTACATTTTGTGCAGAATCAAGTTCAATTAAATCATATTGGGCAGATAAATTCTTTTCGATAAAGAATTGAGTAAAAAAGTCTTTCGAAAACGAATGAGATAAGTGCTCGCCTAAAAGTCCGTATTTGTTTAATGACACATACAAAAATACAACTATTTCGATGGTTTTCTTTTCTTTACTTCTCAAGTCACTTACCTTTGTGACATGCGCGGAGAAGTAATTAAGTCAACGGGGAAATGGTACAAAGTACTTCTTGAGGATGGCCAAACAATTCAAGCATCAATTAAGGGAAAGCTNAGGCTTGAGGGATTGAAAACAACAAATCCTATTGCCGCAGGTGACGTTGTTGATATTAAAGCAATCGATGCCTCAGGAGAAACTGTATATACAATTCGAGGAATAGAAGCGCGTAAAAATTATTTGGTTCGAAAGTCCACAAACCTTAGTAAGCAGATGCAGATCATTGCAGCAAATGTAGATAGGGTATATCTTGTAGTCACACTAATATCTCCTGAAACACAGGTCGCTTTCATAGACCGCTTTCTTGNAGCAGCAGAATCATTTCGGATACCAACAACAATTTTATTTAACAAAATAGATTTGTNTGGTGACGAGGAGCTTGCACTTATGGATTATTTAACTGGGGTATATGAACCCTTGGGTTATCCTTGTAATTCTATTATCGCTGAAAAAGACGCGAGTATCACATTCCTTAAAAAGGAAATAAAAGACAAAAAAGTAATGATCTCTGGAAATAGCGGTGTTGGAAAAACAACACTCGTGAATTCCTTAGATTCAAGTTTATCACTCAGGGTAGGCGAAATTTCAAAAGCACATGCGCAGGGAAAACATACTACAACCTTTTCTGAGATGCATGCGCTTCAGAGTGGAGGTTTCATCATTGATACACCCGGAATTCGGGCGTTTGGCCTTGTTGATTTGGAAAAAGAGCATTATGCACATTACTTCCCAGAAATGCGGGCCCTTCTCGGACAATGTAAATTTCACAATTGCATGCATTTGGAAGAACCTAAATGTGCGATCAAAGCAGCTGTTGAAAATGAAGAAATTGCTCCTTCAAGATATATGACCTATGTGCAGCTTATGTCTGAAGATGCAGNTGACAGTTATCGACGAAATGATTTCAAATGAGGGCAGTCATTCAAAGAGTTCTAGAAGCACAAGTAAGCATTGATAGTAAAATACATGCCAAAATAAAAAAAGGCCTACTCATTTTTATCGGAATTGAAGATTCAGATGCTAGGGATGATATTTCCTATCTCGCACAAAAAATATGTAATCTTCGCATCTTTTCGGACCTCGAAGGGAAAATGAATCTCAATCTTAAAGATACGGAAGGAGAAATACTTGTCATCAGCCAGTTTACACTCCATGCCAAAACAAAAAAAGGAAATCGTCCGAGCTTTATCAAAGCAGCAAAACCAGAACAAGCAATGCCCTTGTACAATGATTTTTGTNCTGAATTAGAAANNTTTCTTAAAAAGCCCATTCAAACCGGTAAATTTGGCGNGGACATGAAAATAAGCTTGATTAATGACGGTCCCGTTACCATACTTATAGATTCAAAAGACAAGCAATAAAAGACTTTTCTTACATTTGAGACATGACCTACCTCACCGATTCTTCTATTGATGCATTGCTTTCTAAGCAAAAAAGTTTCTTTGCCAGTAATCAAACAAAATCTATTTCATTCAGAAGAAATGCACTTAAAAACCTACTAAAGGCTTGTTTAAAATACGAAAAAGACATTTTAAAAGCGCTACATGCGGACCTCAGAAAGTCTCCNGAAGAAGCNTTCTTAACNGAGTTCAGTTTTGTAGTTTCTGAAATAAANCNNCANCTNAAGAANCTAAATAAATGGAGTGCTTCTAAAAGAATTTNNACNCCNTTNATNTTGANNCCCTCNAGAAGTAAGATTTATTACGAACCTCTTGGAGTAAACCTGGTNATTGCACCATGGAANTATCCNTTTTTNNTNTTATTCTCNCCATTGNTTGGTGTACTATCTTCGGGATGCTGCGCGGTACTTAAACCATCTGCCGATAGTAAGCATACCGCTGAGGTGATGGATAAAATAATAAGAGAAACCTTTCAAGAAGGNCACATCTCTATCGTNCANGGNGAAAAAAAAGAAAATCAAATCTTATTTAAAAANCGCTTTGACCATATCTTTTTTACTGGAGGAAGTGAGCTAGGTAAAATTGTTATGCGGGCAGCTTCTGAATTTTTAACNCCNGTNACNCTTGAGCTTGGNGGAAAATCACCNTGTATNGTTGANGAAAGTGCNGACTTGAAAATTGCAGCNAAAAGAATCGCTTGGTCAAAAACCATAAANTCAGGNCAAACNTGTNTTGCNCCTGANTATGTNTTNGTTGTNNANCNTTTAAAGGAANNGCTTATGTTTCATATNAANGAGGAATGGAATAAGATGTACGGTGGNGNTGCATTGGNTAGTGAAATGTATCCTAAAATCATACATAAAGGTCATTACGACCGGCTTNNAGGNCTCATTGATCCGTCAAAAGTGAAATATGGAGGNGACAAAAATGACGAAACATTACAAATTTCGCCGACTATTCTTGAAGGTGTTACATTAGATGACCCTGTGATGAAAGAAGAAATCTTCGGTCCAATATTACCTGTGATTGCTGTGGATTCAATAAATGAGGCAATAGATTNNATTCATAAGTTTGAGAAGCCACTCGCCTTNTATTATTATGGAAATTCGAATGAAGCNAAAAGCGTNCTTGAAAAAACAAGCTCAGGAGGCGCATGTATAAATGATGCGATGATGCATATTGCCAACCCNTATCTTCCATTTGGAGGAGTAGGCCATAGCGGATACGGGGCATATCATGGTTACGACAGTTTTTTATGCTTTACGCACAAGAAAGCAGTGGTCACAACACCCACATGGATTGATTTACCTTTTAAGTATGTCCCTTTTAAAGGGTTCAAGTGGCTCAAAAAGTTTTTGACATAAAAAAAGGAGCTTTTACAAGCCCCTTTTTCAAAATCTATAGTTACAGAAATTAGACCTTCGTTACATTAACAGCATTAAGCCCTCTATTTCCTTGTTCTACCTCAAACTCAACAGTATCGTCTTCCTGAATATTGTCTACCAATCCAGTTTTGTGAACGAATACGTCCTCTTTTGATTCCTCATCAACGATAAAGCCAAAGCCTTTTTCATTGTTAAAAAATTTTACCACTCCTTTTTTCATTGTACTTGTATTAGTTGTTATTTAATCTTTAGTCTCCTGTCTATTTTGTGCTTTTTGATCCATTTCATCTTTCGTCATGGTTTTGTTTTCTGGTGCACTATCCCAATCTATTTCACTTCCTCCAGTAGATGCAGCTCTTCTATTTTCTTTTTTTTCGAGTTTCTCTCTTTTCTTTCGCTCGCGATTTTTCTCTCGCTGCTTTTTAAAAAATGTTTCTTGTGACCTTCCCATCCTTTACACTTATTTGTTTTCTAAAGATAATGGAATAACTCCTCACAAAACATAACGGTCAATAAAACAACTAAACAATGAATTGTGAAGAATTATATTCTTAACGCTTTAACATCTTGTTGTTTTTTAAAAATATGTGTCAATAATGTACTTATAAAGAAGGATATACGCTTTTTCTGAATCAGAAAAGACAAGAAGACAAATATAGATTTACGCGTTGAAAAAAATTAAANTATATCAGTTATCATTTCCTCAAAAAAAATGTTTAAACTCTTAATCTACTGATATGCAGGTATTTATTATCTGANCGTTAAAATCTAGTTAAAATTAAAAAAAGTGTAACCTCATTTAATATTATACGTATCATTGTGCAAACTTTAAATTTAATCAAAATGAAAAAATTATTATTAATACTAACAATTATTGCAGGAACAACGTTTTCCGCTTCTGCACAATCCCCAGTAATGAAGGGCAACATTCTTGTTGACGCCTATTACGGTTTTCCAAATCTATATGGTGCTATTCTTCAAAGTGCTGTAGAGACGGGTTCCTCAACAGATGTAACAGCTCAGTCAATAGGTCCTGTTGGATTTCGTGCAGAATATCTTGCTAGTGATAAGCTAGGTGTCGGTATTGATTTTTGTTATAGTGATGCTTCTGTTTCTCAAACAGATATGGGCGCAAATGGTAATATTTATGAATACAAGATTAGTTCACCTAAAATAGGATTCATGGCAACGATAAACTATCATATTGTAACAACTGATGTTGTTGACTTCTATTTCACAACAGGTGCGGGTTACAAAAATAGATCTCTTAAAGCCACTACTGATGATCCTGATTATACAACTGAATCAGTTGATGTAAGCCTTACAAACCTTGCAGCTAGAATTGGTTTAGGCACACGTATTTTCTTCACTGAGAACATTGGCGTAAATATTGGCGTTGGTTTCGGTCAAGGAAGTGTATTAAATGGAGGAGTTTCATTTAAATTCTAAACCAACGAGAATTAATTATAAAGCCGAGCATGTCTCGGCTTTTTTTATGCCTTGAAATTTATCAATGATGTTTTACCCAGCTGTATGAGTTTAGGTAACGCTTACCTTTTTTCGTTTTGAATAGAGTCGGTAAAGTATATTGACGGCCATTCTCATCATAGCTGTATACCATAAAATGTAAATGAGCCATTGAGGAAAACCCTGTACTTCCTGACTTTCCAATTGACTCTCCTGTCTTCACAGTATCTCCAATCTCTACAAGCGCGCCATTCTGTTGTAAATGCCAATAACCGCCATAGGTACCATCCCCATGGTCGATTACAACATGATTTCCTTTATTGATATACTTAATATTTGCTCCTCCAATGTTATTATGCTCGACAACTTTTAGAACANTTCCNCCTCNNGCCGCGCANANNAGNTTTCCCTTTCTCAANCGAAAATCCAGTGCNTACTTATCCACATGTGAAAATTTACCNTTATANCCCTGCATNATCAAGACNGTTTTACCNGCNTNAAANGGNAAATNATANATATANTTATGNTNNGNTTCCCGANTGCTCTTTTTGGGAAAAACAGNAACAAGGAAGAAGTATAAAAATGAAAAAAAAATTACGCATAAAAATGCCGTTACGGACCCATCTAAAAGTAATACTTTTGAAATGAATCCATCACGGCTGCTATAAGGAGGTGATTAGAGAGGCTCAATTCCTTTATGGCTTTTATATAAAAAGAGACGGTATTAGTAATTCAACTTAATCGTATGAAGCTCNATATTCTTGGCNTTTGCNACTGAAACAANTGTNCTCTCNGAATTATAATTTTCTCCNGATTCAATAAATTCATCNGTTATGGTAATNACCATTCTTTTTCTNTTCTTCCANGTATTCGNNTTCATTGCNTTNAAAACCGCATCATAGTGGGATTCGCTACTGNAATANTNCCTTTTTTNNGNAATNAANTCTAANGCATAATAATGNTCCTCATTCAAATCAGAATACTTNAACCATTTGGGGGATTTTGAATATTTAAACACTGCTCCTCCCAACCTAGATCCATTNGGCATCGCCTGGACTATTNGATGACTTTCCTTTGAAATNTCNTTTACNTTNTTNNNCATACTCCCTGAAATATCGACTAAAATCACAACATCCGTTGAATCATTTGCATTTTGCGTAATAACATCTTNTANNGCGCGAACGACNTGATTAGANGGNTANTTNACATANTGACCACCTGTTAANCGTGCCANTCTANNANACTCNAATCCAGTCCCGGNNNCANNNACCATTGGNCCGNAAGAATTNTAGTATCCNGTNNTTGGATTNGTNCCNCAGGACTGAGANGAATANTTNNNNTANGANGNACTATTGGCNNTNGANGAAGNNCTCGTNGAATTNGANGNACTNGAGTTATNNNCNGNAGGTTNGCGGTTTGAATTCGATGANGNTGNACTAGCGTGAGNTGCAGGATGNTTCGTGCTATGTTNCTGAATNGANGNTGNAGCATAATAAGTAGAGCTTGAACTTGAGGAAGAGGGCTTNGAGGGCTTTGAGGGCCTTGAAACAGCAGGTCTAGATTGNCTAGCGGGTCTAGAAGGTCTAGAAACAGGAGAGCTTACTGGTCTAGGNGCTGTTCGAACTGCCGATTTAGGGGTGGAAGATTTGGTAGGTACGCTCCGAANGTTTTTTTTCTGACCGAAGGCCACAAATGAAAAAAGAAAAGAAAAGAANAGTATTGATGCTTTCATAAGGATGGGTTTAATGATTAATAAATGTCAAGTCAGCTNAATNTGNATGATTCGAAGCAAACTTTGATTAGGACTAAGCGAGAATCGTGCCAAAAACAATAAACAACAATTCTACGCACCTGTATTTGAGTCACTTGCCGGATTACCTAAAATAACCTTTAGTACCTCAATCACCTCCTCTGGAGATTCNATATGACTCATATGTCCTGCTTTTTGTAGCTCGAAAAAATGTCCGTTCAAAATNCCATGACCTTCAAANTGTTCAGANGAGACNANNCGATCNTGTGCGCCNTGAATCACATANAAATCCTGAANNGAAATTANTTTAGTNAAATCTTTNCGNGAAGCCATNGCNAATGANGCATNANCAATAGCNCNNGANTCCATCATNGANGCCTCTTTAATGAGCTGATTAATCTCATNTTGAAATTTATTAGNTTCTGCGAAAAGACCNGGAATTGCCTTTTGAAGAAAAAATGATTTAGCTTTCTGAACAAGCTTTGCAATCCTTTTTCGATCAANGACCTTTGCAGGAGGATCCGTCCAGAAATTTGAATTTAACAAGACTACTTTCTCACATTGCGTTTTTAATCTTTTCACTTCCAAGGCGACATAACCGCCCATTGAATGCCCGAGAATGTCAAAATTTTCAATACCTAAAGATTCTATTACGGCTATCACCTCAGTTGCCATTTGCTCAATACCCGNTTCTGAGGATTCAGTCGTAGAAAATTCAGATTGACCATGNCCTGGAAGGTCAATAAAGAGACAATGAACGTCAAGTTNANNTANNGANAGACTTTGCCACATNTTCAATGACTCAAGAAAACCNTGNAAAAAAANACANGTTCTTCCTTTACCTATACTCGAATGTGCTAACAATACTAAGGGTTCATCTTTTCCTCAATCTCCTCAGCAAGCAACGGAATATCAGACATTAAGTTGAATGGCGCTCCTTTTTCTTGCACAACAAGNTCATCCTCCAAGCGGATCCCTAAATTTTCATCGGGTATATAAATACCCGGTTCGCATGTAAAAACCATTCCTGCTTTTATGGGTTCGTGCCAAATACCAACATCGTGCGTATCAAGACCAATGAAGTGCGATGTTCCGTGCATAAAATATTTTTTNTAAGCTGGCCAATCAGGATTTTGATTTTTAATATCATCAAGCGTTATNAGNTTNAGNTTAACNANCTGNTCTTCCATNANNANGCCNACCTGCTTGTGATAATCGGCCATAATTGTTCCTGGGACCAATAGCTTTTCGGCCTCAGTTTTAACATGAAGTACAGCGTTATANACTTCTTTTTGTCTTGGTGTGAATTTTCCGTTTACCGGAATACATCTTGTTAAATCCGATGCATAATTTGCATACTCTGCCCCCACNTCAAGTAGTATAANGTCTCCATCGAAGCATTCCTTATTATTTTCAATATAATGGAGCACGCAAGCATTTTTACCTGAAGCAACAATCGGGGTGTAGGCAAAACCGCGAGAGGAATTCATTAAGAATTCATGNGCGAGCTCGGCTTCAATATGGTGCTCCCAAACTCCTGGCTCAATAAAACCTAGCAATCTATTGATCCCAGCCTTAGTTATATCACAAGCCTTTTGCATTACCTNAAGCTCAATTGGATGCTTAACAGAGCGNNGGCGATGTAATATAGGTGCTGATTTATGTACTTGATGTGTTGGATATTCCGCTTTCACCTTTTTAATAAAACGGTCCTCTCTTGTTTCTACCTCTGTATTTGCNCGAAGATGTTCATTGGTATTTAAATAAATTCCTTTAGCTTCCGCCATCATTTGCTTGAATATGGTAGGGAAATCTTGAAGCCAATGGACGGATGAAATACCAGAAACTTCTAAAGCCCTTTCTTTGTCTAATTTCTCACCCTCCCAAATTGCGATAAGTTCACTCGTTTCCTTTAAAAATAAAATCTCTCTTTGCTTTGGGTTCGATGCGTTTGGGAACAATACCAATATGGACTCCTCCTGATCCACTCCAGATAAAAATAAAATATCGCGATGTTGCTGAAAAGGCATCGTACTATCTGCGCTGATGGGAAAAATATCATTTGAATTAAAAACGGCCAAGGTCCCTTGATCCATTTGAGACATAAAATTCTTTCTATTTGATACATATAGACTGGCGTCTAACATTTTATATTTCATCTGTCTTNTTTTTAGCTAAATTACTTAAAAAGTNAAAGCAGATTTATAGGTGAACTTGAATGTTCTAGGNATAGAATTCATGTGTGACGCAGTTTTTGTACAAAAACTTCTCATTTCTTTTATTTCTTAAACNNCTGAAAAACAATTACTTATGTTTTAANCCCTCTTTTTTTTTTAAAAAAATGTNCAAATACATGAACTTTTTGAACATATTTGTGTTTAACTTTAATAACCAAAAACTTAACATTATGACTAATTTATTTCTTTCGGTGCCTGTAATGGCGACTGACGACTATGTTGGCTTTACATTTTTTGTAGGGTGCATGGCAATGATGGCAGCTTCTGCCTTTTTCTTTTTATCTATGAACTCGTTTGACCGCAAATGGAAAACTTCTATTTTAGTTTCCGGTCTAATCACATTCATAGCAGCAGTTCACTACTACTACATGCGTGACTACTGGGCGTCAACAGGTGAATCTCCGACGTTCTTCCGTTATGTGGATTGGATCCTTACTGTTCCATTAATGTGTGTTGAATTTTATTTAATTCTTAAAGCGGCTGGAGCNACNNANAANCTAATGTGGACNTTAATNGGTNNNTCANNAGTAATGCTAGTNNCAGGATACTGGGGTGAAGGTGTTGACAGAGACAATGCNGCATTGTGGGGATTGATTTCTGGTNTNGCNTANTTCTACATNGTNTANNTNATTACNTTTGGAGAAGCNAAAGCNTTGGCAACAAAAGCCGGTGGAGCNGTNCTTAATGCACACAACACNCTTGTGAAGTTNGTTATTATCGGNTGGGCAATTTACCCAATCGGNTACATGGCAGGTACTGCAGGTTGGTANGGNGCNGAGGGAGANATCTTCGGAATGGAATTAGCAATGGATGTTATCTANAACNTAGGTGATGCAATCAACAAAATCGGTTTCGGTCTTGTAGTATATGCNCTTGCAACAGCTTCTNCTGCTGANGCATAATCCNAATAAATTTTATATTGAAAGCGACTCGAAAGGGTCGCTTTTTTTATTTAAACCAAGACGAATATTTAATATANTTNTTAGAAATTCTNTCCACCTCACCTTTNAATANNNCNNNAGATAAAGTCTTNACNTTCTTNGCNGGAACACCAGCATAGATACTCCAGGANTCAACCCTTGTNCCTTCCAGTAAAACGGCACCTGCTGCAATAATAGTGTTGGATTCAATATGACAGTTGTCCATTACGATAGCACCCATTCCAATCAGCACATTACTTTCAATCCTGCACCCATGAATCAATGCATTGTGCCCAATGGATACGTTATCTCCGATATCAACTTTTGTTTTTTCATAGGTACAGTGTAAAACCGCACCATCCTGTATATTGACACTATTTCCAATTCGAATTGAATTTACATCGGCGCGAATTACTGCATTGAACCATACCGAACATTGATTGCCGATAATTAAATCACCTACTAGTGTAGCATTTTCTGCAATCCAACAATCTTCTCCAATTTGAGGTTCAAAACCTCTACACTTTTTAATTAATGCCATCTTCTTGATCACTTACAAATTCCAAATCTACTTGTCTTTTCCTAGGACTCACCTCGTAAACTCTTACAAAAACAGTATCTCCAAAATTGTATTCTTTTTTTGTCTTGGTACCGCGAATACAAAATTTATCCTGATCAAAATGGAACCGATCGCCTGGGATTTGATTCATCGGAACCATACCCTCACAATAATTTTCTTTCATTCGCACATACATCCCATGATCGGCAATACCCGAAATGGTTCCTTCAAAAACTTCCCCAATATATTCCTGAACGAATAGGGTTTGAAAATACTTGGTAGATTCTCTTTCCGCCTCAGCGGCCTTCCTTTCATTGGCAGAAATATGCTTGCATATTTGCTCTAAGCCTTTCTCATATGGATTCTTGCGATGCTCAACAGCAGATTGCAAAATGCGGTGAATGACCAAATCGGCATATCTGCGAATTGGTGAAGTAAAATGAGTGTAGTGCTCGAATGCTAATCCATAATGACCAATGTTTTCAGTCTCATAGACAGCCTTTGCCATAGACCTTATTGCCATCGACTGAATTAAAGAATATTCATTCTTTAAACGAATATCTCCAAGCAATTTATTAATATTTTTAGCAATTTGTTCCGGCTGATTCAAATCAACTTTATAGCCAAATTTATCTATGAAGACAGCAAACACATCAAGCTTGGCAGGGTCAGGCTGGTCATGTGTTCGATACAAGCTCGTTACTCCCTTGCCACCATCTTCCTTAGGTTTACCCAAGAAAATAGCAACTTGTTTATTGGCTAGAAGCATAAACTCCTCTACAAGCTTGTGTGCCTCTTTCGAGGTTTTGACAACTACCTCAGCAGGAAATCCTTCATCATTTAAACGAAATCTCATTTCCTCTGATTCAATACTTAGCGCTCCGTTTTTCAATCTTCTTTTGCGTAAAGTTTTGGCTATCTTATTTAATAAATAGAGCTCCGATTTGTGATCTCCATCTGCACCCATAATAATTTCTTGGGCTTCTTCATAGGTAAATCTTCTATCAGAATGAATCACTGTTTTTCCAAACCACTCATTATATATTTTGCCATTTTCATCTAGTTCAAAAACTGCTGAAAAACTAAATTTATCTTCATTAGGCCTTAAGGAGCAAACAACATTTGACAATTGCTCGGGTAGCATAGGTACGACACGATCAACCAGATAAACAGAATTCGCACGTTTCAATGCTTCAGTATCCATAGCACTTCCTTCTTCAACGTAATGGCTCACGTCTGCAATGTGAACACCTATCTCAAGATTGCCATTTGACAATCTTTGAATTGAAATTGCATCATCAAAATCTCTTGCATCTAATGGATCAATAGTGACAGTCAAAACATCCCTAAAATCTCTCCTGCTCTCAATCTCTTTTGGGTCAAGCTCTATTTTAACATATTCAGCCTCCTCCATTACGGCATCGGGAAATACTGGCTCTATCCCTTGATTGTATAGGATGCCGAGCATTTCTGCATCATTACTTCCACTAGCTCCTAAAACCGCTGTAACCTGCCCATATGGTATTTCTCTTCCTTGGGGCCAAGTTGTAATTTTAACAAGTACCTTATCTCCATTTTTAGCATCTCCAATTTTATTCTTTGGGATTTCAATATCTAAACCTAGTCGCGGGTTATCAGGAATTAAGACCGCATACTTATCAAGAATTCTCAGAGCCCCAACAAATTGTACTTTATCTCTTTTAAGAACTTCAACAACAACAGCCTCATCTCTTGATCGCCCTTGTTTGATGACTTTGATCTTGACTGTATCACGCTGAAGTGCTTTGTTTATATTTTGGGGAGANATATAAAAATCTTTATCATATCCTTCACAGGAAACAAAGCCAGCTCCGCGCTGGGTTATGTCTATTTGACCTTCTAGATATTGCAAATNTGATTTAGCTTTGAAGGTGTAATGGTTTACCCTTNCAACAGNGCCATGCTTGGCTAAGACATTGAGCTCATCAAATACGTTTTGTCGAGAGTTTGGATCGCGCGCGTCCACAATTTGACAAATTTCTTTATGTGTTAATTCACTTGAATTGTGCTTTTCAAAAACACGGATAAGTAAAGTTCTCAGTGATTTTCGACCAACACCACCAGATTTTTTTTTGGATCTTTTCTTAGACATGCAACGAAATTAGACAAATTAATCGTCTAAAGCGGTCACCACTGTTAATTAGAAATTAATGCTTAACAATTACTTTACGCACAATTGATTTTGATGCTGGTGCACTAAAAGACATAATATAAACACCATTTCGGAAGTTTGAAATGTCAAATGTAGATGCTGTCGATACAGTTTGGTTTAGGACTTCACTTCCCAAAACATCCACCATTTTCATCTCAGCAGTCGCGACTCCCTCTAAATTCACTTGGATATAGTCAGATGCTGGATTAGGCACTATAGAAACTGATATTGGCTCAACTTCTTCAACTGACAAACTGTAATCAAATTTAATATCAACAGAGTCAATATAATTTACACCATCGTTGGACACATAATAACGATAATGACCAAGACCTGTAGCTCCCTCTGTAGGGCTAATTGTTACTTTAAGCTTTCCGTACTCGTCTGGGGCAACAGAAAAGGATGTTCCTTGAGGAGTCGTCCATGGATTAGCGTTCATTTGACTTGCAGAGAAGCAAGTTCCACCAAACTGATCCGTTGCATGTCCCCAACATATGAAATCCGACCATGATGCCGGAACATCAACCTTTAGTCGTGTAATCCTCCAAGCGACATCGCCTCCACCCGTGTTTTTTATTTCAAATGGAACGTCCACAGCATCAGCACTCGAGGCAGTGAATTCGTAAGCACCACCTGAAATGTTCTCTTCAGAATCTTGAAGATTAATGGTCGTTTGAGCAATCAATAATGAGGGTAAAATAAGTAGTACAGTAAAGTAGAGTTTTTTCATAGAAACAAATATAAGTCATTCCACACGGAATGTCAAAAAATGATCAAAATCAATGCCAAATGTATCCTTCTTATTTTTATTACTTTTGGCATGGCATTCTTTTTGCTTTGATGATTAAAAACATTCTATGAAAACGACATTTACATTCTTATTATGCCTTTTTTCAGGCATCCTATTTGCTCAAGAAACAACAAAAACACAAAAACAATTGCCATCAGTGGTACTCAAAGATCTGTCAGGCTCTTCAGTGAACACTGCAGAAATGGGATTTGACGGCCCAGTTGTCATAAGCTTTTGGGCTACTTGGTGCTCGCCTTGTAAAAAAGAGTTGAATACCATTCATGATTTATATCCAGATTGGCAAGATGAAACAGGCGTAACCCTGGTTGCAGTATCTGTAGACGATGAGAAAACAAAAAGACAGGTTGCTGTATACTCTAACGGTAAGGCGTGGGATTATGAAATATTATTAGACCCCAATGGAGACTTCAAAAGAGCCATGGGTGTCAACAACGTGCCCCATACATTTCTAATCGATACTGATGGAAATATTGTATATTCACATAACAACTATGCTCCTGGTGATGAGGAAGAGCTTTATGAAGAAATTCTCAAACTAGGTTCCAAATAGGAAAAAATGAATCTTAAAAATTTGCTTTTAGCTCCCTTTCTTTTGGGGGCTTCTTTTTTGTTTTCGCAGGGTTCGGTCTCTGGAAATGCAGAGTCTACCTTTCAATACCTGAATGAGGATACAATTATCGGAGCAAATCAACCCCCCTCTAAAGGCCTCATTAATTCATACATGAATGTGTTTTATACGAATGGTAATTTTAAAGCAGGAATGCGTTTAGAGTCTTATCTGCCGAGAATTCAGGGATATCCTAATAGGTTTGATGGAACTGGACTTGGAATGCGCTATGTTGGATATAAAAATGACTTTATAGATGTAACGCTTGGGTCATTCTATGAGCAGTTCGGAAGTGGTTTAGCACTTCGTGCCTACGAAGATAGAGCACTTGGATATGATAATTTACTGGACGGCGCAAGAGTGATTGTAAAGCCGAAAGCAGGAATCGTCTTAAAAGGGGTTTATGGTTACCAAAGGCTTTCGTTTGAGAGCGGAAGAATCGTTCACGCAGATGGAATTGTTCGTGGTATAGATGGAGAAATTCATTTAAACGAAACATTTAAAAAATTAAATGATTCGGAATTAGATGTCGTTCTTGGTGCATCCTTTGTAAGTAAATATCAAAGAGATGATAATTCAACCTTGATTCTTCCCGAAAATGTTGGTTCTTATGGAGGAAGATTTCAATTGATGTACAAAAACTTTTTTCTTGATGGCGAATACATTCATAAAGAACAAGACCCAAGTAATGACAATAACTACATNTACAANAATGGGCATGCCAGTGTTTTTAACTTGACCTATACCAAAAAAGGATTAGGNCTTCTTTTCTCAGCAAAATCGGTAGATAACATGAGCTACCGTTCNGATAGAACCAAAGATCTTCAGGATGTCTTTATCAATTACCTTCCGGCATTAAANAAAACACATACATACAATCTNGTTGCAACATTATATCCNTATGCGACGCAGCCTGTTGGAGAGGTGGCCTATCAGGTAGACTTTCTTTATACTTTTAAAAGAAAATCAAAGCTCGGTGGAAAATACGGAACAACTGTGGGGGCTAATTTTTCAACCACTTATCAACCCAAAATGGACGCAAGCTCTATTAATCCTGATGACTCGACAGGTATTGCCTACACAAGTCGCCCGTTTGTCATGAGTGATAGTCTTTATTGGCAGGACATCAACTTTAATATCAATAAAAAGTTTTCTAAGAAGTTTTCGGGAGCGCTTAGCTATTACAACATTCAAATAAATAATGATGTAGCGAAAATATCTAATGACGCTCAAGGTATTATCAATGCACATATCGGTGTACTTGAAATGCTTTTCAAAATTGCTCCGAAACACTCAATTAGGACCGAAATTCAAGGATTGTTTGTAAAACCTCAAGCAAATGGCGAAAATGACAAAGGTGATTGGTTTACTGCTCTTGTAGAATACACGGTATCACCTCATTATTTTTTCAGCTTCATGAATCAATATAATTATGGAAATTCTGATGAGTCAAAAAGAGTAAACTATCCAATAATTACGTGTGGCTACATTAAAGAATCAACTCGATTTACCGTGTCATATGGTAGGCAAAGAGCCGGTCTATTTTGTGTAGGTGGAGTTTGTCGATTCGTTCCTGCTAACAATGGTTTAACCCTTAGCTTCACTCAAAGTTTTTAATTATGCGTTATTTATTTTCACTTGCCATTATTTTCTTTTTTCTATGTTCTTGTGACCACATTGAAAATCCATATCCCCCAACAATTAGTATTGATCTAGATACGAATTTATACCCAGGTCTTTGGTCAGATTATGAAAGCAATGAATGGCCAACGTTCGAAGCAAATTCAAATACGTTGCGCAATGTCGTTATAGAGGACTTTACAGGTCATAAATGTGTCTTTTGTCCAGCAGCCGCTGATTTAGCNCACGATCTTCACATGGCAAATCCTACCAGAGTATTTACAGCGGGAATACACGCTGGGCCTGATGGTATAGGAGATTTTCAATCAGTATCTCCTCCTGACTACCCCACTGACTTTACCAATCCACAAGGTGTTGAAATTGGTCAATACTTCGGAGAGAACGATGGAGGGTTTCCTGGAAACCCAAGAGGAACGGTTAACCGTTACAAAAATGGAACAATTTTCCAAAGCCCTGCACAATGGACTAGTATGACCAATGAAATCATTTCGAATAACGATTTAAAAGTCAACCTGCAGGCAAAACTCAATTATTATGAGGAAACGAAAGGAGCATTCCTTCATGTAGAAGCAGAACCTCAAGATGCAAATGTGATTAATGATCTTTCAATCATGGTTTATTTACTTGAAGATTCTTTAGTCGGCGACCAAAAAATGTCTGATAACTCTCACAATTCTTCCTATGTACATCGGGATATTCATAGAGGCAATCTTAATAATGAAAGTTTCGGTAGACCGATAACAAGTGAAAATTTAGTAAATGATAAATACCTAATTAATTACAGTTTTATTGTTCCGAATCAACTCGACGGGGAACATAATCCTTCAAATATGCACTTGCTTATTTGTGCATTCAATCAAACAACTTGGGAAATATACCAGGTGATTAAACAAAAAATAGAGTAACTCAGCATTAACTGTTTTTTAACTTTTTAAACCCTTATCTGGTTTTTTAATAGCNTTTTTATGCCTTATATTTGATTGAAGACTACCTTATGGCCTTAAGACAACATCTTATTCAAAAATTAGAGCAAAGACTCTCGCCTCAACAAATTCAACTGATGAAATTGCTGCAAGTGCCTACAATGGAACTTGATCAANGNATNAAACAAGAAATTGANGAGAACCCNGCNTTAGAAGANGGNAAAGANGAGCTNGACGAAGAATATTCAAATGAAGANGAGTTNGANGAANGAGAANCAGATGAATTTGATATCTCAGATTATCTTCAAGATGATGTAGCTGATTATAAGACNAGAGCAAACAATCANTCNAANGATTCAGATGACAANGTNATTCCATTTTCAGGAGGNACAACATTTCGAGAAAAATTAAANGAGCAGNTNCANNTGTTNCANNTNGAAGANGGACANGANANCATTGCAAATATATTGATAGGNAACCTAGATGAAGCTGGATATTTAAANCGNGANTTNGAGGCNATTGTAGATGACCTTGCNTTTTCTATGAATGTTCATGTTGAAGAACANGAGGTTTTAGNNGTTTTNCTAAAAATACANGAACTAGACCCCGCAGGANTTGGNGCCCGNAACCTNCAAGAATGTCTTTTAATNCAAATTGAAAGAAANCAAGATGGNAATATTGCNAANTANACNGCAAAAACNATTCTCNAAAATCACTTTGAAGAATTCACCAAAAAGCANTATGANAAAATTGCNAANAAGCTCGAAATNGNNANTGAAGATCTTAAAGAGGCNATAAATGANATTTTAAAACTAAATCCTAAACCAGGTGGTTCNTCTAANGGNAGCAATAAAAACTTTCAACAAATTGTACCNGATTTTATTATCTATGAAAANGAAGGACGNTTGGANCTTACCATTAACTCAAGAAATGCCCCCGANCTNCGNGTNAGNCGNGAGTANGAGACAATGCTTNGGTCNTACTCNGAAGGAGCNAAGACATCTAAATCTGANAAAGAAGCNGTTANCTTTGTCAAGCAAAAATTGGACAATGCAAAATGGTTNATTGATGCNATTCGNCANCGTCAGAANACCCTGCTAATGACNATGACTGCTATCATGCGTTTNCAAGANNGTTATTTTATATCAGGTGATGAAACTCAAATGAAACCNATGATTTTGAAGGATATTGCTGAGATTGTTAATTTGGATATCAGTACCGTTTCTAGGGTTGCAAATAGCAAATATGTTCAAACCCATTTTGGGGTGTTTTCTCTAAAATATTTCTTTTCAGAGTCCTTATCAACAGACAGCGGTGAAGAGGTTTCGACTAGGGAGGTCAAAAAAATACTTTCTGAAGCTGTTGACTCTGAAAACAAAAAGGTACCACTCACAGATGAAAAGCTGATGAACTTGCTGCGTGACAAAGGATATAATATCGCACGACGAACGGTTGCAAAATACCGCGAACAACTGAGTATTCCTGTCGCTCGAATGCGAAAGGAATTATGATGCGACAGTTGGCAAAGGCGATATCATGGATTTTTCTTCCTTTGTTTATGCCGATTTACGGTTTGTTATTAACCTTGTATATCCCTTCTCAAGAATTTGACATCAGCAAACCGTCAATGTTTGAAATGACAGATGGTCTAAAAGCACAAATCCTATTCCTATTTCTTGTATTTGTTACAATTGCTCCGGGTGTGTCATTTGTTCTTATGTACAAAAGAGGCCTTTTGTCATCTGTTGAAATGGAAGAAAGAAAAGAAAGGTTATTCCCTTTATTCATTATGCTTTCCTATTGTATTTTGCTCTTTTTCTTATTCTGGAAAAAAGCACCTAATTATTTTCTACCTGTATATATTTATATACTGCCCCTCACAGGAGGAATTGTCGCTTTAATGTGTATGATTCTGACAACAAGATTTAAGATATCCTTACACGCTGCAGGTACGGGAATTTTTGTGGGTTATTTATGTGCCTTTGCTTCTAATCAAATCGAATTTCATAGCAGTATCATTTTGTTGGGTATATTGTTTTCGGGATGTGTACTTTCGGCCAGACTGCATCTGAACAAGCATACACCAAATCAGGTTTATTTAGGCTGGGGCTTGGCGTTTTTAGCTACCTATCTTTGTATGATTTGGCTTCCTGAGCTACTTTAAAAGGGCCTCAATCCATTCAAGCTGGATTTTAAACACCTGATTTTTTTCAGGTTCATTGTGGATTTCATGATACAATCCTTCCATTAAATGAAAGGTTACGTTCGAACCAGCGTTCGCATGAAAATCTTTAGTACCCTCAGGCGAAGTGAGTCTATCCTCTGACCCATGCATCAATAATAGTGGTATTTCTAATTCTTTCGATCGAGCGATGGCATTCATCCCTGCTTGGTGTATGTTGATAAAAAAAGACGCCGTCATTCTATCATGAACCAAAGGGTCATTTTCATACTCATGTATAATCTGAGACGATCGGGCAAGGGCAATTCTTTCAAGGCCTGTCGGCTGAGACAAGGACGGGTAAATATTTGCAGAAAGCCTCGCGAGTATCACTTTCCATCTGGGAGGATCGAAACCCAACCTTAAATATGGCCCTGTGGCAATAGCACCCATTACACCATCAGCGTTCCGCAATAAATAATTAAGGATTAAGTTTCCACCCATACTGTGGCCATAGAGAAATAAAGGAATTCCGTTGTAATTATGAGTTACATGAGCAAGGGCTAAGGTTAGGTCATTCATCATATGATCAAAAGAAGGCATATGGCCACGCTGCCCTCCCGAATTTCCGTGCCCTCTCAGGTCAATTGCAACAGAAGCAATATTGACATTTTTAAAATATTCAACTACATGCGCATACCTTTTGGCATGCTCCCCCATCCCATGGACTAGGAAAATGACTGCTCTTGGATTTTTAACAGATGAATTATAGAGAACTAAATCCAGCTTATCTTCTGTTTTTACAGGTCTAAATATTTTCATTCTGATTATTCTTAATATTGATGAAAATAGGTATTATATATCATACCTATGTACTAAACACCAATATGTTAAGCCTCCTATTAGGTCAAAAAAACATTTACCTAAACGTCATTATTACACTTATTTAATTTAAATTCGTGTAACTCTAAACTATAAACTCTTGTTTAACTCAACTTTTCTCACGCTCTGCGGTGTGCTTTTGGCACCCCTTATATTTTGTCAGGCCATAACGGTAAATGGTTCCACTTTAAACCAAACTTCAGGCACATGTGATGCGAATACCTATCAACTTGTAGGGACTTCAAGTGCAAATGCATCCTGCATAAATATGAATGGTGCAGGGAATTTTCAACAAGGAGCTGTTTGGGTCTGTAATACCTTAAGCTTGTATCAAAGTTTCAAGCTAAATTTTAAAGCAAATTTTGGAAGTGACCAAACAACTGGAGATGGAATTGCCTTTATTCTTCAGAGTGAAGGTTTAGGTGTTCTCGGAGGAACCGGAGGAGGAATGGGTTACGCTAATGGGAACCCCATAAATTGCTTAGGCGGAGGATGTCCAATAGAACCGAGTGTAGCCGTAGAATTTGATACATACAACGGCAGTTCATTCGGAGATAATGATGTCCCATGCAACCATGCTTCTATTCAAATAGATGGTTCCACTGCAAACTCTGCCACCATCTCAGGTCCTGAATGCTTACTACCTTCAGGAAACTCAATAGTTGATGGTGCGGATCATGACATATGCATCACTTGGAATCCATTTGCTTTGCAGTATAGAGTATATTTCGACGGAGCCCTTGTAACTGCTTATAATGGCGATATACGTGCCTTTTTTGCATCTCCATCCAACGTTTACTGGGGGTTCACTTCTTCTTCTGGCGGAGCAACTCAAATACATTCGATTTGCGAAATTGAAATGCAAACAAGCATTCCAAGCCCAACATGTATTTGCTCTACGCCTAATTTGATTATTACCGATCCTGCTCCATTTTGTGGAATTGGAAATATTACCGATGCATCAATTACCGCAGGAAGTGAGTCAGGAAACTTTACTTATTGGAATAATTCCTCCTGTACGAATCCAGTAACCAATCCAAATTTATTATTCAATTCAGGTGTGTTTTATATTCAGCTCGAAACCGCACCAGGTTGTACCTATTCCTTACCCGTCAATTTGACCGTAAACAATAATGTTACGCCAATCTTTACCAACATCACATATGTTTGTGAAGGAGAGACAATTAATTTGCCTTCAACAAGTCTAAATGGAATCACTGGTACATGGTCTCCTGCACCGAACAATATGGCAACAACAACCTATACATTCACACCGAGTCCCGGAGAATGTGCGTCCTCTGCAACAATGACAATTGTTGTCAGACCCCCGCCAACAATTGAACCTATCTCAGATCTCGTTATTTGTAGTGGTGATGACGTTAATTTTAATGCTGTAATCGCAGGTATAGGAACCACCGTAAATTGGTCCTCAACAGAAGGGTCATTCTCTGACCCAACAGAAGTATCTACGTCATTTACACCAAATATTACAATTGGAAATGCAACTGTTACGGCCCTTGTTTCTAGCCCAATATGCATTGTAACCAATCAAGAAGAAATTAACATAACTATAAATCCATCCAACACCATCCCAAACTTCACGCCCATTGCAGACATCTGTAGTGGAGATGCTTTAAGCCTCCCTGCCACAAGTACGAATAGCATTTCAGGAACTTGGTCACCAGCAGTGGATAACACAACGACTACTACTTATACGTTCACTCCTGATGGAGGACAGTGT
>NHBV01000005.1 GCA_002167775.1 Crocinitomicaceae bacterium TMED16 | reverse complement strand
GCCCTGGCCTCTTTCCCCATGCCTCAAAAACAGCTAAAGGATTTCCATACCCAGCCGCAATATTTTCAGCATTTGGAAACCCATCATAGAAACTCGAAATCCTTTGAAATGTATTCAATCCTCGTTGCAATCCATTTGAAATCCTGTTATGAGTTGCATGCTCGTGGTAGTTTTCATGTGCCATATCTGCAGCATGATAGCGGCTTGCACGCATAAGATCAGGGTGCACCAAAAGTGAATTCAAACCCTTTTTATTGCGGTACTGATTAATGAAACGAAGAAGCTCAGTTTCATAAACTGAGTTCAGAACCTTAATGTCTTCTCGCCCAGACGGATTCGCGTTAAATCTTATTGAACTAGATGCTTCATTTGGTAAATTAAATGATAAAAAGAGTATGCTCAAAACGATTATTAAAGAAACTATTTTCATAGAGGAGAACTTTACTCTCTATAACTTGGAAACATATTCTAGTTACGTTCCTTTCTGAGCACTATACTCCATCTCCGTGCTCAATTCAAAAGGCGGTTGGCAAGAAATCATTTCTTTTACGCGAAGAAATTCAGGGTATTTTTCTGCCTTAAACGCAGCTTTTATGCGAGCAGTTCCAATGCATTGAATTTCCTCAAATTCAGTATCGGATGTAATTCGATAAAAAGACTTTTGATTCGATAATTTTCGATAAATCGGATAATCAGTCATCACAACAACAATTGAATTGTAAATGTATTCATTAGTTATGAAAAATAAACACGACCTCGAAATAGATAAATGTATACCTTAGGATTTTATTATAGCGCATGAACAGTTCCTTAAGTAATCAAGACCGTAATAGTTTGAGTCAAGCAAAAAAAAAGCGAAAGGAATACCGAAAAAAACTATTGCACCTCAAAAAGAAACGTCCCAAACAAATCAATGATCAGTTCAATACCCTCCATGATCATGAGTTTGAAACCATGGACTGTTTAAGTTGTGCGAACTGTTGCAAAACGACGAGTCCTATATTTAGATATGTGGACATCAATCGACTGGCCAAACATCTTAGGATGAAAGTTGG
The DNA here is from genome assembly GCA_002167775.1 of Crocinitomicaceae bacterium TMED16. Lineage (GTDB taxonomy): Bacteria > Bacteroidota > Bacteroidia > Flavobacteriales_D > Crocinitomicaceae > UBA952. The sequence goes on along the minus strand of NHBV01000005.1, from coordinate 22,531 downwards.
TTCATTTACCGAAAAGTATTTAAAACTTGATGAAGACAATGATTATGTCCTTAAAAGCTCTCCATGCTCATTTTTAAATGAGGACAACACTTGTAGTGTATATGATTTTCGGCCTTTAGCTTGTAGAGAATACCCTCATACGGATCGAAAAAACGTTTTACAAATTATGGACCTAACCATCAATAACACTGAAGTCTGTCCTGCAGTAGCTAGAATTGTGGAAAAAATAATTCAGGAATAAATCACAACATTGTTCCATTTTCTTATGTTTCATTGAAAATGATTGCCTTTCACTCTATATATATTCACGAGCTGCCCGAAAATCATCGTTTTCCGATGGAAAAATATGACCTACTGCCAAGACAGCTCATTCATGAGGGAACAATTGAGCAGCATCAATTTTTTGCGCCTCAGTCAATTCAAAATATTCATGTCGAGGCTGTACACAGCCGTAATTACCTGGAGCGATTAAGAAACCTAGAGCTGACAAAAAAGGAACAACGGGTCTCCGGATTTATACATAATGATACCTTAATCAAACGTGAATGGACCATCATGGAAGGAACAAGGCAGTCCGCAGAACTTGCCATGGAGAAAAATATCTGCTTTAATATTGCAGGCGGCACACATCATGCATTTTCAGATCGAGGAGAAGGGTTTTGCCTACTGAATGACCAGGTGATTGCAGCACATTGGCTATTGAAGCAAAAAAAAGTCAATAAAATACTGATTTTAGATCTCGATGTACACCAAGGCAACGGAACTGCAGCCTTGTGCGCCAATCTTGACAACATTTTTACATTTAGTATGCACGGTAGAAACAATTACCCTCTTCGTAAAGAGCATTCTGATGTAGATATTGAACTCGATGACGGTACAAAAGATGCAGCTTACTTATATCAGCTTAAAGAAGGATTAGATAATATCATGAATAGCTTTGAACCTGAATTTATTTTTTATCAAGCTGGCGTTGACGTTCTTGAGAGTGATAAATTAGGTAGGTTAAACCTATCTTTGGACGGGTGCAAAGAAAGAGACGCTATAGTTTTCGATCTAAGCAGACAACTTGACGTGCCAATTGTAACCACGATGGGCGGAGGATATAGTAAAGAAATAAACACGATTGTTGAGGCGCACGCCAATACATACAGGGTCGGTTATGACATTCGCAGCTAATCACGCTAAGATTCAGTTTCTATGCACACAAAATAGTTGTAAATTTGTCCCGATATGTATCAGATTCTCTTTCTTAACGATATTGCTGGAACAGAAATTTTGCTGATACTTGTTTTTGTGCTTATTTTCTTTGGAGCCAACAGCATTCCTGGTATTGCAAAAACAATGGGAAAAGCAATTTACCAAATTAAAAATGCTTCTGATGATCTCAAAAGCGAGATTAAAAACTCCACGGGAAATATTAAAAAAGACCTAAATGTAAATGCGCTTATCAAAGAAACAGAGGAAGAAATAAAGCTTCCTATGGATCAAATGATGACAGANATAGAGCATACCATAAATTACGAACCCAAGAAACCCAAAAAAAATGAAAAAAGCTAGTGTTGGAATTATTATGGGCAGTNCATCTGACCTTCCTGTAATGCAAGGTGCGATAGACATTTTAAAAGAATTTGGTATTGCAGTAGAAGTAGAAATTGTTTCTGCACACCGCACACCTGAAAAAATGGTTAGCTATGCGAAAAGNGCGGCTGAAAGAGGCTTAAAAGCAATTATTGCTGGTGCNGGNGGAGCAGCCCATTTACCAGGTATGACAGCCTCTCTTACAACNCTACCCGTGATAGGTGTCCCTGTTAAATCCTCCAACTCAATTGATGGATGGGATTCTATTTTGAGTATTCTACAAATGCCGAATGGTATTCCAGTTGCAACAGTAGCATTAGATGGAGCTAAAAACGCAGGAATTCTTGCAGCGCGTATTATCGGCACNGCTGATTCAAAAGTTTCTAATACGCTTGCGCAATATCAACAAGCGATGAAAGAAAAAGTAGAAAAGAGCCANGAGGCNCTNCGCTAATCGTATCTTAAATACTTGTTTCGAATNGCACTGTANGCGTCTAGGTCGCTGCGCCAAGTTTTTCGNATTTCCTTTTCAGACAATCCATTTATGATTTGATTGTAGAGTTTTTCAGAGCCCGATAAAAGCACAAAGAATTTCTTTCGATTNATCGTTGAAACGGGATCACCTGTAAGCTTCAAAGCATCTAAAAGATAATGCAATGTAAATCTTGAATCGAGTGACTCATTAGAGAGATTTACCCCACCNCATTGAAGGTTTTGGTGCTTGGGATAAACAGCACCCATCATAGATTTAGGTTTAAAGCTAAAATTATCCTTATCCATATCNGGATGACCATAAAGTTCAAAAGGNTGTTTTGTACCTCTACCGACGCTTATGGTTGTCCCCTCAAAAAAACAAAGACTTGGATACAGCCTTATCGAAATATCTGAACGTAAATTTGGAGAAGGAGGAACAGGTAANCTATACTCCATTGCATGATGATAATTTTTACACGCTAAAACCTTTAAATCGCATTGTAAACTNTCCTTTAGCCAGTGTTCACCGTTAATCATTAATGCATATTCGCCTATTGTCATCCCATGAACNACAGGAACTGGATGCATGCCTACGAAACTCTTGTGTGCTANTTCAAGAACGGGACCATCAATATAATCTCCATTTGGATTTGGGCGATCTAAAACCAATACGGGCAAACCAAACTCGGCACATGCCTCCATAACATTATGAAGAGTAGATATATATGTGTAGAAACGCACACCAACATCTTGTATATCAAAAATCACAAGCTCAATATTGGCTAANTCTTCTTTTGTAGGTTTTTTATGATCACCATATAAGGAAACAATNGGTAGGCCCGTCATTTCGTCTTTAGAATCATTTATTTTTTGACCTGCACTNCCTTTTCCACGGAAACCGTGCTCGGGAGAAAAAACCTTGATCAATTGAACATCTCTACGCAATAAGGTATCAACAAGGTGGGTAGCATTACCGAGTATAGAGGTTTGATTACCGACAACCGCAACTGCCCTATCGCCTATTATTTCTATNAGCTCCTCTATTCGTTCTGCACCAAGNACCAGACTCGAATCTTCATTCTCAACTAAGGTATTNTTATTGGAATGATGATCGGATCTTTCGGGATGCGACTGACATGAGAAAAGTAAAAAAACAAAAAAGAGCACAAGACCCAATAGCTTTGTGTATTTTTGATAAAGCAATAATCCTATCGTGTCTTTTGAATATTTCATAGCGAACAAAATTCTTAAAAGTAAAGAGAAAGGTATAAAAGTTTCTAGACCTATACTCCGTATTTCTNTAATAAGTGTTGCCCTTACGATTATTGTAAACCTCATTACATTAGCTATTGTCCATGGTTTTCAAAGTGAAATCAGGCAAAAAATTGTTGGCTTCAACGCACCGATNTTCNTACTCAAGGCAGGCAATGAAAATATTTATGAGGCAGATCCTATNAATGAAAAACAAAATGTACTTGCTGAAATTAAAAAGATAAATGGGGTGAAACAGGCTGTTCCGATTTTGTACAAACCTGCGCTCCTTCGTTCTGAAAAAATCAAAGAAGAGAGATACGAAGAAGGAATAAAAAATGAACTAGAAAAACAGGAAGTCAACGGAGTTGTGCTAAAAGGCATCTCAGAAAGCTATCCTAAATCATACTTAAATAGCATTCTTATTGAAGGAAATGTTCCTTCTTTTGATAAATATCAAAACGAAGTATACCTCTCGCAAGAAATGTGCAGAGATCTAAATTTTAAAGTCGGTGATGACATCGCAATTTTTTTCGTAAAAAATAGATCGTTGATGCAGCGATTCAAAATCAAAGGTGTTTTCGAAACNGGAATAGATAAAATTGACCGACAAGTCGTTTTTGCACCTTTAAAAAAGGTACAAGAACTATGTGATTTCGGTGACAGAAATAGAGGCAATAACCATTTTGTTTCAGGGTTTGAAATACACATNGAANATTGGGAGTCACTTAAAAATGTTGAACAAGAGGTCAAAGATTTAGCTGAACTAAAACCAAATGAACATGGTACTCTTTTGCAAAGTATATCTATTTTAAATTCCGAAAACGACATCTTCTCATGGCTCGGTTTTTTAGACACTAATGTTCTTATTATCATAACNTTAATGATACTTATTGGAATTGTTAATATAGGATCTGTATTGTTGGTAATGATTGTCGTTCGAAGCAATTTTATCGGCGTATTAAAATCCCTTGGCGCCTCCAACTGGAGCATTCGAAAAATTTTTTTATATCAAACAGGCCTACTCATTCTAAAGGCAATGGTGATTGGGAACATCATTGGACTTGGCCTTTGCTATTTGCAATATCAATTTCAACCNCTTANATTGGATTCAAGTATTTACTTCTTATCNCACGTNCCAATCAAACTTTCCATACTCTCTGTAATTTTCATTAATGCAATTACATTTGTTACATGTATGACAAGCCTGTTGGTTCCAAGCTATGTAATTGCCCGAATTTCNCCGGCAAAGTCAATAAAATTTAATTAAGGAGCTNAGATGATCAAAACAACTTCCATACCGCGTTCAAAGCTTCCATTTTTTTCTAAGGAAGAAATTGATTTGATCTATCACCANGAAAAACTCTCNAAATTTATAGGGCTGCCATTTGCGATAGAAAACTTTGAAAAACAAATAAAAGCGAAAAAAAAGCTATTCACAANTGAACAGCGGAATACAATAGCGNGTGTTCTAGAAGATAATTATGAAAAATTATCAGAAAATGNATTTGCACTAGCACAAATTGCACTTTTAAAAGAAGAGAATACCTATACCGTCACTACAGGNCATCAATTGTGCCTGTATGGAGGCCCNCTCTATTTCTTCATTAAAATAATTCATACGATCCGACTAAGTGAGGCCCTAAAAGAGCAATACCCAGATTACAATTTCATCCCCATCTTCTGGATGGCCTCTGAAGACCATGATAGNGCGGAAATAGAGCGCCTCAATATATTTGGAAAGGAAATCACTTGGAACCATGGGCAAGAAGGCGCTGTTGGTAAATNCAATACTGAAAACTTGAATNAAGTGAAANATCAACTTCTAGCACTTTTCAGGACNTCAAAAGGAAGTGAATTAGACAAGTACTTGAGTGCAATGGANGGCNTTACCTATGGTGCTGCATTCAAAAGTTGGATACACAATCTTTTNGGGGAAATGGGCCTAATCGTANTAGATGCAGACCAAAGGGAATTNAAAAAACAAATGATTCCTGTCTTTCAAAAAGATATACTCGAAAACTTCTCAAATGAGTGTATCGAAAAAACAAATCAAAAGTTATTACAAGAAAAAAGGACANCTCAAATTTATTCGCGAAAAATCAATGTCTTTTATTTGGAAAANAACAAGCGCGTTAGGATTGTGAAAAATGCCGCTGGTGATTACGAGGCGGGGAAAATAAGCTTTTCNAANGATGCNCTAATTGCGCTATTGAATGAACACCCAAACCGCTTTTCGCCAAATGTTGCACTTAGACCCATATTACAGGAACTATTACTCCCGAATCTATGCTATATAGGAGGCATGGCTGAGTTGAAGTATTGGNCACAACTTAAAGCTGTTTTTGANNACTGCAANCTTCCGTTTCCGATACTNCAGCTNAGATCAAACCTTTTATGGATNNACAAGAATGCTCATAANAACATNATCCAACTAGGCTTAANAATAGAGGAGCTATTCGAACAAACTGAGCTTCTACAAAAAAAGATACTCGCCATTTCAGATTCAAATCCTATTGATATTGAAAAGATTTCGCAAGCTATAGAAACAATGGAAAAGGCTTATCTAAAATCGATTAAAAATGATCCAGGCCTGAAAGNTTGGCTTGGAGCAGAGCTAAATAGAATTAAACAGCAACATAAATCAATTCAAAAAAGAATTGAAAAAACAAAAAAAAGTGCCTTCGATGGGCAGCTAAAAAAAGTNGCCAAACTGAAAGAGAATTTGTTCCCAAACCAAAAGCTTCAAGAAAGAACATTAAATTTACTTCACTTTTGCAATAATAGCTCGCCAAAACAGAGGTTGCAAGAACTTTACAACGCAATTGATCCTTTAACAAAGGACTTTACAATTTTAATTGAAAATGAAACAAAATAACATCAGAAAAACCTTACAGGAACACCCTATTATACCTGTTGTCTCTTTCAATCGTCTCGAAGAGGTTCAACCTACAGTAGANTTATTGATCAACAAGGGAATAAACTGNATTGAAATTACACTTAGAAATGAACTTGCATTCTCTTGTATTCAGGCAGCCAAAGCATTGAATATTGAAGGTTTTGATGTTGGTATTGGCACTGTCGTCTCTGAGGAACAAATTCGACAGGCAGTAGAAATAGGCGTTGACTTTATGGTGAGCCCAGGGATCAACAAAAACCTATCNAATGCTCTAATGAACAGCGGAATACCATTCATTCCAGGAGTAGCAACGCCAAGTGAAATTATTTTGGGCATGGAGCTTGGATGGGATACCTTTAAATTCTTTCCTGCAAATCTTTTTGGCGGTATTAAAGCGTTAAAAACATATGGCAATGTATTTCCAAATATTCTTTTTTGTCCTACGGGCGGAATCGCTGAGGATACACATCAAAATTATTTAGAATTAAGTAACGTAATTTCAGTAGGAGGATCTTGGCTCATCTNAGGAGATTGAGTGCCATAAAGTAAACTAATAAGCCTCTTGTCCAAGGGTGTATAACTTTTAGTCTCTGAAAATCCTTGATAAAAAATACTTTGCGGATAATCGTAAGAATCATTAANTAATCCCAATGACTGGGTTATTTCCTCTCTAATTATATGTTTTTGTCGGTCTTTCGANCTTTGAGANGTGTTTATATAAATATGGGCTTCTNGTATTTCCTGTTGATACGTTTTAATGTGGAAGTGACCAAAATAAGAATGCTTTAGCTTTGATTCCGTCAATGGAGATTTATTGTATTGGTCAATAGAACCAAAGAAAACAAAAGAATTTGCCAATGAAGCATGCTCCACGAGCTTTATTTTCANTGGATAAATCAACCTATTAAGCTCAATTACAACCTTCACAAGTTCTTTTTTATTTGATTTACTTACATCACCATGCAAGAACATTTTAATATCCTTNTTCCACTTAANTACTGGACCTTTTTCAAAAGGTCTTTTCTCCGAATAACGTGAAATCTTATTAAAATAATANGCGGTTTCGGGATNAACTCNTGATAAATNGGGAACAAATCTATTTTTATTAAGCTGGATGCCTTGATCCCGGGNAAACTCAAAATAAGTATGAAATATATGATNTACAGATCTGGAAACAGATGCTTTCTGACTTTCTGGTAAACCCAATAAGGAAACGGCCAATGCTACTACCGNAAAAGACCATTTCGTAACCGCATGTGTCAAAAGGACTGTTTTCATAATGGGGTTTNCTGAATAGGTATCAAGTATCACGCCAAAATATAGATAGTACTTTACAAGTAATAATGGTTTAATACTTGGGAAGCCAGTGAATGGCCAAAAAGCATTCTACAGCCAATCGTTAACATATGTTTTACTTTTCGTTAATATTGAATTTAAGTTATTAACTTTNATTTATATNGTGGAACCAAAATTTTATAACGCTTTTGAAAATGTTAGCGATAAGAAGTATCGAAAAGAAAAATTCAGGTACCAGATCGAGCTACTAAAAATGCAAGAATGGGCATTGGCCAACNACAAACGTATTGCAATTATATTTGAAGGTAGGGATGCTGCTGGGAAAGGGTCCGCAATTAAACGTATGGCAGAGAACCTAATGACGAAGCACCACCGCGTAATTGANGTTGGATCNCCTACACCTAAGCAGAATAGATCTTGGTTTCATACTTTTGAAAAAACATTACCCCAAAAAGGAGAAATCGTTTTTTACGACCGTTCATGGTATTCCAGAGCAATGATTCAACCTACAATGAAATACTGTAGTGACGCTCAATATAAATATTTCATGAAACATGTCAATAAATGGGAAGCGAATATGATNAAAGATGGTATTACTTTGATCAAACTCTACCTGTCAATTGATAAAAACACACAGAAAAAGCGCTTCGAAATAAGAAAAAATCATTCTCTAAAATACTGGAAGCTAAGCAAGAATGACATTGAGTCTTTGAAAATGTGGGACCAATACACATATTACAAAAACGAGATGTTTCGAAAAACATCTACAAAAAAAGCACCTTGGGTCATTATAAATGCAAAAAACAAAATGACAGCAAGACTAAATGCTTTTAGGTATGTTATTGATTCAATTGATTATGAAGGAAAATCATCAATAAAGAAAAAACCGTGGAATATTGATATGAATGANAATAGAATCAAACTTTTTCAGGTAACNTTTGAGAATCTTTCNAAAGAGCAATATGAATTACTAAGTCATATTAAACAAATGTTTTAACATTTAATACTGAAGTAACCCTCTTCTTTTAAGGTTTTCATTGCATCAAAAAGTTTTAGCATGTCTTTATCAGAATTAAAAACCTGAAAAGAAAATCGGACAAATACNTGATCTTCATTCATGAAAACAGGAACTTCAATATTGAATCGCTCATAAAGTGCAGATTTAAGACCAGCGATATCATGCGTTTCTATGGGGATACTATACATTTGCCCAATGAATATCTTGCTGATAGGTGCAATTGATTGGAAACCCAAAAATTCCTGAAATTTATGCGCCCATGCTACAGTCTTTTCTTGGCAAACTAAACGCTTTTCAACCCAGTCGTGCTTTTTCATAAAGTCTATGCTGTGNGGCACTGCAAGAAAAGCAGAAAAATCTCTAGTACCAGCTGTTTCATGATAATCTAAAAAAGTCGAATGTGACGGAGTATCACTTTGGAAACCCCAACTGATAAGTAATGGATCAACCCAATGCTGCTCTTTTTTTTTCACATAGAGAAAGGATGCACCCTTCGGGGCCATCATCCATTTATGGCACGCACCAACGTAAACATCAGCATCAAGCTCAGCAATATTTAAGGGAAGCTGACCNGGCACATGTGCACCATCAATAATGGTCAATAAATCCCGTTTTTTAGCTTCTTCACAAATTTCCTTTACAGGAATAATAAGCCCGGTAGAACTAGTAATATGGCTGATAAAAACAACCTTGGTCTTCTCATTGTAACCCGCCCAGAAATCTTCTAAAAAAGAAGCTACGGATTCAATAGGAAAATTGATTTTCGACTGCTTGTATTTCGCCCCTGATTTTTCACAATAATAATTCCAGGTTCGATTCATTGCCCCATATTCTAAGTTTGTGCTTAGTACCTCATCTCCTTTACTNAAAGGAATAGATTTAGCAATGGTATTTANNGCATAAGAAGGATTTGTCATGAGNACCAAATTATCNGGCGCACAACCAAGATAAGAAGCTAAGCGAAGTCTAGATGACTTTAAAAGCTCCATACCTGAATGAACTATGAATTGAACAGGACTTTTCTCAAGCTGAAGTTGCAATTTCTGATAAGCCTCAAAAACGGGTTGCGGACATGCTCCANAGGANCCGAAATTCAGATACGTTATTTTGGGGTCTAATAAAAACAGNTCTTTCATGGATCAAATAATCATTAAAACAACTCTCTGATGTTACTGCTAAATAATTTAATGGCAATTGCCAGTAAGATTATACCAAATACCTTTTTCAGTATTGCAATGCCAGTTGTCCCAATAACACGTTCAAAAGTAGCCGTAAGCCTGAGCACAACCCAAACGACAAGAATATTAAGTAAAATCGCTATTAAAATATTAACCAATTCAAATTCAGCGCGCAACGAGATTAAAGATGTCATNGTTCCTGCCCCGGCAATCATCGGGAATGCCAATGGTACGACGGAAGCAACCTTGGTTGTCCCCTCTCCACTATCTCTAAAAATTTCGATTCCTAAAATCATTTCGAGCGCCATAAAAAACAACACAAAGGATCCGGCAACAGCAAATTCATTAATCCCCACTCCAATCAAACCTAATATGCTCTCCCCCACAAATAAAAATCCGACTAAAATAAGCAAAGATGCTGAGGCTGTTCGAAGCGGATAAATCTGTCCTGTCTTCTCTTTTAAAGCAATAATCAAGGGTATNTTACCTACNATATCAATAACGGCAAAAAGCACCATAGAGGCAACTCCAATTTCCTTGAAGTTCAGACCGTAATTCCATAAAATGGCCAAAAAATGTTGCATTTTTATTTTTTTATAAATGTAAGCAATAGAATAGAATATGTATTTATATCGATGATTTGAGAAAACGAAACCTAACAATTAATAATTTTAAGCAATTACATATTAAGTGAAATTATACCACCATTCATTTGAAGCCATTTTGTATTTTATATTAGCGTATTTTAAAGAATAGAAACATGACTAAAAGGATAGGAATAATTGTGTCGGCGAAAAAAAAATACTATATTCAGCACGCTAAACTATGAAACTCACTTTCTCAGGTATAAAATTAGCGGCAATAGNTATATTCATTTCAATTGCTGCAAGGAACGCGTACTCTCAAGTATCGGTGGCCAGAGAATGGAATGAAATCTTACTTGAAGCCATAAGAAATGATTACGCTAGACCTACTGTTCATGCAAGAAATTTATACCACCATTCCATTATTGCATACGACTCCTGGGCGGTATACTCTCCATCAAAGGACACCTATCTCATCGGTGATACATTAAATGGATACATTAGTAACTTTGATGGAATAAATGTTCCTTTAGAAATAAATGAAGCGATAGACGAAACCATCTCATACGCATCATTTTATTTTATCAATCAGCGATATGGAGATTCTCCAGACTTCAATACNACGTATCTATTGATGTACAATTATATGACTGAGCACGGATACAGCATCAATAATTCAAATATAGATTATGCAAATGGCGGAGCAGCNGAGCTCGGTAACTANATAGCNCATCAGATGCTGAACTATGGAAACAGCGATGGTTCGAATGAGTNTCTTGATTTTGAAAATACCTTTTACGCTTCTATCAATCCACCATTGATTATGAGTGAAGCAGGAAACCCTGACATTGTTGACCCAAATAGATGGCAAACGCTTACACTTGATTCTACCATTGACCAATCGGGCAACCTTGTAGACAACACCTTGCCATTTCTTTCTCCTGAATGGGGAAATGTAAAGCCCTTTGCTNTAGAACCTAATATGGCAACACAGCAATTTAGAGATGGNGAGGTATATAAAGTCTATTTTGATACTGTTCAACCGGCTTATTTAGATACAAATAATGCATCAGATTGGGACTCCTTCTATAAATGGAATCATTCTTTGGTNAGTGTATGGCAATCACACCTGGATACCGCTGATGGTGTAATGTGGGACATCTNCCCTGCGTCAATGGGTAANAACCTTTGGTACCCCACNAACAATTCACTCACAGAGTATAGTGCTTTTTATAACTTAGANCAAGGCGGAGATCCATCATCAGGATACAATGTAAATCCAATTACAGGTCAGCCTTATGAAGCCCAAATGGTAGCCCGCGGAGANTANACAAGNGTNCTNGCNGAATTTTGGGCTGATGGTATTGATTCAGAAACNCCTCCTGGTCATTGGTTTGAAATCTATCATTACGTTACAGACCAACCACTATTTGAAAGAAAATGGGAAGGAGAAGGACCAGAACTTAGCGTATTAGAGTACGATTTAAAAGCACACCTCACATTAGGGGGAACAATGCATGATGCGGCTATTGCGGCATGGAGCTTAAAAGGTTACTATGATTACATACGACCAGTATCTTCAATCCGATACATGGCAGGAAATGGTCAAAGCTCAGATATTCTTTTACCAAGCTATCATCCCAACGGAATTCCATTACTTGAGAACTTTATTGAATTGGTAGATTCATCAGATTTGTTGGCAGGTACAAATTATGAGCACGTTGGCAAAATAAAACTTTACACATGGAAAGGACACGANTATATAAACGATACGGAGACTGATGTTGCAGGCGCAGGTTGGATCTTAGGAGAAAATTGGTGGCCCTATCAACGTCCTACTTTTGTCACCCCACCTTTTGCTGGATTCGTGTCGGGTCATTCTACATTTTCAAGGGCGGCTGCCGGTATTTTGGAATATATNACAGGTTCGCCATATTTCCCAGGAGGACTTGGTGAATTTGTGGCTGAACAGAATGCATTCTTGCAATTCGAAAATGGACCAAGTTCTACAATTACATTACAATGGGCTACCTATCAAGACGCAGCCGACCAATGCAGCTTGAGTAGAATTTGGGGAGGCATTCACCCTCCTGTGGATGATATTCCAGGCCGCTACATTGGATCAACTATAGGTGAAACCGGATTCGAAAAAGCCGACTCTATTTTCGCCATTGATTTACCCGCGTTAATCTCGGCATATATAANTGACACAATAATCAATACNTATGATATAGGAGACACAATAGAGCTAGAATGCAATTTNAACTTTGCCATGGATACGACATTGGTCCCTTCCATGAATTTCAGTCCGAATATTTTAAATCAATTCTTTAATATATTAAGTATCAGTTGGGAAACTCCTTTGCAGCTTAAAATTAAATTTGAGGCGCAAGAATTGGTGATAGAGCAGCTNAGCTCATTTATTCGAGTTTTTGATATTTCTTCCGCAAGTGGTTTAGNNCTNAACGATATTGTTTTACANGACTTNGTCATTGTAGATACAAAANGGCCGAAAATACTTNCCGTTGACATTGATAATGATCTCATTAACGATGAAATTACAAGCTCCGGCCTTTCNGCAACATTCATTTTTACGGAAGATTGTGATATGAGCAATCAACCCTCTATTTCGTTNTCTGGAATAGGATACAACAATGAAAGTATCGCAATGAATAATGNNAGCTCGGGGTGGTTCANCCCNTTTTCTTTCAATGCAATATTNAATGCGAATGACTTTAATGAGGAAGTCGAATCAATAGATTTAAATATTGATGGAATTAAAGATATTCATGGCAACCCGCTAACCAATCCATTTCATCCCGATAAGCTAACTATAGATACTAAAAATCCGATTATTGATAACTTTTTNAGCCCTGAAACGATTATTAATATTGATAGCCCTTATGATTCCCCTCAATTCTCCACAATAATTGATTTTAACGAATCGATGGATGTATCCTTTATTCCGGAAATAGATTTTATGAATGACAATAGTATTTATTCAAGTCTTTCAATGAATGCATTTGAAACATTTTGGCTTGATTCAAATTCACTNTCTGCAGAAATATGGGTGCTNCCCAATAATAATGATATGCTTAACCTAGATTTGGTNTGCCTAAATGCAAAAGACCATAATGGAAACATTGTAACGGATAGCGTTTACCTCTCAGTCATCAGCTCAGATATGAAGGGACCACAGGTTCTCTCNACAAGTAGTCCATCAAACATTGTTTCTGACAGTTTGGTCGGAAATGGAAATTATTACGTTGATGTNATTTTTAATGAGCCTATGAATATAGAAATGAAGCCACTGATATTACATGAAAATCAGATAGGCCTGAGTAATTCGATACAATACAATGTAAACGAAAGCTTTTTCATAGATCCCCTTAATTATCGNGCTTATTTTCAAATAAATGATGAGAATATAGAAGTTAATGACATTAACCTTNAGATTTTGTATGCGGAAGATTTTGCACACAATTCCCAGGAACCATATANCGCAACATCATTTATCTCACTTGATACCAAAAACCCGTCAATCATTGACTTCGAAANCAATACAAACGTTTTGAACCTCAATAACAATACACTGCTTTTCCAACTGCTTTTCGATGAAGAAATGAAGCAAAACGAAGCGGTTCAATTTAATTTCTACCCAACACCGTCTGNATCGGTTATACTCCAACAAACCAACCTTACTTGGCTTGATAATGATTCTCTGGATGTTTCTTATGAATTATTGTCTGCAGGGGCTGAAGATGTTCTTTATGATGTCAATATTACAGACGCGACCGATCTTGCGGGAAACCNTATGAATGCAATGACTTTAAATGACTTACTTACCATTCAAGGGGAACTAGATTTGGAAGAGATAAGCACANAGGAAATTCAACTATATCCAAATCTACTTGCACAAGGAGCAAGNATCCATTTAAAAAATATGGCGGAGCAATCCCTCATTCAGCATTGCGACCTAGTCTCAGCTCATGGAAAATTCATAAAGACCCTNAATATGGAAAAAACCGGGCTTTTATGGACCTCCGAGCCCATAAGTGTTCCATCGGGTGTCTACTTTGTATACATAAATCAACAATCCTNTAGACTGGTCGTATTATGATAAATAAAGTGATTTTAACAATTGGTTTGCTTATAACAAATCTAGCTTTGGGCCAAGAACTTGTTCATGTTTCCCTAGAACAAAATATGACTGAGTTTCAAAATTTCGCCATGTCAAATTCGAATGGAATGACTTTTTATGATTTTGANGAAGATGGATGGGATGANNTGACCTACCCAATGCANAATGACTCAATTATATTNTATAANAATTTCAANGGACAATTTCATAAAATAGCTTCCCTACTGCACAGCGATGGAGATATTAGACAGCTTATGTGGGTTGACTATGACAATGATGGTGACCTGGATTTATGCATAACTTATGATGAAGACGGGTTAAGGATATACAACAACGGCGGAGATTTCAACTTCACTGATGTCAGTNTTTCAGCAGGTGTTTATCCCTCAGTAAGTCGGCCACATGGTTTCAGTTTTGTCGATTATGATTTAGACAATGATTTAGATATCTATCTCGCAGATTATTCTGACCCAAGTGGTGNNGGCAGAAATATGTTCTTTGAGAACCAAGGAAATGGAACCTTTGTTGAAAAATCCATTGAGCTTGGAATCGATAACGGAGCACAGCCCAGNTTTATGGGTGTTTGGTTTGATTTCAACAATGACCATTTGATCGANCTTCATATTATTAATGATCGAAGCGTAGGCANTGATGCTTTGTACGAGAATACNGGAAATGGCTCTTTTACAGATGTTGCAGTTTCTTTAGGTATTTNGAATCAAGGACAAAATCCAATGACCTCATCAATATCAGATTATAACAANGATGGGTTTCAGGATGTTTTTATAACTGATTTTGGTGTAGATNCAANATTTACGGGTGANGGCCCCTACCACTATAAGTTATTTGAAAACGAAAATGGTAATTCATTTGTAGATAAAGCTCCTGAATACAACATGACCGTCAATGACTTTGGCTGGGGAGCTTTGTGGATCGATTACAANAATGACATGTATGAAGATTTATACATCGCGACGGGGAATTCAGCCAATAACCAAGGAGGATATACAAACTCCATCTTGTATCAAAACAATGCTGGTTCNGGCTTTACAAAAATAAATGACTCGATTANTGGAAGCACACCTGCGGTTTCGTTCTGCCCCGTGAAGGGAGATATCGACAATGATGGATTCTACGATATAGCCGTATTAAACATGGATTCCCCCCCAGATATTTTATTGAACCAAGGNAATAATAACAANTANATCAANATNACTCCTGTTGGNNTAGTNTCTAANCGTATGGCNATTGGNGCGGAGATCAGACTATTTACAAATGGCATACAACAATTACAAACTNTTTTTTGTGGAGAGCAACTTTTTGCACAAAATTCACAACATAAAATATTTGGTGTAGGAAACAACCAAATNATAGATTCTATTCATGTATATTTTCCGAGTGGCCTAACCGCCAAAAGATATCAGATTCCTGTAAATCAGTCAATCAATATTTATGAGGAGATTTATACAACCNTGCATTTTGAGCTCATCGAGGGAGTAGATTCTCTTTTATTNTGCAGTGGTGATAGTTTGATGATAACGCTTAGTAGTTATGAAAATTACCATTGGAATACAGGTTCTGAAGACTCAACGCTTCTTATTACAAGCCCAGGTACATATTATTTTGAAGCNTTTAATGAAGCTGGAGATACTATCTACAGGTCTAATGATCTTGTTATTGAATTAGAGACAGCNCCATTGTTTCAGTTAATGGCAGATGAGGTCTCCTGTGAAAATCCATCGTCGGCAACGGCGTCTCTCATATTTGCTGACCCATCTCTTATTGATTCAGTTTATTGGTCAAATGGAGACATAGGAATGAATGCGGATAGCCTCTTTGAGGCTTCAAACCACTGGTACACATTTGTCACCAATAACATGTGCTCGTACACATCTGAATTTTCAATATTGAGCCCAGACGTAATGAATGTCCAATTCTTAACGACGGGACAAACCAACAATGAACTNGGAAGCATTTCGATTTTTGTTTTTGGNGGTACACCACCATATACCTATATACTTGAGGGAGATACAGTCGAGTCATTCATTGAAGGACTGATCGCAGGCTCATATGAANTATTGGTTACGGATGCTTACGGCTGTTCACAGCAAGTAAGTATTTCCATCCAAAACATTATCTCGACAGGTTTAGATGAAAGCAACAATGATTTAGATATCATTCTTACGGTTGATCATATTGAAATATGTTCCTCTTCAAACAAATTAAGGATACTGAATCTACATGACTTACAGGGTAAAAAAGTTCTAGCACTAGATTTACAACAAGAAAGCTTAACCGATTGTAAAAAATTTACTTGTACTAAACCATCAGGTATTTATATAGCGANGGTNAAAGATATNAATGGTAATATNTATCGAAAGAANCTCTATAAACCCTAATATTTAGACAAAAAAAAAGAGGCTTCCGCCTCTTTTAATTTCATTCNANTTTCGATTAAGAAACAATCATTTTTAGAACCCTCTCACCAAATTCTGTGCGAATCATAATACGATATGCCCCAGGAGCAGGAGAAGAAAGACGAATGGATTGAGATTCTTGCTTGATTTCAAATTCTGAGATCATCCTTCCTTCAACTGAGTAAACAGAAATACTACCGCTTTCCGGCAAGCCCGAAATAAAGAAACTTCCTTTATTGGGGTTTGGATAGAGCATTAGATTTTGCAATTCGCTCGGCAAAAGACTGACACAATTGTCCACAAGNATTGTTAGATAATCACTTGCAGAGCATCCATTGTTATCAGTGTAAGTATATGTAATCGTATGCGTTCCAGCACCAGCAATAGATGGGGAGAAAACGTCGCCGTTGATTCCAGGACCTGAGAATGTCCCTCCCGAAGGACTTCCACTNATGCTGAATCCTCCATCCGTATTACAAGCACTTGTAATTGGTGAACTTATCTCAGCGGTTGGAATCGCANTTACAACAACCGTTTGGGAAAACGTATCAGAACCAAAGNCGTTCGTGACAGTAAGCTGAACATTGTAGGTTCCCACACTCANATATTCATGGGTCGGATTCATAATGTCACTTGTNGAACCATCTCCAAAGTTCCAGTCGTAGNCAGAACCGCCAAGCGAATTATTAGAGAACTGAACAAANTCTCCNANACAAACATTACTTTGTGCANTAAAGTTTGCAGTTGGGGGGCTTGAAGATTGGTCACCCGTAATATTGATATTGTCAATAAACAGATTATTACCAGCAATACCATTGTTTACAGATTCAAATCGAATCACAACACCACTCATCCCCGAGTATGCATTGAGGTCAATTGTAAAACAATCTGCTCCTACCTCTCCCATACACCANTCACCTGGCTCTGGAACGAACTCAGTCGNTGACGTGTAGGCAGTTGCAAAAGATCCTGTTCCATCTTCGGCATAGCTTCCNATATTAGAAAAACTGGCACCACAGTCCGTTGAAATAAGAATNGCTAAAGAATCTCTTGATTCTTGGTTATAACGNCGGAAGGCATGCTCAAAGGTCATTTGAATATTGGTGAAAAGACCAAAGTCAAATGGAGCTGTCTGAAAACCATCTCTCTGACCACCATTGGAATAATTGAAAAAATCAATTTTTGCTGCTTTATTNCCTGGANTAGTGCCATCAACAGTCACAATTTCCCATGTAATGTCATTGTCACTGTTGGTCATGTACCAATTATTGGAGNCGAAACTGTTGCTTTCAAAGTCTTCGGTGAACGGTAGCCCTTGATAGCTGTCATACACATACANNTCCGAACTCATAGCATTGTTCGCCGCATTTCCATCAGGATTTCCGTCAGGATTATCAACAGTNACATTCAAGGTACTAGCACCTCCACCTAAAGTTACTGCAGGAAGCGTGAGCATTGCAGATGCACCAGGTGCAAGAGTNCCGTTATAGGTAGTATTTTNNNTNCCNGTTCCAAAATCATATGCGATNTCTACGGAAGAAAAAGCNTCTGAACCGTAATTAAATATTTCAATCTGAGCCTCAACAGCAGGATTACAAATNGTACCATATGGNTAACTAATTTGATTGATACCAACATCATAGGAAACATTNGAGGAAACACAGAAAGGATTTACCTCTTCATANCCAAAGTCCGAATTCGCNGCTTGNATTGTNGCTAATGTATTNCCATTNGNCTCNGTNATACTGTAAGAACCATCCACCGTGCATGTCCATTGACTNCCATANANACCATCNCCATANGTNTCNGTAATTGTAAACACATAGCACAAACCNGNNGCNAGACANACCTCGTTNTNATAAGTNTCTCCNCCNGTNACATCGGNATAAGGNCCNCCGGAGGCAAGAANNGCCGTTCCNCCATCTTCNGTNATATTCCATTCAATCTCAGAACCATANCAGTCAGTAACNATTTCNACNTTCACCGCTTGNCCNGAAGCAACCACTGTAAACGTTGNTNTTTGANTATTATTGGAATTGTTTTGNTCGGTATTTCCATTTGGTNCNGAANANGAAACAAANAATTCATGCGNNCCCGCACTNAAAGTNTGAGTGGGTAANGAAACCATTTCTACNCCTCCTTGCGNCAAGTTACCGGTCCAATTAATNGTTTGNGCTCCTGCANCAGCACCATCATATTGATAAGAAATGGTTACCGACGTTAANTTTTGACTACCGTAATTTCTCAGCTCAAATTCNGGTGANACTGTTGAGNTACAAAGNTGNCCNTGTGGGCTNANTATGGATGTAATACCNGCGTCTAANCTNAAAGTNAAGGCATTTAGGCAAATAAGTGCTTCTTCCGCGTTAATTCTTCCAGAGCCAAGCTGCCCTTGATAGTTNGGATTTGCAGATTCAATATTGTCTGCGGATGAAAGTAAACAATCCACAATATCTTGAGGCGTTGCGGATGGTGCATGAGAAATCATCAAACCAACCAAACCTGCAACCATTGGTGAAGCCATCGAAGTTCCTTGAGAGAACTGATAAGATGTCCCTTCATTTGTACTTAAAATCTGAGAACCTGGTGCTGAAACATCAATCCACGTTCCATATTGGGAAAAGCTTGACTTGGCATCACCATTTGTGGTAGCAGCAACACTCACAACGTTGTTGTAGGCAGCAGGATAAAATTGTTGACTAGAATTGTCATTTCCNGCAGCCGCAATTAATATCACACCAGCATTCCANGCATAGTTACANACATTNTGACCGTAAGTGGAGACACCCCCGCCTCCCCAGGACATATTAATGGCATCTGCACCGTTGTCGGCAGCCCAAATAATTCCGTCATATCCACCGGTGAGTGCACCTGTTGAGCAGTTTCCGATTTTGATAGGCATCACACTTATGTTATATCCAATTGANGCGACGCCAAGGTTGTTATTGGTCTCGGCACCAACTGTTCCTGAAACGTGAGAACCGTGAAAACCATCATTACCCCCACAAGGAGAAGGNTCGTTATCATTATCGACGACATCTCGACCTGGAACAATCTTATTCACAAGATCCGGATGATTGACTTGAATCGCATTATCTGTCACAGCAACCACAATATTTGCGTCTCCTGTNGAAATATCCCATGCTTGAGGTGCATTGACTTGAAATAAACACCACATACCGTTGTTAAATGAGTTCGTNAAATAAGTATCGTTTGGTGTCAAGCAAGTTTTGTGTAGTTCTTTCTTTTCGACATAAACAACCTCGATTTCTGATTTGACACGACCAATGAGTATGTCCGTTTTTTCAATTTCAGAGAAACGTATTTCGTATGTACGAACTAATTTTTCGTCCTTAATGTTCGGGTGTAATTGCACGACCTCATAAATTCCAAATTCTTGGAATATACTTTGTAAAAATGGATTATCCTCGGGCTGAAGAACACCATCAAATGTTTTAAACATATGCCCACCGACAGGGACTTGAAAGATTACTTTACCATCTTGGTAGTCGGGATTAAAATTTTGTGAAAAGGAAAGGAAACTCATGCAAAAAAGCATAAGACTAAGACAAGTGTATTTCATGTTGGAATAATTTAGAACCTAAAAATCTTGAAAATCTTTGAATATATCAACTTATTTGAGGTATATATTTGCGAAACGAAACATGACTGTGTGTTACTTATAATCCAAAAAAGTTGTTTTTTTTATTGACCGCNAGCAAGTGAAAAAAGAAAAAATTAATAAAATTTTAAAGGTTANACTTTTCATTGATATTTTTGTAGTTATATGAGAAAGAGAACATGTACCGTCAATGAAAAATAAAAAATTAATCAAGGCACTTAGGAAAACAGCAAACGAACTCGATAACGGTTGCGAATATGAATGGGGACACATGGCGCGCTGTAANGCAGGCTGCCTGGTCCAAAACTTAATGGATAAATCCCAAACCGAAGTTGTCGAGATGGTGAATGGAAAGCTTGATGAATGGACCGAATATGCAGATGCTTATTGCAAAGGAACCCACAAGTTTATTGATGACCTTTTTCAAGAATTAGAGGAATACGGNTTGTCTCATGAAGATGTCCTTCACCTAGAAAACCTATCTGANCCTAAAATCACAAGAACATTCCCAAGAGAAAGCAGATACATGGAAAGAAACAATCCAAATCATGTGAGTAAATACATGAAAAGATTTGCAGATCAATTAGAGACCGAGTCGTAAAACAGATTAAGAANCATTTAACATCTTCTTATTTGCCTAATTTCATTATTTTCAAATCCNAAAACAAAATCGATGCAGGTAAAAGGAAAGCATATAATAGTTACAGGAGGAAGCCTAGGTATTGGCAAGGAAACAGCAAAAAACCTAATTAAAAAGGGAGCTATAGTGCTTGTCACAGGAAGGTCTCAAGAAAGATTAGACAGGACGTTTGGGGATATTGAATGCCATACCATTGCATTTGACATTGGAGANACTTCGAATATTGAGCACAATGCAAAAAAATGTTTGGACTTATTAAATGGTCAGGTAGATGTTTTAATAAACAATGCTGGAATTGGTGAACGTAAATCCATTGAAGAGCTGAGTATTGATAGCTTCATGAAGGTATTCAATGTGAACGTATTCGGACTCGCCTTATTCACAAAGGAAATGGTGCCTGCGATGAAAAATAACAATGGAGGTACCATCATAAATATTGGCTCCACAGCAAGCTTAAAAGGATATCAAACGGGAAGTATTTACGCTTCATCGAAATTCGCNGTACGTTGNCTTACNCAATGCTGGCAAGCTGAATTACGCCCATACAACATTAGGGTTTGTCAAATTAACCCAAGTGAGGTCACTACGGCATTCGGAAGCCCAGATAGAATCGAAAGAAATGAAGTACACAATAAGCTTACATCAAAAGAAATTTCGCATGCTATTACGTCCGCAATTGAAATGGATGACAGAGGATTTATCAATGAACTCAACGTATGGGCCACCAATCCATTTTAAGATAGAACAGAAAATCTAAGCATTAATTATACCATAATTAGGAAATAATTTTTTTTTTAAAATTTAACCTAGANGTCNCATTGATATTTTATCTTTGTCTCGCAATAAAAGTGTCTTATTGACGCTAAAAACCAAAATTTTAAATAAAAACCAATAAAAATGAAAAAGATTTTTTTTACACTTCTTTTAGGAGTACTCGTTGTTTCTTGTAACAACAATTCAGCAACCGGAAATGANGANGCNACGAGCAATGCTGAGACATCAAACGAAAATACAGACATAAAAGCAACATATGAAGCCAATGTGGCAAGCTTCGAAAAGCTCTGCAAAGCATGGGGGGAGCAAGACCTTGAAGGTGCTTTAGACTTGATGGCTGATGACTTCATGGAAAGAGGAACAGGTCTTGGTGAACCTGATCGTACGAAAGAGGAGTGGAAAGCAAATAATGAAGCAATGATGAGTATAATGAAACCTACATTAAAACAAGCCATGTTCCTTCCTGGAGTTGACACAACGACACTAGCTATGGATGGTTCGGTTAGATACTATGGTACTTGGAATTTCGCCTCTGGAGAAAAGAATCTAGACTGTAAAGTCTACGGAAGTGCAGATTTCAATGATGAAGGTTTGATGACAACCCTTACACATTATGCAGATTTCGGTGCAACAATGATGCAAATATTACCGGAAGAGGT
>NHBV01000004.1 GCA_002167775.1 Crocinitomicaceae bacterium TMED16 | reverse complement strand
TAACAAACAAGTATTTATTAAAAATGGCAACGAGACTTGAGCATAAATGCTATGAGAACTCCGCGCTGATTACAGGTCAAACTCAAGGTATAGTGAGCGATATTCAAAAACGTTTTCCTCATAAAAAAGTAAGATGGTTGCCCAACGGGGTCGATATTTCGTTTTATGATCCTGAGAAAATTCCAAAGAGTGACTTTAGACAAGTCAATGGATTTAAAGATGACGATGTTATTTTCTTTTATGGTGGTATTTTGGGCCATGCGCAAGGGCTTGAGATTATCATTGAAGCTGCGAAAGAACTACAAAGTACACATGCACAATTTGTGATTCAAGGAGCAGGACCAGAAAAGGAGCACCTAGTTGCACTACATGAAAAATATGCCCTCGAAAACATTCACTTTTTGGAGCCCGTTGCAAAATCGGAGATGCCAGGTATACTAAAGTCTGTTGACATTGCCATCGTTCCACTAAAAAAGTTAGACCTTTTTAAAGGTGCAATACCTTCAAAAATATTTGAAGCGTTGGCAATGAGAAAACCGTTACTGCTTGGCGTTGATGGAGAAGCACGCAAACATTTTATCGAAAATGCACAAGCCGGTCTATTCTATACCCCAGAAGATATCGATAGCTTAAAAACACAGGTGCTGTATTTCCTAGAAAACCCCGATGAAACAAAAAAAATGGGCGAGCGTGCAAGAAATTATGTGACTGATGTTTTTGACCGTAATAAAATAGCGGAAGGCTTATACGATGAACTTCAAAATATGTAATTTCGAAGCATGATACCATTTTCACCACCACGTATCGATCAAAAAGTGCTTGATGAAGTAAACGCTGCCTTGTTAAGCGGCTGGATTACTACAGGCCCCAGAACCAAGCTCTTTGAGCAAAGAATTTCAGCATATTGCGGTTGTAAAACAACTGTTGCCGTCAATTCATGGACCATGGGTATGGAGGTTTTCCTCAGGTGGTGGGGCATTGGACCCGGGGATGAAGTGATCATTCCAGTATATACGTATTGTGCAAGTGCAAATGTTGTATTGCATACAGGTGCAAAAGCCGTGATGGTCGATATTAATGGAGACGACTTTAATATTGCACTCGACAAAATAGAAGCAGCAATTACACCAAAAACAAAGGTCATTATGCCCGTAGATATTTCAGGGTTTCCCTGTGACTATGACGAAATAATGAATTGTGTCAAGAAACATAGCTCAATCTTTGTACCCTCTAATGAGAAACAAAAAAAACTAGGACGCATTTTAATCGCCGCTGATTCAGCACATAGTTTTGGTGCGACCTACAAAAACAAACGCTCAGGAAGCTTTACAGATATCAGCTGCTTTTCTTTTCATGCAGTGAAAAACCTCACAACTGCGGAGGGTGGTGCTGTATGTTTTAACCTTCCGGAAGTCTTTGATCATGAAGAAATTTATAAAGAATTTGTAACGATTACCTTGCATGGACAATCCAAAGACGCCTTAGCAAAAACTAAAAAAGGCGCATGGAAGTATGATGTGATAACACCAGGATACAAGTGTAACATGACCGATATTCAGGCTGCCATAGGGTTGGTGGAATTAGATAGATACTCAGAAAATTTAGCACGGAGAAAAGAAATATTTGATGCCTACGACACCGCTTTTTCAAAGAAAAAATGGGCCCTATTGCCCCCACACCAAACTTCGGACAAGAAATCGAGCCATCACCTTTATCTACTCAGAATCAAAGATATTTCTGAAGCACAAAGAGATGAGATTATACAGGAAATATTTGATCAATCTGTTTCTGTGAATGTACATTTTCAACCTTTACCTCTGCTCACTGCCTATAAAAACCTTGGGTATGATATCATTGACTTTCCAATAGCCTATCACAAATACCAGACAGAAGTTTCTTTACCGGTTTATTATAACTTGGATGCGGCACAGGTTCAGCAAGTCGTGACTGCTGTGATTAACTCAGTAGAAAAGATTCTAAAGCATTAAGCGATGAAAAGAGCTTTTGATTTTTTGTTTTCACTCTTCATTCTTGTTTTATTTTTACCAATCGGGATAGTCATTTCTATACTCATTCTTTTTAGCTCACGCGGAGGAATCTTTTATATGCAAGAGCGAATTGGTAAAAATGGTGTTCCATTCAAGCTTTATAAATTTCGGTCTATGCGTTTGAGTGCAGAGGCAGCAGGGAAACTCACTATAGGAATGAAAGATCCGAGAATTACGAGTGTAGGTGTATTTATTCGAAAATATAAGCTTGATGAATTTCCGCAGTTTATCAATGTGCTTCAGGGAGATATGAGTATTGTTGGACCACGACCAGAGGTTAACGAATTTGTTTTATTGTATACTGATACACAAAAAAAAGTACTTGATGTCAAACCAGGAATAACCGACTACGCCTCTATTGAATATTTCAATGAGAATGAATTATTGGCAGCATCTGATGATCCAAAAAAGACCTATATCGAGGATATTATGCCTGATAAAATAAAGATCAACCAAAAATATTTGGCCAATCCGACATTGAGTCATGACCTCGAAATAATTTTTAAGACAATTTTAAGGGTGCTTAAAAACTAAATGAATTTTAGTATCTTAAACAAAACCTATCGTTATGAAAAATAAATTGTTTTGGATCGGAATTGTTTTGTTTTTGGGCACAAGCTGTTCAAGTTTGAAAAACATCAAGGTTTCTCAAATTGAGGCAATATGGTTCGAATACAGTCCCAATCAAAACTTGAACAATGGCTCTAAATTTGAAGGAGAAATTCTGCTTCAAACCTATGATGGAAAGCAGCATGAGATGTCAAAAAATAGCAATCTATCCTTTAAATCACCTGACATTAGACGCTCCGGGAATTCTAAATCATACACCTTGGTAAAAAAGTCAAATTCGTTTGATGATGACAGGTGTTATTTGACCCTAAAATACACCAATAGAGATGAGAAATATATTCAAAAAGATTCGGTCATCATGAATTTTAGAGGACCATTAAAAATTTTATATAACGGAGCTAATGGTGTAAGTGGAAAACATCAACGAAATCGGGGAACTCCACTTTTGTGGAGAGATGGAAAAGATGGAGAGCACGGACCAAATGGAACCAATGGAGGATCATCAAAAAATTATTCCGTACACATGTGGCAGGAAGAAAATATGATTTATGTCTATTCACGAGAGAACAATTCAAATACAGCACCATTCTATTATAAGATGCAAGAGGGCAATAGCATTTATTTTGATTTATCTGGGGGAAATGGTGGAAACGGCGGAAATGGCGGAGATGGTGGAGATGGCAAAGACGGAGACATAAAAAATGAAAAAATGAGACGTGTTGGAGACGCTGGCAACGGCGGAAATGGCGGTAACGGGGGTAACGGGGGAAATGCAGGTAACCTTAACCTCTACATACACGAAAATTGTGCAGACATTGAAAGTTTGTTGACAACCAAAACAAAAGGTGGTAGATATGGAAGTCGTGGTATGGGTGGAAAAAGGGGAACGCCTGGTACACCTTTAGCGGGACAACAGGCAGGTCGGCAAGGATTTCCCGGAACAAATGGCGTTGAAGGATTTAAAGGGATGGACGGTAATGTACAGAAGTATATTCAAAGCTTTGATTACTCGGTCTACATCGATTAAAATCTGTTGGAAGCTGTCTAAATAAACTCTCTCTCAACCTCCTTGAATGTTTTGACACTTTTGAGCGTTTTACTTTGCGACTCAATCAAATAAAAGTCAAAAGGAAACTTAAAAGCTAGGTCCAGGTCGTGCGTTGAAATCATAATCCCTTTATTATACTCACTGGCCATTTTACCAAGTAGCTCGTAGACCTTTCTTTTATTGGCATAATCAAGGTGAGAAGTCGGCTCATCCAAAAGAATATAATCGGTCTGCTGCACATATGCTTTCGCAATCGCACATAAATGAAGTTCACCCGAGCTCAGCTCGTTCGTAAATTTATCGGCCAAATGAGCAATACCAAAAAGGTCTTTCGCTTTTTGAATGAGTGCATAATCCTCTGCGCTATGCTTGCCTATAAAATTCTTGTCATGATAACGACCAAGTAATAAAAAGGCATCCACTGTCAGAAAAGGAACCCCTTTAACATTTGACCTTACGTACGCTATTTTCTTCGCTAAATGTTTGTATGAATAATCCGGCAGAAGCTTACCATCAAATGAGAGCGATCCTTCAATTGGATAAATGAGTCCCGACAAGGTGTTCAATAGCGCTGATTTTCCTATTCCATTTTTTCCCAAAAGCACATGCACCTTTCCCTGGTCAAAATCCATTTCTGGGATAGCAAACAGTGAAGCATCAAAACCTATTTCCGTGTTTTTTATCTCTATCATCTGATTTTACGAATTAAGATATAAATAACGAAAGGCGCTCCTATGAGTGAGGTCAGGGCATTAATGGGGATTAATATCCAGGCACTCAAAAGCTGAATGAGTATATCACAGCTCAAGAGAAACAAAGCTCCGAACAACAGATTTGCAATTAATAGTAGCTTATGGTCCTGTGTTTTGAAAAGCATTCTCGTTAGGTTTGGAATTGCCAAACCAATAAAAGCGATGGGTCCACAAAACGCTGTAATCAAACCCGTAAATAAGGCCGTTATAAAAACAATCATAAGCCTCAATCTCTTTACATTGTAACCCATTAATCGACATTCCTCCTCACCCAATACGAGTAGATTCAGTGGGTTCACAATAAATAATGAAGCCACACCACCTAGTATAAAAACAAGAAATATTACGGGAAGTTGCTCTATAGTTACCCCGTTTAAAGAACCCATTGACCAAAGGGCAAAAGCTTTCAAGGATTCCGCTTCAGAGCTTAGCTCTAGAATTGTAATAATAGCAGAGACAAAGCTTCCAAGCATTACACCAAAAAGAAGCAAACCTATTTGACTTCTCAAAAAAGAAGCTGTGAATAAAATGAATAAACCAAAGACAAAAGCGCCAATTAGCGCAGCTCCAATCAAGCCTAATTCAGTGCTCAAAAAACCTGCACCAGATAATATCCCAATGGCTACCATGAGGCTTGCACCTGAATTTATTCCAAGTACATACGGCCCCGCCAATGGATTTTGAAATAAGGTTTGCATGAGCATACCCGCAATCGACAGAGCAGCGCCTGCAATCAATGCAATACAAACTCTAGGCAGTCGAATTTCTCTAATTATCAGCTCTGAAAGATTGCTGTCTGAATAGGTAAATATGGCATTATAAACATCCAAACCATTTGTTGGAATATCGCCAATATGTAAACCCAATAGGGCAAGCAAAACAATACCGATTCCCACCGGTAACAAAAGGATTGTATTGGAGCGATTTGAATTCATTCAACTCTTTTATAAAATACCAACTTAATTGTATCCATCTCTCTTCCTCTCCTTAGCTCTGAATAATCGGATAAAATGAGGTCTGGTCGACAAGCAGAAAGTTCCCAATATTTATTTGAATTATGGGTGTAACAAAATAAGGAACTTTGTTCTAATATGGGTAATAAGCGTGATTTAGGATGTGCCTGAAGAATCTCTCGTTTAGATTTAAAACCGGGATTCAACCAAAGATCAAGTCCCTTGGTTAAACCTACTATTTTTTCAAAAGAATAAGACAAGCTTCCTGTGCCTGGTTCATCTGAAAAAACATAATTTAGGCCGGCATCTCTTAGCAACTGTGCGTGATAGCTTTCGCCTGCTGGGGCATACCAAAAATCACCTGTGATATTACCGGATAGGGTCCTGATAGATTTATAAGTATCGGTACGCGTCTTAATGCCGTCATAATTTTGACAGATCTCTTTAAATTTTATTTTTGCTTTCTCCTGATTTCCAGTTAAATAACCGTACAACAATATCCACTCTGCCCGACCCAAGGGATGTATCTCACGCCAATCAAAATTAGGAATGCAATACACCCCAACTTTTTTCAATACTTTTTCCTTAGCAAAGGAGCTGGAAAAGGCACTATACATTATAATCTCTGCCTTGGACTTAATCACTTTTTCCACATCGATACCCTGCTCTTCGCCTAATTCTATAAGTTGCGCAGATTTTAATTGTTTATCATAAAGGTATTTTAAATTCGAAACTGCAACGATGTGATGCTGTAAACCAAGCTCAGATAGCATGCCAATATGGGTGCTAGACAAGCATGCCAATCGCTGAACGGGCTCTTGAAAATCATATGTACCGCTTGTAACATTTGACTTGAAATTTGGCAAACGAATGCTATACAATTTAGCGGTATCGTCGGGGTTTTGGATTTGAATAAGAACAGCTTCTTTCGATTCTGAAATCTTTAACCATTTACTATATTGACAAACATTTATGGACGAATTAGAAGCTTTTCGACTTGGTGAATTTGTGCAGGATACTGCCAAAAGAAAAACCACCAAGTACAGCACTTTCATTTAGTACTGCTCTGATTTATTTGGAAAATCACCACTTTGTACATCTTTAATGTAAGCCTTGAACGCATTGCTCATCTGTTCATGAAGATTGTTATATTTTCGAAGGAATCTAGGACTGAATTCATTGTTGATTCCGAGCATATCGTGCACAACTAAAACCTGTCCATCAACATCTCCTCCTGCTCCAATGCCTATGATGGGAATAGAGACTGTTTCAGCCACTTTTTTGGCTAAAGCTGCAGGGATTTTCTCCAACACAATTGCAAAACATCCTGCTGCCTCTAAAGCCAATGCATCTTCGATAAGATTCGTCGCCTCTTCTTCCTCCTTGGCGCGAACGACATAAGTTCCAAACTTATATATAGATTGAGGTGTTAGACCTAAGTGACCCATTACTGGAATTCCGGCAGTTAAAATCCGTTGAATAGATTCCAATATTTCCTTACCTCCCTCCATTTTAACAGCATGACCACCAGACTCTTTCATGATCTTAATCGCGCTAGAAAGTGCCTCTTTTGAATTTCCTTGGTAAGAACCAAAGGGCATATCAACCACAATAAGCGATCTCTTCACAGCTCTAACAACTGAGGAGGCATGATAAATCATTTGATCTAAAGTAATCGGGAGTGTCGTTTCATGACCTGCCATCACGTTCGAGGCGGAATCTCCAACCAAAATAATATCCATCCCCGATTCATCTATGATTTTCGCCATAGAGAAATCATAGCCCGTGAGCATTGAAATTTTTTCACCCGAATTCTTCATCTCCTGAAGCGTATGGGTGGTTACTTTCTTTACATTTTTATGTACTGACATACTGTAAAATTAGGAATTTGAGAGGTACTGTTCAAGATTTTGTGTGATTCGCTTGGGAATATCCTTGGTTTCAGCTCTTTGAAAAGCATTTCCTGTTATTTTTTCGTACAGCTCAATATACCTGTCTGAGACAATCTTGACAAATTCATCGGGCATGATAGGCATCTCTTGTCCTTCTAGACCTTGAAAACCATTTTCGATGAGCCACTGCCGAACAAACTCTTTTGAAAGCTGCTTTTGCGGTAGATTATCTAACTGTCTTTGTGCATATCCATCAGCGTAAAAATAACGAGACGAATCCGGTGTATGAATTTCATCAATCAGAATAATTTCACCATTTAAAAGTCCAAATTCATATTTCGTGTCCACCAAAATAAGGCCTTGTTTGGCGGCCATTTGTGTTCCACGTTCAAAAAGCTGACGGGTATACATTTCGAGCTTTTCATAAATGTCTTTAGGAACAATATTTTGAGCAAGAATAGCCTCACGAGAAATATCTTCATCGTGCCCCTCATCCGCTTTTGTAGCGGGGGTTATAATTGGTTCAGGAAACTTATCGTTTTCTTTCATTCCTTCTGGCATATTGACACCACAAAGAATTCTTTTTCCCAATTTATACTCTCGAGCGGCATGTCCTGCAAGGTATCCACGAATCACCATTTCTACACGAATGGGTTCGCAAGCCTTTCCCACAGCAACATTTTCATCAGGAGTCGCAACAAGCCAATTTGGAACAATGTCCTCAGTAGCATTTAAAAACATGGTAGCCACCTGATTTAGTACCTGTCCTTTAAAAGGAATCCCTTTCGGTAAAATATGATCAAAAGCAGAAATACGATCTGAAGCCACCATGACCAAAACATCATTTTCTAGATGGTAAACGTCTCTTACCTTTCCATTATAGACAGATTTTTGTCCTCTGAATGTAAAGCTTGAATTTGTTAGTGCTTCCATTTATGATTCTTTATTTTTTGCATCATATTTTTCATATGCTTCGATGATCTTAGTGACTAATTTATTTCGAACTACATCACTTTGGCCAAGTCGAATAATACCGATTTCTTTGACCTCTTTTAACGTATCTAAAGCAAAAGAAAGGCCTGATTTTTGTCGCGAAGGTAAATCAATTTGAGACATATCACCCGTAATAATGAACTTTGCTGTTGTACCCATCCTGGTCAAAAACATTTTCATTTGCATCATGGTTGTATTCTGACCTTCGTCCAAAATAACAAATGCTTTATCTAATGTGCGGCCTCGCATAAAAGCTAAAGGTGCGATCTCTATAATTCCATGCTCCAGCATTTCTGCTAGCTTTTCAGCAGGAATCATCTCCCTTAAAGCATCATATAATGGCATCAAGTAAGGGTCTAGCTTTTCTTTTAGGTCCCCAGGAAGAAAACCAAGGTTCTCCCCTGCTTCCACTGCAGGTCTAGTCAAGACAATTCTTTTGACCTCTTTTGCTTTCAATGCTTTTACTGCCAAAGCAACTGCAGTATAGGTTTTTCCTGTTCCAGCTGGCCCTACTGCAAAAACCATATCATGTTTTTCAATGGCATCGACCAACTTCTTTTGGTTAACCGTTCGTGCTCTGATTTTATTACCCCCATTTCCGTGAAGGATCACATCTGAGGATTCTCTACCACCAATTAAGGATGCACCATCGTCTAACATTAAATTATCTATGTTATTTTCAGAAAGGGAATTGTATTTTTCCAGATGCTTCAGCAACAAAGCTATTTTATGCTCAAATTGATCAATTAAATCATCTTCCCCAGATAAGGTGAGTGTATTACCTCTAGATGCAATTTTTAGCTGAGGAAAGTACTTTTTCAAATACTTAAGGTTTGTATTATTCACACCAAAAAACTCCACAGGGTTTGTCGATTTAACAAGTATCTTTCTTGAGCCTTCCATTAACTTATTTTAATTGCTTTTAGTCGGTTTTTTTTTATATTCCATTACTTTTGGTAAAATTATCATTTTAATTAGAATAATGAATCTAGAATCTTGATGCAAATCCTTACGCTAACCTCGGATACAGGTCTACAAGACTATTATATAGCTTCTCTGAAAGGAGCCATCCTAAAAGCTATGGAAGGAGTTCAAATTGTAGATGTATCCCATTCAATCAAACCCTTTGATGTTGCGAGCGCTGCTTTTCAGATGCAATGCTGCTACAGAGACTTTCCTGATGGCACGATCCATTTAATTGGTGTAGATAGTGAACCGATGATTCAACCACCAGAATATTCGGATGCAACAAGCTTTGTTTCAAGCTATCCCACGGTGATGAAATTTCACAACCAATATTTTATTTCAAACGATAATGGATTTTTTGGTGCTTTCCTTGACGATAAAGAGCCACAAGAATTATGGCGTTATACAGTGGACAAGACCAATACTTTAGAATTGAAATATCCCATGAAAAATTGCTTTTTGCATTTGGCAAAGAGAATTATGGATGAAGAACCATTGAGCCAATTCACTGAACCCGTAAATAAATACAAGAAAGCCCTTATTCCTAAAGCGGTTATTGAGGAATTTGTCGTTAGAGGGATTGTGATTCATGTTGATTCTTTTGGAAATTTGATTACTAATATTTCTAAAGCAGATTTTGAACGCTTGCCCAAAGATGCACCTTACGAAATAAAATTCGCAAACGAGAATTATTATATTGACCACATCAGTGACACCTATAATGCTGTGCAGCAAGGAGAGCGGGTAGCACTTTTCAATGAAAATAATCTTTTAGAGATTGCCATTAACCGTGGTGCGCGCCAAAGTACAGGTGGAGCTGACATCCTTTTTGGAATGAAACAAGGCGATCGATTACGCATTGAGTCCTCACCCGCAGGATCACGTAAAACTTTACTCTTTTAATGTTGGTGCGTATCGTTAAGCTTACTTTTAAAGAAGAGGCATTGTCTGAATTTTATCGTGAATTTGAAACCCATAAAAACAATATAGCTTCATTTCCAGGCTGTCAGGGCATGAAACTTTTGAAAGGAATCGATAATCCCACTGTGATTATGACCTATAGTCATTGGGATGATAAGGAAGCATTGAATAAATATAGAGAATCAGATTTATTTTCAGGTTTATGGACCAAAATAAAACCAATGTTTGGAAACAAACCTGAAGCATGGAGCCATGAAATTCATTTTAATGGATTTAAAGAAAGTTAAACCCTAAAGAATTCACAAGCCATCCTTGAAAAGTTATTCAGCAGGGTGCCCTTAAAATTGTTAATTTTAACAAATTCAAATTAGAATATGCGCGCGTTGTATTTCAGAGAATTAAGTAGCTTTTTAAGTTCTACCATAGGATATGTATTTGTGCTGATTTACCTTATTGCTTCAGGACTTTTTCATTGGATATTAGCTTACAACACTAACTTGCTAGAGGGATCTGAAGCCGACCTTATTCCTTTTTTTAATTTATCGCCTGTTATTTTTTTGGTGCTCATTCCCGCCATTACTATGAAGTCTTTTGCTGAAGAGAGAAGAACAGGAACCATTGAACTTCTTTTCACTCGGCCCATTTCTGACTTTGGCATATTAATGGCAAAATACCTCGCAGGTGTTACCCTATTGTTGATTGCGATTCTACCTACACTTTGCTATTACGTATCCGTTTACTATTTGGGCAAACCAATAGGTATTATTGACGGTGGCGCTACCTTCACCTCATATATGGGTTTATTATTGTTAGGAAGCGTATTCGTGGCCATTGGTATCTTCGCTTCTGCTTTGACAAGTAGTCAGATTATTGCTTTTATCGTCTCAATGTTCTTGTGTTGGTTTTTATTTGATGGACTACATTTATTGGGAGATTTTGGGCAATTTGGCGCCTTGGATTATTTCGTTAAATACCTAAGCTTAGCCTTTCATTATGACTCGATTAAAAAAGGTGTGATTGTTACTGAGGATTTACTTTTCTTTTTGTCGGTCATTTTTACTTTTCTATTTGCTGCACATGCTGCACTTAAAACCCTGAAAAGATGAAAAATAAAATCAAAGGTGCTTACTATCAATGGTTGATCTTTAGCATTATATTGGTCGGGGTTGTACTCATAAACATTATAGGCCACTACACCTCCTACCGGATTGATATGACCTCAGACAATAGGTATTCTCTGGCGAATGGAAGCGTTTCTTACCTAAAAGACATTCAGAAATTAGAAAATCGAATTAGTATTAAAATATATTTGGAGGGAGAACTTCCCTCTGAGCTCAGGTCATACAGAAATTCTTTAGAAGAAAAACTGAAAGATTTCAAACGATATGCTGGAGACCGCATCGAATATACCTTTATTAACCCTAATGAAGGATCAGAGGAAGACAAGCAGCTGCTCTTTGAGCAAATTTACAACAAAGGTTCTGGTGTCCTTCCTATGGAAATTAAGTTCTCAAAAAATGCCAAAGAAACAAAACTGATGCTCTGGCCTGGAGCAGTTTTATCCTTCACATTGAATGGAATACCACAAGAAACTGTCGTGCAGCTTTTACCCGGAACTTCAGTGGATCGCCCGTTTACAATGTATCAAATGCCCGAGGTCGTTGAAAAAGGCTTGAATGATTTAGAATACAATCTTATTTCTGCGCTAAGACGCCTATCAACATTAAAAAAGAAAAAAATTGGCTTTCTACAGGGGCACGGTGAGCTCAACCAATACGAAACGAAAATAGCAAGACTACTTATTGCACCGTATTATAATATCCAAGAAGTGGAGCTTCAAAATAACATACATGCGCTCGATGACTTTGATGGTTTAATTATTGCGGACCCAAAGAGAAATTTTTCTGACAAAGACCTTTATTTGATTGATCAGTTCGTCATGCGCGGAGGAGACCTCATGTGCTTCATGAATACCTTAGAGATAAATAAGGATACACTATTTAGGCAAGGATTTACACATTCTGAAAGAAAGAACATCCGACTAAATGACCTGCTTTTTGATTATGGGTTTAAAATAAAAGACAACCTGATCATGGATGTGAATTCTATTCCAAAATTTGATAGAAGATTCAAGGAAAGTCGTGTGAATTGGTATTATCAGCTACTGTCCACAAATTCAAAACATCCAACAGTCAGGAATATTGAGCCTATTGCCCTTGAATTCGCCAATCAAATTGAACCTATCAAGGACAATGTCATCTCTGTTTTAACAAGTTCAAAAAACTCAAATTATACGGGTCTTGCGCCAATCGTAGAGCTAAATATGGCCTCAAATTTCGATGAGACAAACCCTATATTATCATCACAGGAGAAAATAACCAACGACCTATGCTTTGCAGCTACCTCGAGCGGAAAATATAGTTCCTACTTTAATAATAGAATCGTTGCAGACTTTATAAATAACCCGGATGCCAAATTTTTAAAAGAAAGCAAAACACCTGCAAACATATTTGTAGTCAGTAATGGAACATTTCTGGCCAATACTTACCGCATGAGCCAAACTAGACAAGGCCCAAAAGCTGACTTTAAGGGATTTAATGAGCTTAAAATGAACGCTGACGATGTTGCATTGAATACCAAGAGAGCGATTGGTAACCAAGACTTCTTTTTAAATATTGTTGACTTTGTAATGGGAGAAAATTATATGTTGGACATCAGAAGCAGACAAATCGATGTAAGAGAAATTGATAAAACAAAAATTCAAATTTTTGCCAACTTTTACAAAACACTCAATTTAGTGCTGCCTATATCAATCATTCTTTTACTTGGTGTTTTTCTAAATTTCTATAGAAGAAAACGCTACAAGACAAATTAAACACTATCATGAAAGCTAAAAAAGTACTCACCCTTATTTTCGGTTTGTTTTGTGTCTCCGGATTGGCATTCTATGCCTATAATATCATGAGCACTGAAAGCAATTCAAGTACAGAATTGATTGACTTTGCCATAAAAGATACCTCCAAAGTGACCAAAATAATTATTACAGATCCATTTCAAAAGACTTATCAGATTGAAAAAAGAAATGGTGTCTGGCAAGATAAAAATGGAGGTTGTATAACGCAGGCTTATGCCCACAATATTTTAAGTGTCGCCAAAAACATAGAATTCAAAGGCTATCTTTCTAAAAACTCCCATGAAAACTTCACCGTAAAGATGTCTGCCTCGCACACCAAAGTTGAATATTACGTAAACAACAAATGGCATAAAACCTGGTATATAGGACCATCTGCACCAGATCACTATGGACAAATCATGTTACTAGATTCAAAAGAAGACGGAAAGAGCAAGGAACCAGTAATGATGAAAGTTAAAGGTGTAAATGGCATTATTGAGCCCAATTTTTTTGCTGATAGCAGAAAATGGATCTGTACGAACATTTTTAGCGTTCCTTTAGAATCAATATCATCTGTAGTCGTTAAGAACCATTATGATAGCACGAGAAGTTTTGAAGTAAAGTATCAAAACGATGGGTTCCAAGTAAGTTCGAATGGAATACCCTTGCCATCAGTAGATACAGCAAATGTATATAGGTACTTGCATAATTATAAGAAAATCCACTTCGATATCGCAAACTACATTCTTAGTGAAACTGAATGTGATTCACTAAAAGCAACAGACCCTTTTGCGGAAATTACTTTGGATGAAAAGTCGGGTGCACAAACTCATTTGCGCTTATATCGAATAAAAGCTGACGAGCCACAAAGAAATGAATTTGGGGAACTTGTAAATATGGATATGAATAAGTTTTGGTGTGCCCTGCCCAGTGGAGAAATAGTAAAGTGCCAATACCATGTGTTTAATCCACTATTGTTCGGTCACATTTATTTTGGAGCACTAGAGTCATAAAAATACCGCCTACGTATAAACACGTAGTATGCTAGTAATTTATACTGAGATCCCTTTCCGAAATTACCCACACTTACATGAAACTTTCTAAAAAAAAAATGCCTAAAATTTAAAAGTTTAAATTATCTTTAAACCGAGTTAATAGATTAGTAGTTTAGCTTAGTGGAAAGTATTTTAATCAATAAGCGATTAGAAAAAACATTATCTCTTCTTATTTCCACTAGTACTGTCTAACCAGGGGGCCTTCGGGCCCCCTTCTTTTTTTATCCTGATTTAAAATCTACAGAACGATAAGTAAAGTAAATTTGTAACTTTGGTACATGATCAGTAGAGTGCTCCTTATATCAANGTTTTTTATTGCTTTTTCTGCTCAGAGCCAGCTCATCAGCGCAACTCAAAAAACAAGTCCTAAATTTTCTTTTGATACTACAAGCTATATTTATTTTAATACCGATATTTTAAATTCGTACAGAAGCCTAATACCGAATGAATCGCATCTAAATACACCTTTAGGTTTGCGTGCGAATGAAAACCCTTTGGTTTGTGCAAGCTTTACANTTGGCGTCTCTATACCTTTGCAAAAAGCCCTTAAAGTGAATACAGGNATTTCCTTNACNCAGAACGGAGAATCCTANATCTGGGATTCAAACGACAATGACAGCAGCTTTATGTACTCATCATTATATCGATACATTGCCTTGCCTATATCTCTTAGTACGTCTTATGGCAAAAAAATAAAAGTTCGACTTNCAGCTGGTTTGGTACCTGGTATATTCAGTGGATACAAACAAAATCAAGAATGGACAGATGCAGATGGNTCTGAATACGATGANGAGATTACCATACAAGATGATTTAAACTTTTTCAAGCTTTCTGCTCAAGCGAGTATTGGTATCGAATACTTTTTTGGTAATATGTCTATACGCGCAGCATACCTTTACATTCAACAACTCAATAATTCATACAAGGAATTTGAGGATTATATTCACCGAGGAAATGCCCAAGGTGGCCAATTCACACTTACTTATTTTCTTAAATGATTATTCAGCACATAACTGATTTTTTAGAAAATCGCTTCCCATTATCTCTTCAAGAATCTTATGACAACTGTGGCCTAACCTATGGCCACAAAAACACCGTGATTAAAGGTGTCTTAATTTCATTAGATGTTACCGAAAAAATTGTTGAAGAGGCGATCAGTAAAAATTGTAACCTCATTATCTCACATCACCCTGTTATCTTCAAAGGGCTCAAAAAAATTAATGGCGCCAATATATCGGAACGCGTGATTGAATTATGTATCAAGCATGAAATCGCTTTATATGCCATTCACACGAATCTTGACAACCATAAAGAAGGTGTGAACAAGAGAATCGCTGATAAAATAGGCCTCAGAAATACACAGATTTTATCTCCTAAAAAAGGAACACTGGTCAAGCTTAGCGTGTTTGTTCCTGAGGAGGCCATCCAGGACTTAAGTGAAGCTATGTTTGAAGCGGGTGCTGGTTCTATTGGGAATTACACCGAATGCAGCTTTCAGAGCCAAGGGAAGGGCACTTACAAGCCAAGTGAAAACGCAAAACCTTCAAAAGGAAATATCAATCAGAATTCAATCGAAGATGAAATCAAGCTGGAATTTTTGGTTCCACTTGACCGAATCGGAGGTGTCTTGCATGCCATGAAAACCAATCATCCATACGAAGAAGTTGCACATGATATTATTCCACTTCTTAATGAGCAGCAAGATATGGGCTCAGGAATGATAGGCGCACTTGAAAAACCCATGCCCACTGCAACGTTTTTAAATAATGTAAAGAAAACCTTTGAAGCAGGTGTAATTAAGCATACTGCCCTTATTCACAATGAGATCAAAACAGTTGCAGTATGCGGAGGGACAGGAAGCTTTTTAATTGAACAAGCAAAGCGAAAAAAAGCCGATGTTTTCATTAGCTCTGATATAAAATACCATGAATTTTTTGATGCAAATGAGGAGCTTATAATTATAGATATTGGACATTATGAAAGTGAACAATTCACCATTAACCTTATCTATGAAAATCTTAAAGAAAAATTTAGTAACTTTGCCCTCCATTTAACTGAAGTAAATACGAATCCAGTAAAATATATTTAACATATGTCAGCAACCCCGACTAAAGCTAAAGCAGAAAGTAAAACGAAGACTAAGAAAACCACAAAGGTTTCTAAGGCTACAACGAAGAAAGATGGAACTGTAGCGGAAAAATTAGATGCTTTGTATAATTTACAGAAAATTGATTCTGAAATCGACAGAATTCGAATTATCCGAGGTGAGTTGCCATTGGAGGTCGAAGACTTAGAAAATGAAATCATTGGACTTGAGACAAGAACAGGAAAGTTCCAAGACGAAATTGACGAACTTCAGAAAGACATCACAGACAGAAAGCTGTCTTCAAAAGATGCAGATACGGCGATTCTTAAATATAAGGAACGACAAAACAATGTTCGTAACAATAGAGAGTATGAATCTCTTTCAAAAGAAATTGAGTTCCAAGAATTGGAAATTAAATTGAATGAAAAGAGATCGAAAGAAGCGATTGTTAAAATAGAACACAAGAATGAGATTCTTACAGAAGCTACCGAGCGTCTGAACATGAAAAAAGCAGAGCTTGAAAATAAAAAAGCAGAACTCGATAACATCATTAGCTCCACGCAAAAAGACGAAAACAAATTAATAAAGGCCTCAAAAGACGCCAAGAAAAATATTGAAGACCGTCTTGTTGTTGCTTATGAAAGATTGAGAGGAAACGCTAAAAATGGTTTATCTGTAGTGCCACTAATTTATGGTGCAAAATCTAAATCTGGACACAGAGATGCTTCTTGCGGTGGATGCTTTAACAAGATCCCACCTCAAAGAGAACTAGATATTGTTACGAAAAAGAAAATAATTATTTGTGAGCACTGTGGACGAATCTTAATTCCAGCTGAAGAAGAGGCAGAAGCATAAACTTTCAAAATATTTCTAAAAGCGTCTAAATGGCGCTTTTTTTTTGCTCTATTTAATTGAGTGCAAAACTGACATTCAAATCTTCAAGTTTTTTCAGCAGCTCATTACTTGGATTTACCATGATACTTCTCGAAGGGAGAACTACTTGAATTTTTTCCAGAGGGTCATAGACTGTAAAGCGAACGCGACAATTACCCTTTACCTCATTATCCATTAATACATCCTGAAGTTCTTGAATGAGCATTTTATTCACTGTCGATGACGGGAGCTTTATCTCAATATTTTTTGCCTTCTTTTCCCGAAGACCTTGCAGTAGTTCCATTCCATGCACCACAAACTCGACTTCCTTTCTCCATCTCGTCTTTTCAATGCGTCCTTTTATAATCACAAAGGTACCAGGCTCCATAAAATGCTTAAACCTCAAATAATTTTCTTGAAAAAGGTTCAGCCGAAAGCTCTCGTAATAATCTTCAATAATCAGGGTTCCAAAACCATCTCCTTTGCGCGTAATGCGATGCTCACTAGAGGTTACGACAGCAGCAATCATTAAATCTCTTCCTTCATGATCCTGTAGCTCAGAAAGTATTCTGATATCTCCTTTACAAAAAGATTCAATTTCAATTCGAAAATCATCCAAGGGATGCCCTGATAAAAAGACACCTACAACCTCTTTTTCCTTATTTAAACGATATACGCTAGACCAAGGTTCAGAAAATGGGATTTTGGGCTCAGGTGTAGAAACCTCATCAGACATATCAAAAATCACCATTTGACGCTTTCCCAATTGATCTTGATAATTTCTTCCGTAAGAAATGACTTGCTCAACAAATGGTTTCGCTGCACCCTCTTGAACAAAGTATTGACTTCTATGAATATCGCTATTTAAAGAATCTAAACCTCCTGCATAAATAAGGCTTTCAAAAACTCTTTTGTTACATAGTCTCAAGTTGGCACGCTTGGCAAAATCAAATACTGACGTAAACGGCTTCTCTTTTCGTACAGAAACAATCTCATCAATAGGACCGCTACCTAGTCCCCTTACAGCACCTAAACCGAATCGTATTGCACCTTCTTTATTGATGGTAAATGTGTAGTTCGATTCATTAATATCAGGCCCAAAAACAGGAATACCCATGCGCTTACTTTCTTCCATGAAAAAGGTCACCTGCTTGATATCATTCATATTGTTGCTCAGCACAGATGCCATATACTCAGCAGGATAATTGGCCTTTAAATATGCTGTTTGATAAGCCACCCAGGCATAACAAGTTGAGTGAGATTTATTAAATGCATATGAGGCAAAAGCTTCCCAATCCTTCCATATTTTCTCCAAAGTATCTTTGCTATGACCCTTTTCTGTTGCTCTTTTTAAGAATGTTGGCTTCATTTTATCAAGAACACGCCGATCTTTCTTCCCCATGGCCTTTCTGAGGGTATCAGCTTCACCTTTTGTGAAATCTGCAAGCTTTTGAGAAAGCAGCATCACTTGCTCCTGATATACCGTTATACCGTAGGTTTCTTTTAAATATTCTTCACAGTCAGCAAGGTCATATTCGATGTCTTCATCGCCATGCTTTCTTTTTACATAGGACGGGATATATTCCATTGGACCAGGACGGTATAGGGCGTTCATCGCAATCAAGTCAGCAAATTCAGTCGGCTTGAGTTCCTT
The DNA here is from genome assembly GCA_002167775.1 of Crocinitomicaceae bacterium TMED16. GTDB lineage: Bacteria > Bacteroidota > Bacteroidia > Flavobacteriales_D > Crocinitomicaceae > UBA952. Next base: position 14,562 of record NHBV01000004.1, on the reverse strand, counting down.
AAGGTACTTCTGCATACCGGGGGACTCATATTGAAAAATACCAACCGTTTCTCCTCTCTGGAAAAGCTCATAGGTAGCCGTATCATCAATTGGAATCTCATCAGGATTGATCTTTATGCCTTTGGTTTGCTCAATGTATTTAATGGCATCCTTAATCAAAGTCAAGGTCTTGAGTCCAAGAAAATCCATCTTCAACAGACCAGCATCCTCGGCAACCGAGTTGTCGTATTGCGTACATACCAAATCTGAATCTTTGGCGGTGGCCACAGGAACAAAATTTGTTAAATCATCGGGCGTAATGATCACACCGCAAGCATGAATGCCCGTATTCCTCACAGACCCTTCAATTTCCTTGGCTTTTTGCAATACCTCAGCGGACAAAGTGTTTTGCTTAAATAGTTTCCTAAGGTCCCTGGCCCTAGAAATCTCCTCCTGATTTCGAAGCTTATCTATGAGGTCACTTTCTTCCATGTCAAAAAGCTTATTCAAAGAAATATCTGGAAGCATCTTCGCTAATCTATCAGCCTCCGATAACGGAAGATTCATTACCCTCGCTGTATCTCGAACTGCAGATTTTGCAGCCATTGTTCCATAGGTAATAATCTGAGCCACCTGATTGGCGCCATATTTTTCAATGACATAATCAATTACTTTTCCGCGCCCCTCATCATCAAAATCAATATCAATATCTGGCATTGAAATACGATCAGGATTTAAAAAACGCTCAAAAAGTAAGTCGTACTTGATCGGATCAATATTTGTGATGCCGATGGAATATGCCACTACAGAGCCTGCTGCAGAACCCCTTCCAGGTCCTACACTCACACCCATATCCCGGGCAGCGTTGCAGAAGTCCTGTACAATTAGAAAATATCCTGGATAACCAGTATTTTCAATCGTTTCGAGCTCAAAATCGATTCTTTGTCTAAGCTCATCATCAATTTCAGCATACCTTTTTTTGGCCCCTTCATATACGAGGTGCCGCAAAAATGCATTCTCTCCTCTTTTGCCTCCATCTTTTTTATCATCTGCTGAAATAAATTGACTCGGAATATCATATTCAGGCAACAAAACATCCCTTGCCAATGGATAAGGGTCACACTTTTTCACGATTTCCTCCGTATTCAAAAGTGCCTGAGGCAAATCTTGAAATAAGTTTTTCATTTGACTAGAAGACTTGATGTAATATTCATCATTTTCTAGACCGTAACGAAAACCACGACCGCGACCTTTCGGTGTTTCAACAAGCTGATTGTCTTTTACACAGAGCAGAACATCATGAGCAATAGAATCTTCCTTTTCCACATAAAAAGAATTATTCGTGGCAATAAGCTTTACGCCATGTTTGTTTGCAAGTCGCACCAAAGAAGGGTTTAGTCTTGACTCGACCTCAACACCGTGTCGTGTCAGCTCAATATAAAAATCCTCCTCAAAGGTATCCTTCCACCAGGTTAATGAATCTTCCGCTTGTTTTTCACCAACGTTTAAAAGTAAATTAGATATTTCCCCCTGGATTCCCCCTGAGAGCACAATGAGGTTTTCCTTGTACGTTTGAATAATCTCTTTATCAATTCTAGGGACATAATACATCCCGGCTGTATAGGCGATAGAAGCCAACTTAATTAGGTTTTGATAACCCTCTTTGTTCTTAGCGAGCAAGACGACCTTGCTTCCGTTATCCTTTTGAGTTTTATCATTTCGATCTCTACAAACATTGAATTCACAACCAATGATCGGTAAAATTTCTTTCTTATTATATGCTCTTCCTTCTTCCTCTGCTTGGGCTTTTTCCGCACGGATTCGCTTATTGATTTTATTTGCAGCCGCCTCAAAATGAAAGGCCGCCATCATATTCCCTGAGTCAGTCAATGCGATCGCATGCATACCATGCTCGTAAGCCTTTTCAATAATCCCCGAGACCTTGGCTGTAGACTGAAGGATGGAATATTGAGAATGGTTATGTAAATGTGTAAAACTTAGGTCATGAAGAAGTTGAAGATCAACTATACCCTCCTGATCGATATTAGAGGAACCCCCTTGGTCAACCGCTTTTCTTAGCTTTTCGCTTTCAGCTTTTAAGTTAAGGTGTTTTAAACCAACGGGCCGAATTACCTTTGGATTAGCCGCTGAATAAGTAATAAAATAATCATCTGCTTTTTCTAATGTCGCAGCTGTGAATGTTTTCAAGCGTATGAGTTCTAAGAAACAGCGTGTAGTTGCCTCAACATCCGCAGTAGCATTATGGGCCTCCGTAAATTGAGCATCGAATAAATGCTCATGTAATTCAGACAAGGTTGGTAATTTAAATCGACCACCCCTACCCCCTAGAAGTTTGCAAAGGTTTGCTGTTTTCTCAGTACAGGTGTCAAGGATTTTTTTGTCAACCCATGCGGTAGGTCTTTCCTCCCTAAAGAACTCACAACCTAATACATTGACATCAAAATTGACATTGTGCCCAACTAAAAACGAAGCTTTTGATAGTGCCTCCTCAAATAAAGCCAAACCCTCAGAAAGTTCAATACCTTCCTTAGATGCAAGTTCGGTAGAAATACCATGTATCTGCTCTGAACCATAAGGTATATCAAATCCATCAGGCTTGATCAAAAAATCTTTGTGCTCCACCAAACTACCATCATCATCATGAAGCTGCCATGCAAGCTGAACAACGCGTGGCCAGTTATCAACATCGCTAATAGGTGCTTTAAAGCTCCGGGGGAGCCCCGTGGTTTCGGTATCAAAAATGAGGTACATTGAAAATCTCTTTGAGAGATTAAAGATAAAGAAATCAATGCCCGACTTTCCGTGTGTTGAAAACTATTTTTTGTAATTTTTAGCTATAAAAAAGTAAGTCATCATTTTTATGAAAAAATACATCTTGTCAATCGATGCAGGTACCACAAGCTCAAGGGCATTAATCTTCGATAAAAGTGGCGAAGAAATAGGCAAGGTTCAATATGAATTTGAGCAGTATTTCCCAAATGACGGCTGGGTCGAGCACAACGCGATGGAGATTTGGAGCAGCCAAAAATTGGCAATTCAAAAAGTCCTATCCTCAACGGGTATATCCATAAATGAAATTGCTTCAATCGGAATTACCAACCAAAGAGAAACGACAGTGGTTTGGGATAAAAAGACAGGGGAACCAGTCTATAATGCAATCGTTTGGCAGGATCGAAGAACAGCAGCTTTTTGTAAAGATTTACAGAGCCAAGGATTAGAACCCATGATTTCAGAAAAAACTGGGTTGCTTCTTGATCCCTATTTTTCGGGTTCAAAAATTCATTGGATTTTAGAGAATGTTCCAGGAGTTAAATTAAGAGCAAGTGAAGGTGAATTGTTATTTGGAACGATCGATACATGGCTTATATGGAAACTAACGAACGGCGAGAAGCACATTACCGATTCAAGCAATGCGAGTAGAACAATGCTTTTTGACATNCACAAAAACCAGTGGGATGATGACTTAATTAAACTCCTTNAAATACCAAAAAAGATGCTTCCTCAAATCGTCTCAAGTTCAGGGTTTTCTNCAGAAGCACGACTTGAGGAATGGGAGATCGGTATCCCTATATGCGGCATTGCTGGAGATCAACAAGCTGCCTTATTCGGACAATTATGCTTTGAAGCTGGTGACGTCAAAAACACCTATGGAACAGGTTGTTTTTGCATGATGAATACTGGGACAAAAGCAGTTGCCTCAAAAAACAAAATGCTAACCACAATTGCATGGGAGATAAATGGTGATATTCACTATGCATTGGAAGGAAGCGTGTTTATTGGCGGTGCATTAATTCAGTGGTTAAGAGATGGCTTAGAGATCATAAATAAAGCAGAAGAAATAGAGAAACTAGCACTTACTGTTGAAGATAACGGAGGTATAACATTCATTTCCTCTCTTACGGGGATTGGAGCCCCATATTGGAACCCTGAAGCTAAAGGAGGTATATTTGGTATTACTCGTGGAACGAAACAAGGACATATAGCAAGAGCGGCATTAGAAGCAATAGCAATAAGGTCTTCAGAAATCATTAATGAAATGCAAAAAGACTCCGGTATTCAATTTTCTGCGCTGAAAGTGGATGGTGGTGCAAGTATGAACAAGCTTCTAATGCAAATACAGGCCAACCTCCTATCCACGATTGTTGTTCGACCCAAAACAACAGAAATAACAGCGCTAGGTGTTGCATTTTTGGCGGGCTTAGGGTGTGGATTTTGGGAGAATCAAGAATCTCTTAAATCACTTTGGGAAAAAGACATAGAATTCATCCCCGAATCATCTGAAAAAAGTCAGAAGATGCTCGACCTNTGGAAAGAGCGCATAAAAAAGGTTCTGCAATAATGAATCGAAATAAAAACCTCAATATCTTAAACAACACTGAACTTTGGGACCTTTTGGTCATTGGAGGTGGTGCTACAGGCCTCGGGGCTGCTCTTGATGCAGCAAGCAGAGGAATGAAAGTATTACTNATTGAGAAACATGACTTTTCCAAAGGAACATCCTCAAAAAGCACCAAACTTGTGCACGGCGGAGTGAGGTATCTGCGTAATGGAGAAATTGGCTTGGTAAGAAAAGCATTGAAAGAACGCAATATTCTTCAAAGGAATGCTCCTCACCTTGTTCAGAATATGACATTTATNATTCCCATATATCACTGGATTCATTTTTTATTTTACGGTATTGGTTTGATGATCTATGACCTGATTGCCGGTAAAAAAAGCTTTGGGAAAACATTATTTCTAGGCAAAAAAAGAACCCTTACCAAACTAAATGGCCTGAATATGCGGAGCTTAAAAGGCGGAATTAGCTATCAAGATGGACAGTTTGATGATTCAAGATTTGCCATAAGTCTTGCCCAAACTATAGAAAAAGAAGGCTCTACGGTTATAAACTATTTGGAATTTATATCCTATTCAAAAAAGGATGGCAAAGGATATGAAATACTTCTTCAAGACAAGCTTCAACATACCGAGTTTAAAATCCAAGCCCTTCATATTATTAATGCAACGGGCGTATTTGGTAGCTCAATTTCAAAACCTTTAGCGCATAACATTAAAATTCGAGCAAGCCGGGGTACCCACATTGTATTCGACTCTTCATTCTNGTCCTCCAGCAATGCACTTATGGTTCCGAAAACAGACGATGGTAGGGTATTATTCATGATTCCATGGAAGGAATATGTCGTCGTGGGAACAACAGATGTAGAAACTTCAGAACGCCATATAGAACCCAAAATTATCGAAGAAGATATTCTATTCATCTTAAAAAATGTAGAAAAGTACCTCAACAAAAAACCGCAACAAAAAGATATAAAAAGCGTGTTCTGTGGTTTACGCCCCTTGATTTCTAACTCGAATGAGCAAACAAAGACAAAAGAATTATCACGTGAACATATTCTTTATAAAACAGCAGATGGTGCATTGCATATTTTAGGGGGGAAATGGACCACCTATAGACTGATGGGAGAAGAAGCTATTGACATGCTTATAAAAAATGGATCCAAAAAATTTAGCCCAAGTAAAACAAGCGCACTTAAACTTAAAGGATATGCTTCTAACATTGACTTTCAAGATCCATTGCATGTATACGGTAGCGAGGTTAAAAACATAAAAAAGCTTGGAACGACCGCATCTTTTTCAGATAAACTTTATATCTCCGAAGCAGTCATTCGTTATGCTGTTCAATATGAGATGGCAATNACTTTAGAAGATGTTTTAGCACGAAGAACAAGAGCTTTATTCCTGAATTCAGGAGAAGCAGTTCGTTTAGCACCAAAAGTTGCAAAAATAATGGCTGAGGATNTAGGAAAAGATACAGCTTGGGTCACCGAACAATGTAATTTATTCATAAATTTAAGCTCAAATTATAATGTATGACTCCGTTTATAGCTGAGGTATTAGGAACTTGCATCCTTATTGTTTTTGGGGCTGGAGTCGTGTCCAATGTTTCATTAAAGAGCACAGAAGGAAGAAAAGACCCAAAGTGGATTTTGATTACTATGGCTTGGGGTTTTGCTGTTTTTATCGCTGCGTTTATTACTGCAGATATTAGTGGAGCGCACCTAAACCCTGCCGTAACAATAGGTTTGGCTGTAGCAAATAAATTTGACTGGGCGATGGTCCCAATGTATATTGCTGCACAAACAATGGGAGCAATGATTGGAAGCTTCTTAAATTATCAGCTGTACTATGACCAGTTTAAGCTCGAAAAAGATGAGCTAAACTTCCGTGGCTGTTTTTGCACGGCACCACAAATTAAGAANACACCTAGAAATCTATTTAGTGAGGCATANGGAACTTTTTTTCTGGTGTTTGTTATTTTCTANATCGCNAAACCCGAGCTTCAAATTGAAGGNGTAGAAAAGCTGCAATATGGNATTGGTTCNNTAGATGCGTTACCTGTAGGTATATTAGTNTGGGCAATTGGAATGTCATTGGGAGGCACAACNGGNTATGCNATCAACCCNGCACGTGATNTGGGTCCACGAATTGTTTACACGCTTATTAGAGGCGCAAAAGCACAATCAAATTGGAGCTATGCTTGGATTCCGGTAATCGGCCCTGTCATTGGAGCGATTGCTGCCGGATTGTTNTTTAACGCACTACTTTAAAGCTGNACGAAATCATATACATATAATAAACCTAAAGGTCGATTTCCTCAGTAGCCTCTTCAATCGCTTCAAAATCAAACTCACCTTTTTTGCTTTTATCCTTTCCNGNGTAATGCCAGTTCCAGGTGACCCCTACTCTTAGTGGATGAACCGCTTGAGTATATGCANNTGTCTTNAACATNGTTGTCAAGCNGTAAGTTCCAAACAAACCAAAAGCNCCNTANCCAATTCTAAAGGANANATCTAGAAAAATTGGATTNAGGTTATATTTTGCGCGTCGAACATTGGTGAATTTATCGCCGTTATCGTACTTACCTTTTAATGTTGTACTAGACGCAAACCTGACACCACCGACAACACCCGCATTAAAATAAAAACTCTTTTTACCCTTAACTTTCGTAGCAAACTCAAGTAATAATGGGACTGTAAAATAATGAGCTGAAAGGTAATTTCGTTTGATTTCAGAGATACTTTCNTCTTCTAGGTTAATGGATTGAGCATAAACATTGTCTTCATCATAACTCAATCTATAATTGTTGCGAAATGAAATATTTGTATTTCGGTAACCAAGACCTGTTGTNAATCCCAAATACTGCTTAAAGATCGGTAGCTTGTACTCAAACATGTTAAATGTTAAGGTAGAGGAATTTACAATATCATTTTCCCACCATGGATTGCTCTGCCAAGTATCACCTGGAAAATCAGTACCAAAATCTGCATTCATTAAAATCGTAGATCCGATATCCATGCCGGCCCAATGTGCCTCATATGACGGTTTATCCTCTTTTTCATCTGTTTCTGAAGGAGGGTTTGAAAGAATATCATCCTGTGCTTGAATAGAAAGAGATGATAAGATTAAAAAAGCTGAGAGTAAAGAAGAAAGTAATTTCATTTTTGTTTTTGTTTGTTTGTTTTTATAAACACGCTCAAATATACATACTCTCTGCATAACAAAGTTCAGGCCAAATAAAAAAGCAGTGCTTTGCNTTAAAGCACTGCTTCATTTTATNGCTTAAAATCCTACATCTGAATTAAGAGCCTAAACATAAAGTTACGCCCCGCTTGAGGGTAATAGAAATTCTCTACTGTTCTCTGTCCTCCTGCAATATAACCCCAAGTATATCCATTGTTTTGGTACTTGGCATCCAAAATATTATTGCACTGAACGCCTATGGTGATTGACTTAAAAATAAAGTCTTCAACGGTGTAATTTAGACTCACATTGGAATAGGTAAAAGCATCAATCTTTCGATCCTGATTGGAAGTATTGTCNAGGAATTGATCACCCACATATTTGGTCATCCAATTTAAGGCAAGGCCCTCAAAAGGTTNGTAATTAAAACCTACATTTCCAATCACGTTCGGAGAAAAAGCCATATCAGTATTCTCGTGGTCAATTTGTGTCTGTTCGTAATTTGGATCGTCATAGTTATCAACGTATTCAGTAAAAGAANCAATCTTATTTTCACTGTACGTAAACCCTGCATAGATATCTAATTCATCGATTGGTCTGACAACGGCTGATAGCTCAATTCCGAGTCTGTAGCTTTCGTCTACATTGATTCTTGTGTAAGCACCCACATCATTTATTTTACCNGTATTAATCAGTTGGTTTTGGTAATTCATAAAATAAACATTAGTCCGCACTTGAAGCTTGGCCGACTCAAAAGAGTGTCCCAGCTCCAAATCTGTTAAAGTCTCATGCTCAGGACGACTTTGGGTAGAGCTTTCTCTGAAATCCTTGCGAACAGGCTCTCTGTTTCCAATTCCAGCGCTCACAAATAATCTATTGTTTGCATCAAAAGCGAGAGAACCTCCTACTTTAGGATTGATGAAATTATAAACCTCTTTTTGGTCTAAATCAATCAGGTTTCCAGAAACATCATCAAAACCACCAAANTTATAATCAACATAGCGATATTGAACATCTGCATAGAGGCTCCAATTATCTTTAATATAATCTGCCTTGAGGTATGAGCTAAATTCTGATTTCTGGGCATTGTTGTCATAATAGCGGTCATAAATCTCACTTTCAGATGCATATCTTGCCCAAACAAGCTCACCAAAATGATCGCCTATATAGGTATTCCCTGCTCCACCGAGCTGAAGGCTTAAATTTGAATTTACGATATGAGACAGNGAATATACACCACCTACAAAATCATTATCTAACCAGCGGCGGCGAATTAAATCTGTGCTCGTGACAGTGTCTCCTCCAACAACTACGTTACTCAGCCCATACTCCGAAAGATTTTCACCAAACTTATATTGCTCGTANTACCCTCTNCCTTTTGTGTAATGACCNGCAATATTAAGCGTTGTTTTTGGCGAAAAGTTATGCGTAAAATGAAGCTGGTAATTGTCCTGCTGGTAATTGTCTACCTCGTCTTGATAGGTGTAATAGTTATAAGACCTTCCTGACGCCAATAAATTTGTACGCTCTGCATCTGAAAGATAATTTCTATCTGCATAGGCATTCATTTCATCCACGTCTCCATTGATGACACTTTCAGGAGTTCCGTACCATGATTGGTAAGTCCGTTCTTTCCCACTAAAGGCAACAGCCTTAATCAATGATTTTTTNCCGACGTAGGAACCAGATAAATAAAANGATTTGAGATTTGAGCTNGCTCTGTCAATAAATCCGTCACTCAATACTCTTGATAAACGAACATCCATGGCGAATTTACCGCCTATCAATCCTGTACCTGCGCGCACCGAACTTTTCCAGGTATTGAAGCTTCCAACAGCATTGTCTATCGTACCGTAAGCTTTCTCCGAAATATTGTCCGTCTTGATATTGACACTAGCTCCAAAAGAGGCCGCACCGTTTGTTGAAGTACCCACACCACGTTGTACCTGAATATTGTCAACTGATCCTACCAAATCAGGCATGTTTACCCACCAAACACCGTGGGATTCCGGATCATTTACAGGAATTCCGTTGATGGTCACATTGATCCGTTCTGCATCAACTCCTCGAATGCGCATTCCCGTATATCCGATTCCTGCACCTGCATCTGATGTCGTAACAACAGAAGGCATAGTATTCAGTAAAATAGGAAGGTCTTGTCCAAAGTTTTTACCTTGTAAATCTTCCTCTTTATCAATTTGTGTCGNNGAAGAAGGAACGATTTGAGGCCTTGTTGCGTCAACTTGGACCGTTTCTAAATTCTGNACCTGCTTGAACAATTGTACTTTTAANTCGCTTATATTGCCTTCGATTGAAATTTTTTGCTCGGCATAACCTAAAGCGCTCACAATAATCTGCTTTGAATNAGAAGCAATATTCTCAATTTTGAACTTCCCCCCTNCATCACTAATGGTTCCTATCTGCGACTNATCGATACGAATTTTAGCAAAAGGAATGGCAATACCGTCCTCAGATTTGACAACTCCAGAAAGTGTTTNTTGCGAAAAACCTAAAAGAATAAAGAAAGAAAAAGAAAATGTTAAAAAAACGCTTGTTTTCATTTTTACAAAAAATTAAACAAGAACAAGGGGCCAATTCTTATTGGTTATAAATAATTAATTAGCTCTGTCATCTTCCCTGCGCAGGCATTATCCTAATCAGGTTCAATGGGTATAATCTCAGCCTTTNGGCACCCCTTAGAGACNGTACAAAANTAATTATTTTTTAAAAGACGACCAGAAAAGCTCAATATATTTTATTTTCACANTATGGATTGGGAAAAATCAAAAGGAAAACTTATTAAAAATGTAAAATGCCAAGACTTTAAAGAAGTACTTGCATTATTAAATAAGATTGCGGTNGTTGCAGAGGCAATGCACCACCATCCAGATCTAAAAATATATAGCTATAAATATCTGAGCATTGAGATCTATACCCATGATACAAATTCAATTACGGAAAAAGATTATGAACTAGCAAAGGAAATTAACCTGGTTTTGGATGGGAGATAACTGTATTATTTCTTTCCAATATTCCNGCGATAACCAAAATTCAAAATAAACCTAGCGCTNANAGNTNATTNGTNNNANTATAANCTGCANNANCGCCNTGATAATTAAAAAGAAGGGAAATNCNAGNAANGTTGGANCTTCTCATTTGTCCTNTTGTNNATAAAAAAAGGGTTGNCCCATATTNNAACCAACCCTTTTNNAAATTATAGNTTTATACTAAAGTCCCTGCATCATNNTGGTCTTTTTCTTNGTAACATTAAAACCAACGTTCAATCCTGCAATACCGCCNCCACCTCGNGATGAATAAAAAATATTTACTGGNATATTCAANGCACCTGCCCTGAAAGTNCGTCCAAAAGCCATNACAAACATAAAGGCACCTCTGACATCGGCTCTNTCGTCCAATGTTTCTTCCATTGTATTAANTATATCCTCANAATCTGGATTATTCATNTGTTCGCTGTATGAAACATAGNTCGGGTCANTAGAAGGAATACCTTGTTCACTATCCCACTNANNAGCCCAATAATCCTGATATTCTCGTTGGGTTTGGTAATTACCATCCACGAATCTTCCCATNGANGTTTTCGTAAGTGTAAAACCAGGGCCGAAGGCAAATTCCCATGCAGAATCTCCAAATCTAAAACCGTTTAAAATAGATAACGTGGGTATAAATTTACCTTGTTCTAATCCATTTACATTAAGAATAAATTCAGCCAAGGCAGAGAAATTATCTGTTCCTACATACTGCGCTTCAAGCTGATAACCAATCATACTTACTGCAGGGAATATATCCAGACCTCCCTCCGATTTTGGACGATTGGCATATTCGTAGAAGGCACCAGTCATGACCCCCACTCCCACTCGAGGTCCTGAATTGCTGACTTTTCCAACATTCGCTTTTGTAATAATGTCATTATCAAACTTTAATCGATCATTTAGTTCTTTATTAACAGGGATATCTAACATTTCCATTAGCAATACCTCAACCATTCGCTGAAGTTCTTTCTCTTGGTTGGTAAATTCCTTTAAACCTGATTTATATACTGTATTGTTCGCAACATCAATCATCTTGAGTGTGATGACAATTTTATTTGCAAGCAAATCAAAGCTACCTGTGATCATATAATTTGTCCCTAACTTTTGGCCGAAAGCGACAAGACAAGACTTACTTAGACAAGTTTTATATGATTCATTAGAATCATATACCTCTTGCATATCAAACTTATCATAAACCGAATATTTATTGAGCTTTGAAAGCTCAAGACGAATCATTTTGGCGCACATCTCAGGAGTTGCGTAAAGACCTTCTACATTTGGATTGGCCACAGCGATCGATGAATTACCCTGAGCAACAGCTCCGAAGGAAAGTATATAAAAAGACAGTATTAATAAGTTTTTCATTTTCTAATTTTTAAATTTCATTGTGAAGGTATATAATTTATCGTTATCGCCAATCGAAAAAGGACCGTAATAAAGACATTAAAATAGACATAATTAATTATTTANANNTNTCATTTACAGTATATTAAACAATAACATAAAGGANNTTTATATTACTGAATAAAATTCAAATATTTTGTTANTAGTATCTTATTTTATNTGAACTTTAGATTTNAAATTAGTTTTATATTTTTCTATGGACTTAATTAAAGAAATCATCTTAACATTATCTGACCCTGACAAGAAGGAATTTGAGCAATTTCTNTCAAGAAAGCGTCCTGGTTCTGTGAGAAAAGATGTTGATGTTTTTAGAAANCTATTTTCAATTTATAANGGAAATACATCGAGTAAAAACAANCTNGTCGGAGACCAAAACTATCATGCGATTCGAAAAAGAATCACAAAAGCACTNACAAACTTTGTTATTCTTAAAAAATCAATAAGCGAGCAAAAGGAGAATAAAAGAGACGGAATGATTTTAATGATTTCATANTTCATTGAAAGAAATAAGTTTCAAGCGGCNTGGGAACTACTCAATAAGGAAGAAAAAAATGCGGAAAAATCGAACAATGTTGATNTAAACTTAAAAATCCAACGTCTCAAACTTAAAATACTCCCCTATTTCAATCAGGAGCTTTTTCCGGGAATAAAAACCAAAATACTCGACCTTCAAAACAAGCAGGCTAAACTTGANCAATTTCAATTGTATTTTATTCAAATAAAAAATGATTTGAAGCAGAAGATTGCTGAAGGAATTGTCGAATCNCCAACACAAATTATCAAAGGTGCACTTGCCCAGTACAAAAGCCTTAAAGCTGAATATAAAAACCCCAATATACACCTCAAGGTAATTGAAATGATCCGTGCTGAGTACATTGTAAATAGAAAATTCAAGGTATTTGCTGAGGTTGTCCAAAAATATTACAATGAGTTTTCTGAAGANGCATCTGATGACAATNCGCAAATCAACACCTATGCGCAAATTGAATACATCATGTCGTATACATTTCTAAATACCAGGGATTTTAAGAAATCACTTTTTCATTTGGCAAAACTAGAAGACCTAATGTCAAAAAGTGATATGGTAAACCTAAATTATAGAGGTAAGAGAATGGCCATTTCNAGTTTTATTCAAGTGTTTGATTATAAAATCGATCAGGCGATTGAGCAAACAGAATTATTCCTTGAAAATGAAAGCAATAAAATTACCATTCAAGAAAAACTAAACTTATCTCTGAACCTCTCTGGATATTACATTATAGTTGGCGACTATTCNAGATCTATACGCATTCTCAATTTNATGTCGGAGTCTGACAAATACTACCAAAAGGAAATGGGGCGAGAGTGGCTCATTCGAAAAGAAATGATTTTAGCCATTGTTCAAACCTCCATCGGAAATACCGAATATGGTATTAAGATCATGAACGGAATTGAGTCAAAGCATAAGGAAATGCTAGATGTCGATCAATATGGTATGGTGAGGCATTTTATTAGCGCNATAAGAACCTATATTAAAAACCCNCATGAAGCCGATCAAAATATACTTTCTGAATTTGAAAAGAAAATAAATCTTAGAAAGGAAAGAGTCTTTAGAGATCCCAGATTGATTATATTTTATGCTTGGATGCGTTCAAGATACGCCAAGAAAGATGCCTACGAAATTCTGATGGAAGAATTCAANCGCATTGAATAGTTAGATCCTTAGAATTTTATAATATTTATTCTTTCTACAAAATCCTTGTAGCTAATTCGTAAAACATATGTCCCTTTTGAAAACTCTTTAATGGAAAATTCAGNATCATTAAATGTTTCCATTAGGCTTCCTTTTAAGTCATAAATTTCTACTTCCAAAGGACCGTTATACCCCTCAATAAAAATTGTAATTCTATCGAATGTTGGGTTTGGATAAACTTGAATAAATTCATGACTTAGATCCAAAATCCCAGCGCAACCTAGAACTTGTATTAACATAGACTCTGACCCTGAACATGTGGTTAAAGAATCTAAGTATGTATACGTAAGGTTATGAGTACCTAATCCCGCTAAACTCGGATAAAACCAATCATTGTTCACTCCATTACCTGAAAANTCNCCTCCTATTGGTAATCCAAAAAGTTCTANACTATCAGCAGAATAGCATACAGAATCTTGAGTTAAATTGAAAGAAACTTCAGGATTTGAATTCATTGTAACATCTACTTGATCGNTGCTTACACATCCATTAGCATCTGTCCCNGTGAGNGTNTAGNTNGTGGTTCCAAGCGATGGGCTAAACGATNCTCCATTGATCACNCCATTGTCCCANACATANCTGCTTGCTCCTGAACCAGAAAGCGATACCNTTTCGCCTTCACATANCGTTTGGTCTNNACCNGCATTAACCTCTGGCNATGAATTTACGATTACTTCAACCTCATCGGTACTNACACAACCATTACCATCTGTCCCTGTGAGCGTGTAGCTGGTGGTTCCAAGCGATGGGCTAAANGATNCTCCATTGATCACNCCATTGTCCCACACATAGCTGCTTGCTCCTGAACCAGAAAGCGATACCATTTCGCCTTCACATATCGTTTGGTCTATACCA
>NHBV01000003.1 GCA_002167775.1 Crocinitomicaceae bacterium TMED16 | reverse complement strand
CAGTGACAGAAACATTGCCCACAGGGGTCGAAACAGTTGGTCTCGGCCAATCCACAGTGATCGTTTTAGACCAGAACGACCTTCAATGCAGCTGTTCGGTTGACGCCTCAAACAATGGGCCTATATGCTTTAACGCTACATTTGATTTGAGTGCTACGGCTGTGAGCAATGGAACTTATGAATGGGATATTATCGGAGATGTTATCGGAACGGGACAAAACCTAACAGATCTTCCGGCATTGGCTCCTGGTACATGGCCAATTCAAGTGACCGCAGTAGATGATAATGGGTTTGTATGCACGGATGTTACTCAGTTGATTATTATTCCGCCAACTGATCCTCAATGCAGCTGTATAATAAGTGCATTAAACTCAGGTCCTATATGTTATAACGCCACATATGACTTGAATGCAACTTCGGTAAGTAATGGAACATATGAATGGTCCGTTGATGGAAATATTCTAGGGACTGAACAAAACTTAAGTGGTTTAGCGGCATTGGCACCAGGGATTTGGACGATTCAGGTTTCGGCAGTAGATGATGATGGCTTGACATGTATAGCAACAACGGAGTTGGAAGTTCTTTCTGAAACAGACGCCTCTTGCAGCTGCACAGTAACCGCGTCAAATACGAGCCCAATATGTGTCAATGATAGCTTTGACCTATCTGCAGTTTCATCAAGTAACTGTACCTATCAATGGGAGCTTTCAGGTGCTGGAATCGGGGACGGTCAGAATATGACCGGCATAACAGGCGCTAATGCTGGTTCATTCCTATATGAGGTAACGGCGACAGATGAAAATGGTTATACCTGCAATGCGACTACAGAAGTCCTTGTCAATGCTTTACCTTCTATTTCAGCTGGTTTGGACGAACAAATTTGTTTCGGTGAAGAAATCACACTTGCTGCATCTGGAGGAGTTTCCTACAATTGGTTTGATGGTACACAATGGTTAAATAATATTACAAATGAAATCACCTTTAATATCAGTAACGATGCTTCCTTTATCGTTGAGGGAGAGGACGTAAATGGGTGTATCAATACAGATACCGTATTAGTGATTGTCAACGCGGCTCAGTTACCAATCTTAAATACTGAAGCCAGTGTAATCTGCCTAGGAGAACCTGTGGAGTTGTCGAATCTGAATACAAATGCAGAGGCAACAAGCTGGTACTTTTCTAATGGAACAGAAAGCATAGGGATAAATGATCCAAGTCCTTTCTTTTTTAATGATGCAGGATGCTACGACCTTACTATAAATATGGTGGACAACAATGGCTGCGACACCTCATTGAGCTTTAATAATGTTGTATGTGTTGAAGAACCCCTTGCATCTTTTTACACAAATCCTGGTGTTATTGGCCCTGGGAATGGAGAAGTTTATTTTTTTAATACCTCTGTTGGCGCTGATTATTACTTATGGGAATTCGGTGATGGGGATGTCTCAACGCTATTTGAAGATGTTCATACTTATGATATCACACAACAAACGGGATATCAAGCTACCTTAATTGCATTTTCCTCTATAGGTTGTCAAGATTCAGTTTCTTTGCCTATTACTTACCAAGAAGAACTAATATACTATATCCCGAATTCATTTACACCTGATGCAGATGAACACAATCAAATCTTTAAACCTGTTTTCACAAGCGGATTTGACCCCTTCAATTATGAAATCGCTATCTATAATAGGTGGGGAGAAATAATTTGGAAATCTTTTGACCACACGCAGGGTTGGGATGGTAGCTATTCTTCTAATAAAGGGATTCCTGTTCAAGAAGGTCAGTACAGCTGGGTCATTAAATTCAAGCCAAAAGATACAGACGGGAAAGTGGTTATTCACGGAATTGTGAATGTGCTCAAATAAGAAAGCTATTTATCCGAATTTAGATTTGCCTTGAGAAAATCACGATTCATTCTAGCGATATTCTCTAACGAAATCCCTTTCGGACATTCCACTTCACACGCACCAGTATTGGTACAATTTCCAAAACCTTCCTCATCCATCTGACGAACCATATTTTGAACTCGTGCTTTGGACTCTACTTGCCCTTGAGGAAGCAAAGAGTATTGTGAAACCTTTGCGCCAACAAATAGCATTGCAGAGCTGTTTTTACAACTCGCAACACACGCTCCGCATCCAATACATGCAGCAGCTTCAAAAGCACTATCGGCATCTGCCTTAGGAATAGGAATTGCATTAGCATCCATCGTATTTCCGGAAGTGTTTACAGATACAAATCCTCCTGATTGCTGAATTCGGTCAAAAGCTGACCGGTCCACAACTAAATCCTTAATGATCGGAAACGCTTTAGAACGCCATGGCTCAATATAAACAGTGTCGCCGTCACTAAAGCTACGCATGTGCAGCTGACATGTTGTAGTTTGTTTCTGAGGGCCATGTGCACGACCATTAATATAAAGTGAACAGCTGCCACAAATTCCTTCACGACAATCGTGATCAAAAGCCACGGGTTCATTCTTATTTTGGATGAGCTGTTCATTTAATTGGTCTAGCATTTCAAGAAAAGAACTATCCGTAGATACCTTATCCAATTGATAGGTCTCCAAACGCCCTTTGGTTTCAGCATTTTTTTGCCTCCAAACTTTTAAAGTAATATTGATGAATTTTGATGCCA
Organism: Crocinitomicaceae bacterium TMED16; assembly: GCA_002167775.1. Classification (GTDB taxonomy): domain Bacteria; phylum Bacteroidota; class Bacteroidia; order Flavobacteriales_D; family Crocinitomicaceae; genus UBA952. The sequence continues at coordinate 100,019 of NHBV01000003.1, read as the reverse complement.
TAATCTCTTATTTACTTATAATTTCTTTCTGCAATTTTTATTGACTCGTATGCTAACTCTTCTTTATGGAGAATTGACTTGCTTGCGTCCATACCATTATATTCCCAAGCTGCAACGTATTTGAAATTCGTATCGTCTCTTAAGGTTTCCCCTTCTTCGTCCTGGTATTCTTCTCTAAAATGTCCTCCACAAGATTCATTTCTTTCTAATGCATCCTTTGCCATCAGCTGGCCTAGCTCCAAAAGATCAGCAACACGAAGGGCTTTTTCCAGTTCAGCATTCATTTCATTTGCCTCTCCGGGAATAAATACGTCATTATAAAAAGAATCTCGCAACGCTTGTAAATCGGATATCGCCGTTTTTAAGCCTTCCTCACTTCTACTCATACCTACTTTATTCCACATGATCAAACCAAGCTTCTTATGGAAATAGTCAACAGAATGATTTCCTTTTACAGCTAGAAGTTTTGCAATATTTTCATTTACTTCTTTTTCTGCATCCTCAAATTCTTTCGTATCAGTACCAATCTCGCCCGTTCTAATTTCATTTGCTAAATAATTCGCCACTGTATATGGAATTACGAAATAACCATCGGCTAAACCTTGCATTAAAGCAGAGGCCCCAAGACGATTCGCTCCGTGATCAGAGAAGTTCGCCTCTCCTGCCACGAAACATCCAGGAATCGTACTTTCCAAATTATAATCTACCCAAACTCCTCCCATCGTATAATGCACAGCTGGGTATATTTTCATCGGTGTTTCATATGGATTCTCATCTGTAATCTGCTGGTACATCTTAAAGAGGTTTCCATATTTTTCTTCTACCCATTCTTTACCTAGCTTGATGATCTTTTCATCATTTGGATTGTGGTCTCCTTTGGCGTAGGCTACCTGTTTTCCTTTACTTCTTATTTCAGAGGCGAAGTCAAGATATACACCTTCGTTTGTGTCGTTCGCTTCAATACCATAGCCTTCGTCACATCTTTCTTTTGCCGCTCTCGAAGCGACATCTCTAGGGACTAAGTTCCCAAAGGCAGGATACCTTCGTTCTAAATAATAGTCTCTATTTTCTTCCGCAATTTCAGTTGGCTTTAATTTTCCTTGACGTATGGCTTCAGCATCTTCTTTTCGCTTTGGAACCCAAATACGACCCGAATTTCTCAGCGACTCAGACATAAGCGTCAATTTTGACTGATTGGTACCATGCACAGGAATGCAGGTGGGATGAATTTGCACATAACAAGGGTTTGCAAAGTGCGCCCCGCGTTTATGAATCTTCCAGGCGGCAGAAACATTGCTTCCCATAGCATTGGTAGAAAGGAAATAAACATTTCCATAACCTCCAGAGGCAATAACTACGGCATGAGCGGAATGTCTTTCAATTTCTCCTGAAACCAAGTTCCTTGCGATAATTCCCCGAGCCTTTCCATCAACTTTTACAATATCCATCATTTCATGTCTATTGTACATTTTCACTCTACCTAGACCAATCTGTCTTGAGAGCGCAGAGTATGCCCCGAGAAGCAGTTGCTGGCCCGTTTGGCCCGCCGCGTAAAAAGTTCTTCTTACTTGAACACCTCCAAAAGATCGGTTATCTAGTAGGCCTCCATATTCGCGTGCAAAAGGTACACCTTGTGCAACACATTGGTCAATGATATTCGTAGACACCTCAGCCAAACGATACACGTTTGCTTCGCGAGATCGATAGTCACCTCCTTTAATTGTATCGTAGAATAAACGATAGATGCTATCTCCATCATTTTGATAATTTTTCGCGGCATTAATACCTCCCTGAGCCGCAATTGAATGCGCTCTTCTAGGAGAATCCTGAAAACAAAAAGTCTTTACATTGTATCCCATTTCACCGAGAGAGGCAGAGGCTGAAGCCCCAGCCAAACCCGTTCCAATAACAATAACGTCAATTTTCGGCCTGTTGTTCGGAGCCACGAGTTTCATCCGGTTCTTGTGGTCTGTCCACTTTTTCTCAATAGGGCCTGAAGGAATTTTAGAATCTAAACTTGACATGGTTTTCTAACTTATTAAATATAAAAACAAGGGTATAATTGCAAACATAAGAGGAACGACTACAGAGAACCCCTGACCAAATAATTTAATAATCGGGGTAAATTGAGGGTGGTTGAGTCCTAAAGATTGAAAGGCAGAGGCAAATCCATGCCACAAATGAAAAGCTAAAACAGACATAGAAAATACGTAAAAGAGCGTTCCTAAAAGTCCCACAGGAATGCCCGACTCTGATTTATTTGCTTTACTAAAATATTGAAGAACCACTGTGTGAAGGTCTTTATAACCTTCTCCCAACACCTCATCTTTTTTAAGTAATTGCTTCTTTTTCGCTAACTCTAATTCTGCAATCTGAGATGGCTCTAAAGTATTTGCATTGATCTGGTTACTAAAATTGGACTCAATAAGCGCATTCACTTTTTCAGCCTTCATGATAAGCTGTGTACCCTCTGTAGAGCCAACAAGATTAACTTGAGCAACGCTTATTGATTGTCCTTTTTGCGTCAAATAAACCGTGTCTTGTGCCATACTTGAATAATAGCTGTGAAGTGGAATCTCCTCTGTATATTTCATTTTCCACCAAAAATTGGACATGTGTGTTGCAATAAAAACAAGAACTAATGTTCCTAGGAGCGCCATATATCTTGAAGTCCAAGAAGAATTTGCAGAAGGCGTAGAATACGCATAGTTCACTGGGCGCGCTTTTTTATTTTGGATGAGTAGTGCAATTCCATCCGCTGCATGAAACAAAATGGAGAAATAGGTTAAATATGACAGTATTTTAACGGCTGGATTGTGCGTCATAAAGTAGGCGTATTCATTAAATACTCTTCTCCCTTCTTCACCCGATGAAAAGATAAGCTGCAAATTCCCTAATAAATGCCCCACAAGAAACAAACACAAAAACAGCCCCGTAAGCGCCATCCAATACTTTTTCGCGATAGATGATTTTATAAATGCAGAATTACTCATATATATCGTACTTTTAAAACGCTGTAAAGTTACTTCTATTCAACAACACTCTACAAAAAAGGTTCTTATTTAGAACAATTATATATAACAAAGCTTTGCGCCTTGTTCATTCACCTCAAGTTCTACCATCGCGCCAATAATCATTGCTCTATTGTCCTCAATGTGTCCCGATGGAAAATTAAAGCAAACGGGTAAATTATTCTCTTTTACTTTTTCGAGGATAGACTCTTCGTATGTCATTCCAAATGAAGGGTTTGTATCTTTAAGGTCGGTCATGCCACCTATCACCAAAGCTTTTATTTCGTCAAAAACTCCTGCCTTTTTTAGTGCAAAAAGCATACGATCGATATGGTAAAGCTGCTCGGATAGGTCTTCTATAAATAAAATTGAATCCTTGAAGTCATAAGCATCAGTTGTTCCTATGAGGCTATAAATGATACTAAGATTACCTCCTACAAGACGGCCACGTGCTATTCCTAATTTATTCAATGAAGACACAGGAACTGAAATTGAAAAAGATTCTCCCGTTAAAGCAGCACGAAATGTTTCCAAAGCTTGCTTCGAGTTAACGCTAAAATTGAGGGGCATGGTAGCATGCATGCTCATAACTGATAGTCTTTGGGCTCTATGATGCAGTACCGTAATATCACTGAAGCCAATGATCCATTTAGGAAACTGCTCAAAATTGCTCCAATTTAATTCATCAACAATCCTTACACATCCATAACCTCCACGCGCACATAATATAGCTTTTGCTTCTTGATGATCAATGGCTAATTGAAAATCCGAAGTACGATCAGTATCATTGCCTGAAAAATAATTGTACTCCCCTAAAGAATGGGCTGCACCCTCGGCGATAAAACCCCATGACTCGATCAGCTGTTTTGCAAACTCAACCGACGCTTGATCTATACTTTTAGCCGGAGAAACGATGTAAATCAAATCTCCTTTTTCCAAATTATTTGGTCTCCTCATAATGTTGTCATTGTTTAAATTTCAACCGAAAGTAAAAAACTCAAATACCGCATTGTATTTAAAGAATAAATATAGTGAAAAGGAGCGCTTTATTATTATGTCAAAAAGGGTTCAATTCTTTGTCCATTCATTTTTAAAGAATTAAATTTGCCGGCTATGTTGATTGGTGAGGATTTTACGAAAATACGTATAGACCTAAACGGTCTTGTTATACTTGAGCCTAATGCAGTTATCTCTGACTTCATCATGGCACTTGCCAGCTTTTATATTGCAAAAAAACTATATTCGACAAGAAGATCCAGTGGCTTTTTAAAGTATTGGTACTACTTTTTCTTAACCTTTGCTTTTGGTTCAATACTCGGTTCAATGGGACACGGGTTGTTTCATTATTTAGGACCTCAAGGTAAATTTCCTACCTGGATTTCAGCAATCCTTAGCACTTATTTTATTGAGAAAGCCATGATTAAATCTTATGAGCGATATAATAAAAATAATATCCTTGGAAAAATTGCTTTTTTTAAAATGATCACTGTTTTTCTATTGGTCATCACCGTTATTTCATCACCCGCATTTGACAAAAATCATACGATTGGCTTTCTGCCTATCGCCATTAACACATTAATCGGAGTATTCATCTCAGTAAGCGTCATTAGCGCGGCAAACATCAAAACCCAAGTTGGATTTAAATGGCTACTTATCGGCGTCTTTGTGATGCTGCCAAGTGCAGCAATATTTCTAATGAAAATAAATCTATTTCAGTGGTTTGACAAAGGGGATTTATCGCACGTCTTAATGATCATTGGTATATACGTTTATTTTGCGGGCATTAAAAAGATTGATACTGAAGCAAGTCCCTTTAACCTAACGTTGAATCGTTAACAACGAGGACTCAGTAACATCTTTACCATTTTCATCTTTTGCTGAGAAGTAGTAAAGATATGTACCTGATGGTGCAGGCTCTCCATTTAGCATAGTCCCGTCCCATTTGAAATCAGGATCTGCGGATTTAAAGACCGTTTGATTTTGTTGATTCAGAATGATAATCTGAAATTCTAGCTTATCTCCTATTTCAATCTCAAATACGTCATTCACACGGTCTCCATTCGGTGTAAAGATATTTGGTAATACCATCGGTTTGTCGAGTACCATCTCAGATTCCTCAACTTCGACAGGGGTTTCTTCAGAAGACACATCTTGCGGAGTTGCGTCGCTAGTTTCTGTGATGACTTGAGTTTCATCAACGACAGGCGCAACAGGAACATTAACAGGAACTTGGGGAGACACAAGGTTTTCTTCAGGAAGAACGTCAACATTCGGCTCTTCTACAATTAAGTTATTTGCTTGGCTTTCAGAAGGAGTTGACACAGGCAAGCTTTCGTTTGTGGTAATCATTTCAGGTTGAGGATCCTGAATACTTTCATTAGAAATTACCTTTTCTGATGAAAGCGATTCTGATTGGGAAAGCATTATTTCTGGAGATGCACTTTCCTGAACATCAGAATCTGTGGTTTCAGAAGAAATAGACTCATCTAAATCCTTTTCTTGTAAAACGGTTTTTTCAATAACTTTTTTAGGTTCAGAATCATCGGAGGACAAAAACATAAACCCTGCAACACCAACTGCAGATACACCTACAGCAATCGCCGCAACCTTTAAAAACGAAGCAGAACCGACACCAGCCGCAGAAGCCGCAGAGTGCCCAAGAGAGCTAGAAACACTTGACCATACCGCTTTACTCGGCATGACCTCGTGAGACTGAAGCTTGTCTCTGAACAAATCTTTTATAGGATCTTTATCGCTCATCTATTTTTAATATTCTTTCTTTTAAATATGCCCTCGCCCTTAAATATTGAGACTTTGANGTGCTTTCTGCTACGCCCAAGTGCTCAGCTATTTCTTGATGCGAAAAGCCTTCTATTGCAAACATGTTGAACACAANTCTATACCCAGGAGGCATTTCTTGTATTTCTTTAATCAACTCGTCTGCTGATAACTTTTCAAATATATAGGCATTTGTCGAAAGCTTATACTCTTCTTGCTCAAGTGGAGCATCGAATTTAAGCTTTTGATTTTTTCGAATTTGGTCTAGACAGGTATTGACAACAATCCTTCTCATCCACCCTTCGAAAGAGCCTTTTTTGCTATACTCTGGAAGCTTTGAAAAAACTTTAATCATTGCATCCTGAAGNACGTCTTCTGCTTCGTCATTGTTCTTCATATAACGCAAACAAACNGCAAAAAACTTAGGCGAAAAACTATCAAATAACTTTCGCTGAGCCCTTTGATTACCNTCAATACAACCATGTATCAATGATAATTCATCCATAGCTCACATTTAAAAGACTCATATTTACACCTAAAAGTTGCATCAGTCGTATAATTCGTTGTTATTTCNTTTCATTTCAAAAACAGAATAGATCATATCATGGTCTGACAAACGATCCCANTTTTTTGAAAAAATGCGCTCAATCCAAGTGCTTTTTTGTTTGGCCCTTGCTGTTGTTTTTAAAAAAANATAATCAATCCATACCGGTTCGCCTTCTGCTGGAAATAAATCTTGGTCCGCAAAATTTGCAGTTGNATACAAGGGTGGCGACAAATCGGGTAGCTCTACATGCAAGCTATTACTCAAATATGCAAACAATTTTTCATCGGGCGCTATATTAAAATCTCCAGCAAAAATCACAATCGATGAATCTGCAATCAAATTGACGGCATTTGCAAGCTCTGTGAGCTGAGACTTTCGTACACTTTTTGCTGCNGGGGAGGCCCCGGCCTGAAGATGTGTACCAGCGATATGAATATCCTGTTTGCCAGANCTTATTTTCNCCAAAANNACACCCTTTTTTGCTAGACCATCCGCTCCTTTTGACTTGGAATAGGACACGAACTTTTCTTCAATAATCGGATGTTTTGAAAAAATTATAACACCTGAAGAAACGCCAAAAAATGATTTTGGCCCGAGGGATGTATGGTATTNATACCNGTCATCTAGCTCTTGAAGGAGTCTTTTTCTGGCTCTTTTATGAAAAACCTCCTGAAGAACAATGACATCTGCCCCACTACAGATTAAATAGGTGCCAATAGACGAAACTCGATCNATCTGACCATCAGNCATTATTCCCGGACGCAAAAAAACATTCCAGCTCAGCACCTTAAGCGTATCCGTTTGNGTAGATGCGTTTAAAGGCAGAAACAATAAAACCATGAAAAAAAGCCGCTCCTTGAACTTCATCACAATAAAGTTAAAGGAATAAAGCCAAACAAAAGTTGGTAATTTAGATGTATGGTTAAAAAATTATTATTTCTGCTCTTTTGTATCAGTGTTTCAAATTCCGTCATTTCTCAAAACCATATATGGCGTGTTGAGATTTCCCTAAACGATCGATTAATCCTCCCTTTTTTCATTGAAGAAGAAAAGAAAAAAAATGAGGAGACGCTCTATTCGGTAAAAAACGGAGACGAGAAAATCCCTTTGGATATAAAAATACTGACCAATGATACTATTCAGNTATCATTTAAAGAGATGAGCAGTCATTTAAGCATCATTTATACAGATTCAAATCACTTTTTAGGTTATTGGACAAACGAAAGAAAAGNCTTNCAATACCCCATATCTGGCGCAAAAGGAAATTATAAACGGTTCGAGTCAGCCGCAAATACTGGCCCTGAAGAAATACTCAATTCATATGAAATCACTTTTGGTAGNNCCAAAGACAATTGGCCCGCAGTAGGATTATTCAAGCANAATGGAGATGCGCTCACGGGTACTTTTTTGACAGAAACGGGCGATTATCGCTACCTCGAAGGCAATGTTTATGGTGATCAGCTTTATTTATCCTGCTTTGATGGAGCGCACGCTTTTGTATTCACTGCGAAAATATTTGGAGACTCTTTATCGGGTAAATTTTATAGCGGTGCATCATATCAGACTGATTGGAAAGGTATCGGTAATGAAGCCGCCTCAATTGGCGACCCAAATAAATTGACCTACCTGACCGGTGCATCATATGACTTGTCTAAAATTAAATTCAAGGCCCTTTTTCTTGGTAATAAAAAAATCAAATTCAAAAANAAACCACTTACCNTAATCCAAATTATGGGTAGCTGGTGTCCGAATTGTTTGGATGAAACAAATTATTTTAAAATACTNCATCAAAAATATGAGGATANGGGTTTACAAATCATAGCACTTGGTTTTGAAAGTCAAAAAACAACAAGNAAACGGAAAAAACACCTCAAACGTTTTAAAGAAAAGGCAAATATCCCCTATCCTTTATATGTAGCGGGATATGCAAGTAAAAAAGAGGCGTCNCAGGTTTTTTCAATGCTCAATGGAATTAGTAGCTTTCCCACGACATTATTTGTCAACCAGAGAGGTNAAATTATTCACATTCACACTGGNTTTTATGGCCCCGGAACCGGAATTTATTATGAAAGATATAAGAAGGAAACCGAAGGTCTTATTGAAAAAGCTATCGGCAAGGNAANTAGATAGAATTACCAGCTTCCGCCGGCACCACCNCCGCCNAAGCTNCCNCCACCGAAGCTTCCACCACTNCTGCTTGAGCCTCCACNATAAGAGCTAAANCCACCACCNTAAAATGTGCCGCCNCTACCACCTNTACCGCCAGTATGTCCATTNTTNCGNGCATANAAANNNGCAANNANCCAGAATATNANAAATATTCCTGCAAACCAAAGACCNCCATTGCCNCCNCCTGCATTTTNNGCATATTCNTCAGCGCCGTATTCACCATTGGNCANATCCATNANGACCGTAACAGCTTGATTAATNCCNTCATAAAANCGACCTTCTTTGAAATATGGAATNGCTTCATAATCAACAATTTGACCTGTTAATGCGTCNGGAATAGCNCCTTCNAAGCCTTGTCCNATAGAGATAAATGTCTTTCTTTCTCCTTGACCACCTGTAGGCTTGATTAAAAACACNATTCCATTGTCCTTATCCTCTTGTCCAACGCCCCATTTTTGACCAATTTCAGTAGCGTATTCCCAATCTTCNTANCCNAAAANNTCNTCAANAATNATNACAACTATNTGATTTCCNGTACTGTCGTCAAAAGCCNGAAGNCGNCGCTCAAGNTGNTTGGCNTCCANACTTGAAATAAACNCCGGCATTNCCTNAGAAAGATTATTGTAGAGNCTNAANGGACTGGGTTTAGCAGGNAGCTCNTGTNCAANNCCAANAAGGTTNANCATCAGAAAGAAAAACCCTGAAAGAAAAATTGATTTTTTCATGTTANTTCGATTCATCGTTTTCTTCTCCAAAAGAGATTTCGTTACTCAATTCATTTGTATCGTCAGACTGATACGGAAANTGNGCCTTNAGCTGNATTCCNGCAGCAGCNATNCCNTCAGANAGACCTTCGGAATACATCCCTTTCTTNAANTTTTCAATCAAGTTGTTTTTTATTTCGTCCCAAAAATTNTCCGCAACGANNTCATTAATTCCTTGATCTCCNACAATGGCTAGCTTNTGGTCTTTCACAGCAACATAAATTAGNACACCATTGCGAAGCTCAGTTTCATGCATCTTCAGCTTTTCAAAAACTTCAATNGCCTTCTCNANAGGAGNNANAGCNCACTTATCNTCTATATGCACTCGAATTTCACCTGAAGTATTCAACTCAGCATCGGCTATTGCCGCCTGAATCGCTTCTTTTTGTGCTTGGTTAAAAAATTGTTTTGAAAACATTTTAATCCATTAAGTTTTTAACATCTGGAGCGTTCTCCGCACCNGCATTCGCCTGAAAGCCCTCTTTTTTCGGNAACTCTTCCGCGTTCAAGATCATGCTCGTAAAAAACCCNCGAATGTAGATATTGTATGATTTGATCGTTTCATTGTATCGTTTTCTAGCNGTNCTAATTCTATTTTCTGTACCTGACAATTCAAACTGTAAATTTTTAAATAAATCCGTAGACTTAATATTTGGATATGCCTCTACCGCNACGTTTAANAATGTTTGACCNGCTTTTTCATTAGACTTTAAAACGGATTCAAGCTGCTGTAATTGTGCTGGTGTTTTTGCATTCGCGATTTGAGTTTTCANNTCCGCTATTTCNTCTTTNGAAGGNAGNCCGCTTCNNGCNCTNGTNACTTCNGTGAAAATTTCTTTTTCACTATCTGAAGCTTCTTTNGTTACAGCNACTANATTAGGGATTAAGTCTGCCCTTCGNTGATAAGTGGTCTGAATATTANTCCAAGCCTCATCAGTTCCTTCNTGNAANGCAACTGCTTTGTTAAAAGTTCCNCTGTAGCTAAATACCACAACCAATACTAAAACTAAGATNCCNATAATTACTAANTANGATTTTTTCATTGTTTGATTATTTGTTTGNGTAAAAATAGAAAATAATTGGCCTTGAGGCGGAATTATTTAGACAAGTTTTGGTTTCTTGTANTGGGCTAATTACCTTTAAAGCAACAACATACAAAGACTTAACCTTCTAGAACTTAAGAAATTTAGNAAATAAATCCTCTAGCAAAGCTANNGACGTTTGATCCACCATCGATTCATGGTCTACCAGTTTATGAATGCCGCTAAACTTTGGTTGTCTAGAAAAAACTTCAACTTCTAGATGATGTAGCACATCTGTAAAGTGACTCTGTGGTCTTATGCCGCCGCCTCTTCCAGATGCGATTCCTATCAAGCATGCTTTTTTATCTGAAATTANCTTTGGATCTANGGCGTCCATGAAAGATTTGAGCGCCCCTGGATAGCTTCCCTGGTATTCAGGTATGACAAAAACGATTCGGTCTGCTTTCGTAATATACTTCTCAATGAAGTGAGNATAGCCAGGANATTCTTTTTCATACATCACAGAGAAAAAGTTTTCAGGCAGCTGCGATAAGCAACAAACTTGAACTGCCTCTCCATGCTTCTCGAGCAGCTTTTCGCAGNTCCTTGAGACTTTGAGGCTATTGCTTTTTTCGCGATTTGTCCCAGACACAATTGTAATCATTTCAAACTTTTTACCAAAGTACTATTTCCTTTAGAATAGNGGACAAAATATGGNCAGACAATTCCAATGAAAACCCTAACTTGNCTTAAAATNTNNNCCAAATTTATGCCAATTNTTAAATTTCTTGCTTTGACTAATGACCGCATTCGTNCCATCATAATTTGGGGTACAATCACGGGNNTTTTCTCCACCGTCGTTTATTTTGGAGCCAATGAAATTGCATCANANAACACACACTTTTATNAGCTATACTTNGANTTTGAAAGAGNCATCCCTATGNTGCCTTGGATGATATATATTTATCAATCGTTTGCTTTATTGATCANCATCAATTACTTCTCGATAAAATCTCCTCAAAAAATAAAANNNTANTCCATCAGCTTCATGAGNAGCTGTGCTATTGCAGCNNTTTTTTTTATCCTTTTTCCTGCCGAGCTCGGATTCTCTAGNGTTGAAAANATTGAAGGATATGAATTTATGTACAATACAATTCACGCGATTGATAGACCGCACAATTTAGCTCCATCNTTACATATCGCATACTCCNGTTTAGGCGCCTATGTNCTATCGTCTGAAANTCAATCANAACTNCTAAAAGGAATGATTNGGATTTGGTTTCTTCTCATCTGNAGCTCAATCGTATTGGTACATCAGCACCACCTATTCGANATNTTTACNGGCGNNATTCTTGCTTTGGTCNTAAAATATCTGATCTACGATAAACTCATCANCACNACAAATAACGCTGCNTGATNNATTANTTNAAGACCACTCTTTTGCGAATGATCGTTCTATTCTTTTCGAGNNNTAAAATGTATATGCCTTTNNCAAAGGATGNAAGGTCAAGCTTACTACCTGTCCANTTNGNCCANCTTTCTACGGTCTTACCNTCAATNTCTANCAATTGAATTTTAGCNCCATTAAAAGTNCTTGGNGCAATAATTTCAAGTNTACCATTCGTCGGATTTGGATAGACTGTAACTTGGCTGGCTAATAGTGATTCAATACCAGATTGGTCCTCACAAAACTCAATATTAGCTNCGCTCTCGGGAATTTGACCATTAATNTCTTGGTTGATAATCAAAACACCGTCAGGGCCAAATATTTTATATCCTTCTTGTTCAGGATCAAAGCCCTGCCCTCCAATATATTCAAAGTCAAAAACATCACCGTTATCGGCTTGAATGAACGTGGTTTGCTCAGNACCAAAGTAGAATGGGATAGGCAAGTACAAAACATCGTTTTTGTATACGTCTAATCTATTGTAGCCCCAACCATCATATTCGTGCGTCATGACAATTTCAATCATTCCGCAAGTCGGTGTTGACGGACAAGCTAAAAGTCCAATAGAACTTCCAGTTTGTTGACCTCCTTGACCTGAAGAACCAATTAGCTGGTTATTTCCATCTACGACCGTATAGTATTGATAATTTTCATTTCCAGCAGGAAAATAATACAGATTTACAAGATCACCCTCGTCTACGGCAAACTCAAAAGATGCGCTCAAACCTACAGGTCCACTCTCAACGGAGACAATTTCTCCATCTACCTCAACATATAATTCGGTATCCTCCCATCCATCACCTTCATCATCATACATATTTAGGGTCCATGTACCACAAGTACCAACAGGTGAAGGAATATCCGCTGCTTCAAACAATACGGCATCGATCACGTGAACAACTCCGTTGTAGGCTAAGACATCTGTGACCGTAATTTCTATTCCATTTACAAAAATGCCCTCTGAATTAACCGTCATTTGCAAATTATCATTTGCATAATTTGGCAATTGAGTGCCATTTGAAATATCGGCAATTAAGTTTCTACTTTCTACAATATGACTTCCAACAATATCATTTAAAGTGGAGGCATAGAGTAAATCAATGGTGGAGGTTCCTGCGGCTTGTGCAAATGCTTGAAAAGCCGCATCCGTTGGTGCAAAGACCGTAAAAGGGCCTGCTGGAGATTGACTGTTACCGACAATTTCACTCTGTTTGCGCAATAATGTTTTAAAACCAGCTACTGTTATGGCATCTTCTAAAAACTGATGGTTTTCACTGTCCTCAATAATATCCCATACCGACATTGCAGGAAGACCAGATGGCGCTAATGTTTTATCAATGATATGTATAACACCATTGTCTGCTGTATAATTGGTAGAAATTATCGTTGCATCATCCACCATGAATGCACCATTTACCTCACTTACAGTAAGGTCTTGTCCGTATGTCGTTGGTAAAAGTTGACCGTCTTGAAGATCCTCTNCCATAAATACACCCTCCGCGATACAGTAGCGTAGTGATGCTGACAAATCAATGAAGCCAGCTAAATCAAACTGACTTATCTCGGAATCACCAAACTCAGCCCTTATTGCGTCTACCGCTGCGTCATTGGGCAGAAAAACAGTATANGGTTCACTTCCGTTCAAATCAACAACAGGGTCTTCAGAGACCCCTGTATTAAGGGAGGACAGAAGATTATTCATTACATAACTTGATTGAAAGGATGCCGGCAAAACATAGCCAATGAATTCATCATTCTCGTCAGTTGTATACTCAACCAACAAGTCGGCGAGCGTATAGGAATTAACCACAATTTGACCGACCATTCCAAGCTCCGCATGAAAGCCTATACCGCAATCAAAATTATAGGTGCCTGGAACATCGAAAGTAAACACTCCCATACATGAACCTTCAGTGGTTCCTTCGCTTTGAGGAAATGAAAATTCCACAGGATTATTAAAAGATTCTCCGGACACCGNACTGTTCACACCGTTCACACTGTGCGTGCCTTGAATATTAATAAATGCTACCGTCTCTCCAGGGAGGATTTCAAGAGTATTGGGTGTGAAAGCAAAGTCTGTAAGAAGCACATTATGGTCAGCCTCACATGGAGCTTGCGCCATTAAATTATTGCTTGCTAATAGAAACGTTAAAGAAAAAAGTATCGATTTGAAACAAGTCATTTTATAAATTTAGAGGTGTTATCTTCAACTTAAAACACTTTGTTGATGCCAATGTTTTCAATATTTCACTGAATAAGGTATAGATTTCACAAAAATTACCTTTCCGCAATNAATACGCTATATGTCTCTANAGCGTTTTCGGAAGTCCGACGGACTCATTCCTGTTTTTAGCTTAAATAAGCTGCTAAAGTGCTGTGGATATTTAAACCCAAATTTATAAGCGATTTCACTAATAGAATCCTTTGACTTCAATAATAATGTTTTCGTCTTATCAATGAACATATCGTATATGTGCTCTTTCGTACTTTTTCCCGTTTCTTTTTTCAACAAATCACTTAAATATGATCCCGAAAGGTTCATTNCCTCGCCACACTGGTTGATTGAGGGAAGACCCTTTTTAGCAAGAGAATCGGAGCTGAAATAATCCTCTAAAAATAATTCAAGTTCGCGCGCGAAATACTGGTTTGAATTACTTCGTTCTTGAAACTGTGCATCATAATAACGACTACTATACTTAAAAATAGATACTAAGTTTTGAATAATGATATCATCTGTGTACTTGTCAAAAGACTGGTTTAATTCGATAAATATTTTATTCATTAATCCTCTTAAAACCTTTTTTCCATTGGCATCGAGAATTAAGGCTTCATTAGAAGCATAATCGAAAAATGTATACTCCTTAATCTGTCGCCCAAGCTCATGTTCCCGAATCAAATCAGGATGGAAAATCAGGCCCCAACGCTCCTCGTTTTGGACAGTGTATTGGATCGGGAAATTAAACACTTGATTGGGTCCAATAAACGTAATGGAATCGTTGTCGTAATCGTATGAATTCCCTCCGTAATTAAAGGACCCTGATTGAGTTCCATTCATTGTAATAAAGTAAAGGTCATTTACAAATTTAATGCCCTCTAAACCCTTCCCAACTTGAGGTAAGTTTTCAAATGCGCATCCCCCAAAAAAGACAGTGACCATCGGGTGTAATGGTTTTTCCATTTGTAAAAACTCATTTACATCCGATATGCTCTTGATATGTAATNCCTTAGTACTCGACATTTATTGGCTCAATAATCATAAAATTAACTTTAAATCAACGCTAATGGCGGCGGAAATATTTTTTTAATCGATGTGCAATCTGTAAAACGATCATTTGTTGGGCTTCGTTGCTTATGGATTTCGCAGAATATGTATAGATACCACAAAAAAGCCCCGGTCGTGTAAACCAGGGCTTAAATACAAGTGAGAGGTGGAAGCCCACTCACAAGTGTTCAAGGATAAAAAAAGCCCCACAGTCTGTGGAGCTCTAGTACTCGAGGCGGGACTTGAACCCGCACGCCCCAAAGAGCACAGGATTTTAAGTCCGGCGTGTCTACCAATTCCACCACTCGAGCAATTGTTCTAAAAAAGAACGGTAGATATTGAGCGGGAGACGGGATTCGAACCCGCGACCCCAACCTTGGCAAGGTTGTGCTCTACCAACTGAGCTACTCTCGCTTATTTAATGATACTACATTCGTTTATGTAGCGGGCGACAAATTTATAAATATTTTATGGTTTTTTTCAAGAGAATGACATAATATTTCACATAAGTTGGCAATCATATGGGCTTATAATTGATTATTTTTGTTTGATATATGACACAAATAACTTCCAAACAAGTTAAGTACGACAAAGCTTATCTCCGACTTGCTGAATCATGGTCTAAACTTTCACAATGTGACAGAAAACAAGTGGGAGCAATTATTGTAAAGGATGAGGTTATTATTTCGGACGGATTCAATGGGACTCCTTCGGGTTTTGATAATTGTTGTGAAGACGATGAAGGTCTTACTCATTGGTACGTGCTGCATGCTGAAGCAAATGCAATCCTCAAAGTAGCCAGGTCAACAAATAATTGTGATGGAGCTACACTATATATCACACATTCTCCTTGNNGNGACTGTAGCAAGCTTATCTTGCAATCTGGAATTAAAAGAGTGGTATACAAAAATGCNTACAAGGANCCGTCTGGCATCAACTTTTTGGCAAGTTCAAGTGTTGAAATGGTGCATATAAAAGACATAGATGAATAACTCAAANAGAACTGCCTTTCTTCCAATTATTATTTCTATTTCTATTTGTATTGGATTTTGTATATCATTTCTGACTTGGAACCCTTTTGCGGTAAAAAATAAATCAAAAGAGCTTCAAAAACTTGAAGATGTGCTCACCTTATTAAACGAAAAGTACGTTGACTCTGTAAATACAGGAAAAATATTTGACGAAACAATCGTCGAAATGCTACATAANCTTGATCCTCACAGCAATTATATTCCGGCAGAAGAAATGAAAACGCTCGCAGAATCAATAGATGGAAATTTCGGCGGAATTGGTGTGCGTTTTTTTAAGCTGAGAGACACCATTTGTGTTTCAAATGTCATTGCAGGTTCTCCTTCTGAAAGAACTGGCCTAAAAGCGGGAGATCAAATTGTTGAAATCGAAAAGAATAACGCGGCAGGTATTGGCNTTAGCAACGATGAAATCATGAAAAAATTGAAGGGAGAAAGAGGTTCTGCTGTTAATATTGTTGTNAATCGTTATGGTCAACTCATCCCCTTCAAAATAGAACGAGGGACCATCCCAATTTTATCTGTTGTTGCCGCACATATGATTGATGAAGAAACTGGATATGTAAAAATCAATCAGTTTTCAGTTCCTACNTCNAGAGAGTTTAGATTGGCTTGTTCTGCATTGAAAAAACAGGGGATGCGTCAATTGATTCTAGACCTCAGATACAATGGAGGTGGTGTGTTACAAGGTGCTGTAGAAATTGCAGATGAATTTTTAAAAGNGGGCTTGAAGATTGTAAGTACAGAAGGAGAGAACGCTCCGAGTAAAACCTATTCCTCGAGTGCTGGGGGAATCTTAGAAGAAATGCCCCTTTCTGTGTTGATTAATTCGGCCTCTGCATCAGCTAGTGAAATTGTAGCCGGCGCAATACAAGATAATGACCGTGGGTCAATAGTAGGGAGACGCTCATTTGGAAAAGGGCTTGTTCAGGAAGACCAAATGCTAAGGGATGGAAGCACAGTAAGAATCACCATAGCGCGGTATTATACTCCATCAGGTAGATGTATTCAAAGGCCATATTCTGGAGATTATGATGCTTATTATGAAGACCTTAACAGGGGCGAGGAATCTATGTTTCAAATAGATTCTTCTGTTTTTATTGATTCATTAAAATTCCAAACAATCGGTGGAAGAACTGTATACGGAGGAGGTGGAATAAGCCCTGATNTTTTTGTCCCTTATGATACAACAGGCTCCACGTTTTACTTAAGCTCTTTAGAATGGGGNGGTGTATTCAACCAGTTTGTTTTTGATTGGTGCAAAAAAAGCCAACAATTCGTTCAGTCGAGTTGGCAGACTTTTGACGAATATGATCAAGAATTTGAAACGCTGAATTTACTTNCAAAGCTTGTTGAATATGCAACGCGTGAATTCAATATCCAACCCACTAATGATGAAGANCTTGACCGGAGCTCAATNCGNATACTTAGAAGACTCAAATCCGAGATTGCAAGACAATTTTGGAATGAAGACGGTTTCTATAAGGTCTATAATCGCTTCGATCAGGATGTAAAAGCGGGTATTCAGAGTTTCGCAGAATAACGTACTTCAACAGCGACCTCGTTTTTCCTACCCAATACCTGCCANGGAGGGTTGTACCCTAAATATTTCATATTACCAACCGGAGCTAGCTTTTCTGACTTTAAGAACTGAAGTAGACGTTTAGAGTGCTTTTGGATTTTTNTATCATTAGCAAAACCNGTAAACTCAAGTACTGCATATGTTTTTGGCTGCATTTGTATGAGTTCAACACGTTCTGAATTTGGTTCAGGAAGGTTTTCAAAAGAATGCTCTTTCGGCATAACAAAAGACATTTTCGAGGACTCTCCCATTTCCATAATAACCGGAGATGTCATTGCTATTTTTTGGTTATTCTTATTNCCTCCAAAAATATAATTTGCGATTGTTTTAAATCCCATAGANGAAGATTCCTCATATACATTTGAATTCATTTGGGTCTGAGCAAGCACCATCGCATCGTATTTCCTAATCTCAAATTTTTCAAAGGATTTAACAATTTCGTACTTCGGGGACTCAATACGAGCAGTTCTATAGGCCATAAATAATTGGCTCATTAAAAGTAAGACAAAAGCAACAGAGAAGAAATAAGAGTAGCGCGTCATGGTTTATGGGTTTTTGCGTTGTTTTAAAAATTTGAGTTTGCGTGGTTTACTCACTGACATTACGTATGGGTGATAAGGATTGTTCTTTACAAAATCCTGGTGATATTTTTCTGCTGGATAAAATTTTGTCATTTTTTCAATGGTTGTTGTAATTTTTTCAAAAGTCTTTTGCCTCTCCAGTCGTTCTATGTATTGTAGCGCAAGGGTTCTTTGTTGTTCATTGATATAAAACACTGCAGAACGATATTGGGTCCCTTTGTCAGGGCCTTGTTGGTTGAGCGTAGATGGNTCATGGGAATCGAAGAATATTTCAATCAACTCCAAATATGTAACTTTATTTGGTCGAAAAGTTACTTTTACCGTTTCTGCATGACCAGTTTGACCTGAACAGATTTGCGCGTAAGTAGGGTTTAGCACCTGGCCGCCGCAGTAACCTGATTGGGCATCAACTACACCTTCAACAGTTTCAAATATAGCCTCCACACACCAGAAACATCCTGATGCAAAGTAGGCAACATTGTGCTGCGCATTTAGCAAGAAACAGGACATAAAAGTGNCTGTAAGAAAAGTTTTTCTTATCACTTTATNTAAACAAAAAAAACCAAAAAAGGTTTAATTCTGTTTATCCATTTCTGTGCTTCTCAGCAGTAAATGCGAGAAAAATGACTAGCACAATAGATACAATCGTACCTATAGCTATCCAAATAGTAGCGTCGTGAAACATAGTTTTAGTTTGAGTTACATCAAATGTATGAAGAAACTACCTAAAAACCAAAGGATTAGCAAATATTAATTNAATACCCCAATTATATTTATAATGAAATTTCCAATAAAGCGCCTCATATTTTTACAATCTTAAACGTTNTCTGACAGGTTTTTAACAGATAAAGTCCTAAAGATAATCCCGAAAGATCGATGCCTTGATTATGATAAACGCCCTCGGAAACGAGCTTGCCATCTAGAGCAGAATATAATTGAAACCCTCCCTCATAATTCCTAAGGAACACTCTGGAATCAAATGGGTTAGGGTAGCAGCTAANAAGGAAATTATCTTGGGCATTCCCNGCCGCTGCCGTTGAACTGGAAAGAAACTGTTCAAAATTAAATGTGAACAGTTTTGGNGGTATGGTGATTANAGAACTAATTTGTTCAGAAGAAACATATCCTTTTACTGATGAAGGTCTTAACGAGATCCCCTCTGTTTGACCCAATGTAAGCATGTTTCCTATTTCTATTCTTCTCTTATTTCCATTAAAAATATTTCCAGCGCTGTAATCCCAAAGCATCCATACAAAGCTATTATAGATTCCAGGGCCAATATCATAATAGCCGAGTAAAACAATATTATTATTAATAGAATCAAATGCAGCATCTGTGATTAAACCATCAACATCAAAACTTTCTGACGCAATCGCTGTATAGACTCCATCCCAATCAAGGGGAATGATGTATTTTCGCACCTCTTGATTTTGCCAATTCTTGCTAAAAAGACATAACGAATCAGCAATAGATATGAAGGCTTCACAATCATAATTATGCGCATTAGAGGGTCCGGAAAAGTCAACCTGGTCACTGTATTTAAAGAACAAGGTTTGTCCAGAAACAGTATCAGTTGTATTNCTTAATAGTTCAGATTTATTAATTTTTACAATGCTTAGGTCCTGTCGACTTCCTGAATTGTTGCCAAAATCGCCTATAAACAAATGGGTCTCATTTTGCGTTAAAGCCTCCCANTCAATATTATTTACACCTTCTATAAAAACCTCTCGAAGGATATTTCCTNCGGTATCAAGNTCATAAATCATAGTNNTATTGCCACCATCATTTATAGTCCACAGAGATTGATTAATCAATAATAANCCNGAATTTTCTGCCAATGTCTCTGGGCTNAGATCCGCCACATTTTCTAATGTATAAGCAGTCGTTTCATACANACATGACCCATCATTTTCAATTGCCAATGCGCTGAANTTAATTGCTTGAGGATCTGTACATCCTGGCTGACTAAAAAGGCATTTTGCAATAGAAATACAAAATATTAAAGAAATAATTTTTTGCTCCAATCTTTAGATTCGTTCGTTGATATAAGGCCCAAATTAAGTAAGTAAGAGACTACCTTTTCATGCCGGGCGATTAGGTCTCCTGGATTGTTGCACCACTCAGTTTGACTAAGCCATTTTTTTACNTGGTATAAATCAATGTTATATCGCCAAGAAATAATCTCTGCAGTTCTNGAAGACTTTTTCACTTCAGCTGCTTTTTTTGCCACAATCGTACACATTTTCTTAAGAGCATTTGGGTGATTTTGAATTACCTCATCCCTCGCTGCTATNACAAATGAAGACCAGGGTGTGACAATATCACCAATACGCCTNCATTTTTTTTGGTCCACGTATGGATTGGTCGTATACTTCTCCCACAAAAAAGCATCCGCTTCATTGTTTTCTAGGGCCCATAAGCCCCCATAAATATCGCCNACTACATTAAAGTTTAACTCTTGTTTCCATTTTGCTTTATGCCCTAANACATAGGCCATTAAATGCGAACCAGAGGCTTCTCTNGAAATTGCAAAGGTTTTACCCTCCAACTGATTGACCTCTTTAAAACCTGAATGATAAGGAACGTGTATTCCCCANCACAAAGGAGAAGCAACGAACACATGCAGTATTTTCGCTTCTAACCCCTGTAAAACAGCCCTTGTGATTCCTTCAGTAAGCACCACGGCCACGTCGATTGATCCTGTTTGTAGGCCTTTGATCATTTGACCTGTGCCGCCGCTCATGTCAGACCAATGGAGCGATAAACCTTGTTCACGAAACAGACCTTCTTCAATTGCCAAACGCCAGGGAAAATTAAAATGCTCNGGAACACCACCAACTTTAAGCCCTACTCTATNCATTGGGCTGGAATATTTGTTTTTCATAAAGTGTGTTGTACTTTCCTTCTTTTTTGATCAGCTGTTGATGCGTACCAGATTCTATAATCTTTCCTTTTTCCATAACCACAATGAGGTCGGCATTTTGAATTGTACTCATTCTATGTGCGATAACAATTGAGGTTCTACCTTTTGTAATTTGCTCCGTAGCTCGCTGTATTAAAACCTCTGATTCATTGTCTACACTTGAGGTCGCCTCGTCTAAAATTAAAACTTGAGGGTTGTATACGAANGCTCGAATAAAAGACAAAAGCTGCCTTTGCCCCACGGACAAGACAGTTCCTCNTTCACCTATTGAATAATCATAGCTTCCTGGAAGCTGAGAGATAAAATCATGGGCTCCAACAGCCTTCGAAGCTTCAATTACCTGAGCACGCGTAATCTTTTCATCTCCCAGGGTAATATTATTATGTATCGTNTCAGAAAATAAAAATATATCCTGCAAAACAACAGCAATATTTTTTCTTAAATAAGACAATTGAATGTCCTCAATTTTTACCTGTCCTATTCGGATTTCTCCACGTTCGTGCTCGTAGAACCGGCCTAAAATATTCACAATAGTGGACTTCCCCGCACCCGTAGAACCAACAATTGCCACGGTTGTTCCTTTTTCAATATTTAAGTCAATATCTCTTAATACATCCTGTCCCTCTTTATAGGCGAATGAAACCCCTTTAAATGAGATATCGGCATTAAAATCAACCTCCTCAAGAGACCCTCCAGATTGACGCTGTACGTCATGGTCTAAAATCTCGAATATTCGTTCGGCCCTTACAACACCTCGTTGCAGCACATTGAACTTNTCAGCCAATTGCCNAATTGGTCTATATAGCTGATAAATCCATAAAGTAAATGCAATAATTTGACCGTACATAGCCTGAATCTCAATATCCGTCTTACCGTCTACACGCAGAGCGCCCCAGACCAACAAAAAAGCAATAGACAAAGAGCTAAGTATCTCCACCACGGGGAAAAAAATAGAGTTCGCCCATACTGCATTGATGTGCGCCTTTCGATGGCCCTTATTAATTTCCACAAATTTCGAATATTCTTCTTTGTTCTTGTTGAAGATCTGAACAATAGACATACCTGTCAAATGCTCTTGAACAAACGTGTTAAGCTTGGTTACCTGCAATCTTTCGAGTTGAAAACTTGAGCGCATAGCTTTTGCAAAAATTCGAGTTGCTACAATTAAAAGCGGGATGGGAATCAGTGTCATCAGAGACAGCTGCCAATTTGTAATAAACATNAGAGAAAGTACCATCGAAAGAGAAATTAAGTCTCCGGATATCTCCATTATTCCTGAAGAGAAAACCTGTGTAATGGCTTCAAGGTCTGAAACAACACGNGTGACAAGGGCTCCCACAGGAGTTTTATCAAAATACTTCATCCGAAACGAAACAATATGTTTGAATAGGTTTTTTCGAATGTCACGGATAACCGACTGAGCCAAAAGATTGGAAAAAAAACTCGACGCAAATTGAAGTGCCCCCTCAACCAATAATAATCCTGCAATTCCTAAAGACCANGCTAGAAGNAGCTCAGCATTCTGGCTATTGACAATATAACGGTCAACCATTGTCCCGATTAAATAAGGNCGAANTGGGCTTAAAAAAGAAAGGAGTATAACACAGAATGCCGCCAAACCAAAAAGGGACTTATAAGGCTTCACAAACCTTATNAGTCGCCCGAACATTTTGAGGTTTTTCCTTTTTTGATTCATGTACAACAAATTTACTTTAAAACATTTGTTACCCATACTTTTGTTCAAAAAATTGAAGCACACCAAAGTTCATAAAAATAGATGGTTGTAAATCAGCAGTTTTATTTGACGAATCTATTATTTTATGTACTTTTGCAACCTATTTTCTAATAGAAAAACATGGGCGTTAAAATATTTACAGGACGAGCATCTGAGAAGCTTGCGAAGAGCATAGCAAAACAGTNNGGGCAAGAGCTCGGAAATGTTAAGGTAAATGTATTTAGCGATGGGGAGTTTCAACCCTCATTGGAAGAAACCGTTCGAGGTCAAGATGTATTTATTGTTCAGTCNACAATGCCTCCCACAGAAAACTTATTTGAGCTTTTACTTCTTATTGATGCAGCGCGTCGTGCTTCTGCACGAAAGATAATTGCTTTAATGCCNTATTTTGGCTTTGCTAGACAAGACAGAAAGGACAAGCCGAGAGTTGCGATTGGGGCAAAGCTTAAAGCAAATATGTTAATGGCGGCCGGAGTAGATCGAATAATGACCATGGATTTTCATGCAGATCAAATTCAAGGATTTTTTGAGGTTCCAGTAGACCATCTTTACGCCTCCACTTTNTTTTTGAAAGAAATTGAAAAATTACCTTCAGAAAATATTGTGATTGCTGCACCTGATGTTGGNGGAGCAAAAAGAGCAAACTCCTATTCAAAAAAATTAAATTGTGGCCTTGCGCTTTGTCACAAGCACAGAAAAAAACCCAATGAAATTGCGGAAATGACGGTAATAGGTGATGTTNCCGGGAAGGATGTGCTTATTATTGATGATATGTGCGATACTGCCGGAACCTTAACTAAGGCTGCAGATTTGCTTATGGATAAAGGAGCTTTAAGCGTACGCGCATTTTGTACACATGCAGTCCTGTCAGGACCAGCATACGATAGAATCAATGATTCTCAGCTTACAGAACTGATTGTAACTGATACCATTCCTTTGAAGGGAGAGAGTGAAAAAATCCGAGTAATTACGGTCGCAGATTTATTCTCTGATGTCATTAAAAAACTAATTAACAACGAGTCNATTAGTTCACACTTTGTAATATCTTAAATAAATATAAAAATGAAAAAAGCACAATTGAGCGGTTCGCTTAGAGCGAACGTAGGGAAAAAAGACGCTGCTTCTCTAAGAGGAGAAAGCAGAGTCCCGTGTGTCCTTTATGGACAGGGTGAGCAAACTCACTTTTCGGTTAAANGAGTAGAACTAGATAAAATNATCTTTTCGCCTGAGGTNTATCAAGTAGAATTAGATATTGAAGGTAAAAAAGCAGTAGGTATTGTTAGAGAAGTTCAACAACATCCTGTTAAAGACACCNTACAGCACGTAGACTTTTACGAGCTAAATGATAGTAAAAAAGTAAGGGTTGATCTTCCTGTAAGAACAAAAGGAGCTGCTAAAGGAGTCCTAAANGGAGGAAAATTAAANATGGCGTTTAGNACNCTTTCTTGTTTTGGTTTACCNGGNGATCTTCCNGATGCNATTACNTTAAATATTNCGCCTATCAGAATCGGTCANTCTATTAGNGTTTCNGAGGTAAATATNCCTGGAGTAACGATTTTAGATCCAGCTAGTGCGGTTGTTCTTGGTGTGAAAATTTCTCGTGGTGCTGTTGATGATGAGGAAGAAGANGAAGAAGCAGTTGAAGGAGAAGGAGCTGAAGGTGCTGAAGGAGAAGGAGCGAAAGAAGAAGGCAGTTCTGAAGATAAATCAGAAAANTAAACCCTTCATTTTGAAAAATTTAAAGCCGCCNCGTGCGGCTTTTTTTTTGCTAAAAATTCACAAATGAATTCCTAAAAACTTCTTTTTCAAGTGAAATCACTAACTTCGTTTCTTACCTAATTATGGATCCAAAATCNCTCATTATTATTCCTACCTACAACGAAAAAGAAAACGTTGAAAGGATGATTGATGCAGTTTTAGATTTGAAGCTCGACCTTCACCTGCTCTTCATAGATGACAACTCACCTGATGGTACAGCAGNGCTAATTGAGCTTGCTATGAAAAAAAATCCCGACCGTATTTTTCTTGAGAAACGCGCAGGAAAACTTGGTTTGGGAACGGCATATATTCACGGGTTCAAATGGGCAATTGAAAAAAAATATGACTTTGTTTTTGAAATGGATTGTGACTTTTCACATAACCCAAAAGACTTAACAAGGCTTTATGATGAGCTGCAAAAGGGTGTTGATCTTGTTGTTGGTTCAAGATATTGTAAAGGGGGCAAGGTAAAAAACTGGCCTATGAAAAGAATCCTTATGTCCTATTTCGCGAGTGTATATGTTCGTATTATACTATTCATTTCTATTCGCGATACAACAGCAGGATTTAAAGGGTACAGATTGAACGTTCTTGAGAAAATAAACCTCGATGCCGTCACCTTTAAAGGCTACGCCTTTCAAATATGTATGAAATATGCCGTTATAAAGCATGGTTTTAAAACAAAAGAAGTTCCCATCACATTCGTGGATAGGGTGCTAGGGGATTCTAAAATGAGNACAGGTATATTTAAGGAGGCGTTTTTAGGTGTTTGGAAAATGAGACATATGAAATTATAATGGATTATATTTTAAAAAACGGTATTGTTGTCAATGAAGGATCAAAGCAACAAAATGACATTCTGATTAAGAATGGTAAAATCCAAAAAATCGGAAAGAATATTTCGGCAGAGAATGTNCAGGTGATTGATGTGACAGGANGCTATATTCTTCCTGGCTGCATTGATGACCAAGTACATTTCAGGGAGCCTGGCCTGACACACAAAGCTTCTATTTACACTGAATCAAGAGCAGCGGTTGCTGGAGGCATCACTTCTTANATGGAAATGCCAAATACAGTGCCAAATGCCACTACGCAAGAGNTATTGGAAGATAAATATGTTATTGCATCTAAAAACTCGATTGCAAATTATTCTTTCTTTATGGGCGCCACGAATGANAACCTTGATGAGGTTTTAAAAACCGACCCTANGACTGTTTGCGGCATTAAGGTTTTTATGGGTTNCTCAACNGGAAATATGCTTGTTGANAANAAAGAAACGCTNGAAGGNTTNTTTTCNAATGTNAGCATGCTNATCGCAACNCATTGNGAGGATGAACANACNATNCAAAANAACTTGCAAAAAGCGATAGAAGAATTTGGAGACGATATTCCAATAAAGATGCACCCAATTATACGAAATGAGGAGGCTTGTTACCTATCGTCGTCCCTTGCTGTTTCTTTGGCCAAAAAGCATAACGCAAGGCTTCATGTATTGCATATTTCNACNGCNAANGAAACNGAATTNTTTGATGCTNATGTTNCTCTTGAAAAAAAGAATATTACAGCAGAAGCTTGTGTNCATCACTTATGGTTTTCTGATNATGACTATCAAACCTTTGGAACAAAAATAAAATGGAACCCTGCGGTGAAAAGNGCGAGGGACCGAGAAGGTATTTGGAGCGCTTTGCTTGACAATAGAATTGATGTTGTTGCCACAGACCACGCGCCCCATACCCTTGAAGAAAAAAGCAATGCTTATTTAAAGGCTCCCTCTGGAGGGCCTCTTGTACAGCATGCGTTGCTGAGTATGTTTGAGCATGCTAAGAACGGTAGGATCTCNATTGAACGCATTGTAGAAAAAATGGCCCATAACCCGGCTATATTATTTAGAATAGAAAANCGTGGATACATTCGTGAAGGATATTTTGCTGACCTAGTGGTTGTAGANCCTAATTCGGGAGAAACTGTAACTCCCGATAATATTCTTTATCAATGCGGTTGGTCTCCTTTTGAAGGCACCCGTTTTTCACATCGTATTGACAAAACATTCGTAAATGGTAAAATAGTATATGAGAAAGNCCAAATTGTTGAGGCTGGCAACGGGGAAAGACTTTCTTTCAAATATTAAAATGTATGAAGCCAATCGTTGTCGTTTTCTTTTTGGTTTTAATGTCTTGTGAAAATACAGAACAAGCACCTCCTGTTTCCANGGAAAAGTTTAAGTCTGTATATAGTGAAATCATGATNTTAGAAAGCTACTATCAATTNAACTTCCGAAATACAAACCTCTATAGAGACTCGCTACTTAAATCCGTAGATCGAGTNCTTAANAAGAACCAGATATCTTTTGAAGACTTTGAAAAAACCTTCAATTATTATTCAAGACATCAAGAAGAATTTCAGGAAATTAATACCGCGTTAATCGAGCTCTATTCAAAATAATCAAAGCCGAATCTGCTCAGCAGATATTGCGTTTTCTAAAAACTGTGTTGCTGAAGCATTAAATACGGCCGCGTTCTCAGTAGTTAAAAAGGAACANGTCCCTCCNTTAGAAAGCTGCGCCCTCATAAATTCATTTCTTTGAAGATANTNANNNAGCTTATCNGCGACGATTGGCCCTTGAGATACAACGTTTATTTTTTCACCCACAATTTTCTTNACCTCGNTAATAATTAATGGATAATGCGTGCAAGCCAAAAGAATNGTATCTATGGNNGNGCTCATCGCNANCAATTCGCGAATATCNTTTTCNATNANNTTCTTACCNATATCNGTTNGNTGCTGNTTTGATTCAATAAGNGGNACCCACATNGGGCANGCATGNTGNATNANTGNTGTATTCGGTGAAAATTTTTCAAGTTCAATTTTATATGATCCNGATTGAATGGTCCCCTCAGTTCCCAAAACTCCTATGCAGTTGTTTTTACTTAAACGCCCGATCGTTTCTGTACTGGGCCTAATAACCCCTAGAACTCTAAAAGAAGAATCCTCGGAATGCTTAAGGTCAATTTGCTGAATGGTTCTTAATGCTTTCGCAGAAGAAGTGTTACAAGCTAAAATAACCAAACGGCAACCCCTTTCTTTTAAATAATTTACTGCCTCAAGTGTGAACTCATGAACCACCTCAAAAGAACGATTCCCATACGGTGCCCGGGCGTTGTCCCCCAAGTAGATGTAATCATACTCTGGCAATGCCTTCATTATTTCTTGAAGTACCGTGAGNCCNCCATAACCAGAATCAAAAACCCCTATCGGCCCAAGTTTATTCATAATTCAAAGCTACAAAAAAAGGGCAACGATTGTTGCCCTATACATTCCATTAAAAGAAGAGCGTTAGTCTGCTAAAAGCGCTGCCTCAAGCTTTAACAATTCTGTCATCACCTCTTGAGTAAGGTCAATTCCGCCTGCAAAATATAAAGTAACTGTTTCGTCTAATACATAAGAGATTTTCTTTGCCTCAGCCACGTTGTTTACGGCAGATTGTACCAAGTCTAAAATAGGTTTATTCAACTCTTGACCATAAATCTGCATTTGCTGTTCCAATTCAACCTGACGGGTTTCTAACCCTTGTTGCTTTTTCATTAGCTTATCCTGCTCCATTTTTTGAATAACTGGAGACCAATCTTTCTCATTCTGCTGGTATCGAAGATATGCAGTTTCAAAAGCCTTGTTCATTTCTTGAAGCTCCTGCACGCCTTCTGCNTCAAACTGCTTTAGCTTAGCCATGGCATCTTTACGAGATTGCAAGGTGTCAAGGAGTACTTGAGAGTTAATATGGCCGATCTTTGTCTGAGCCTCCGCTTGAAACCCCATAAGGAGCACTAATGTTATGAATATTACGTTTTTCATTTTTGTGTTTATTTTTTTATTTATTTCTATTCACTAATTCCCATTTCATCTAATATATCATCACTGATATCATAATCACTAGCAGCAAAAATCAAGCTACTTTGGTTTGCTTTGTCAAAAACTAAATCATACCCGTCACTTTTTGATATTTTCTTTAAAGCAGTGAAGATTCGGTCTTGGATAGGCTTGACCAACTCTTGTCTTTTTTGAAAATAATCTCCCTCACTACCAAAATGCAGGGTCTGAAGATCGAGTGCCTCTTGTTCTAAATTTTCAATCTCCTCTTTGCGCTTAATTCGTTCTTCTTTCGGTAATAAAATCTCTTCTCGTTCGAAGTTACTTTTCTTAGTTTTTATTGCAGCGTATCTGTCTTCTATCTCTTTGGTCCANCGCTCTGCTAGCTTATCAAGCTTCTCTTTAGCTTGCACATATTCAGGGACCTTACTAAGGATATAATCTGAATCAATGTAAGCATAGGATTGACTATAGGCAAAGGTTGTGCCAAAAAACAAAAAGAATAAGAAAAAATATTTCAACATAAGCGGTACAATTGACCAATTGAACGCCGAAGATACATAATTATTGTAAAGAATCAGCCACTATACGTAGCCTTAGTCCACTGTTGATAAGGATTTTTTAAGGATTCAACAGATTACTCTTTTATAAGCTTTAAAATTGCACTTTTAGTTTCAGTACGAAGCTCAATAAAGTAAGCACCAGGGATTAATTTGGCCAGATTTATATCCTGAACCTCCTGTTTCTTATTTAAAGTCAAAACTATTCTTCCAGAGGGGTCTAAAAGAAGCACTTCGCATTGCTTAAATTCATTTGACGCTATTGTAATAATGGATTTTGTTGGATTCGGGTAAACCATTACATCTCTAGCNTCTAAATTTGTGATNTCCGCAGAGATACACTCCGTTTTCAAGGTCTCAAACCAATTGAAGGCATCTGTTAACGATGGCAAAACACAATCATTGTGCATCCCGTCGCCTTTATACACGGCCTCAACATCAACTGCGCCATTGGCTAGCATAGCGGCCTCCGCCGCCAATGCATTTTGAAATGAAACTTGTTCGTCACCTGTACAATAATACATTTTAACGGGTCTTGTAGGTAGCCAATCATGATTGTCATTTGCTGCCATGGCTTGCCATATTGGATGGTTCTGACCCGAAGATGCCNCTAAGAAATTTTCCAATACCGAATCTTCAACAAAAGCTTGTATCTCCTGTGGAAGCTGATCGTTTAAACTTCCCATGTTCAAAGTGTAATTATTACCATTAAAATAAGGCTCCACAATTTCATCATAAGGAGACTTCAAGATATCGGAATAGCTTGTATATAAGTTTCCATAGACACGTTGATACGCAGCTACGATATAAACGATATAGCCTGGATTAGAATATGATGCCGCTAGAATTGTATCTGCCATGGCNCCGGTAATTTCATAGGGNCCTGAACAGGGTGCAGAGGCTAGAACATTAAATTCTTCGAGTAAATTATTGTCCTCAATATATTTATGTGTCGCCATTGCTGCATGGCCTCCCTGAGAGTATCCTGTTATAAAAAGCTCACCGTTATCGGGTNCCATTCCAGAAATTTCTCCCAAGCTCTGTGCCTCTCGAANGGCCCTTATCATATCTAGTGTTGCAGTGGCCTCTGACTCTCCATGACAATACGGGTGTAAGCCAGGACTTTCTCCCATACCTAAATAATCGGGCATTACCACCTGATATCCACCAGCCGCAAATANTCTTCCAATATAGGTCTCAGNNACATCTTCCGAAGGGACATCGATTTTTCTNAAGCTNGTTCCATGCTCATAAACTGCCATAGGAAAACCTTGACAATCCGGACTAACAGGAACACAAAAAGCNCCAGANGCTATCGTNGGNGTNCCNTCAACATCCGTAGTATTGTANATNATTTTATAGGTGTCTACCGAGTANGGCAAAGACAAGCCGGAAATCNCCTGTAAGGTTATTGGTTCAATAGTATTTATAAATGAGGATGAAATAAAATATTGGCTTTGAAGGGATCCAAAGAATAAAGTCGAGAAGAATAATGTAATGATTTTGGGATAGGTTTTCATGGTCTGTTTTTTTTCGGAGGATGTAAATTAAGAAATTTACGTGACAGATAAAAAAAACAGGCGGGTGGATTCTGCTATAGCTCCCCTAAGTTCATTCCTATTGTGAAACTGAGCTTTGGATAAAATCCTTTTTGGTCCACAGATTGATCTGTTGAGTTTCCAAAACCATCTGCCCACGAATCTAGCTTGTCAAAGCCTAAACCATAGTCTAGTCCGAGCATTCCAAACATAGGTAAGAATACGCGGATCCCAATTCCCGCAGAACGTTTCACGTTAAAAGGATTGAATTTATTAAATGTTGGATAGGTATTTCCTGCCTCCACAAATGTGAGCGCATAGAAAGTCGCAGAGGGGTTTAGGGAGATAGGGTANCGGAGCTCCAGGGTATATTTTGCTATGATTGGGTCTCCTCCGGTGGACGAAACATATTGGTCTTCATATCCACGAAGTGCAATAATTTCTCTACCACCTAACTGATTCACGCCCGAAAGACCACTTCCTCCCATTGAATAACGGTCAAAAGGTGTTACCCCTTTGTCCTTATTATATGCTCCAATATAGCTAAATCCGAACCTCGGCATAAGTACCAGTTTTTTGTTGGCGGTCAAAGGAACATACCACTCACCTGTAAATCTAAAGCGATAGTATTCAAGATACTTGTAGCGTTCTTGATTTGTTGCTGTGGTATAATCTACATCCGTAAATAAGGAATAAGGCAGGGTTGCCTTTGCTAGAAACCTAAAATTAGAGCCACTCTGCGGATAAATCGGCGCGCTTACAGAGCTTCTTTGAAGTGTATATTGGAAGGCGATATCATTTGCGAAACCCTCGGTGAACAATGGAAACCTAAAGTCATTTACCACATCGTAATACTGATAGCTCAGCTCATATCGGGCTGTAAAATAATCATCCGGCCATTTCTTTCTGCGCCCTAATCCTATTCCTACCCCTGTGATTGAAAGACCATTGTAATCCGGATTTGTACGAAGCAAGCCGTTTGAGCTTAAAGAGGTATTGTTTACCCAAAATGATAAAGAGTTTGGCTTTTTACCTCCGAGCCAGGGTTCTGTAAATGAAAAGTTATATCCTTGATAAAATCTACCATTCGACTGCGCTCGGATGGACAAACGTTGACCATCACCACCAGGTAAAGGTGTCCATGCTGATTTTTTGAAAAAGTTTTTTGTCGAGAAATTATTAAAGGTTAAACCGAGCGTTCCTATAATTCGCCCTGAAGAGGTCGGTCCAGCGCCGCCGTAACCTCCAGAAAGCTCAATTTGGTCAGATGACTTTTCCTCAACTACATATTCAATATCAACCGTCCCGTTCGCAGGGTTTGGAAGCGGATTTACCTGAAAAGCTTGCTCATTAAAAAAGCCAAGTTGTGACAACTCTCTCTGGGTTCTCATGATATCTGCTTTATTAAATAGGTCGCCTGGCTTGGTTCTAATTTCACGAAGGATTACATAATCATTCGTTTTATTATTCCCTTTAATCGTGACAGTACCGATTCGCGCTTCTTTTCCCTCAAGCATTCGCACCTGATAATTAATCTGACGATCTGTAACATTTGTCTCTACAGGTATAATTTGAAAAAACAGATAACCACGATCCATATATAGCGATGAAATATCTCGGCCATCACCATTGCCAAAAATTCTTTGCTCAAGAAGGGCTTTGTTATATAAATCTCCCTTTTTGATACCTAAAATCGTGTCGAGGTATGAGGAGCGGTACTTAGTGTTTCCTGTCCATTCAATGTCACCGAAGTAATACTTTCCTCCTTCATTCACATTTAGCTCGATAACAAGGTTTTTTTCATCGATTTGATAAACAGTATCAGAAGTAATTTCTGCATCCCTCAACCCAACACCATTGAACTTATCAATCATTGCCAACTTATCTGTTTCATAAGTTGATTCAGTAAATTTAGAGCGCTTGAATATTCTTAAAATTGACTTCTTTTTGGTGTCTTTCATTGCCCATTTAAGCTTCCATAAAGGGACCTGAGTTACTCCATTAATCTTAATTTCTTTTATACCCACCTTGTCACCTTTCTCAATGTTGATTGAAAAGAGCTCAGAATTATTAATTACGGTGTCTTTGATTCTATCAATATCAACCTTTACATTGTAAAATGCTTTGTCTCGAAAGTAACCACGAATTTGATTTTTTGTCTGAAAAACNAAGTTTTCAGTAATTGTCTTTCCTGAGAACAANGAAATCTCTTCACGAATTTTATCCGCCTCCCGTTTAGAAACTCCTTTNAACTTAAAGCGCGAAAGTTTTGGCCTCGGACGAAGGTCAATAATTAAATAAACCACTCCGGCTATTTCTTTTTCTGCATATATAGAGATNTTGGAAAACAATCCTTCTGCCCAAAGATTCTTGATGGCCGTACTTATTTGCTGACTAGGCAGCGTAATAGGCTGACCTTGTCTAAGTCCGGCTATAAGGCGAATAGCCTGGTGGTCATAATTATCCGCACCATAAACACGAATTGGTCCNAGCTCATATTCTTTAGGTGATANGTAGTTGAAATCTAATTCAGATAGGGACGTCGAGCCCACCTGGGCCGAAAGCTGAAGCGTGAGGAAAAAAATAGAAGCAAGACAAAATATCCTTCTCATTATACGCTCTTTATTTGTTCTGATACCAAACCAAACCTTCGTTCTCGATTCTGGTAATCATATATGGCATCATGCAGCTCTTGCTTGCCAAAGTCTGGCCAAAACATGTCCAAAAAATAAAATTCTGTGTAGGCGATTTGCCAAAGGAGAAAATTGCTTACACGATGCTCGCCGCTTGTTCGAATCAAAAGCTCTGGATCAGGAATACCCTTTGTGGTAAGTTCGTTAGAGATGAATTCGTGGTCTATTTTTTCTTCTGTAATAAGCCCCTCTTTAATCTGTGAGGAGATGCTTTTAACCATCTGCTCAATTTCCCACTTAGAGCTATAATTCAAAGCCAAAACCAAAGTGATGCTTGTATTTGTTTTTGTCTGTTCGATTGCCTCAGAAAGACTTTTTTGACAGTATTCTGGTAAGCCATTGATGTTTCCTATGGCTTGAAGTCGAACGCCGTTCTCATTCAATTCATCCAATTCATTCGCCAAAGACATGACCAAAAGATTCATGAGGCCTTCTACCTCCTCTTTAGGTCGATTCCAATTCTCTGTAGAAAATGCATAAAGTGTTAGGTATTTTACTTTCAGGTCCGCGGCAGCTTTGAGGGTTTCCCTCACGGCATCAACCCCTTTTGAATGCCCATATAATCTATCTTCTCCTTTGCTTTTTGCCCAACGTCCGTTACCGTCCATTATGATGGCTATATGCTCAGGAATTGCTTTAAGATCAATATGGTTTAAATCGCTCATTATTAGAAGTAACGAAGATAAGTAAACATTCTTGTATGGGCATTATAGCTTATTGTGCTTAACAAGTCTTAACAAAGGCCCCGAAAAAATGATTCGTGCTTGCTACTCAGCCAATACAATAAGCTTGTTCTGGTTTAATTCTGCAACNCCACCGTTAATCGCAACGCTAATNTTCTCTGAAGAATCAATAACAATCATATCATTTTTCTGCTCCTCTAACAAAGGATCCTCTAACTCAACAATGAGATTTCCTTNTTTCAAGGCTGAAATTACAGGTGCGTGATTATTCAAAACTTGAAAAATTCCATCTAAACCAGGAAGAGAAACTGATTTCGCTTCCCCGCTNAAAACATTTGATTCTGGAGTAATGATTTCTAACTTCATTCTACTAAGCTTCAGCAAGCATTTTTTCTCCGGCTACAACAACATCNTCAATTCCACCTTTTAAGTTAAAGGCTGCCTCAGGATATTGATCAAACTTACCGTCTAGAATATCGTTAAACGCTTTGATTGTTTCTTGGATATCAACAAGAACNCCAGGAAGACCTGTAAACTGCTCAGCAACATGGAAAGGCTGAGACAAAAACCTCTGAACTCTCCTCGCTCTGTGAACAACCATTTTATCCTCCTCGGAAAGCTCGTCCATTCCAAGAATAGCGATAATATCTTGTAATTCCTTATAACGCTGAAGTGTTACTTTCACACGCTGAGCGCAATCATAATGCTCATCCCCAACAATCTCAGGAGTAAGAATTCTAGAGGTTGAATCCAATGGATCAACCGCTGGATAGATACCAAGCTCAGCAATTTTTCTAGACAATACCGTAGTAGCATCAAGGTGAGCGAATGTATTCGCAGGCGCAGGATCAGTAAGGTCATCTGCAGGAACATATACCGCTTGAACCGAGGTAATAGAACCACTTTTGGTTGAAGTAATTCGTTCTTGCATCGCACCCATTTCTGTTGCCANTGTCGGCTGGTAACCCACAGCTGAAGGCATTCTTCCTAGTAAGGCAGAAACCTCAGAACCTGCTTGTGTAAATCTAAATATGTTGTCAACGAAGAATAGGATATCTTTTCCTTGACCTTCTCCATCACCATCTCTAAAATACTCAGCAATCGTTAATCCCGAAAGGGCAACTCTTGCACGTGCTCCTGGAGGCTCATTCATTTGTCCGAAAACAAATGTTGCTTTTGACTCCTTCATTTCGTCAAGGTCAATTTTATTTAGGTCCCAACCTCCGTTTTCCATGGATGTCAAAAAGTCTTCCCCGTATTTGATAATTCCTGACTCAAGCATTTCACGAAGAAGGTCATTTCCCTCTCGTGTTCTCTCACCAACTCCAGCAAATACAGAAAGACCACCGTGACCTTTTGCAATATTATTAATCAGCTCTTGAATCAAAACTGTTTTTCCAACACCTGCTCCACCGAAAAGACCAATTTTACCACCCTTCGCGTATGGCTCAATCAAGTCAATCACTTTGATACCTGTAAAAAGTATTTCAGTTGAAGTAGATAAGTCTTCAAACTTAGGTGCATCTCTGTGAATTGGCAATCCATCAGAATTGTCAACATCATTTATTCCGTCAATGGCTTCACCAACAACGTTGAATAAACGGCCTTTAATTTTTTCTCCTGTCGGAACTTTGATTGGGAGACCGGTTGAAGTTGCCTCCATACCTCTTGTAAAACCATCTGTTGAGTCCATTGATATGGCTCTAACAGAATTCTCACCAACGTGCGCCTGAACCTCAAGCACCACTCTTGTTCCATCAGTTTTAAATACCTCAAGGGCATCATAAATATTTGGTAGCTCAAGACCTTTCTCAAAAGCAACGTCAACAACTGGACCGATTACCTGAGATATTTTTCCTTTTAGACTAGACATTATATACCTGTTTGAATTTGGGTGCAAATATAATCCATTTATTCTAAATACAAATCACTTTTTTGGAATAAAAATCAGGGGTTTAAATATCATCAGAACGCCTAAGAAGAAGTTTAACTGTGACATATGAAAATAAAAGACTTAAAATTGACACCGAGCCAATGATTGTTAGGAAGTCTTTAATAGAAAAACCTATTGGGTATGGTTGTCCTGGGGAAATGTGAAGGAAGCCAAATGAAAGCTGTGTAAAACAAATTATGTAACCTGCGGCGACGCCAATAAAAATACCATACAAACAAATCAACAAGCCCTGAAAAAAGAAAACGTTAAACAAGGTCTTTTTTGTCAAGCCCATACTCCTAAAAGCTAAAAAATTATCCTTCTTTTCTAGAAACAGCATTGTGAGCGATGAAACAAGGTTAAACGAAGCGAGCACAAAAACAAAAATTAAAATCAAGGTAAGGATTGCTTTTTCTGATTTACTGGTCTTAAAAATCAATGCATTTTTCTCCTTGTAGGTTTTTACTAAAAAATCAGGTCCTAAAAGATTAGAAATCTCCTGTTTTAGCTCAACCAGGTTGGTCTTAGGCAACGCGGAGAAATAAATATTTGTTAGCCTCCCNANAGTGTCTTTCACGAGTTTCCTATATGCCTCAATTGGCCAAATGAGTGTTTCCTCATTGACTTCTTTGTTTCGGTAAAACAAAACCGAGGAAAGGTTTAATTTCTTGGTGTAAAATGGTTTTTTGGCGCGAANACTTATATTCTGCTTGGGCAGAAACAGCTTAAAATTGCCATCAAGAGGNGCCTCCAATTTTTGAAGCAATGAAATACCGATGATGCCCTCTGGGTAAATCGTGCTGCCAAGCGAAGGGCTTGGGCCNTTGAAATTACGATTGATGGAAATTACCTCTAAAAAAGAGGAATCAATGGCAAACAATTTAGCGTTGGTGCGTTTCACGCTATAGGTTTTCTCAGAGGAAACAGGTCTGCTATACTCTAATACAGCCAAAGCCTCTACTCCTTTAGATATTGAGGAGACACCTTTAATTTTATTCAATGCATTCCAATGTANATCTCNTTCATAAAAAGCTTTTGCTTTTGAAGATCGCACAACNATGGACGGGTCAAACTCGCTATAAATTTGATCAATNAACTGTTCCATACCATTGAATGCAGAAAGAAGAACCACCAGAGCACATGTAATACAGGCAATNCCTGTTACAGAGACACGGGTAATTAAAGTAATGATNTTCTTTTTCCGTTTCGAACGAAAATAGGTCTTTGCAATATAAAAGGCCGTTCTGATATTTATTTTTTTAGGAGTTCATCAATCTTTGAGGCGTAATCAAGGGAATCATCTATATGGAATTTCAATGCCGGTATTTTACGTAGATTTTTTAGCTTTTTTCCGACCTCGCCTCTGATTCTACTTGCATTTGTCTCAATACTCTCAAAAACTTCTTGCTTGTCNTTTCCTCCAAAAATACTGAGGTAACATCTAGCCAAAGATAGATCAGCAGTAACCCGAACAACTGTCACTGTTACCATTGTTCCTAAACATATACTGGAGTTCCGTTGTAAAAACACAGAAACTTCTGACTGGATTACCGATTCTATTTTACTTTGTCTGATTGATGCCATGCTACAAATTTAAGAATAGTATTTCATGATGTCCCGAAAAGTAAAAATGTATCTTTGTGACGTTGATGAAATCTTATCTCGAAATATTTAGATACACAATCAAGTATAGGCTGCATACTTTCCTTGTGGTTTTATGCAATATGTTCTTTGTGGTATTTAATCTGCTCTCATTGGTTTTGTTTATTCCTGTGCTGCAGCTGATTTTCAAAAAACCAGAAAGTATAGAGTTTGTTGCGAAGCCTGAATTTCATTGGGGCATTCCAGAGCTGTTTCTGTATGTCAAAGATTACTACAATTTTACGATGACGTCAATGGTTAAAAACAACCCTCTCGACGCCTTGCTTTTCGTTTGTGTTTCTGTTATGCTTACTTTTTTCTTTAAAAACTTATTTAGATATGGTGCGGTCTGGTTTCAATCAGAACTGAGAATGGCTGTCGTACGCGATATTAGAAACANGCTTTTCACAAAGTCAATGAGCCTTCCTCTAGCATACCATACCAACGAACGCAANGGNGACCTTNTGGCGCGCATGGTTAGTGATGTAAATGAGATTGAAATTGCTGTTGTGTGTCTTCTTGAACTGCTCTTTAGAGAACCCTTTGCTGTATTGATNAACGTTGCTACCCTCATTTATTTAAGTCCAAGCCTTTCGCTGTTTTCTTTTCTTTTAATGCCGATTTCTGCNTTTGTAATTTCAAGAATTGGAAAAAGCCTCAAACGAACAGCGAAAAAAAGCCAAGAACAAACAAGTGTAATGTATTCCTCAATGGACGAGGGGATAGAAGGNGTTAGAATCATAAAGGCATTCAATGCAGCGAACTTCGTTGTGCGNAGGTTCANGCAGACAAACTTGAAGCACCAAAAGCTCGTTACTCGAACAGCAAGAAAGAAAAATCTATCACCTTTGTTGAATGAAACGATTGGTGCGGGTGTTCTATTAAGTCTTGTTTGGTTTGGAGGAAGAATGATCTTAGGGGGTTCTGAAGANGCCCTTTCCGGAGAAATTTTTATGACCTTCATCATTGTGTTTTCTCAATTTCTAAGACCAATACAGAACATCTCTAAAAACATTTCAAATATGATTAAGTCGAGGGCTTCTCAGGATCGAATCAATGAAATATTAAATCTTGACGAGGTTGTTGTTGATGCTCCAAATGCTTCGGGAATTAGTCGTTTCGACAAAGAGATTAGTTTTAAAAATGTTAGCTTCCAATATGAGTCAGAGCTTGTATTAGATGACATTTCATTTTCGATTAAAAAGGGACAAAACATTGCCCTTGTTGGAGAGTCTGGAAGTGGAAAAACNACATTAATTAATTTAATCCCTCGCTTTTATAACGTTAGCTCGGGCAGCATAGATGTAGATGGTCAAAAAACCAATGAACTCCGCATTAAAGACCTTAGGTCAATGATGTCTTTGGTCTCTCAAGACCCCATTTTATTTAATTCTAGTGTNGCCGAAAATATTGCNTTNGGTGAAACGCAACCCGATAAGGAGAAAATCATTGAAGCTGCGAAGATTGCCAATGCACATGGTTTTATTGAAAAAATGCAAAACGGCTACGATAGCCTAATCGGAGAACGTGGGAGTTTATTATCCGGAGGACAGAAGCAANGATTAAGCATCGCTAGGGCGATGTATAAAAACCCAGAAATTCTCATACTTGATGAAGCCACATCTGCGCTAGACCTTGAGTCAGAGAAACTGGTTCAAGAGGCCCTGGATCGTGTAATGGAAGAAAGAACCTGTATTGTAATTGCTCATAGATTGAGTACTNTTCGAAAATCAGACTTAATATTAGTTTTAGATAAAGGAAAAATTGTAGAACGCGGAAATCATCAGGNTTTACTAGCTCAAGAGGGCTATTATAAAAANTTATTTGACCTGCAAATTAGTTGAATTTGAACTTTATTTGAACAAATCAGATTAGTTATGGTTACNTTTGCATATGNAAAGTCAATCTACATTCTCACCACTGCAATACGCCAAAAACAAAAACTCTATATTCTATAAGGTTTTAAGACAGCGCGTTAANGAGTATTTCAAGAAGGAAAATATCTCAAGACACGCCAATGCAAGTATGGTTTTTAAAACCGTTTGTATGATGGCGATTTATTTGACNCCATTTATANTAATTGTCACTCTAGACGTTAGCTCTTGGGCTGTTCTTGGATTTTGGGCCATTATGGGAGTTGGTATGGCNGGCTGTGGGCTTTCTGTAATGCATGATGCCAACCACGGNGCNTANTCTAANAACCCNGCTGTNAACANCTTTATNNGNAAAATNTTNATNATNCTTNCNGGNAATCCANCGAANTGGAGAATACAACACAATGTNCTNCANCATACCTANACCAACGTATCNAACTATGACGAGGACATCGCTCCCCCTCCAGCAATCCTAAGGTTTTCTCCNCACACGAAACGNTACAAGATTCATAAGTTTCAACATTTCTATGCTTACTTTTTTTACGGTTTAATGACNATTACTTGGTTCATNAATAAAGACTANGAGCAAGCCGTGAGNTACAANAANATGGATCTTCTNAAAACACAAGGNTTAACTTTTAAAAAGCACCTTAGAAATATTATCGTTAACAAATTGGTGTATGCNTCTATTTTCATTGCACTACCCTTTATCTTTAGTCCTGCACCNTGGTATATAACCCTTTCAGGATACCTTCTGATGCAGTTTATTACCGGTTTTATTNTAGGTATAATCTTTCAGCCTGCTCATGTTGTTCCAACNTCAACATACCCATTGCCAACCGAGTCCGGTGATGTGGATGCAGATTGGGCAGTAAGCCAAATGTACAACACAGCTAATTTTGCGCAAAAATCTCGTTTATTTTCTTGGTATGCCGGAGGTTTGAACTTTCAGGTAGANCATCATTTATTCCCAAATATCTGCCACATACACTATAAAAAGCTATCAGAAATTGTGAAGGCAACTGCTGAAGAGTTTGAAGTCCCATACCACTCCTATAAAACGTTTATGGGCGCCNTAAAAGAGCANACNCANATGCTATATAAGTTAGGTAACCAAGATGTTGCGCCAGCCATTCATTAATGTGAAATGAACTTTGNTGCTTTTTATGACTTCTGCCAAAATCTATGTGGAGAAGAAGCCAGCACTCCCTTTGATACTTNCACAATTGTTTTCAAGAAAAAANNCAAGATTTTTGCCCTTGCAAATTCAAATGACTTTCNGTTCGNAANTCTNAANTGCGANCCNGNAAAGTCNATANANCTNCGGGANCATTACCATGGAATCAAGCCCGGTTATCANATGAATAAAAAACANTGGAATTCAGTNTANNTNNACGAGGACNTTGANGANNNNTTGTTNTANGANCTCATTNANCATTCATATGNCNTNGTNTAANAGCNGATATATANTAANTCANNNCTTNATNAAGCTNAAATGGGCTCCTTTATTTTCCCCTTCAAAAGAAANAATATATTCGCCTGGCGCGAGTGCACCACAATNTAATTCGNTTTGNGCAGNCGCCTGAATAAACTCAAATGCTAGCTTNCCAGAAATATGCATCACCTTNCCCCTTTTTCCAATTAATTCTGGAGCTGTAATGTTTAATTTGTCATTTGTCGGGTTTGGATAAACGAAAAAAGATTGATTTTGCTCATCAATACCAACACTAGAATCAATCGTAAGGTTGAGTGTTATNGTACTGTCGCAACCCGCTTCATTAGAAATGACTTGCGTGTATACGCCGGAAGAGTTGTATGTCGTTCCGTTTANNGTNTANGCGTCAAGTGCCGTCTCAAANNANTCTGAGCTNGTNCTTGTNTTTAATGTNANNGCNAANGTAAGTNTAGAATCACANCCCGNNCTTGTTGTNAAAAGNTGANTTGCAGATGAATTACTTTCTGTATACGTAACACCGTCTATCCACGTGTAACTGTCACAAGCGGATTGNATATCCGTTTGAGAAACCGAATTNTTGATCGTAAGGTCAAGGACNATTGTAGAGTCACATCCCTCGGCGCTAGGTAGGGTTAAACTAGCGGTATTGTTACTTTCTGAATANGTAATNCCATCAATCCAGGTGTAAGAATCACAAGCCTGCTGAACATCAGTGGTCGTAGCGCCCAAACCCGCTTGGTATACCCGAATATAATCAAGCACCATATCACTTTCTGTGAATGTCGGGTCAATCGAGTTTTGTACGGCGACATTTAGTAAAATAAATTGATCCGCTACAAATGGCCAGGTACTCATATTTTGAGGGTCTGGTTGATANGTATAATAGATAAATCCATCCACACTAAAATCAATTTTATCCTCTGTCCACTCCATGGCATAAATATGAAACGTATTGGAAACATCAGCAGCCATTGTTCCACCGTGATTCACTGTAGCTCCTGATGAGGATGGAGTATGCAAGGCACTTTGCACATAATTCTGATTTGAACCCCAATGCTCGAGTATATCAATCTCTCCGCATGCNGGCCATGCTGTGGTTCCAAAACCTTGCGTCTGCCAATATGCTCCTGCTTCATTGATGTTTTTACCAAGCATCCAAATGGCTGGCCAAGTACCTATGCCAAAAGGCATTTTCGCNCGNGATTCAACACGNCCATAGGTAAACGCAAATTTTGAGTTTAACCGAGCAGAGGTATACTCCTTGGTAACACCTTGATCNGTGAAAGTTTCGTCTTTTGCAACAATATGAAGAAACCCATCTTCAACATATGAATTNTCTTCTCGNTCNGTATAATGCTGGAGCTCATCGTTAAACCAACCCCAACCATTTGGGAGTAGTGTTTGGTGAAACCATTTTGATTCATCCACTGCACCATTTCCATCAAATTCATCAGACCAAACTAGATTATTAAAAANACTACAGGACCCAATCGTTCCATCATATTGCACATCATCTATAAAGGCCTCAACCAAATCATTATTGTTTTCACCATTTATCTGAAGCAATACACGGTTAAAATCTGTTCTTAATATTGGATCGGCAGAACCCGGATTGAAGTTAATATAGGGGTCATCATCAAAGTCGAAAGANACNNCNACCCATTGATNNAGNGANACATTTTTAATTATTTCACATTGCGTTTCCCACGGAGCACCCACGGAGCCGTCCTGAAGTTTTAAAGAGATTTGATTGTTTTGAGCACCAGTCAAACTACTGGATGGAATATAAATTTTTAAACTAAAAGTATGGTTCGTGGAGAGGTCAAGGTTTTCGCCGACATCAAAACCAACATTCGCATATTGCCCCCCGTAATCGTTATAACGCATTACTGTTGAAGAAGTGTTCATACCCTGTACATACGGGTTTCCAAAANCTAAGTCCATGTTGCAATCGTCTGCAAACCAAGATGAAATTGTNCCGCTCCCCTCAAAATCGTCCTGGACACTTTGTATTTGACTAAGGCTTNTCAGTGTAATTGTTAAAAAGTGAAATAAGAATAAATATTGCTTCATGCCAAGCTGAGTTTTTAGTTAGTGTCAAATTTACATTACTTCATCCAAAGAAACAAAATCAAAAAAGACAATTTATATTTTCATTATCGGATATCCTTATTTTGAATCATTTAGTGCTGAGAAGCAAGAAAATATTAGGAAGACATTCTGTTTTTTATGTATATTTAAAACATCCATTTTATATGGTTTAGAGAGACTTATCGTAAATAAAAAATAAAAATATGAGTGATTTTCCATGGTTTAAATCCTATCCATCTGAGGTTCCAAAAACAATAGAGCTTAGTCGTTACAATAATCTTGTTGAAGTTTTCGATCAATCTGTCAAAAACTTTGGTGACAAAACTGCATATAAAAACATGGATGTGGAGATCAGNTTCAATGAGGTTTCTGCGCATGTAGATGCTTTAGTGTGGCACCTTCAAAACAATACAAAATTAAAAAAAGGAGACCGCATTGCGCTTCAAATGCCCAACCTTCTTCAATTCCCAATCACGATTTTTGCATGCTTGAAAGCTGGCTTGGTCATCGTGAACACGAATCCACTTTATACAGCAGAAGAAATGCGTCATCAGTATAAGGATTCGGGCGCAAAAGCCATTATTATACTCGAGAATTTTGCGTTTAATTTACAAGAGATCCTTCATGAAACCGAAATAGAAACAATAATTACCACCACTATCGGAGATATGCTTGGTGGATTGAAAGGAGCAATTACAAATTTTGTTGTTCGACATGTGAAAAAAATGGTGCCACCATTTCAACTCAACGATACGACACCGTTAAAACAAATATTNAAGGACAACCTTGGTAAAAAGGGCGCGCCTGTATCGCTAAATAAAGANGATCACGCATTTCTTCAGTATACCGGAGGAACCACTGGAGTCTCAAAAGGNGCNACANTNTCTCACGGNAANATTTGTGCNAATGTTCAACAGGTCGAAGCATGGATTGGACATAAGTTTGAAGACGGACAAGAGACAATCATTACCGCGCTTCCTATGTACCATATATTTGCACTTACNGCNAATTGTGTCGTGTTCTTCAGGTATGGAGCAAAAAACATCTTAATAACGAACCCNAGAGACATGAAGGGCTTCTGCAAAGACCTTAAGAAAAATCCATTTACTTTCATCACTGGTGTGAATACGCTTTTCAANGGACTNCTAAATCAGGAAGCGTTTAGAAACCTCGACTTTAGCGAGCTTAAAATGGCTTTAGGTGGAGGAATGGCAGTACAGGATGTTGTTGCTGCCGAATGGGAAAAAGTCACAAACAGCCCTCTTCTTGAAGCATACGGGTTATCTGAAACAAGTCCTGCCGCTACCATTAATCCTGTTGGTGGTATTCATAAAATAGGAACAATCGGATTGCCTCTTCCNAATACTGACATTAAAATTTTTGACGACAACAAGGTTGAAGTGGCTCAGGGGGAAAAGGGTGAAATCGGAATAAAAGGCCCTCAAGTTATGCAGGGTTACTGGAACCGACCAGAAGAAACTGCCAATTGTATGCATGGAGAATATTTCCTTACCGGTGATGTAGGAATTATAGATGAAGATGGTTTTTTCAAAATCGTAGATCGAAAGAAAGAGATGGTTTTAGTCTCAGGATTTAATGTNTATCCAAGTGANGTNGAAAAAGCNATCACNGAAAACCCNAAGGTNTTNGAGGTNGGNGTTTGNGGAGGTAAAAACGATGACGGAACAGAATTTGTTCAAGCCTTTGTTGTCAAAAAAGATGCTT
The DNA here is from genome assembly GCA_002167775.1 of Crocinitomicaceae bacterium TMED16. GTDB lineage: Bacteria > Bacteroidota > Bacteroidia > Flavobacteriales_D > Crocinitomicaceae > UBA952. The sequence continues at coordinate 55,354 of NHBV01000003.1, read as the reverse complement.
CTCTTACTAAGGAGGAAGTTATTGCTACCTGTAGAGAAAANCTAACCAATTATAAGGTNCCAAGAGAAGTTCACTTCAGAGACGAATTGCCTAAATCAAATGTGGGTAAAATCCTTAGAAGATTATTAAAATAAGTCCTTTCTATTGTGCGTATTGATAAATATGTTTGGTGTGTGCGGCTTGCNAAAACAAGATCTCTTGCAACAAAATTAGTCGCTGGAAATAAAGTAAAGTTGAACGGCCTTGAATGTAAGCCAGCCAAAGAAGTATCCATCGGCGATTTAATTAGTGTTCAAAAAAANAATGCATCCTTTAGTTTTCGGATCAAAGCGTTAACCGAAAAAAGATTGGGCGCGAAATTAATTGTAGATTATATCAGAGATGAAACCCCTTTAGAGGAGCTTGAGAANTACAAAACATATCAAGCAGCACAGCGTAACTATCGNGGAAAAGACCAAGGTAAGCCATCAAAAAAAGACCGAAGGGAGCTTGATGNTTTTCTAGAAGGATGGTGAGAATCGCCCAAAGAGCACAACTTTTTACATCCTTTTTTGTTTTAAACAAACTGTTTAGTGCAGTGACTATGATTGAGCTTCATATTTTTAAGCGCTCACGTNAATAGATTCGTTGTCGGACATAAGTTTAAATAAAAAATCATGCGATTCACAAGTAATAAAAGAGAGCNATTTTTATGGANAATGAGGTTANCTNTTCTCATTTTATCTTTTCAAATCCTNTATTCATGTAATAATAAGGCTTCTATCAAATATTCAAAATGCGAATGTTACGAGAATTATTATGACATCAAAAGTGGCAAGTACGACGACTACCTTATTCGAGGGAANTTCATGAGAAAAAATGAACTCCGAAAAAATATGGAAGACAAAACTGCTGAGGTCGTACAATATACATACTTAGATTCTACGGATAGGGCGATTAGACGGCAGTGCATAAAAAAATATGGCAAGGAAGTTGAACAATTCGGAGAATGTGATGAAAAAGAAAAATAACCNGGTTTAGTCGATCAAGATTTTTATTTATTGATGAACTGTTACTAGCTTATACACGTTTTTGATTTGTTCTTTAAAGCCAAGGTTATGTTATATTTAAGGTAATGAAAAANANAATNNCNCTNTTNCTAATTTTANTNTGTNNNAAANTAAGCNTANGCCAAGAGCACATTAAATCCACACTNGAAAGTGNGGGCTACGCCTCAGACTCTTTTTTTNTTGGGGCGAGCTTGAATCATTTTCAGCTCAANACAAATCTTGAAAATCTCTTTNTAAGCGAATTCAATTATTTGACGCCTGCAAATGCATTTAAACAAACGAGAATTCATCCTAAACCTAATGTTTGGAAATGGGATAGGGCTCAAAATTTTATTGACTTTGCAAATAAACATAATTTGACTGTTCGAATCCATGGCCCAATGAGCCCGCAGGCCTCAAAATGGGCAAAAAACGATGAAAGGACACCGCAGGAGCTCAAAGATAATATGGAAGAATATTTTACAGCGCTCTGCAAAAGAGCAAATAATGAATCATGCGTAAGATGGATGGATGTCGTCAATGAAACTGTCTTGAGAGACGGCACTTGGTTTAGAGAAAAACCTGGGGATGATAAATGGGAAAACCCATGGACACAAATTGGAATAAATAGCGATGGTTTTCCAAAATATATTCCGCGGGCATTTGAAATTGCCAATGAACACGCACCTAATATTAAGCTTGTTTATAATCACAACGGAGGAATGGAAAAAGCGATGTGGGAGAAAGTAATGGAAACGGTTTTATACATAAAATCAAAAGGTTTAAGGGTCGACGCAATTGGATGGCAAGCACATTTAAGGACCAATAGCCTTTCAGAAGAAGACCTTAAATACCTTGATTATTTAATTGATTGGGTACATCAACACGATCTCGAATTTCATGTGACAGAATTGAATCTTTGGGTTAAAGAGGAGATTACTGACNTGGATTCAATTCACAAAATCCAAAATGACTTATATACAAAGATCATCAACAAATTAATTTCAAAAAAAGACAACGGTGTTGTTGCCTTAAATTTTTGGGGATTGAAAACCCGAAGTGGGCANAGCAANCAAAANAAAACTATTTTNAGNNTNTTTAATGANGCAAATGAACCCAANCCTGTNCTTAAAAAGNTCTCAGAGTGCCTAAAGNANATTTCAAACTAAGCTATAAATAACGTCGCCATGATCTTATTCATAAAATCAAAATCAGTTTAATGATGAAATGTTCTATCNNTGTGATTTTTATTATAACCATACTAGTGTCTAACGGTTGCTATAATAAAGTTGCAGTAAACTGCACAAACACGAATTATATNTCAAAAAACAATGTTAATCCAGAAAACAACTATGAAAATCGTAGGGAGCTAAAAACTACATTATCAAAATCTGATTTTAATGTCTTGCATGAAAAATACGGATTACGTTGTTCAGAATTATTGAGTAATCACTTTTACTGCAATATNTGTTTTGATTCAAATGAAAATAGTTTAACCTCTTATGATGGAAGAAAATTTAATTTTAAACAAGAGATTTCATCCATTGAAATTACAAATGAATGTCTTAATTTAATATCAAGTATGTCNATGGGTTCTAATGAATATTCGACATTTTTAGAAACTCAAAAATAAATCGTTAGTAAACTCCTATCAACCAGGCANAATATTAAAATCCTTTTCATACAGTGTAAGTAACTGTAATACAATAGTATATATACAAAATTGNGTNCTGAAAATATACTTTAAAGTTGTTATAGGATTTCCTCCATTAAAGCCTATTTCTTAAATTCGAACCATGAAAAGACTAATTATATTGTTATTAATTGCTCCCATGAGTTTATTTGGTCAGACAGAAACTAGCCAAAAGTTCATAGAAATAAATGCCGGTGCAGCATCAATCGATGATTATGATTTCTCTTCGATATTTCCCGGAGTAAGCGGCTTATTTGGACAAACATTCGAGTTTACCAAAAATGGAATATTTGAATATCAAATCGGAGTTGCATTGCCATCGTTANTTACTGGCAAAGTTGCCATAGGGATTGGAAACATNAGAAATAACTTCGCTTTNGCGATCAGACCCTGGCCANTGACCATTGGTCCGCAGGGTAAAATAGGNAATTTCTCCTTTAGTTTTGAAGTTGGGAACAATGATACAGCAAGCTTTGAAGCTGGTCTTATTGCAACAGTAGGATATAGATTTAATTTAGGTCGAAAAAAGAAAGAATCTGGTTCAAAGAAATGAGTTAGACTAAATCAGCCTTCAACAAATTACTCCACGGTAACNGACTTNGCTAANTTTCGTGGTTGATCCACATTACAATCCCNCATNACTGCNATNTAGTANGAAAGNATTTGAAAAGGAACNGTAGCNATCAAGGGNACTAAGTACTCGTTCGTTTCAGGAATTTCTATGAAATCATCTGCGAAATCCTTAACCTGATCATCACCCTCTGTTACAATCGCAATGATTTTTCCCTTTCGCGCCTTNACCTCTTGAATATTACTAACGACCTTTTCATAAGAAGGTCCTTTTGTGGCTATCACGAAAACAGGCATCTCTTCATCAATAAGCGCGATTGGTCCGTGCTTCATCTCTGCGGCTGGATAACCTTCAGCATGTATGTAAGAAATCTCTTTTAGCTTNAGTGCTCCCTCTAAAGCAACAGGAAAAGAACTCCCGCGACCAAGATATAAGGCATTNGATGCGTCTTTATATTTTTCAGCTATTTTTTTGATCTTCTCTGTCTTGTCCAAAACAAGCTGTACTTTTTGAGGAATCGCTTCTAGAGAAGACAATAAGTTTCTAAACTTCGACTCATTAAGCTTGCCTTTTTTTCGTGCCAAAGAGGCTGCCATTAAGGTCAGAACCGTTACTTGAGCGGTGAAAGCTTTTGTTGAAGCCACACCTATTTCAGGGCCTGCATGGGTATAAGATCCAGCATCTGTGATTCTAGAAATGGAAGACCCTACGACATTACAAATCCCAAGAATTGTGGCGCCTTTACTTTTGGCCANCTCCAAGGCTGCCATTGTATCTGCTGTTTCTCCAGATTGGGAAATCGCCAAGACAATATCACCCTCATTTATGATTGGGTTTCGGTACCTAAATTCACTTGCGTATTCAACCTCTACATTGATTCGGGCTAAGTCCTCAAACAAATATTCGCCAACCAAGCAGGCATGCCAGCTCGTTCCGCAAGCCACCATCACTATTCTATTGGCATTGATAATATCGTTTTCATAATATTTGATTCCACCAAGAGACACCCAACCTTCTTTTGCATTCAATCGACCTCTAAAGCAATCCTCTATTGAATGCGGTTGTTCATGAATTTCTTTCAACATGAAATGATCGTATCCTCCTTTCTCCAAAGCTTCTAAATGAAGCTCTAGCTCTTCAATATATGGGTCTTTTTTAACCTCATCAATGTTGTAAAGCTTCAAGCCTTTTTGCTCATTTAAAATAGCGATCTCGCCATCGTTCAGGTAAACGACTTGCTTCGTATACTCAACGATTGGTGTAGCGTCTGAAGCAACATAAAAATCATTTTCTTTTCCAATGCCTAGAACCAATGGACTACTCTTTCTTGCAGCGATAAGCTTATTGGGTTCATCTTTGCACATAACTACAATGGCATAAGCACCCACAACTTGTTGCAGTGCCAAGCGCACTGATTTNCCAAGCTTATGTCCCGTATTTTTCTTTATGTCGGCAATTAAATAACATAAAACTTCGGTATCTGTATCACTATTGAATACATACCCCTTAGACTCAAGCTCCTGNCGCAATACGTCATAATTTTCGATAATCCCGTTATGAACGATAGCTATANCTCCATCCTCTGACAGATGTGGATGGGCGTTTTTGTCATTTGGNGGGCCATGAGTTGCCCAACGCGTGTGCCCTATACCTCTTGTTCCACTATTGTCTTTCGACACAACGTGTTCCNCAAGATTTGCAACCTTTCCTTCTTTTTTAAATAGTTTTATCTCNCCGTCCTTCAATAAAGCTATTCCCGAGCTATCGTAGCCCCTGTATTCTAATCTTTTAAGCCCTTTTAAAACTATNGGATAGGCCTCTTTTTTTCCAATATAAGCAACAATTCCACACATATTAATAGCTTGTATAGGTAATGGTTAATTTGGGTTTCTTCTTATTGATTGTATTACTCCCGTTAAAAACAATTCTCTCTGCTGAGTTAATAAAATATAAGGGAGAAACCATGAGCTCGGTTAAAGGAAGCTCTTTGTTTACAATTGACTGAACATAGTCCCTAATATTTATATCAAAGCTCTTATCTAAAGCGTTATAAACCCCTATTACGCCAACATTTATCAATCCTTGGGACAAAGAATCAACNCGNGTTGCTAGACTAACATTGCTTCCTGGCTGGTATTTATACCCTGTTTGAAATTGAATTGGTAANGACAAATCTGCCCGATGAATAACACTGTTTGGTGGTATGTTTAAAAGCCCCGGTATGGACATGGCTGCACGTGCGCCAAAAGCCTGAGCATAATAGGTGTTTTGACCAGCTGTTGAGTCTATTACAACTTGTTCTACATCTGTTCCTGTTTGATCAATAGAAACCTTGGTGAAATCTGCGCAATCTGAATTCATCAATAAATCATAAGAGGTGGGCTCTCCATCCTGACGAAAATAAATAGTAGCCTTGGAAGATGGGTCGTTAATATCTAAATATAGGGCCGCTCCTTCTCCCGCAGACTGTANAANATTGTTGGTCTTTATGTGAAGGCCTTTGAAAAATTCTAAGAACTCATCATTGCTGGAAAATGTAGAGGTCCCACTTGTGGCTTCCAAAATCAAATTCCTGGCTAGATTGGTGTCTAAGTGTATTCGGAGCTGCGGCGCCAAAGAATCTCCATCTACAATGGTCGGAGACGACGTGTTTGGNGTAATCGTTGCATTTTCAAATGGCACTAGGTTNGTTGAGCTATGGTTAATTGTAGAAAATGAATAATAGCTTGAGTCCAATGACATGGCCTCATCTAGCTCGTAGACCTCAAAGGTTTGGGGGTCTAAATCTCCATAATAACCTACATATTCCAAGGCCAAAACAAAAGAATCTATAACAATCGAATTGGGATCTCCAAAATTTGGATCTACGCCAGCTAAACGCAGTTGCGTAAATATCGATGCNTCATAATGACCAAATATTGGATCCTCGTATGAACCCAATACAACNTTCGCTGGGTTATCAGAGATCACAGAGTCTTCGGTAATGGTATAGGTATATAGCGAGAAAGTATCAACGGATGATCCACCAAGGATGTCAGACGANTCTATAACATCNGCCCCTAGCTGATATTCTTTTTTTTTGCACGAAAGAATTGCAAAACAGCATAGAAACAATAACGATATGGTTCGAATCATATTTTCTGATTAGACCATTGCGCTTTCCTCAATGACTTTGTCATAGAAAGAAGACAATTCTTTTGCCAAATGTTCCTCCTCTACAAAGCCTAGCTTGTGGCCAGTGCTACTATCGAAGGCTTCCTTTAATTCCGAGCTTAATTCTTCGGAAGATACATTGATGCCGTCAAAATAGTTTAAGGCCTTTGTTGTAAAGTTTTTAAACGTTGTTTCCTTGAAATTATTACACACCTCATCGCTGAATCCTTCAAATTTCAACTTTTCAGAAAAACGCTTATCCCAGTTTTTATTAAATCCTTCGTTATAAAGACTATANACAACCTTTGTTTCCTTAAAATGAGGGTCTTTTCCGTACATTTCCTTAATGTATAGNCCCATTATTCCTGTCATGTATCCGTGACAATGAATCACNTCAGGTTGCCATCCGAGCTTTTTAACTGTTTCTAATACTCCTCTGCAAAAGAACATTGAGCGCTCATCATTATCGTCAAAGTCTTCNCCTTTGTCATCCGTAAGTGTGTGCTTTCTGCGGAAATACTCATCGTTGTCNATAAAATACACCTGCATTCTTGCCGCAGAAACAGAAGCCACCTTTATGATAAGAGGATGGTCTTTATCATCAATACAAATATTAAGTCCTGAAAGACGAATAACTTCNTGGAGTTGATGTCTTCTTTCATTTATTACACCAAAACGAGGCATAAAGACACGGATTTCTTTGCCGTTCTCTTGGATGACCTGAGGNAGCTTTCTAGCTGTATTNGAAATTTCTGTTTTTGGTAAAAATGGGGCAATTTCTTGTGAAATATATAGGATTTTCTTCTTTTCCATAAGTTTGATTCGGAGTGCAAAAATACGAATTTTTATCAAACTTTCATAAAAACACCTAGCTTTACCAACTGAAAAAAGGTGCAAAATGACTGGTTTTCAAACATTTTACGATTTTGGTAGCTTACAAAGGTTCATTTCAAGCTTCAAAAAAAAACCGTCTGTGGGCGTGGTTCCNACAATGGGAGCGCTTCACGTAGGACACCTTTCTTTAATCGACAGAGCGCTAAATGAGAATGACCTTGTNGTAGTTACGATATTTGTAAACCCAAAACAGTTCAATAACCCAAAAGATCTAGAAAACTATCCTAGGGTGCCCGAAAGCGACTTATCGCTTTTACGAAAATATNAGCGGGTTGCCGTATGTCTACCCGAAGAAAAAGACGTTTACCCGTCTGAAGACCCTTATANACAGGTTTCTCTCGGGCTACTCGACCTTGTTCTTGAAGGTGAGTTTCGGCCAGGTCATTTTGCAGGAGTTGCCCATGTCGTCCACAACCTAATTTATTTTATCAAAGCGCAAAGCGCCTATTTTGGGCTAAAAGATTTACAACAGTTATCTGTGATCAGGCGCATGGTAAGTGAGACACAACTTCCNGTTANAGTGGTTCCATGCGAGACTGTTAGAGATGAAAGCGGAATGGCATTAAGCAGCCGCAACTTACTTTTGTCTAAAGACCATTACAGAGATGCCTCAATTATTTTTAAAACGCTTGATTTTGTTCGNAAAAACATTAAAAAAAGCACCCGTGANGAGATACTAAGGCAAGCTGTTGAACTTTTTAATTCTGGGTCATTGAAACTAGAATATTTAGAAATTATAAACCAAGACTCATTTGCCCCATANAAATCAGGAGACACAAATGGCGCNTGCTGTATTGCTGCTTATTGCAACNATGTGAGGTTAATTGATAACGTTTTATTTTAAAATAATACCAAGGAAAAATGACCAAATCTAGCTTGTTTTCTCTGTTTAAAATACTGNTTTCCATTGGCCTAGGTGTTTATCTCACCTGGTATATATTTGATAATATGTCAGCAAAGGATATCGCTGTTTTCAAAAGCGCCATACTAGATTCAAACCCTTGGTTGATTGCTTTATCGCTTGTTTTGGCTTTCGTCGCCTATCTTTCCCGTGCCTATCGATGGAAATTTACGCTTCACCCCTTAGGGTTTATGAGCTCCTTTCAGAATCAATACCATTCNCTTATGATTGGTTATCTCGTGAATATGACGATTCCAAGAGCNGGAGAATTCACACGTGCGCTTATGCTTAAGCGGTCGGATAACATTGCTGTNGCGGGTTCCTTTGGAACAATTGTAACGGAAAGGATCGTTGACATGCTAATCCTCTNAAGTATCGCTTTTGGGGCAGTGTTTTTGAACAAATCAGAAGCCTACGCCATCATGTCAAATCTAAAAAAGGGGTTTCTAGGCGAAACAAGCGCTGAGGAAAGCCAATTTTCATATTGGATTTTAGGCTTTTTCGGGTGTGTTGCAGTCGTTTTAATATTAAATAAAAAGCTTCGGGATAAGGTATTTGGCTTTTTACGCTCTCTCAAAGACGGTGTATTGTCCATCTTCAAGATGCAAAAACTCGGGGCATATGTTTTTCATACAATTTTAATATGGGGTTCTTACTTACTTATGTTCGCGCTACCCTTTTGGGCGCTTGAAGAAACAGCAAATNTTCCTCTATCCGGAATGTTTCTCGCNTTCATTTTTGGTGCTATCGGAATCTCTTTTACGAATGGAGGNATGGGCGCTTANCCNTTACTTATTGGAATTACTACTGCATATTACCTNAATGANATGGGTGTCGCTGATTCNCTCGCCATTGGNAANGCNNTNGGNATGGTNATNTGGGCNACACAAACTATATTTTTAATACTTTTAGGATTGGTATCATTGGTGCTAATGCCTAAAAAATATGCTGCGGATGAAAAGAGCTAAAACGCACTTAACGAATAAAAAAATAAACATTCAAAATCTTGAGCGCCATGTTTCTTCGTGGAAGTCAGAGGGGCTGAGTATTTGTTTTACAAATGGTTGTTTTGACCTTTTACATGTCGGTCACGTTACCTATTTAAATGAAGCCGCAAAGTATGCAGATATTCTTCTGGTTGGCGTGAATAGTGATCGCTCCGTAAAAGCACTAGAGAAGTCCCCTGAACGCCCCATAAACGTAGAGGACTCAAGGGCTAAGGTTGTAGCGGGACTTGAATCAGTCGATTATGTCGTTATATTCGATGAGGATACGCCCGAAGCGCTAATCAAAAAGTTGAATCCCAATGTACTCGTAAAAGGTGGCGACTATGACCCGAATGAAACGAATGCCGCTCATCCAAAATATATTGTGGGAAGAGATACAGTATTAAAAAATGGCGGCCTCGTAAAAATCATTGAGCTTGTTGAGGGGTTTTCTACAACCTCCTTGGTCAATAAAATGAAGCGCTAAAATACCTAACCCCCTCCCTTTATTCCAATTTTCTCCTCTGATGCTTCTGCCTCTTTTTTCTGCTGTTCCTTTAGCTTTTCGAGTGCTTTTTTGAGCTTAGACTGCTTCTTTTTAGGTTTTTCTTCCTTAATTTTTTCCGATTTAGGAGCTAAAGAGTCCTTTGTTTCGGGTTCGTTCTTGGTAGGTTCCCAATTAATTTTCAGGTCTTCTTGGGGTTTTTCCTCAGGAACATACTCCTCAACTGTTGTGTCATTTTTAAAAGCCCCAAACTCCGTTTTTAGCATCTCTTTGATTTGCTTTTTTTCCTCTTGTCGGTATTCTTGGGCGCTCTTTTTCTGTTGCTCCTTGTCCCACTCTAATGTTGGGTTTTCTAGACTTCCATACATTTTTAAGAACATTCTAAAACCTGTACCATCATCAATTATTTCACCAAATTCCGAATCTTGATTGGATTCTTTTAGGTCCCTAAATTTAAAATCAAACCTGTAATTAATATCATTGTCGAAGGTGTGCGTACCAGAAACATTCATGTCCAAAACAGAGGATGAGATGAACATTTTCGGAATAGTCACAACACTATTCTTAATGGTTATGGTGTTTTTGAGAGTTTCAAATGAAATAGACTTTAGTCTTTTTTCTAGTGTTTGAAGGTTCTTTTTTCCCAAAACATATTTTGCTGGGCTATCCTTTATACTCTTAGAGATGTCATCCATGATCGAAGCATTCTTTATATTTCCATTGGAAATAAGCAATTCCATATTACTCGTGACAGAAGGGTATTCTAGACCCGTTTGAAGATCAAATAGCCCGCGAAATGTGAGCTTGAGACCAGCGCTTCCTTCTATATTCTCGGCCAATAGGACATCTTGGTAAAAATTATCCCATTCGCGAAATGCCTGCTGAACATCTATGNCTGAACTGGCAGCGTTTAAAGAAATATCAAAGCTNTCTGGTTGCACCTCACTAATGGTCACCCCTCCCTCAATCCGGCTGCCGGAGTTGACAAGAGAAATATAGCTAAANACTAAATTACGTTCATCAATGTTGAGGTCACCTCTCACATTTCGAAAGTCATGTTTTTCATAATTAAGGTTCTTAATATCGACAAATAATGAGCCCTTAATCTTTTCAGGCAATGCAAANGTTTTTTGCGTCGCCTTCTTTTGTTCTTTTGAGGTTGACCCTAAATCCGTNANTACAATATTGGCACTACTCAACTTCAATTTTAAACCAAGGTCTCCTGAATTGTATAAATAATTAAAGACATTCGACATTCTTCCCGTAAGTGTCATATCTGTNTNGTTTACAGCCAATGAGAACTTATTTACCCGAAGGTTTTGCTTCGTAAAATCAACTTTACCGTTCATTTTTTCAAAGCGCCTTTTGTCTTCTATGAGCTGAAACACGACATTTTCAAAGTCAACCGTTCCATTGCATCTTTTTAGAACGATCGTCTCATTATTTGCGTTTTCTGAGGCTAAGAAATCCGTAGANATATTGACAAACCCATTCACCTCATCAACTCCAGGAAACCCAAAAATTCTTTTTGCAGAACTTAGATTTATCTTTCCACGGGCAGAACCGGAATAGGTCGGNGCATTAAAATCAACTATTGACAATGCCCCTTTAAAAGGACCGGTTTCTGAAATCAAACTAATGTTTTCCAAAACAAGCTCTTCGGGGTTTTCATCTGTTTTCAAATAATGTCCCTTGAGCTGAATATTGCTAAGCTTTATATTTTCAATAGGTTCTCTGAGTTGNCCATCTTTAATTGCAAAAAGACAGTTGATATTTAGAGGGGCAGCGCTTGCTGTTCCGCCAAATATTTCNAGCTCAAAATCCAAAAGCCCCTTGCCTTGGAATTTATTCAAGGTTTCTTTTGAGTCTTTTAAGGCCAATTTCTCCACGGCATCAGTGAGCTGGATTTCTTTCGACTTGATGTTAAACCAAAGACTATCGGGATGAACNGAGCCATCAATTTCAAAGGGTAAGCCCCCNATATTAATGACTGCTGTTGGAATGTTTGTTACTCCATTAGACTTATCTACACTTAGGCTNAGNTCAAATTCGAGACGTTGGTTTTTAANAAGCGGAATCCCTGANCTAAGCGCATTGAGTACTTGTATATCTCCTTGGGTAAGCATTTCAAACTCATTTTTAGAAAGCTCTCCTGANAGGGATATCAAATCTACATGAGATGTATAATCTTGTTTTGTGGCCATATTTTGATAGCGCACATTCATTTGCTTCAGGCGCACAGCCTGCAAGGCCAATCGAAAGTCTGAATCATTGCCTTCTTTGGTGTTCTTTATAATATCAAAGTTTTCTCTTCCTAGTGAGTCAATTTGAAGGTNTAATGACCCTTTGNTTATGTTAATTTGCTTCAGGTTATAGTCTCCACTCAAAAGGTCAAGTGGATTAAACCTTAAATTAAATTTTTCACTCGTCAAGAGGACCGTTTTTCTGAGACGCCCTGGTATTTTTACATCCAAAAGGTCAACAGAAATATTTGGAAAACTAGACCAAAATGCAAATTCAACCTTTTGCACGCTCATAGGAACTTCAAGATTTTTATTCAGCTCAACTATGGCTTTATTGATGAGCTTATCCTGAAGNAAATAAAGGGCTGTACTTAGCGTCAAAAACACCGCCATTAGCAATATTAAAAACCACTTTATAAATTTTTTCGCATTTACGTTCATTCTGCTCTAAATTAGAATCATTCCTCTTTGCTTTTTGATTGTTGCTTCTGTAATTATCAACTTACTTATGTGTGTTCGTAACACATTGTTTTAATGCTCAAATCAATTATCAAGAATTGTTCCAATACAGGATAAACGNGAAGAGGTTCATTTTTTAATTTTTCCTACTCAAAGAACAAATACTATGTCTAATTGTAAGTATTTCATGTAAATTAGGCGGCTTAATAACATTCTAAAGNCCAACNGCCCCAGGCACAAAAAAAACNAACTATGGAAACAGTAGGTATTGATGACATTTCAATTTATTTCCCAAAGCTACATTTTGAAATNGAAGGGTTCGCGGCGTATCGAAACATGGATTTTAGCAAACTCAATANAGGTCTAGGATTAGAATCCATGTCAATTCCAGACGTGCACGAAGACGCGGCGACGATGGGNGCAAATGCTTGTCTNAGGCTTCTAGAAAGGAATCAAATATCACCTGCAGACNTAGGAAGAATATATTTAGGAACAGAATCGGCATTGGATGGTGCTAAGCCAACAGCGACGTACATCATTGAAATGCTAGAACAAAAATATGGTGCGGGTAGCTTTAGCCATTGTGATGTNACCGACATTACATTTGCCTGCATTGGNGGCATCGATGCGATGCACAATACATTGGATTGGGTTGCGCGCGGAGGTAGTAAAGAAAGTAGACAAGGAATAGTTGTATTCTCTGATGATGCAAAATATAGCTTGAACTCACCGGGAGAATACACACAAGGGGCAGGAGCGGGAGCTGCACTCATAAAGCACAACCCCCGTTTGTTGGAAATCGAAGATACCTGGGGTGTCTCAACCCATCCAGTCCACGATTTCTTCAAGCCAAAACGAAAAATGACGATCAAAAACATGGTCCAGGAAGTGCTAGACCTTGCCAAAGAAGCTGGAACGTCCTTCAATGATGACTTGGTAGATAAAATCGCACAAATAATTCCTGNATCTTCAAAAAAAGATANGCCGTTGTTTGAGGAAAACGAGCTAACCATTCATAAAGATACACCTGTCTTTGACGGACAGCTTTCAAACCGATGTTACACAGATGCTGTGAAAAACGCCTTCATTGATTTTAAGGCCAATGCAATTAAAGCGGGGCGTTTTACACCCGAAACTGATGAACTAATAACAGAACAATGGAGCAGGATTGTGGTGCACCTACCTTATGCCTTTCAGGGTAAAAGAATGTTTCCTGATGTATTTATGATGGATCGCAAAAACACGCAAATCGGTGATGCAATAATGAAGCAAATAGGTGAAGACCCTTCTGCTAATGAAACGAAAATGGCTNGCTTAAGCGCCAGCGAGCAAGAAAAGGTGAAGAATGGATATCGAAGGTTAATATCGAAGACGGAAGAATACCGAAAATTTACAGCTGATAAAATTGAAAAAACCCAGAAAGCATCAGGCTTGGTCGGAAACCAATATACCGCATCGATATTTCTTGCATTGATGTCAACGCTTGAAATCGATTTAAATGAGGGCAATGATTTAAATGGCAAAAAAATCGGCTTTTGCGCTTATGGAAGTGGAGCGAAATCTAAAGTTTTCCAAGGGGTTGTCCAAAAGGANTGGTCGGCTATTGCCAAAAGGTTTAATCTATTCGCAAGACTCGAAAACCGAACGGCGATAGACGCAGGAACCTATGAAGCATTGCACCGTGGATACCAATTAGCGTCTGTTGTAAAACCATCGGGTGAATTTATATTAAAATCAGTTGGAGGAAGTGATGTTCTTGAGGGTNACAGAAAATACACATGGATTGATTAGAAAATATTTTATTTTNTAANNNCTTTATAGTCANTTAATTANATGNNAATNNCGTCTTTTTTTTTCTANAAATTTATTTATTTTGAACAAAAGTGTTTAAGTAATGTTTAAACTTTNGAACTAAAACTTAAACAAAATGAAAACTAAATTTACTTTTATGAAACACTTTAAACACATTTTTAGCNCAGTNGNCATCTTCATGGCAACAACAGCTATAGGTCAGACGACTGTTATGGACGTTATTTCTGGAAGCCCAGACCATACTTCTTTGAGAGCAGCCATNTTTCAAGAAGGACTTGACGCTGTCCTGTCTGATGCTTCAGCTGAATTCACTGTTTTTGCACCAACAAATGCTTCTTTCGATGCATTGGCTACCGCACTTGGNACAGATTTGAACGGGGTTCTCGCCTTACCTAATTTAACAGATGTACTGACATATCACGTTTTGGGAGTAGCNGTTCCTGCAGCAGATGTAACCAANGGGGCAATTGTTGACGCGGTCTCTACTACAAATACAGTGAAGCTCACAAAAACTGCCGCGGGCAGTGTTTATGCCAATCANGCCATGGTCGTAGGGGCAGATTTAACNGCTGACAANGGAGTAGTGCACTCTGTAGACGCTGTTTTACTTCCATTTGAAACAGTGGTTGACGTAGCCCTTGACAATGGNTTTAGCTCCTTAGCCGCTGCTGTAGTTTATGCAGAGCTTATGCCNGCNTTAACAGATCCTTTGGCGACATACACGGTATTTGCTCCAACCGACGATGCTTTTGAAAATCTAGCAGCATGGNTAGGTGTTCCTTCTGTGGCCGATTTATTAACTCCAGCTGTGACTCCTCAGGCATTTTTAGCTGATGTTCTTTTGTATCATGTNATGGGCACTGAAGTAAATGCAGCGGATTTATCGAATGGAATAATCGTAGATGCGTTGAGTATGTCAAATGACCTTAANGTTACTGTTAAAAATTCTGGTGAAGCTTTCGTAAATCAAGCGCAAATAACTTCTGCAGANATCGCTTGTGACAACGGAGTAGTTCACGTTTTAGATGGTGTTCTTGTCCCGCTTGAAACNGTTGTTGATGTTGCTATTGANAACGGCTTCTCTACACTTGCAACNGCTGTGATNACAGCAGAGCTAATGCCTGCTTTGACANATCCTTACAATGANTTCACAGTTTTTGCGCCAACAAANGATGCCTTCGATGCGCTTGCAGCAGTGCTTNGCACAGANCTTGCCGGAATTTTAGCGCTTCCCAACCTTTCAGATGTATTGTTGTACCACGTGGTAGGTGGATACGTTGAATCTACCGATTTAGTAAATGGCCCAGTTCCNACANTGAACGGCAGCGACATTAGCGTCGATTTAACGAGTGGCGTTATGATTAATGATGCGACAGTTACCNCTGCAGATGTGTTGGCGGNTAACGGTGTTGTTCATATTATTGATGGTGTTTTGTTGCCTCCTAGTGCTGGAATAAATGAAGCTACTGATTTAGTGGTAAACGTTTATCCTAACCCGGCTGCAAACGAAATTCAGTTTGACGGTAACGAAAGCTACAGCTTTTCCATTGTGAATGCTNTAGGNCAGGTTGTTTCTGAAGGAACAACTTCAAACCAGAGCATTGTTGTATCAAACTTAGATAATGGAATGTACACGCTTCGATTGAANAACGAAAACGGTTCTTTAACCAGTAAGTTTTTCAAGAAATAANTGATNTTAACNATANAGATTTAGGGGGCTCTGCCCCCTTTTTTTGTGCCTCAACATTTGAATATAAAGCAAACCTTTTGCCTATCTTTGATGAATGCCGTCAAATCACGATTTTCCTGTACGACTCAATAAATACTTAAGTGAGGTTGGTTATTGCTCGAGACGCGAAGCGGATAAGCTTATAGAGCAGGGAAGGGTNACCCTTAATGGAACTCATCCTGAGCTTGGNACGAAGGTCCAGGAAAATGATTCGGTNGAGGTCGACGGAAAATCNGTTTCTCAAAAAAAAGATAAGCCTGTATACCTCATCTTTAATAAACCGATAGGGATTGTATGTACGACCGATACAAGAGTAGAAAAAGACAATATTATTGAATATATCAATTACCCCAAGCGAATCTTCCCCATCGGAAGATTGGATAAGCCGAGTGAGGGCTTGATTTTCTTGACAGATGACGGTGATATTGTCAACAAGATCTTGAGGGCACGAAACGGGCACGAAAAGGAATATATTGTTCGGGTGAATAGACCTGTAAACTCAACTTTTATTAAACGAATGTCTTCAGGGATTCCGATTTTGGATACGACCACTAAGCCATGTAAGGTAAAAAAGCTTGGGCAGAATGAATTTAGTATTGTGCTTACACAGGGTCTAAATAGACAAATTAGNCGTATGTGTGAATATCTAGACTACAGAGTAACCAAATTACAAAGAGTGAGAATTATGAACATTGAGCTAGATCTTCCAATTGGAAAGTGGCGAGAGTTCACCGACGAGGAGTTCCGAGAATTGAATCGACTATTGGCGCAATCCGAAAAGACTAACTGATAAGTCTAAAGAACCCTTCATAAAATCGGGTTTTCCTTTATCTTTGCACTTCATAATGAATTATTGCTCATGAGCCAACAAGAACTGTCAGAACAAGAAATTCAGAGACGTGAATCTCTGAACAAGCTTAGATCATTAAATATTGAGCCCTTTCCAGCTCCATTATACCCTGTAAATGCGCTCTCTAAAGAGCTTCTCGAAAACTACGAAGAAGGTAAAGANGTTTGTGTTGCTGGAAGAATGATGAGCAGAAGAATTATGGGTAAAGCGTCTTTTGCAGAGCTTCAAGACTCAGAAGGACGGATTCAAGTCTATGTAAATAGAGACGAAATTTGTCCCNAAGAAGACAAGTCGCTTTACAATGATGTCTTTAAAAAGCTTCTTGATCTGGGAGATTTTATAGGTATCAAAGGGACAGTATTTAAAACACAGGTTGGAGAGATATCAATCAGCGCAAAAGAGCTTACACTATTGAGTAAGTCGATTCGGCCGCTTCCAATGCCAAAGACTGATGCGGACGGAAATGTGTACGACGCACTGACCGACCCNGAAACTAGATATAGGCAACGGTATGTTGATTTAGTGGTCAATCCTCAGGTTAAAGACACCTTTATCAAGCGTTCAAAAATTATTTCTTCCATGAGAGGNTTTTTGAATAGTAAAGAATACTTAGAGGTTGAAACCCCGATCCTTCAATCCATACCAGGTGGCGCAGCCGCTAGGCCTTTTGTTACACACCATAATGCTTTGGATATTCCNCTATACCTGCGTATTGCAAATGAGCTTTATTTAAAGCGCCTTATTGTTGGTGGTTTTGACGGGGTATATGAGTTTGCAAAAGACTTCAGAAATGAAGGGATGGACCGGACCCACAACCCTGAATTTACCCAAATGGAAATCTATGTGGCTTACAAAGATTACCAATGGATGATGGATTTTACCGAGGAAATGCTCGAAACAATCTGCACAGATGTTTTGGGTACAACCGATGTCCAAATNGGAGACAACAAGGTGAGCTTCAAAAGACCCTTTAAAAGAATCTCAATGATTGATTCTATAAAAGAGAATACTGGAATTGATATCTCNAAGATGGATGAACATGAGCTGCGAGAAACCTGTAAAATACTAGAAGTCGTTACCGACCCAAGTATGGGTAAAGGAAAGCTAATTGACGAAATTTTCGGTGAAAAATGCGAACATCTATATATACAACCAACCTTTATTACGGATTACCCTGTTGAAATGTCACCGCTTTGTAAGAAGCACCGCGACAACCCAGAATTAACGGAGCGATTTGAATTAATGGTTAACGGAAAAGAGCTAGCCAATGCATATACTGAGCTCAATGACCCCATTGATCAAAAGGAACGTTTTGANGAGCAGGTTAGACTTGCTGAAAAAGGAGACGATGAAGCCATGTTCATTGACCAAGACTTTGTCAAGTCTCTAGAATACGGAATGCCTCCTACCTCGGGTATGGGAATTGGAATAGACCGGCTTTGTATGTTTTTAACCAACAATTCCTCCATCCAAGAGGTCTTGTTTTTCCCCCAAATGCGCCCCGAAAAAAAGGTAGTGACTGTAGATCTAACGGACAATGANAAGCTCATCTTAGAGGAGCTTAAGAAGCACGAGGTAATCGAACTTCCATTGCTAAAATCGAAGTTTGAGNTTAGTAATAAAGCTTGGGATGTTGCCATGAAGGGCTTAGGCAAAAAAAATCTATTAAAAGTTTCTAAAGAAGGNGATCAGCTATTGGTAAAGCTTCAGTAAAGTATCTTACGCTTTTTTTCTCATGGCATAAAACCGATGCATACAAAATATATGCGGGAAGCTTATACATGANAGAAACACAAAAAACAAAGACGTATTTGTTTCGAGTGATCCTTGTGGATTTAGAAAGAAAAAAAGAAATAAGACAAAGGCACCAGCGTTAAAGGGAAGCGCATGTTTATAGAGTGTAAAATTGTTTTGCCCAAGTGATTCACGCAAATGTGTCCAGCCCCTATAGCTGTGGTGAAAAATAAAATAAATACCAAAAGAAATCACCAATGGAACCCATTGGCTAAGCAGCAAGAAAAACACCAAAACCAACCACTGAAAACGTCTAAAAGCCGCAGCTAANANNAAGGAGATGCCGATCGCAATAGAAAAGTAAAGCGGATAATTAAGGGAAGGGTTTAGGCCTTGTACCTCGAGAAGAAGCAGAATCTCTTGAAGCTCCTCAACGTGAGAAGTAAATAAGCCAACGAATAACAAAGTTCCCCAAAGCATGCCAATAAAAGGAGACTGAATTCCCCATTCCTCCGTATCTGTTTCTCCAAAATGCCATGCTGAATACAGNAAGAAGCTCAACAAAGCGATGCTCGGAGAAAAGAGCCATAGCAAATAAACAGCGGCCATTAAAGACAGGTACTTCAAAACGAAAGAGACAGTTATGCGTTTATTTTTCGACAATGCCTCTGTCATATGATCCATTGCACCGTGCGGTATTCCAACAACAAAAAGGCCAACTACCAATACTGAATACATTACAACCTCTGTTGCTGAAGCAAAGACAGTTTCAAGAATAAAATATAAAAGTATTGGAGCAAACAAGAATAGGATTGATCCGGCCTTCCTGATAAACAAAGCTAAACAAGAACNTAAAAATATACCAACAGGAAGTTTGTAAAACATTTTAGCATCATCCCAAACGCTTGTCTTTTCGTCGAGAAACTTTAGCACAAATGCTGTATCTCTAGCACGGAATAACTGCTGAAAAATAGGCTTGCCGCGCTTAGGCCAGAGGGCTAAAATTAAGATGAGTAGGCGGTCATAAAACCGAAACCTAGCGGGGGNTTTACTTACCTCTGTATTATTCACAATTGCCTTGGCGTGTGCATACATATTCTTGAAAGCATAACCCGTACTCGGCTTAACTTTATTTGCTCTAGTGCCTATATTCGTAACCCCTTCAATCAATTCAGGAGGACTTAAATCCATATACATAGGTACAACACCTAGCTCAAGTTCAACAAGATCGTATGGTCCGAATTTTTTACAAATGTAGTCGTCGATAATGGCTGTAGATTTGCTTTTCGAAATCGGCTCTGTGCCAAAACGAGTTAACTCTACTAAAGCCGTGGAGTCAGAAAACGGCAGGACATAGAAAAATTGTGTGTGGCCTTGCTGTTGGACATTAAAATCCATCAGCGTGCATACCTCTGGATTAAATACGTTGTTTTTAAGCTTGATTTTATACCCCACAAAAGACTGTAAAATATTTTGTTCCTTAGATAATTTCTTATGAAGCATTGGGGGGCGTGAATCAAAAATTCTTTCTCCCTTATAATCTCCTTTAGAGGAAATGACNGTCGTTTCAATACCTGAGGTTATTTCTTGAACGTTTTCTTTTTTGACTTCAGCATCATAATACGATAATATCTTCTTAGCTGAATTGTAGAGATCGATACTCTTGATATGGTAATATTTCAAGTCTCCTATTCGCTGAGCATCGAGGTTNTCAATCCTTATTTTTGNCCAACTATGAGAGGCCAATGGGGCAAAATCTTTCGTGATATTATCCGATTCTTTAGACCAAAAACAATACGTTTTATCATTTTCTGATTTTTCAGATGGGTCAAGAATAAGTATTTTTTTATCAGACAACATGTCCTTCCTATGCAGCTCATGAATAAGGATACACGAACTTGCTCCTAAACCAATGAAAATATAATCGTAATGTTCTGGATTTTGCATTGAATATTAGACCTTGTTAGCCTAACGAAGTTAACAAAAATAAGCTTCAAGTCTTGGTCCAGACTAATTGTAAAACAGCATTGGTCTTACAATCACTAGATTACAACTATTTTTTTTCTGTAATCCTTACCCCCAGTAGAATTAGAGTATGCAGCCTCTATCGTATAACAACCTGCCGCCAAAGGCAATTCAAAAGCAATATAGGTCTGATCCTCAATTTCCATTTGATGAACAATCGCGCCTGTTGCAGAAAGAACCCTAATGTTAAAAGAAGANGCATTTACTTCTGGCAAGCGAACAACCACTTTAGCGCCCGAATCAACAGGGTTGGGATATACCTGTAGGGCTTCAGAAGGCGCTGCCGTTTCAAATAAATCTTGGTCAAAATCAAAAAGAAATAAACCTGAAATACGATCGGAAACTACAATTCTCTTACTCGGTAGATCAGCACTTATTCCCCATGCTCCCCACATAGAAAACGTGTTTCCTGGAAGGTCAATATGCGTATCATAAGCNGCNATTTCTTTAGGAGGGTTGTTGCGCAAATCATAAATCCTTACGCCATCATTATAATAAGCCACATAGGCAAGGTTATTCGTGATATAGATATTGTGAGGGGTCTTAAGGTATGGNGCGTCGGGTACGCCAAAGTTATGCTGTATTTGNAGGTCANAATNCGNNGAAANAGNACACTTCTTGATGCGNGTTCCCGGTGTCTCNTCGGCAAAGACNTAGGTGCTCATGTCTGGACTNANGCTTCCTTGATGATTGTAGCCCTGNTTCTGATAAAATTCAAGATTCGANANNTAAANNGGAGCAGCTGGNGTTGAAAAATCATACACGCGAATTCCGTCAAANCCACANTTNAANATTGCAATTTNATCCCTTAATTCCATATCATGCACCTCTGCAAGGTCCTCAAATCCTTCCCATAGTAAAACGGGTTCGAGCGGGTTGTCTAAAGAAAACACACGAAGCGGAACTAGGCCCAATGCTTGACCATTAACAATGGGCGTCACCGAGCATAAATAAAGAAGGGCATTTACAGAGTCAATATGAATAGTATGCGCCTTACCAACGCGCTCATCCTGAACCTCATTGGCAAGGGTAACTGAATCAGGTAAATAGGAGATGTCTATAATTTGAAGGCTCGCATCTCCTTCNTCTCCAATCGCATAAATATAGTTTTGGTAGCGTTTGTATTCTCTTGTGATTGCCTGAGAGGAAGCATAATTNCCTTCGATGCTATCAATGAATAGCAGTTCATTATTTTCCATAAGCTGTAAAAAAGCGGCGCCTTCTGTTGTTCCGATTACCGCATATTCATCATTTCCTTTTGAAAAGGTCCAAAGACCACTATAGCGCACTTGACTTGAATTGCTCATTAAGCTAGTGTCCTGCCAATTGTCAAGAAGTGTTATGTTTTTGGACTGAGCAGATACGTGTGCAATCTGAAGCAGAAAAAGAAACAGTATTTGCTTCATTCAATGAATTTTTTACAAAATTCCCAAAGCACAATTCCCGCACAAACACTGACGTTCAGACTATGCTTGGTTCCGAATTGTGGAATCTCAATTACGCAATCTGCACAATCCACAAGGTCTTGTCGGACCCCATTAACCTCGTTTCCAAAAATCAAAACATATGGCTTGGTATCAAACCCTTGAATCTCCTGCAAAAATGTAGTTTGCTCAGTTTGCTCAATCGCACAGACGGTGTAGCCTTTTGCCTTTAAGACTTTTACCTCATCCATAATGTTTTCTGCATGTTTCCAGCGTACCGTTTCTGTTGCGCCTAGCGCTGTTTTTCGAATGTCTTTATGTGGCGGGCAAGCGGTAATGCCGGTTAAAACAACCTGCTCAATATTAAAGGAATCGGCAGTTCTAAAAAATGAACCTACATTGTTTAAGGACCGAATGTCATCAAGAATAATTACAATGGGGAACTTCTTTTGGNTCCGAAACTCCTCCGGTGTTTTGCGGTCGAGCTCCCAAAGTTTTAATTTTTTATTCATCTAATCCCAAATATATGTTTCTCTTGCTTTGATTTGCACCGAGAGGCTATTAACTTTACAAAAGTTACAAAATCATTTCATTTGGCGAAATCTTCTAAAGAAAAAGGGAGTTCNGAGACTCCTCTAATGAAACAATACAANGCAATTAAGGTNAAGCACCCTGAGGCCTTATTGCTTTTTCGTGTTGGAGATTTTTATGAGACTTTTGGCCAAGACGCTGTTACTGCCTCCAAAATCCTTGGTATCATCTTGACAAAAAGAAAAAATGGCGCAGCATCACACATTGAACTCGCTGGCTTCCCACACCATTCGCTGAATACCTATTTGCCAAAGCTTGTTCGTGCAGGAGAAAGAGTGGCAATCTGCGATCAGNTGGAGGACCCCAAGCTCACAAAGAAAATTGTTAAACGAGGNGTAACAGAGCTGGTTACCCCAGGCGTTTCTTTTAATGACGAGGTTCTTGAGCAACGAAAAAATAATTTTTTATGCGGGATTTACCTTTCAGATAAAACACATGGAATCTCCTTTTTAGATGTTTCAACGGGAGAGTTTCTTGTTGCAGAAGGAAACCACGAATACCTTCAGAAATTGATTTCTGGCTTCAGGCCAAGTGAAATCATCTTCCAGAAGAACAAAAAAACAGACTTTGAAAATGCATTCGGTTCAGATCACTACACCTTTCGATTGGACGANTGGATTTTTACAAAAGACTATGCAGAGGAGACCCTAAACAATCAATTTCAAACCAAAACCTTGAANGGTTTTGGGATTGATANTTTACCCAAAGCGACAATTGCCGCAGGAGCAATATTTCATTACTTGGGTGAGAACCAGCACAAAAGGCTCGACCACATTACAAGCATTGCCCGGATTGAAGAGGAACGATATGTTTGGCTCGATCGCTTCACGGTCAGGAACCTTGAGCTATTGTCCTCTGCGAATGAAAATGCAAAAACACTATCAGATATTCTGGACGAAACCCAAACAGCAATGGGTGGACGAATGCTCAAACGATGGATGGTTTTACCNCTAAAAAACAAAGNGCCTATTGAACGGCGGCTATCAGTTGTCTCATTTTTGAAAGAGCANCAAGAGCTTTCTTTNGAGCTATCGCAACGGCTAAAAAATATTGGCGATTTAGAACGCTTGATTTCAAAAGTGGCCGTGGGAAAGGTGAACCCNAGNGAGGTCGCACACCTTAAACGAACACTTACTGAGATCCCAAGCATAAAAACCTTACTTNAGAAGAAAAGCAACCCGAAAGGGCTCACTGANATGCTGAANAAGCTTGATTCCTGNGAAAAACTTGTGGCCTTAATTGACAAAACATTGGCAGAAGAACCCGCCGGTCAATTTGGAAAGGGAGAGGTCATACATTCAGGCTGGAATAAGGAGCTCGATGAGTTGAGAGAGATTGCCTATCACGGGAAAGATTTTCTCGCGGAAATGCAAAANCGAGAATCTGAGCGCACAGGGATCCCTAGCCTAAAAATTGCTTTTAATAATGTTTTTGGCTACTACATNGAGGTCCGAAACGCACACAAAGATAAAGTGCCTGAGGAGTGGATCAGAAAACAAACGCTNGTAAATGCAGAGCGNTATATTACTGAGGAACTCAAGGTATATGAGCAGAAAATACTTGGTGCTGAAGAAAAAATACTTGTACTNGAGCTGCGCTTGTTTCAAGAGTTGATCCTTGAAATGGCAGCCTATATTTTACCTATTCAAACCAATGCACAAATTTTGGGGAGAATTGACTGTTTACTCTCATTTGCAACGGTTGCAGAAAAACACAACTACTGTAAACCCAGCATCAATGAAGGTACAAAACTAAAGATAAGCAAAGGNCGCCANCCTGTTATTGAGCAGGCAATGCCTCTAGGAGAACCNTACGTTGCCAATGATTTAATGCTAGATCCAGAGTCTCAGCAAATCATGATGATCACGGGGCCAAATATGAGTGGNAAAAGTGCCTTGCTGCGTCAAACCGCCCTTATTGTGCTCATGGCGCAGATGGGGTGCTTTGTGCCTGCAGAAAGTGCAGAAATTGGTGTTGTAGACAAAGTCTTTACTCGNGTTGGAGCTTCAGACAATATTTCCTCTGGTGAATCGACTTTTATGGTTGAGATGAATGAAACGGCAAGTATCTTAAATAATATTTCGCCGAGAAGTCTTATTTTATTGGATGAGATTGGAAGAGGAACAAGNACCTATGACGGAATTTCGATTGCCTGGGCGATTGCGGAGTACCTTCATGAATCCAAAAAGGCAAAATGCAAGACCTTATTTGCTACCCACTACCANGAGCTCAATGAGATGACCCACAAGTTCAAGCGCATTAAGAATTTCAATGTTGCTGTAAAAGAGGTTGGAAAAAAGATACTGTTTATTCGCAAGCTGACAGAAGGAGGAAGTGAGCATTCCTTTGGGATTCATGTGGCGAAAATGGCAGGTATGCCTTCAAGTGTGCTTAGAAGGTCCGAGCAGATGCTTCAGGAACTTGAGTCTAGACATTCGGGCGGCAGTAAAAAGAACTCAAAAGAAATTAAAGCTGCCTTAAATGATTCGATGCAGCTTAGCTTTTTTCAGCTAAACGACCCTGTCCTAGAGCAAATTCATGACGAGCTCAAAAACGTAGACATAAATGGTCTTACACCAATGGATGCCTTGCTTAAATTAAATGAAATCAAAAAACTAATCGGAAACTAAAATGGAAGTATCAATTCGAAAAATGAGGTGGTTACTATTTTTATTAGGGCGGGTAAAAATCCCGTTAATTGGCTATACCAACCCAAAGCTACTTTCGATTGATGCACAATCTGTTCGCGTACGGATTAAGCTAAGAAGGCGAACAAAAAACCACCTCAACTCAATGTATTTCGGCGCCCTAGCNGTAGGTGCCGATATCGCGGGAGGGATTCAGGTGTTTTATTTCTCTAAAATGATTGGCAAAGAAATCTCTTTTGCATTTAAGGGNATGAATGCCGAATTCNTTAAAAGGGCCGAAAGTGATATTATTTTTGAAAGNACACANGGGGACCTGATAAAAGCAGCCATNGATAAGAGCATCGCAGAAAAATCTCGGGTGAACGAAAACATTGAGGTNCGGGCATTAAATGACCAGCAGGAAATTGTAGCTAGGTTTGACATGNTTGTATCTGTNCGCGTCGCATAAAATACTTAATTCCAAGATGNATAAAGTATGCATCAATTCCTTAACTTTGTGTCACACTTTAAAANGATAGAAAATGTACCCACCGGAAATGGTAAAGCCAATGAAAGAAGATCTAACCGCTGTTGGATTTAACGAGTTATTAAATGCAGATGCTGTTGATCACGCAATACAAAACAATGAAGGAACCCTTCTTGTTGTNGTNAATTCTGTTTGCGGATGTGCNGCAGGAAATATGCGGCCAGGCGTAAAGCTTTCTGTAACTGGTGAAAATAAGCCAGATCATTTAACGACGGTTTTTGCCGGTGTTGATGGTGAAGCAGTAGCACAAGCAAGAAAATACTTTCTTCCTTACCCTCCATCNTCGCCNTCTATCGCNTTATTTAAAGACGGAAAATTNGTNCATTTCTTAGAGCGTCACCATATTGAAGGTGGAACTGCAGAAATGATTGCCAACAACTTGTCTGCCGCATACAAAGAGTTCTGCTAAAATAAGCCCTCGTTTTCTTGACTGTTTCATACTGTCGGTATACTGCCGAAGTGTTTTGTTATATTTGATATTTAAACTCAGAAATAAACATAATACGTTTATTTCCTAGTTGTATTGAATTAAAAACCAATGACTGAATTTCAAATAAATGATCCAAGTCTAGAATCTCAATGGAGGGCCTTAATTCTATTTGGGAAAAATTCAGCCACTTATAAATTCGCATTCGCAAAAAGTCTTTTAGAACTTATTGACAAGGAAACAACCTCAATTTCGCTAAAAGAATTGGCAAAACCGTTTTCTAGAAACATAACAGAACACCTTAAATCAAGCGACAAACAAGGTAATTCTAATTCCAGTACATTTCTAAACGTTTGTCGAGATTACAACAACAAGATTATCGATGAAGCGCAATTATTAAAACAAACAGAAAGGTTAGGCTTCGTAAACGTTGTTGACGCCTTTCAAAACGTTAATGGTGGTCAAATTCCAAACTTGTTTTACGAAAAAGACTATTCTAGAGGTGGTAAGAGAATTGTCATCACTGATGACTTACTTAGACTTAAAGAAAGTTTTCACTTTCAAAACTTTGAAAATGAAACTGAAGCAAGATGGAAGTTAGTTGAAACAGCTTGGAACCTAAAAATCAACCCAAACCTTCTCGAGGTAAAATACGATCAAGATGCTTCACTATTCTTTCTAGAAAATGACTTCATGAAAAGGGTGGATATTACATCTGTCCGAGACTCCCTTAACGGTTACCAAAAAGGGAAATGCTTCTATAGTTTCATGGATATATCGATAATTCAAGGTAGTGCAGATATTTGTCATGTGGACCATTTTCTACCACATGTGAATAAGCAGGTTCATGCCAAAAATGGAGCAAACATAAATGGTGTTTGGAACCTTGTTTTAGCGCATTCTACAATGAATAGCATGAAGGAAAAAGGTGCTAAAGTTCCAAATAAGAAATACTTGGAAAGACTATTTAATCGGAATGAGTTTTACATAATAAGTAAGCACCCTTTAGCCGAAACAATAATTAATCAAACGGGGAGAACAAAAGATTTAAGAAGAACTTTTTTAGAATATCAATATAACTTGGCACTAGAAAATTCAATTGTAACTTGGACGCCTAGTGAAGAACTTAAAGGAACTTTTTAATGAGTGTATTTTCAAATATATCAGAAGATAAAAAGATTTACTCAGGTGAGTATTTCTTCATTATTTATGACGGTTACCCTGTATCTCCAGGTCACATTCTAATTATATGCAATGAAGAAAAGTTGGACTATTTTTCACTAAGTACAGATGAAAAAAAAGAATTGAACGCACTTATTGAGATAGCGAAGGAAATAATTGAAAAAGATAAAAACCCAGATGGCTATAACATAGGAATGAACTGCGGTGTGGCAGCGGGGCAAACCGTAATGCATTTTCATTGTCATGTAATTCCGAGATATCTGGGAGACATGGAAAATCCGAGGGGAGGTATAAGACACTGCATAAAAGACAAAGGAAATTATTAAAATAAAAAGGCAATTTACACGCAACGTTGGTAAACATGATTAAAACAGAAGTATGAAAATTATAAAAAAAATAATTTTAGGGCTGGTTTTTATTGGCATCGGTTTTGTTGCTATCTATGTATATCGTTTAGGTCAACGACCAGATAGAACCTACCCCTCTTTCCCTCTAACACCAGAAAAAAATGCCGCAACTATTGACGACAGCATACCCTTACTCGATGTCGTTGTCGCAGGTAACAATTGGGACGGTGTAATTACTATTTTCGACCCAAACACCTTTCAAATCATAAAAAAGATAAGTGCAATACCAGACAGGGAAGAGCGGTTTGAAGAAATCTACTCCGGATTAAAACGGAGCATTAGCGCTGGTTTTATTCGTGAATTTATTGGCGAAGGTAATGATCAACTAGTGGACGATATGTTCACCTCCAATGATGGAAGATACATCTATGCATCAAGGCCAAGTTTTGCAGATGTTGTCGCGATAGACGTGAATTCAGGAGAAATTGCTTGGCGAACACCGGTTGAAGGAATTAGGGCTGACCACTCAGCAATATCCCCTGATGGAAAAACATTTTTAGTTTCTGCCTCCACGGCTAAAAAAGTACATGCGATTGATGTAACAACAGGGAAAATTATTGGCGGATTTGAGTCAGGTGACCAGCCCCATGAAAACACCTATTCTGAAGATGGAAAAAGAATATACCATGCAAGTATCGGTAAAGTCTTTATGGCCTCACCAACGCTCGACTTTTTAAAGGGTGACCGCTGGTTTCAAATCGTTGATGCTGAAACCTAT
Source organism: Crocinitomicaceae bacterium TMED16 (assembly GCA_002167775.1). GTDB lineage: Bacteria > Bacteroidota > Bacteroidia > Flavobacteriales_D > Crocinitomicaceae > UBA952. Next base: position 26,848 of record NHBV01000003.1, on the reverse strand, counting down.
GAGCTGATACGGCGAGTAGACATGAAGGAAAAGCTAGAGGAAGCTGGCTTTGATTGGATTGATAGAGCCGTTCGTCCTATGGCTATTACAAAAGATGAGAAATTTGCCTATCTACAGATCTCGTTGTTTCATGGTTTTTTCGAGTACGACATTGTGAACGACAAGATTACAAGAAAATTGGATTTACCAATCCCAAAGGCAAACAAAGACATGGCTCTAGGAGACCATGTGTTAAACTCAGGGCACCACGGAATTGCACTAAGCGGAGATGACCAAACGATTTGTGTGGCAGGAACTATGGATGGCTATATTGCAATAGTAGATAGAAAAACGTTTGAATACAAAACCATTCAGCTTTCTGATAATCCAAAAGAAGCCAAGCCCTACTGGGCTACATCGAGTAAAGATGGAACGAAGGCCTATGTATCTATTAGTGGGCTCGATAAGGTTTCGGTTGTAGACTACGCGACAGGAAAAATTATTGCTGAAGTACCTGTAGGAAATCATCCTCAAAGAGTTAGAAATGGCCAACTGCGATTGAAATAATAGGTGAATAGCAACCATTTTGCATCTTCCTTTTATTACCACAAAAACATAGGGGCCAATCCCTTATATGCGTTAAGAATAACACAAAAAAACATACACAGTAGGCAACACGAATTTTTACTAAATTTATGGGCTACTTATTTCAAATAAACAAAACAATCCTATGAAAAACCTTGCCCTACTTGCTGTTTTATTTTCTTTTATTTTCTCTTTTAACAGCGCTAAAGCCCAAGACAAAAAAGAAGAAAAAGTATCCGTTAAAGCTGCCCTAAGCGGTTTTAAATTTAGAAGTATTGGCCCAGCATTTATGTCGGGAAGAATCGCTGATATTGCCATTGACCCAGAAAATGAAAACACTTGGTACGTCGCCGTTGGTTCTGGAGGAGTATGGAAAACAACAAATGCCGGAACGACTTGGAATCCGCTAACGGACAATATGCCCTTCTACTCTACAGGTTGTATTACTATTGACCCCAACAATCACGCATCCATATGGTTAGGAACCGGAGAAAATGTTGGTGGGCGACACGTAGGTATTGGACATGGAATTTACCATAGCTCAGACGGCGGTAAGTCATGGAAAGATAAAGGCTTGAAAAAATCAGAACACATCTCTAAAATTATTGTGCACCCAACAAACGCCGAGACGATTTGGGTTGCGGCACAAGGGCCGCTCTGGAGCCCTGGTGGAGAGAGAGGGCTGTATAAAAGCACAGACGGCGGAACAACTTGGAAAAACACACTAGAGGTGAATGAATGGACGGGTGTAACTGATCTTATCATTGATCCAACAAACCCAGATGTTTTGTATGCTGCGACTTGGCAAAGACATAGAAATGTTGCCGCGTTACTTGGAGGAGGGCCAGGAACCTGTATTTACAAAAGTACCGATGGTGGCGATACATGGGCGAAAATAAAAAAAGGTCTTCCCAGTGCGAACATGGGTAAAATAGGGCTTGCAATTTCACCGATGAAACCCAATGTGCTTTATGCTGCAATTGAGCTAGAAAGAAAAAAAGGAGCCGTCTACAGAACGGAAAACGCGGGCGCAAGCTGGAGTAAAATGTCTGAAACCGTTTCGGGTGGAACTGGACCGCATTACTACCAAGAGCTCGTGGCATCACCCCACGTGTTCGATAAAATTTATTTAATGAATGTTCGTGTTCTGGTCTCAGACAACGGTGGAAAAAAATTCTATACCATGACTGAGAAAAGTAAGCACTCAGACAACCACGCACTGACCTTTAAAAAAGATGACCCCAACTACATGCTTGCCGGTTCTGATGGAGGAGTCTACGAATCTTTTGACGGATCCAAGACCTGGAAATTCGTCGGCAATCTACCGATCACACAATTCTATAAGTTGGCAGTCGATGATGCGGAGCCTTTTTATAATATCTATGGGGGAACGCAAGACAACAGCACACAGGGTGGTCCTTCAAGAACCGTAAGAAGAAACGGGATTACGAATTCAGATTGGGAAATTGTTCTTGGTGGAGACGGGCACCAGCCCGCAACTGAGCCAGGAAATCCAAATATTGTTTATGCCCAGTCTCAAGAAGGTTACATTCATAGAATAGACCGCACTAATGGGGAGACCGTAAATATTCGACCTCGATCAGGGGTTGACGAGCCCTACGATAGGTTCAATTGGGACTCTCCGATTTTGGTGAGCCACCATGATCCAAAAAGAATTTTCTTTGGTTCGCAACGGGTATGGAGGTCAGAAAACCGAGGTGACAGCTGGAAGGCCATTTCAAAAGACCTTACCAAAAATCAAGAGCGCTTGTCCCTTCCAATTATGGGCAAGGTACAGAGCTTCGAAAATGCCTGGGACGTTTATGCTATGTCCACCTACAACACCATTACCTCGCTCACAGAATCTAAAATAGACGAAAACATCCTGTATGCAGGAACCGATGACGGCATCATTCAGATGACCAAAGATGGTGGCGCAAGCTGGGAAAAAATGACAGTAGACAGGCTTCCGAAAGCACCACCTACTGCTTTTGTAAATGACATTAAAGCTGATTTACATGACGCGCAAACAGCTTACGTGGCCTTGGATAACCACAAGTATGGTGATTACCAACCTTACCTTTACAAAACAACCGACGGTGGTAAAAAATGGACCTGCATTACGGAGGGCCTTCCCGACGGAACGCTTGTTTGGAGAATTGTTCAGGACCACATCAATCCAAACCTTTTGTTTTTAGGAACAGAATACGGCGTTTATGTGAGCCTCGATCAAGGAGAAAAGTGGCACAAGTTTTCGAGCGGCCTTCCGACCATTCCCGTTAGAGATTTAGCGATTCAAAAAAGAGAAAACGATCTAGTGCTTGCAACCTTTGGAAGAAGCTTTTACGTACTAGACGATTATAGTGCCCTAAGGAATATCAATGAAGAAACCGTGGCTAAAGAAGCGGTGTTGTTTGCACCCAAAACAGCGCTACAATATAACCAAATGTACGGTGGTTCTGGAAGCAGCGGAGGGGCAACCTTTAAAGCAAAAAACCCACCATATGGGGCTGTTTTTTCCTACTATCTAAAAGAAGGTCACACCTCCAAAAGAGCCAAACGTCAAAAATCTGAAGGCTCAAAAAAAGCGGATCGTTCCTTACTCGATAAGCTCGCTGAAGCAGGATACAAAACGCCAGTAAGTATATTGGATGAGGATATTGAGACGCTCGCAGAAAAAACAGAAATAGAGCAGAAAAAACTAAAGAAGCTTGTTAACATTTTAGAGGATCAAAAAAGCAAAGACATTCCCTTTCCTGGATGGGAAGCATTAGATGCAGAGCTAAACGAATCAAAGCCAGAAATAGTCCTCATTATAAAAAACAGCAAAGGAGAAACTGTTGAGCAGCTTTCAGCACCCTACAAAAAAGGAATTAGCCGAGTTAGCTGGGGGTTAAATACGAAGCTTACAACTGCAGTTAAAGCATCGGCCAAAAGAGACTACTCTTCAATTCAAAAGATGGCGGAACCAGGGTCCTACACGGTCTCGATGTTTAAAAGAGTTGAAGGAGTACTCACTGATCTAGGGCAAACCCAACCATTTGAAGTGAAGCGCATTAGAAAGAACACACTTACCAATCCTATGGCGAGTAAACACGAGGCTTATTATGCTTCCATTGCTGAACTTACTAAAAAGGTGAACATCTATGAGCACAAGTTTGATAAAGCAAACGTACGTGTCACGGCTTACCAAAAAAGCTTAAGCTATATCAAGGGAGAGAGAGCGGCGCTCACAAAGGCGGTTTATGACCTAAACAATACCATGAATGAACTGGAAAGAGAAATTAGCGGAAGTCCATCGAAAGCCGAGATTGGAGAGAAAGACAATGTTTCACTCAGCAGCAGGCTTTACAATTCAAGAGGCGGATGGTACCCCAACTCATATGGGCCGACAGCGCTACACATGAAAAGTTTCGAGGTAGCTACAACCCTTTTTGAACGCTTACAACCTAAGATTGATGCTTACATCGAGAAGGTACAGTCAGTCGGAAAACAGCTTGAGGCAGCAGGTGCTCCAATTTTATTAGATTAATTAAAAATAGTGATGAATAAAAAAACAATTCTTTCGATGCTGATGCTTATAATATTGAGTAATTCAGGGTATTCCCAATCCTATATAAGTCAATCCATACAATACGATGGAGAATCTAGACAATATGAAATATATGTCCCTGAAATCTATGACGGAACAGTGAACGTTCCTTTAGTATTCAGCTTTCATGGTGGTAGCGGCACCATAGCAGATCAAATAGGCATCGGAGACTTCAGTTCGTACGCAGACACAGCAAATTTTATCGCCGTGTATCCGCAAGCACTTCCGGATCCAAATGATGGTGGTTCAACGAACTGGATTCACAAGGACCCAACCACAGTCGATGATGTACTTTTTATCGATGCATTGATTGATGCACTAAGCGCCACATACCAAATTGACCCAAACAGAATTTATGCCTGTGGATATTCTCTCGGCGGTGAATTCACACTTTCCCTTGGGTGTCGCCTGAATAATCGAATTGCAGCAATTGGTGCTGTGGCGAGAACGATGCAAACCTATACGTATAATAACTGCTCACCTGTACACCCAACTGGGGTGATGACTATTTTAGGAACGGCTGACGAAGCTTCAAACTATAACGGTGTTTTTTTTGGTGGAGAACAATATTATGTTTCTGCTGCAGAAATGCATAGTTTTTGGGCCTCCCAAAACAATTGTAATGCTAATGCGGTAACGACATTGGTTCCAGATATAAATGCCACAGACGGCTCTACGGTTGAAAGAAATACATGGTCAACAACTGAGGGATGTGCTTACGTTGAAGAATTAAAAGTGATTGGAGGGGGACATGATTGGCCAGGAAGTTTCGGTAACGCCGATATCAATGCAACAGCAGAGCTTTGGCAATTCCTTTCGCGATACAATCTAAACGGTTTAATTGATTGCACAACAACTTCATTAGACCAACTAAATGGAACAAATTTACTGTACAAAGCGTACCCAAACCCTGTAAATGCTCTCCTCGAAATAGAACTTTTAGAAATCGCCAACGCAGAATTTAAAATATTCAATGTCTTTGGAAATCTCGTGCTTAGGGGTGAGTTAAAATCACAAAAGAATTCAGTCGATTTATCCTTTCTACCAACAAATGTTTATTTTTTAAAAATTAATGATCAAATGACTAAAATTCTAAAAATTGAATAAAAAATGATCATTGGTAATTTCCTCTGAATTAGCACACTTTGGATTAGGAGTTTGCTTTTAATCACGGACACATTGACAATAAAAACAGAAATGCCTAAAAAACTTATTACTCTTCTCGTACTCGTGTTTGGTTTTCAGTCATGCCAAATCGCCCAAAAAGGCGAACTGTTTACCATCTATTTAGTAAGGCACTCAGAAAAAGACCTAGCATCTGAAAACGAAGCTGACCCTCCCCTTACCAAATGTGGAAAGCAGCGCTCAGAAAGTTTGAGCCGTTTTCTAGAGGATGTGAAATTGGACGCCATTTACAGCACAGACTACAGCCGAACAATAAACACGGCGAAACCTACCGCAAATTCCAAAGAGCTAAAAATTGAAAAATACAACCCAAGAGACCTTGTCGGGTTTTCGAAATTACTGATCGATGCAAAAAAAGATGTCCTTGTGGTTGGTCACAGCAATACAACGGGCGTTTTAGCAGGACTTTTAATCGGTGAAGAATTAGGCGAAATAGATTTAGATATTTACGACCGTATTTACCAAGTGGTCATCAGTAATGAAAATGGTCGCCTTCATGTATTTCATTCTCCCTTTGCGTGTAAGGAGTGAAAACTCATTCATTCGAAAAACATAAGCCGGATCCAAGATGCGTCTTTGAAGCCCTCGTTATTTCATGATTCGGCAACTAAACGAGAATGATGGCGTTTAGAAAGCAGGGTTCTATATGTATCGAATTATTATTATTTCTTTTGCACATAGAAAGTACGTTCACGAGTTTGTTTGGGGTTTGAAAGTAGTAGAAGTAGTGAAAAGCTAATAATCCTTCGTAACTTGTGAATCTATAACTAAGCCTAAAAACTTTAATGCCGAATATGAAATATTTTATACTCCCTCTTATTATTCTTTCGTGTAATTTCTCGTTTGCCCAGAATGTTCCCATTGATAACTATTCCGTAAACAACTATGGACAGGTACAGCTCTCAATACAGGCAGAAGTTGGCAAATACTATATCCTTCACGCCCAACACAGTCCATCCTACAACTGGGCGGTGTCTATGACCCTTGGGGTAAATGGAACCATGTCAATTTCGGGGCCAGGAGGTGCATATCCATTAGAAAACTATAACATTACTGAGCATAGCATATCGAGCCCCGATGATTATGACGGTGATGGAATTGATGATTTTACAGAATTTAATAATATGCCAACGGATGCTCCTTTCAACAACGCGTATTCAATTGCATTTGAGGACGGCACAACATCAATACCCGATGCACAGACCTTCATGGATTTAGCCACTGTGCAAAACGTTGGGTGGGCTCCATTTCTAGATGGGCAGCTATACGTTAAGTTTGGAATACTAGATAGAGATACCCCCGAGCCAAAAATTTATTTTATCAATAGTAATACGCACATCATTCACGCCTATTTTTGGAACGCCATTGATGCAAATGTAACAGGGGACGATGCTTCGGGAGAAATTGTATTTAATCCAAATACCATTACCCCAGGCGGAGTGATTGGAACTTATTCGTTCAACTTCTCTTTCGGAAGTGCCTACAATTTTGAAGAAACACAGAGGACATTTGAGTTGCTGGCGGCAAACATGCCTTTCCTTCAGAATAATATGAACCATTTTATTGGACAAAATGATGAAAACAACCACCTCAACAACTATGCTGATGACTTTGAAGGCTCTTTGATTGACGTAGTTTTAGAATCTGAAGTTTTCGCTGATGTCAATTATATCCCCTTTCATGAAGCAGAGGGTTATGGGTTTTTTAAGCATATGACCGATCTAGAAGAAACTCCTGGAAGTAGAGACATTGTTCTCTATGATGCACTACCAAATTCATTACCAAGAGTCGGTGGGATCATGACTTCTGTCATTCAAACACCTTTATCACATGTCAACTTAAGAGCCATACAGGACAATGTACCTAATGCATACATCGCTGACCCATTATCGATTGATTCCATCTCGAACTTACTAGGAACTTACATCTACTATAAAGTAGAAAACGAGACCTTTGAAATTCGAGAGGCCACTTTAGACGAGGTGAATGCTTGGTATGAGGACCTAAGGCCTACGGAACCACAAATCCCAGTGAGAGATTTGAGCATTACAGATATCAAACCTTTAGATTCAATTGAATTTACAATGTCCTCAGCATTTGGCGCGAAATGCTCCAACGTAGCAACCATGAGAACCTTTGGTTTTCCTGAAGGAACCATTCCTGATGGTTTTGGGATTCCATTTTATTACTACCATGAGTTTATGCTGTTCAATAACTTCTACGAGGAGGCACAAGTCATGATTGATAACCCTACTTTTCAAAACGACATTAATTTTAGAACGGAGAGACTAAAAGATTTTAGACGAGACATTAAAGATGCGCCAATGCCGCAATGGATCATGGATGATTTACAGGAGATGCATGACGACTTCCCAGAGGGGACCGCAGTAAGATGCCGATCAAGTACGAATAATGAAGATTTACCTGGATTTAGCGGGGCAGGTTTATATACCTCAAAAACGCAGCACCTAGACGAAGGACATATATCCAAGTCCATCAAACAAGTATATGCCAGTATGTGGAATTTTAGAGCCTATGAGGAAAGGGATTTTTACCGTGTCGACCACTTTATGGCGGCAATGGGCGTGCTCTGTCACCCTAACTTCCAAGAAGAAAAATCAAATGGTGTAGGTATCAGTATTGATCCTATTTACGATACACAAGGAACATTTTATTTAAATACTCAGGTCGGAGAGTCTTTGATTACCAACCCAGATCCAAACTCCGTTCCTGAGGAAATATTATTGTATGAAGACCCGACTCAAGGCGGAGGCTACCTTGTTTTAAGGCTCTCTAATTTAGTTAATCCAGGTGAGCTCGTCATGGACGTTGAATACCTCGACCAAATGAGAGAGTATCTCTCTGTGATCCACGATGAATTTGAGATACTTTATGATGTTGTTGGTGCAGAAGGTTTCGGGATGGATATAGAATATAAAGTAACAGCTCAAGATCAATTGGCCATCAAACAGGCAAGACCATGGGTGTCGTTTTGGGCGGATATTAACGGTGACTATGACTTAGGGGTAACAGCTTTTACAGCGCCTCAGGCGTCTGCAAACCTTGGCGGTAATGAGGTTGTTTCTGTCAATGTTGCAAATCATGGCCTAAACGACATGAGTGATTTTGACATTGAGCTAATGGTCGATGGGCAATCTGTAGAAACAATTTCTATTTCACAAACCATCGAGCCTTTCGGTGATGCAGATTTTCAGTTTTCTACACCTCAGAATTTCTCAAACTTTGGAGATTATATCCTCACCGCTATTGTGAGTCATGAAGACGATGAATACGGCAACAATGATACTTTAAACTTTGTACTAAGTAAGGTCTACGAATTTGATGGGGCGCTATCAATGGGTGAACTCAGTGTGATTTGTGATGATGATGTTGAGCTCGAGATCATTATAAACAATGAGGGAGAAGCTACGATTACGAACTTAGCGCTTGAGGTAATCGTAAACGGTGCGGTTGTAGATCTGATCAATGCTTCAGTGGATATTCCATTCCTTGAACAGGGCTCTGTAACAATAAGTATTGATGACAATTTACAGGCGGCGAATAATAATATTACGGTTAATTTATTGAGCGTAAATGGCCAATTAGATGGTGATTTAACAAACAACTCTGTATCTACCAATACCAATTTAGATTCAAATTATGACATCGTTACACTTATGATCAATCCAGATGACTACCCAGGAGAAACATCTTGGGAAATCTTTGATGCTACTAACGTCCTCATAAATAGTGGCTCTTTACCGAATGGAGATTTTTACACAGAAGACATCTGTTTGGATTATGAATCGTGTTATTCATTGTATTTCTATGACTCCTATGGAGACGGGATTTGCTGTGGTTATGGAATCGGAGACTTTCAGATTGTAAATTCATCAGGAGAGCAACTTGTCGTCAACGATGGGGAGTTCGACTCTGAAGTCGTTGAGGTCTTTTGTCCTAACGGAACAGGATGTGACATTGACGCGACGGTCAATATATCTCACGCTTCTTCTCCTTCAGCCAATGATGGACAAATAACAATCAATACAAATTCCGGTTTGAGTCCATTTGAATATAGTATTAATGGTGGTCAGACCTTTCAATCTTCCAACACCTTTACCGATTTACCAATAGGTAATTACACGGTAGTTGTCCAAGGTGGCTTAGCAGATTGTTTCTATGAAGAAAATATTGTGGTTGAAGCATGTGAATTGACAACTGTCGATATTTCACATACCGATGCCTCATCAGTCGTTTCGACAAATGGTTCGATTGAAATCAACCCAACCTCCGGAACAGGCCCTTACCTATATAGTATTGATGGCGGACAAAACTTTGAAACTTTCAATTTGTTTGAAAACCTACCTGTAGGACCGTATAATGTTGTCGTACAAGACGAATCAAACATTTGCTCTTATGAAGAGGTTGTACCTATTGAAGTAGAACCCCTAGGTGTTGATAATGAATTCTTGTCTAATAGAATCGTTGTTTATCCAAACCCAACTAAGAACGAGTTTACCATTGAGATTGAATCGACTTCTACGCTGATTGAGGATGTAACTATTGAAGTTTACGACCCTATGGGAAGAACGATTCAGATTGGTTCTATTTCTAAAGACGGAAGCGGAAAAACAAAAATGTCATTGAGCGGATTTGTTTCAGGGACCTATTTTATCAAATGTGTCAATCAGTCGTTTGAAAAACACTTTAAAGTTGTTAAGCTCTAGGCGCTCATGATGAAAAGTTGGGTTTTTTAAAAACTATTTCTACTTTTAGAAGTATGGAATAGAGCTTTTTTTAAGCTTCTTTCCTTAGCTAAAAAATTAAGGCCAAAAATGAATCTTATAACTGTTTTTTTCACCCTACTTTTTGCATCCACAATATATGGGCAGAGCGCCAAAGAAATTGTAGAAAACGCTGACAGTAAAATTAGAGGAAAGTCATCATACTCTGAAATGAGTATTACAATCATTCGTCCCAAGTGGCAAAAAACCATGACCATGAAAAACTGGTCGCAAGGAAATGATTACGCCGTTTCTTTAGTTACCAGTCCTGCAAAGGAGAAAGGAACTGTCTTTTTGAAGCGTAAAAACGAAGCTTGGAACTACCTACCTTCGTTGGAACGAACCATAAAGCTCCCTCCCTCAATGATGACCCAAAGCTTTATGGGCACAGACCTTACAAACGATGACTTGGTCAAGCAATCCTCAATGGTTGTGGATTACACCCACAAAATTTTAGGCAGTGAGCGTATTTTAGGGCTAGACTGCTGGAAGCTTGAATTAATGCCAAAAGAAGAAGCGACAGTCGTATGGGGGAAGCTCATTGTCTGGATCGACAAGAAAAATTACATGCAGCTCAAAACAGAGTTCTATGACGAAGACGAAGAGCTTGTAAACCTAATGACGGGACATGATGTTCAGCTTTTTGATGGTACAAAGCTTCCTAGTAAAATCGAATTTATTCCTCTGGAAGATGAAGGGCATAAAACAATTATAAAATACGATGTCTGGCAATTCAATAAAACCATCCCAAGCAGCTACTTCACAACACAATACGTTTCAAGACTAAAATAAAAGAGATGTTGATCAAATTGGCTTGGCGGAATATCTGGAGAAATAAGAAAAGAAGCCTGATTACCATTACAGCCATCTTAATTGCTGTATTTCTTGCCATTATTATGAGGTCTATGCAGCTCGGTATGTATGACAACATGATTCAGAATGTTGTCGGATCCTATTCGGGCCATGTACAAATTCATAATGAAGGCTATTGGGACGAGCAAACTATTGATAATGCCTTTGCGGACAATGATTCATTGAATCAAACCATTGAGAACCGAGAAGACGTTTCCGTGGTTACAAAAAGAATTCAAAGCGGCTGCCTCTCCTCCTTTAATGACCTATCAAAATTTGTCTTTGTAACAGGAATTGAGCTCGAGAAAGAACAGCGCATGACCGATTGGAGCAAAAGACTCTTAGAAGGTGAGCTTCTCAAGGAAGGAAATGACGCAATCAACATCGGAAAAGGCATCGCTAAATATTATAACCTTAACGTTGGAGACACCATGATATTTATTGGTCAAGGTTATCATGGAATGCAGGCTGTAGGGGCTTTTCCGGTAGGTGGTATTTTGGATATGAAAAATCCTAACCTCAATAATGTGAGTGTTTTTATGCCCCTTAATATGGCACAGGAGTTTCTCTCTGCCCAAGGAATGCTAAGCCAACTTATCGTAAGCAAAGCCATCTACGGAGATGAAGACGCACTCGCTGCTTCACTAAAAGAAAACCTCGGACAGACCTACGAGGTGATGACTTGGCGCGAAATGATGCCAGAACTTGAGCAAATTATTCAGGCCGATAGCGCTGGTGGCTTGGTGATGGTTTTTATTCTCTACATGATCATCACTTTTGGAATCTTTGGGACTGTACTCATGATGACCCAAGAAAGAAAATACGAGTTTGGTGTCGTCGTCTCTATCGGAATGAAAAAGCTCAAGCTCATGATTACGATGGTATACGAAACTATTTTCTTGACGAGCATTGGCGTCTTAGCTGGTATTCTATGTTCAAGACCTATTGTTCTATACTATCACAACAATCCCTTCAGGTTCCCTGAAGAGCAGGTCAAGATGATCGAAAACCAGGGCTTCGAAGCAATTATCCCGTTTATGAGCTCTTATGATATTCCCATTACACATGGTCTAACTATTTTCTTTATCTCATTGCTTATCTGTATCTATCCCATTCTAACAATTTATAAATTGAACCCCATTAAAGCCATGAAAAGGTAATATGAAAACCGTTATTAAAATAGCTTGGAGAAACGTTTGGAGGAATAAGCTTAGAAGCCTAACCGTAATCATGTCTATGGTGCTTGGTTTATGGGCTGGTCTATTTTCCGTAGCCATGATCTTGGGTCTGAATGAACAGCGAATGAACAGTGCGGTAGACTCTTATTTGTCGCACGTTCAGGTGCACCACCCTTCCTTCACAGAGAACCTTGACTTGGCGCATACGGTACCGGCCTATGACTCCTTAGCGAGCTATTTAAAGACAGACAAGCGAGTCAAATGCTTTAGTTCGAGAACCATTATTTCTGCCATGGCCTCGACCGCTCATGGCGCGGCTGGTGTTCGTATCATTGGTGTTGATCCAGCACAAGAAAAACAAGTGTCGAATGTCAGCCAAGGAATGGTTAAAGGAAGCTACTTCGAAGGGGTAAAAAGCAAGCCCGCCATTATTGGAAAGAAATTGGCAGAAGAGCTACAGCTAGATATAAAAAAGAAAATATACCTCTCTTTTATCGATATAAATGGAGACCAGCAACGCATAAAGCTCAAAGTCGCAGGTGTCTTCAAAACAGCGAGTACCTTATTTGATGCCTCCAATATTTATATGAAAAAAGAAGACCTTCAAAAGGTTTTAGGCAAGGGACAGGCGATTCATGAGATAGGAATTATTTGTAATGCATTTGAAGATGCAACAAAAGTCGCGCAAGGAATAAATACGTTCTCTCCCAAAAACAAGGCGGAAACCTGGGGAGAAATAGCCCCCGAACTAGGTTATGCACAGGAAATGATGTCTGGTATCATTTACATTTTCATGAGTATTATTTTGGTGGCGCTTTCATTTGGAATCATCAATACAATGCTAATGGCGGTGCTCGAAAGAAAAAGAGAACTAGGTATGTTAATGTCGGTTGGCATGAACAAAAGAAAGGTTTTTTATATGGTTATTTTCGAAACGTTGTTTATTTCATTTGTCGCCGCACCCGCAGGCATCATGATTTCTTATTTAATGATCAGCTATTTCGGTACATATGGCATAGACCTTTCGGCTGTTGGAGAAGGCTTAGAAGAATTAGGTATAGGAACGCGTGTATTTACGCAGCTTCCCGTAGAACATTACATAAACATTAGCTTGCTGACCTTTTTCCTGACCTTTTTATCCTCAATCATTCCCGCCAGAAGAGCGCTTAAGCTAGATCCTGCGGAAGCTGTAAGAGCGCTTTAATTTTTGAAATATGAACGTAATTGAAACAAATAATTTAGTTAAAACATACCGCCAAGGAGACCTTGAAGTACAGGCTTTAAATGATGTCTCTATTCATTTTAAGCAAGGTGAGTTCACTGCTATTGTTGGGCCATCGGGCTCTGGTAAAACCACGTTTTTAAATGCAATCGGAGGATTAGACACACCAACAACAGGAACGGTAATGATTAATGAAACCGACATTACGCAGCTCAAGTCTAATCAGTTGATTGACTTCCGGTTAAAAAATATNGGCTTCGTTTTTCANGCTTATAATTTGATCCCAGTGTTAACGGCCAAAGAAAATGTAGAGTTCATTATGTTGATGCAAGGTNCACCCTCTGGTAAAAGAGATACTCGAGCAAAAGAGCTTCTAGAAGCGGTTGGGCTAAGTGAACAAATCAACAGAAGACCTGGCCAGCTTTCAGGAGGCCAACAGCAAAGAGTCGCTGTCGCTCGGGCNCTCGCCTCCAAGCCTCAATTTGTATTGGCTGANGAACCCACCGCAAATTTAGACTCAACCTCAACAACAAACCTTCTTGACATTATGCACCGCTTGAACCAAGAAGAGAATATGACCTTTATTTTTTCAACGCACGACCAGCGGGTTATTGACCGCGCAAAGAGGGTCATCACCCTTGAAGATGGGAAAGTGCTTTCTGACCATACTGTTGCATAAAATGCGCACAACTCCATTTATCTTNTTAATTTGCTTTTTACATTTTGGGCTTTTGGCTCAGGAAAAAAANCCNTCGTGGTGGAAAGATCGGGTACAGGTTTCTGGGTTTGTCAAATACATGAATACGGCCTCTATTGCCAATCTTGACAGTATGGTTANCGACAANCTGATTCACAATCGTTTGCGGCTANAAGTGAATTTCACGAATAAGTTAACAAGTGTTGTTGAAATGAGAAACCGCATATTTTATGGCCAAACCACCTCATTAAACCCANATTTAGGTAGCTTATTGGATGAAGACGGCGGCCAAGTTGACTTGTCATTTGTACCTATAAACAAACAAGNCTTTGTAATGCACTCTATTCTCGACAGGGCTTACCTAAAATATAGTGCTAAGAAATGGGAGCTTCGGGTGGGTAGACAGCGCATCAATTGGGGGGTNAACTTAGCCTGGAACCCTAATGATCTTTTCAACGCCTACAGCCTTATTGACTTTGACTATCAGGAGCGGCCGGGAGCCGATGCCATCCGATTTCAATATTTTACGGGAGGCCTTTCAAGCGTGGAATTTGCAGCGCAACCGGGTAGCTCCCTAGACAGCTCTGTTATNGCAGCTATGTGGAAATTCAATAAGTGGCAATATGACTTTCAGTTAATTGCAGCAAACTACTACAAGGACTTTACCATAGGTGCTGCTTGGGCAGGAAACCTCAAAAATGCAGGCTTCAAAACAGAGNTGTCATATTTCCAACCGAAAAGCAATTTCAAAGATACCTCAGGGGCATTAAGCCTGTCAACCAGTATTGATTATTCGTTTAAAAACGGGNTATACTTAAACGGATCTCTTCTCTTAAACACGANTGGAGTTAGCGAACCGCTCAATGCCTCTTCTTTGTTTCAAACCTTTATAGGAGATATAACTGCTAAATCTTTGATGCCTTCTAAGCTCACTTATTTCGGTCAAATCAGCGGGGCTTTTAACCCGAAGCTGAGTACATCCATGTCCCTGTTTTATATGCAGGGAATCAATATGCTACTTTGCATGCCATCAATTGTTTATGGGATTGAAGACAATTGGGAGNTAATGCTGACAGCGCAAGCCGCTTTTGGTTCGCTCAACGATACCTTTAAAAGTATGGGTAGCGGAGTTTATTTGAGGTTAATGTATAGTTTTTAGGCTCATTATTTAAAAAAGACATGCAACCAANCATAAATAAAATGACTATGCNCTTTAAACCTTTCGCCCTTTGGGNTGTATAGATTTAAATACTGGGCTAATTGTAAATAAAGCTTTAATTTAAACTTTTAAAAACCGAATAAAAACATGAAAAAATCATTTCTCACTTTAGTGCTCGCTTTAATCAGCGCTCAAACACTGACAGCACAAACACTCTTGAACCAAACCTTGTTACATGANGGAAATAATAGAGAATACGCTGTTTATATTCCAGCAAGCTATGACGGAAGCCAAGCGGTTCCTTTACTCTTTAATTTCCATGGAGGTGGAGGCAATATCGCTGGGCACCTGTCAAGCGTGGATATGAGGCCCATTGCGGATACCGCTAACTTTATTTTAGTTTATCCTCANGCGGTTCCTGACCCCGGAAACGGAGGCTCTACAAGCTGGATGCATAAAGCGCCAACAACTTTTGATGATGTNCCTTTTGTTGAGGCAATGATCGATGCTATAGCGGCAGNGTATATGATTGATAATAATAGAGTTTATGTGTGCGGTTATTCTTTAGGAGGAGAATTTACCTACGAACTAGCGTGCAGCTTAAATAATCGAATTGCTGCTGCTGGAGCAGTCGCAAGAACGATGCAAGGAGAAACTTTTAACAACTGTGCCCCTCAACATCCGACTGGAGTAATTACAATTCTTGGCACTGCAGATGGCATATCAGATTACAATGGAATAACTTTTAATGGTATTCAGTATTACATGTCGGCAGCTGAAACGAATGAATACTGGGCCACAGCGAACAACTGTGATNCCAATCCAACGATGTCAACCGTCGCAAACACCAATACCTCTGATGGAAGCACTGTTGAACGATATACCTGGGCAGATGCCTCAGGATGCACATACGTAGAGCATCTAAAAGTNATTAATGGGGGTCATGATTGGCCCGGTGTTTTTGGAAACATGGACATTGATGCGAGCCAAGAAATTTGGAACTTTGTTTCANGGTATGACCTTTCAGGCCTTATTGGGTGTGCTACAAATTCAATAGACAATACAGCAACCCTTGAAGATNAGGTACGTGTTTTTCCAAACCCTTTTGAGGACCAACTAATTATAGAATCATCCTTTCAAGAAACGCAAAATTACGCACTGTACTCCATTCTTGGAGAACATATTTTGAGTGGATCGATTCAGTCTGGAAGCACAAATATCAATCTCATAAATATACCAGNCGGNTTATATATTTTAAAAGTGAGGGGCCAATCCTTGAAGGTGGTGAAAAGAAAATAAGAANCACCATGCAGCTAAAAGATTTTGCCATAGAGCGTTACTTCGCNAAATATGAATTCAGCGCAAAATACATGCTGTCGAGCTCCGATTGTGATGGTTTTTCTATGGCAGAAGTATTAAGCCTTGCTTCAGAAGGAGAAAAAAATGATTGGCTTAATTTAAAGCTCGGATATACTGAAACAAGGGGGAGCATCCCGTTAAGNAAAGCCATTCAGAAGCATTATCAAAATATCGAACTTGATGAGATTCTCGTGACCTCTCCAGGAGAAGCGAACTTCGTCTTGATGAATGTTTTGCTGTCTAAAGGAGACGAGGTCGTCTGCATGGCGCCGATGTACCAATCGCTCTACCAAATTGCAAAAGANATAGGGTGTANATTAAAACTCTGGGAGCCGAGAGAATCAAATGGTGTTTGGACCTATTCTATGGCTGACTTTGAAAGTTTAGTCTCTAAAAACACCCAGCTTGTCATAGTTAATTTCCCACACAACCCTACTGGGTTTAGCCCAAGCCAAGNGGAATACNGAAGGCTTATTGACGTTTGTCGCAACAACGACGTATATGTTTTTAGTGATGAAATGTATCGCTTTCTCGACCATACTANNGGGCCGAGTCTTCCATCAATGTCTGATCTNTATGAGAAAAGCATTAGCCTTTGGGGGACCTCAAAAACATTCGGCTTAGCCGGAGTGCGTATTGGATGGCTGACCACCAAGGACAAAGGCGTCTTACAAAGAGTTGAAAACTTCAAAGATTACCTCTCCATCTGCAGCAGTGCNCCAAGCGAAATCTTGGCGACAATAGCATTGAACAATTTAGATTACTTTTTGAAAAGAAACTTAGATAAAATCCAAAAAAACATCATACTCTTTTCAGCTTTCNGTGAGAAATACCCGAACCTATTTGACTTCGCTCCTCCGTTGACCAGCTCGACCGCTTTTATAAAACTCCACTTAGACGAGTCCGCTGAAGATTTTGCACAGAAACTAGTTGAAGAAACAGGAATTATGATCCTTCCCTCTGAGGCTTTCGAGTACGGAAAAACGCATGCACGAATTGGATTTGGAAGAGAAAACTTTCCAGAAGTTCTTGCCGTTTTNGAACAATTTCTGATTGAAAGAAATTATTAGTGAACAAGCCAANNCTATTATGATTTNGGCTTTCTTTTATCTTCCCTNGGGCCGCGTTTATATATGATGAGTCCATTTAAAAAATTACGAAGAATTTGGTCTTGACACTCCATATATTTCGGATGATCCTCACTTCTAAAAAAAGCGCCCAACTCACTTTTGGTGATTTTAAAATCCACCAAAGCTAAAACTTCTACAATATCATCATCTCGCATTTTTAATGCTACCCGAAGTTTTTTAAAAATATCGTTGTTTGTCAAACCCATAATTATTGTATTTATTTTTTGCTGTTGAGCTTCAGCTAATTGCATATTCAATCTCCTTAAAAATCCGTTCTGCCTCAAAATTCTTCCTCACAAAACGCTTGGCAGCCTCACCCATTTCATTTCGAAGCTTTTCATTTTGCCACAACTTGATTAGCGCGTCAGCAAAAAGGGAAGTATTCGACTCGGGTACCAAAAAACCTGTTTTTCCGTCTTGTATTATTTGGCTATTACTCGAAACGTCGAAGGCAACTGAAGGGAGCGCCGACAATCCCGCCTCAGCAAGCACATAACCAAAGCCCTCCCAAAGAGAAGGTAGTAAAAACACATCTCCCGAACTGTAAAGGTCCTTGGGCCGTTCAATAAAGCCCTTAAAAACAATACTACCTGAAACACCTGCGGACCGGGCCTTTTGTTTTAAATCTCCTTCTAGAGGACCACTTCCTCCTATCAGAAGCTTAAAATGAAGTTGTCTTCTTTTTAGCTCCACCGCCAAATCAATTAAAAATTCGTGGTTTTTTTGAGGCACAAGTCTTCCAAGAGTACATAAGACGAATTCATCAGTGTTTTTTTCATAAATAGGGCTGAAAGGAGCATCTAAAAACTTGTCTGAGTCAATCCCGTTTGGGACCAACTTAATTTTACTTTTTGCAACAAGCTGGGCATTATTAGCATTCAAAGAAGTTTGTGTCGCAGGAGAATTTACCAAGACTTTATGCACCACCTTCTGATACAAAAACCTGTTTAGCACAGTATTCTTAATTGCAATATCGCTACCTCGCCTAAAAATCACGTTCGGTGTATTTATAAACCAAGCCGCAAGTCCGGCGCACTTAAGGTCTCTTGGAGAATTAATAATCAGGCTATTTACGCTATATCGCCTTAAAAGTCGCGCAACTCGATAGACAACCATTGGGTTTAGAAAACTGAGGTTTGACAGTTTTATGTGCCTGACCTCAATTCCTAGGGCCTCTGCCTTTTTGGATAAGGGACTATTTTGCACAGCCACAACAACTACGCTAGCGCCTTTTTTATGAAGATATGACGCTACATCGAGGTGCCACTTTTCTCCACCCCCCCAAGCGCTTATTGTATTAAAAAAACAATAGTTGATCATTGCATTTCTTTTCAAGCTAAAGTTAACGAGTATTCTCCCCGATAAAACAATAAGGGTTTCATATTTATGATTATACCCGTAATTATTAATATTTTATTTAATTGCGTTTTGCAAGTAATCTTGATTTTTTAACTATATTGTGCCTGTTGATTTAGAGAGATTAAACCAATTGCTTTATGGCCCATTCTTTTCGCTGTGACTGTCCCATCACCTCTGCTCTTGACGTTTTAGGAGACAAGTGGACTTTAGTTATTGTTAAACAAATGCTTATTGATGGTAAAAAAACCTTTAAGGAGTTTGTTGAGGCAGAGGAAGCTATTGCAACGAATATTTTGACCGATCGACTTAAAAAAATCGAGGAAAAAGGAATCATTAAGAGGTTGAGCCTGCCAGAAAACAAAAAATCCAAGCATTACCATCTAACAGAAAAGGGCTTGGGCTTGACTCCTGTTATTTTAGAAATGGCCATTTGGAGCGATGGAAACCTGAGGGACCTGCATCCAGACTTAAGTACAGAAAACCCAATAGAATATATAAAGCTCAATAAAGCGTCCTTTGTAAATATTCTTCAAGAGCGCTACAAAGAAAGAATCAGTCAAACCCAATACTAAATGGATACAGAACACTATAGAAAACTCGAAACAATGTATTTGGGTGCAAACGTCAATACAAAGATCTTTGATACCACCACGTGTAAAATTGAAGCCGAGAAAGCAACCATCACGCTAGACGTTTCTGAAAACTACTTTCACGCGCTAGGAGCTATACACGGGACCGTTTATTTCAAAATGCTTGATGATGCGGCATATTTCGCAGTGAGCTCGGTTGTAAAAGATTGCTTTATGCTTACCTCCTCGTTCAACATAAACATTCTGCGACCCGTTTCTAAAGGGAAGCTCACCGCTGTCGGAACGGTGCGTTATAAATCTTCTAACCTATTTGCCGCAGAAGCAAAGCTGTACAGTCAAGAAGGAAAAGAAGTCGCTTTTGGGACAGGAAACTTTGCTAGGAGCAAATTGCTTTTATCTGCAGAGGTGGGGTATAAATAACCCTTGTTTAATCAGCTAAAATTTCATGAACATTGTCCTTGATTTTTTGGCTCAAGCCATCTGTGGGAAGGTCGTTGTCGTCAGTGCCAAAAGGGTCTTCTATTTCCTCTGCTAAAATTTCCATGCTCACCAAAATGTAAAAGACAAAAATAGAGACCAAAGAGGAATAGTAGCCGAAGGAGTTCACGAATGCCAAAGGCAGGGTTGTAACATAAATGAAAATAAACTTCTTAAAGAAAATACTGTATGAATATGGGATGGGGGTGTTTTTAATTCGTTCGCACGCACCAATAATATCAGAAAAGGTTTTCATGTTGGTGTCGACGACAATATAACCCTCTTCTGATAAAACCCCTGATTTTTTTAAACCTTCCAGTCTTTCATACATGCGCTTTAGGATATAGTTAGGCTTATGGCCATAAGCCGATATTTCTTTTAGCTCATCTTCGTTTAGCTCTAACTGAGCTAAATCAACACCGTCCCGAAGATGCTCCTTCATAGCAAAAGCATAATTTGAAATCATTCTTTTGAAATATGCACGGTCTTCTTTGTTGGAACAAACCGTATTTATTTTCAAAGATAGGTTTCGCGTATTGTTTACAAGCTCTCCCCATTTTTTTCTCCCCTCCCACCAACGGTCATATGCGGTGTTTGTTCTAAATACAAGAAGTAAAGACAAGGCAAATCCAACCAAAGAATATACTTGCATTAAGCTGTCAAACGGCTCGGTATTTTCTATGTACTTAACCTCAAGGTGCGCAATACCCAATGTTAATAGACCTATTGCGATGAGCTCTTTCCAAAGCTTTGACAATGTATCACTTTGGTTAAGTGATATAATGTGTTTAAACCAGCTTTTCGGGTTGTACTTAATCATAAAAAATAATTTCTTTAAAAATACAAAAGATGATTCTTTGCGCGCAGTTAAAGTGTGAATTTGTAACTTCGAATCTCAAAAGAAAAACAAATTGCGCTGATGGAGAATTTGCAATTCAGAAAAGCAATAGCGGATGACCTTCCGTTTATTTGGGAGATTTTAAGGCAAGCCATCTCAAGAAGAAAAGATGACGGAAGTAATCAATGGCAGGATGGATATCCAAATCCTACCGTTATCAAAAATGATATTGCCAAAGGCTGTGGTTTTGTGCTTGTAGATGGAAAAATGATTGCTGGATATACTGCTATTCTTATAAACGACGAGCCTGAATATGCAAACCTTGAAGGCGAGTGGCTCAGCAATGATGATTTTGTCGTCTTTCATCGCGTTGCCATTTCAAAGGAGCACCTCGGAAAGGGTCTTGCTAAAAAAATGTTTTTACACATCGAAAACTTTGCGAAGCAGAATAGTATTAATAGCGTTAAGGCAGACACAAACTTTGATAACCCTGCAATGCTTGCTCTTTTTGA
Organism: Crocinitomicaceae bacterium TMED16; assembly: GCA_002167775.1. Lineage (GTDB taxonomy): Bacteria > Bacteroidota > Bacteroidia > Flavobacteriales_D > Crocinitomicaceae > UBA952. The sequence continues at coordinate 5,350 of NHBV01000003.1, read as the reverse complement.
AAAGCTAGGATACCATTACTGTGGCCAGGTTTACTTTAGGGGGAGCCCAAGAAAAGCATACGAAAAAATACTACAGCCATAAGGGCCGTAATTCGCTTATGAAAGAAGCAATCATAAAAGCCTTTGGAATCCAGCCGCTTGAAATCAAAAAGCTGAATGGATACGAAAATGAAAACTACCTCATCAAAACAGAGGATGCTCAATACATTTTCAAAACCTACCCTGCGGCAATAAACACATTGTCTCTGCTTAACGCAGAGGGTGATGCCTTGCTCCACTTGCAAAACAAAAAGGATTCCAAAACACCGGTTCCTATTCCTTTTTTATCAGGAGAATATGTTAAAACAATTGACGTAGGAAATGAGACAAAAACCTGCCGTATGTTGTCTTTTTTACCAGGAAAGTTTTTAGGCGAAATAACTCCTAACAAAACGCTTATGGGCAACCTCGGAGCCTTTCTTGCAAACGTCAACAAAAAGCTTGAAAGTTTTCATAGTGATGCGATTCGCGCGCGGGATTATGAATGGGACCTACAAAACCTGCAGCTCAACCGAAAATATATTTCCGCTATTCCCGATCCAAAACAAAGACGTATAGTCGCTTACTTCTTCCAAAAATTCGATTTGCTTGTTGCCCCTTGTATCTCTGAACTTCGCAAAGCATATATCCATAGTGATTTCAACGAATGGAATGTTTTAGCAGAAGGGGAACAAGTTTTGGGTTTGATTGATTTTGGAGACATGGTTTATTCTCCCTTAATCAACGAAGTTGCTACTGCTCTGACCTATCTGAGCTATGACAAAGACTCCTTTTTTGACTGGGCAACACCTTTTTTAGAGGCATATCACAATGTCATCCCGCTTAAGAGAAAAGAGCTTGGGTTGTTGTATTATCTCATTGCCACAAAGCTCTGCATAAGTGTTTGTCAATCAGCCAACGCAAGGCTTTTACAGCCAGAAAACAAGTACGCATCTGTAAGCGAAAAAAATGCTTGGAAAATGTTGAATATGCTACTCGTGCTCAATCCAATTTCCGTTGAGAACCATTTCATAGATGCGCTTGGTTTAAGCAAAGAAAAAACAATAGATGTTGCTCAAAAAGTAAAAACCCGGGGGCGCCATTTTAGCACTGTTTTATCAATGAGCTACAAGCGTCCTATCTACATGTCTGGGGCTGCGTTTCAATACATGTATGACGGCTACGGAAACACCTTTTTAGATGCTTATAATAATATCCCTCACGTAGGGCATTCCCACCCTAAAGTAGTAGCAGCAGGCCAAAAACAGATGGCCACCCTAAACACCAACACTCGATACCTATATGATTTGCTTTCAGAATATGCGGAAGCCTTATTACAACGGCTCCCAAAAAAACTTAACAAAGTATTCTTTGTAAATTCAGGTAGCGAAGCCAACGACCTGGCCATCAGAATGGCTAAAAAACACAGCGGCAAAGAAAATATAATGGTCTTGGAGCACGGATACCACGGCCACACACAAACGGGTATTGACATTAGTGACTACAAGTTTAACAATCCAAAAGGCCAAGGGCAGAAAAACCACATCATAAAAGCACCTATTCCAAAAGAGTATCTGGGAGTGTTCGAGGGGTCAGAGCAGCCAGGAGTTCTTTATGCTAAAGACGCTGTTAAACTACTGCATAATAGTGAAGACGGAATTGCTGCTTTTATTGCAGAACCAATTGTCGGTTGCGGAGGACAGGTTCCTTTAGCGCCCGGCTATTTAAAAACACTCTATCCTGAGGTTAGAAAAAATGGTGGGCTTTGTATTAGTGATGAAGTTCAAACTGGATTTGGAAGACTTGGATCCGTTTTTTGGGGGTTCGAAAGCCATGGTGTAGAGCCGGACATGGTTGTTATTGGAAAACCTATGGGGAACGGTCACCCAATGGGAGCTGTTATCACCTCTGAAGAAGTGGCAGGGTCTTTCGAAAAAGGAGTGGAGTTTTTCAGTTCTTTTGGCGGAAACCCCGTCTCCTGTGCAATCGGAAAAGCTGTATTAGAAGTTATTGACGAAGAAAAGCTTCAGCAAAATGCTTTAGACGTTGGTGCTTACTACATATCTCTTTTAAAAACATTACAAAAAGAAGATGGGCGTATCGGAGATGTTCGGGGAGAGGGATTGTTCCTTGGTGTTGAGTTAATCAACGAGAAGAGAGTGCCAAATACAGACTTGGCGCAATTTTTAAAAAACGAGCTTCGTAAACGCCACGTACTCATTAGCACAGATGGTCCTGCCGACAGCGTAATAAAAACAAAACCTCCTCTTGTTTTTAGCAAAGAAAACGCGGACCGCGTTGCCTCAGAGCTTCGTCGAGCACTAAAAATGTGGCCCGCATAAAATACTTCGCTAATTTTAATTCTTATAAGACATAAAACAAGGTAATTGACTAATTTTGAGATGCCTTCTTTTTTTATGTTTAATACAAACCCTGATTCTATGTTTGATTTTTATATACATGAGAACATTGCAAAAGCAGAAACCTTACCCGCGTCTTTTTATCGAGAAGACAGCGTTTTTGAGGCACTTAAGAAACGTGTTTTTAGGCACTCTTGGCAATGGCAAGGCTGCGCCCAGGAACTCTTTCCTGTTGATGATTATGTACAACCAATGTCCTTTTTAGAAGGCTTCATTGAAGAACCTGTGTTTCTTAAAAAAAACAGCGAAAACGAAGAAGTCAACTGTTTTTCAAATGTTTGTACACACAGGGGAAACCTAATCTTTCATAACGAATGCAGATCCAAACGCATCGCTTGTGGATACCATGGGCGGCAATGGAAGAAAGATGGACAGCTAAAGTTCATGCCGGAATTCAACGACGTAGAAGACTTTCCAAGAGCCTGCGACCATCTGACAAAATATCCAAGCGCCAAGCTTGGAACTCATGTCTTTACCTCTTTAAACCCCGCTTTTTCTATAGATGCCGTTTTTGATAAAATGAAAGAGCGTATAGGATTTTTGCCTCTAGAGCAGTTCAAATATGACGCAACGCATAGTAAAGACTACCTGATCAATTGTCACTGGGCTTTATATTGCGATAATTACCTTGAGGGGTTCCATATTCCATTCGTTCACGACGACTTGAATGAAGTGCTAGATTACGGAAGTTATCAGACAGAGCTTTTTGACAACGGTTCCTTACAAATTGGCTATTCAAAAGGAGGGGAAGATGTCTTTGAGTTTCCTGAAGGGCATCCAGATCAGGGCAAGCACGTGGCAGCATATTATTATTGGATATTCCCTAACATGATGTTTAATTTTTATCCCTGGGGGCTCTCTATCAATATTGTGAAACCGTTATCAAAAAACAAGACACGCGTTGTTTTTCGCTCCTTTGTGTGGGATAGCTCTAAGCTTAGCGATGGCGCTGGGGCAGTCCTTGATAAGGTTGAAAGAGAAGATGAGTTTGTTGTAGAAGGGGTGCACAGGGGTCTTCAGTCTCACACCTACCAAACAGGGCGGTTTTCACCAACTCGGGAACAAGGTGTACATCATTTCCACAGGTTGTTGGCCAAGCACCTCAAAAAAGAGGCATAAATGGAAAAAAAAACATAGATGGAAGGTTTCGAAAAAACAATGCGCTTTTCTCTATTGCTTTTCCTTGGCTTCATGAATTTAACATGTGCACAAGCACAGCTCAACTTTAGTTTAGCACCGGACACTTCTATTTCGCTTCCCTTGCGCCTCAACCCCGAAGACTCAATAAGCGCATTGCGTTTTTACATTAGCGATATACGCGTGGAAGATGGAAGAAAAACGGTTTGGAGAGCTGAAAAACAACACTATTTAATAGACTTTAATAAAAAGGAAGTCCAAAACAACCATGTGAACGGAATAGGCGGGGGCGGTTTAAAAGAGGGGACATTAAAGTTTGTTCTAGGCGTGGACGTAAAAACGGCAGTTCAAGGTGTTGGAGAAGGCCCTTTAGACCCAATACACGGCATGTATTGGACGTGGCAAAGCGGATACATCAATTTTAAACTCGAGGGGGTTTCGAAACACAGTCCTGCAAGAAAAAACAGCTTTCAATTGCACCTCGGGGGGTTTCAAAAGCCATATATAACCACTCAAGATGTTGAATTTAAGGTGCGTAAACCTCAAGTAAATATTGTATTCGATCTTAAAAAATTCATGTCTGACATTAGCATTTCCGAGGAACACACAATCATGAGCCCAAGTCAAAAAGCCGTTTCACTTATGCGGCGCGCAAAATCATGTTTCTATGTACAATAAAATGCTTTTTCCTTTATTTGTGAGCTTTTTTCTTGTAGCATTTGTTATAAAAGTGAGAATCCCTGCTCCTCCCTCCTACCTGCCACTGCCATATTATCCCCTTCCCGAATCACCTGAGACAAACGACACCGTTGCTTTGGGTCGGCTTCTTTTTTATGACAACATTTTATCGGCCAACAATCAGGTATCTTGCGCCTCATGTCACAACTCATACAATGCTTTCGCGCACACGGACCACGCGTTAAGCCATGGCATATTTGATGCTGTTGGTACAAGAAACGCCCCAGGACTTTTTAACTTGGCATGGCAAAAGGAGTTCATGTGGGATGGTGCTACACATCATATTGAAGCACAGACTTTAGCTCCGCTGCACGACCCAAAAGAAATGGGGTCAAGTATGGGGGAATTATTGGAAAAGCTTCGGGCTTCAAGTTTCTATCAGCAGGAATTTTTTAACACCTACAAAGACACACTTATTAATAGTAGCCGAACCTTAAAGGCACTTGCGGCTTTTGAGCTAAGCTTGCTTTCTTTTGAGTCTAAATATGATGCGGTTAAACAAGGCGCTGCCTCCTTTACAAAACAGGAAAAGGTGGGTTACATTCTTTTTGATCAGCACTGCAGCCGTTGTCATGCCGAGCCTCTGTTTACGAATGGGAAATACATGGATAATAACCTCCCTATTGACTCCTCGCTCGATGACAAAGGGCGCTTTTTAGTTTCCAACCAAAAGGAAGATCGTTATAAATTCAAAGTACCTTCTTTACGAAACCTAAACTATACCTTTCCTTACATGCATGATGGCCGCTTTTCGAAGCTGAACGATGTTTTAACCCATTATGCTTCCGAAGAAAAGAACCACGGCTCTGAACGGAAAACCGACCTAAAAAAAGCTCTTACCTTGAGTTTTAATGAAAGGGCTGATTTAATTTCTTTTCTGTTAACCCTCAATGACCAAAACTTTGTTTTTAATCCAAGCTACTCCTTTCCTGAAAAGCTTAAAAACGAGCTCCTAAAAAAATAATTGTTTACAAAGAATACGTGCTACCAAGAGGCAAATGCCTATAAAATATACACTTCACAATGGAAAAATAAAG